>CAZOZO010000025.1:0-45303 GCA_964584315.1 uncultured Oscillospiraceae bacterium
GCGCGGGGCGCTGCTGGGCTGCGGCACGCTTTCCAACCCGGAGCAGAGCTACCATTTGGAGTTTACCGCGCGGGACGATACGCTGCGCCTGTCCATCGCCAAGTGCCTGCAAAGCCTTGGCGTGCCCGTCAAGCAGACCCAGCGTCGCGGGGTCATCAGCCTGTACGTAAAGCAGAGCGACCATATCGCCACGGTGCTGACCGCCGCGGGCGCGCATCAGGCCGTGACCACGCTGGAATCCATCCGCGTGCAGCGGCAGGTGCTGGGCACCGTGAACCGCGCCATGAACTGCGATAACGCCAACCTGCAAAAGCAGATGGACGCAAGCCAGAAGCAGCTTGCGCTGATCGCCCGCCTGATGGAGGGCGACCGCTTCGCATCGCTGCCCCCCGCGCTTCAGGAGATCGCCCGCGCCCGCGCCCAGCACCCGGACCTGAGCCTGGAGGAGCTGGGGCAGACGCTCACGCCCCCCGTGGGCAAGAGCGGCGTGAACCACCGCATGCGCAGGCTCACGCAGTTCATGCGCGAGGAGCTGCCCGCGGAAAGCGCCCCCAAAACCTGACCCCAGCCACACTGCCCCCGCACGCATCCGCGTCGGTGGGCGCACCGATAGACCATAGGGAGGTATGCCCCGATGATCCGCACCGAACTGGATCTGCAACCCATCATGCCCTTTACGCGCACCACCGCCGCGCGGCTGGCTGCCGCCGCGGGCAAATACGAGAGCCGCCTGACGCTGGAGTGCGAAGGCCTGGTGCTGAACATGAAAAGCATGCTGGGCTTGCTTTCGCAGGCAAAGCTGCCGGGCGGCCGCGCCACGCTGGTGGCGGACGGGGCGGACGAAGCCGCCGCGACGCACGCCGTGCTGGCCGCCGTGGGCGAGCAGGTGCGCTAGGCGGGGCTGCGCCTCTTGCTGTTGAAGGAAACGGGCGATGCGTGCCGATTGATGCGTGCGCGTGCGAGACGGAGGCAGCCCATGCCATGGGCATGGGCGTGATGCCGCTTTGCGCGATGCAGGGGAGACGACGCGACAGGGGAAGAGACGGATGTCTCTTCCCCTGTCGCGTTTTGGGTTGTTAGTAGAGCGAATAGAGGTGGCAAAAGTGTTCGCCTGCCCATGGGTGTGTTGCAGTCCAGAGAATCGAGGTTTTGTTTACCTGATCTGCGAAGGCTGATTGCTCACAGGGATAGAAATGGGTGATTGAATAGTATCCGTTATGATCGCTCCCCCCTGTTCATCGAAGCGAATCTTTGAAACATCACGCACTCCCTCGTATTTGCTGCCCTTTTTCCAGATACGCCACCAATGGATTTTTGACAGGATTTGTTGTGCGTATTCATATTGTTCGATTTCCAATGAGAATAACTCAATCTCCGTATCAAGACTAAGCTGAGCGTAGAGAATGGGCAACTCCTGTTGGTGCTCGCACAAAGTGACATATCTGGGAACTAGCGCTTGACCTATGAACACAATCGAGATCTGTTCACCACCACGATAGAAAATGAACTCCTCGAAGGTTGCCCAAGCAGGTTCATTGGATTCCGGGTATTGTTTTGCATAGATGATCCTATCCCTTTCATCAAATGCATACAGATAATGACCGTTGAGCTTTGGCGGCTGCTTTTTGAGCAGCTTCCCCGGAGTGGCATTGCCAACGAGATACTTCAATGCCAGACTTGGCGAGTACATTCCTCGAAAACCCATATTCTTGCCGCGGGTCGCGTAGCATGTGCGAGCGGACAGCCTGTCCACGCGCGCCCGCATCGACGCGCGGTCATCCGTGTACTCCCTTGCATATTGAAGCATTTTTGACTCGATACGCTGTACTTCGGCACTGTCCATAGAAACCCTCCTTGCAAACAGATCGGCATTGCCTGTCTCGCGCGGCTGCAACCTTGTCAGCCCGTTATGGCCAACGAAGAGCCAAGCCCTGAACGGCGCTAGATTTGATAATCCTCGTAGTACAGCTCCTCGATGGACTTGTACTTTTCAATATCAACCGCACCCAGCAGGGGGCTGATAGCGGCATCATCCTGGGGGGGTTGGAAATAGGCCCAAAGGAATCGCTCATGCGCGCAGGTAAAGAACCAGCACCGGTTTTGGCGGAAAAAGGCGATGTCCTGCGGGAAAACGGTGGGGAACCAAGCATACAGGCTGCCCGGTTCCCGCAGGATATCCATAACTTCCGGGCGGCTTCGGTACACTTCGATCATGTAGTTGTCCCCCATGCTCTCCGTCGCGGGCCATTGCGAATCGTACCTTCGCTTGAGCCGGTAGGGGCGAAGCGCCAATTTGATCCGCCTGGCTTTGGCGCACAGCTGCCTACGCCATCCGGTAAAAACGTATACCAGCATGAACGCGTCGCTGGTGGCGAGGGCGTACTCGATCAGCCTGGTATAGTTGGGCTCCTGCACATCCTGTTCGGAATACACGGCTTTCATCAGCCGAACCTCCCCGTTTATGAATCAAGTTGACGGGCACATGCGTAAGTCGCGTCGGCTCACGATACCCGATATCCGGTCGGGCATACGGAGCCGACCTTCGCAGCAGATCAATCCGCATCGTGCAGCATGGTAAAGCTCTCCGTGTGATCGAAAATGGCCTGCTCCGCCGCGCTCAACTGCGAATGGGTATCCACGGCGGTAAAGGCTTCGGCGGCGAGATCCAGTATGCCGTAGCGCCCATCGCCGGCGATCAGGTAGGCCGTCTCCCCCATGATGCGGTATGCGCTCACATCCTCCAGCAGCACACCCTCGCTGGGGTCGCCGCTTTCCAGTACATAGTAGCTGGCGGTGGAATCGGCGCCTTGTTCCTCCCTGATTCCGGGGTAGCGACCGATCTCATAGCGCCCGTCCTTCCAGAACGCGGCGGTATCCTTGCCCCGGCGGAAATGGTTTTCCGCCAGCGGCCAGCTGCCTTCGATGTGCAGGGCAACAACAAAAAGGACGGGCGCCAGGCAAACGAGGGCGATCACGAGATACGATGACACCTGCAATGCTTTTTTCATGCGGCCTCTTTTCTCACGCCCGTACTCGTTGCTTCCGCATATGGCTTTCCACCGCGCGGCAACACCGACCAGCGCATGTCGGTTCCTGTTTGCCAGATAAGCGGCAAGGTTCTATAACGCCCTGTAGATTTCCTCCGGCCCCATATATTCGTCTGCCGTTCTCCACCTTGCGCTTGCGGCACAGATCAAGGTTCCCTGATAGTCGGCCAAATCCGCTACGGACAGCCCGCCGCAGTCGCACCAGTAGATGCGGCCGCCATGCCACACCATCGTTGCGTCTGTGATCTCACAGGTATTCATTTCATCCTGGGGGAACAGGCTCAATTGATATAGCCCCCCAAATTCCATCTCGATCGCGGAAGGGTCGCGGAATTGCCTTTGGAAAATGACTCGCGCCGTTCGGATGCGATTGATGGGCATCATTGACAGGTTTTCCTCCACATAGGCACCGCTTATGTATTTGATCTCCTTGATGCAACTGTCATGAAAATACCCCAACCGGTTCAAAAAAGCATTCAGATCATCTTGGTTGTTGATTTCGTTCCACATGCTTATGACACGCTCCTTACCGCTGTTGCCAGCGTATTGATGTGATGGTGGTGCAGCCTGCGGAGTGGAAGGCGCAGGCCCTGCCCCCGTCATCCCCCCGCTCACAATCCGATACCGCGCCTTACAGGCCCGCATCCTTTACCTGATGGCATTCATACAGCACATCACCGTCACCGTCCGCGGTTTGCTGCACGCGAAAGCGCGTGTTGCTCCGGGGCAAGGCCAGCGCCTCGATCTGAACGCCGTCACTGTCATAAAAAACGACCTCGTTTATGAAATAGATCACCGTGTCTACCACCGTATCCCCCTGATAAAACACAAGCAGCGATCTTCCGCCCTCCAGATCATTAATGTGGAGCCCACGTATCTTTTTGAGCATCTCCGCATTCGCCGGATATGTGATATCCAGTGGGAGGTAGTGGATAGAAACAGTATCCCACGCCACGGGAAAATCGCTTGAGAAGTCCAGCACCTTTCCGGACGCATACAGCCCCGCCACATGTTCGGAAAACCGGGTCTCACCGGCGGCAAAGAAACTCGCATACGTCGGCGAGCCTTGAAGAGTCGGCGAAAAAAGCGACCACATGGATGCTGCGACCATCGCAATGACGACCCCTGCCATCACAACAGGCCCATAGAGCGACAAAAACCATTTCAACGGTTGCTTCAAGTCAAAAGGCGCCTCCCTTTTTCGATTGGCAGGCACAGGGCCAGGAGATTACAAGCCCTCTTGCGGATCGAAGACAAATATCTTGAGCTTGCTTTCGTCCAGCCCTGTGATAGCGGATCGGCCGGGGAAAAGGTTGTTCCGGCAGAACAGTTCCTGAAGCGATGGATTCCGGCTCACGTCCAGCACTGTCAATCGGTTGAAATCGCAGGAAAGCGACGTGAGCCCGCTATTTTGGCTCACGTCCAGCACGGCCAATTCATTGCGGCCGCAGTCAAGCGTGTCCAGCTTGCCATTCCGGCTTATGTCCAGCGCCGTCAATTGGTTAAAGCTACAGAACAGCCTTTCCAGCGCGGGGTTTTGCCGCATATCCAGTGCCGCCAGTTGATTGCTCTCGCAGAAAAGCATTTGCAGGGCCGTATTATGGCTCGTGTCCAGCGCCTTCAGGCGGTTATCGGAGCAGGAAAGCTGCTCCAACGCCATGTTTTCCGTCAAGTCCAGTGTTTGCAGCAGATTCTCACTACAGTCCAGCCAAGTTAGCATAGGGTTTTGACGCACGTCCAACACCTTCAGCCGGTTAAGGCGGCATCCAAGCTCCGTAAGCATGGCATTGTGGCTCACATCCAGTGCGGTAAGGCGGTTTCGGTCACAGTAGAGGGATTCCAGCAACGGGTTATGGCTCACGTCCAGCTTTCTCAGGTGGTTGTCGCCGCAGGCAAGCACCTTGAGCAGCGGGTTATGGCTCACGTCCAGCGTGCGCAAACCGCTCACTGTGCAATCCAGTTCCGTCAGCGCGGGGTTATGGCTCACGTCCAGCGCCAGCCGTTCCATGTTATCGCCGCAGCAAAGCGTTTCCAGCAAGGGGTTATGGCTCAGGTCAAGCGTGGTGAACGTGTTGGAACCGCATGACAGGTGCTTGAGCATCCCGTTCCGGCTCACGTCCAGCTGTGTCAGGCCGCTGCCAAAGCAGTTGAGCGTTTCCAGCGCGGTAAAATACTCGAGGCCTGTCAAATCGGGAACATAGAGCCAGTCCAGCTCAAGGGTGGTGATATCCGCTACGTCGCCCGCCGTGATATCCCCTTCCGGCTTGCCGATCAGCTTGTGTACCGCCGCGTCAAAGTTCGGGTCGGGGAAATGGATGACCGGATCGTCAGGCAATTCGGGCACCGGCGATGCCGCGCTGCTCAGATTGCCCAACGAGGCTGTGCCGGTGGACAAAGCGGTTATATGGATGCCAAGCGATGCAATCAGCATCACGACGCTCATCAGAACGGCAAACAGTCTATTTTTCATGGATAGGCCTCCCAACTTTCGCAATCACGGATAGTGTTGGCATCGTACTCCATCAAACGAACGGTTTTTTACGTTACCTGCGCGAAGTGTGATCCCCCCGCGCTTACTACATTGAGCCGGACGCGGCCGATGGCCGACCGTGCTATCAGACCCACATCCTTACAACGAATGACCCACAGCTTATGCTCCGGCGCTTGAACGAAAAAAATGCGCCGCGAACACAAAATCATGAAAACGGTCGTTTGTCTGTTCATCCTCCCCATGGGGATTCAGATGGAAGCGAACGCCTGCGATGCGCGTGCCTTACCGCGCTTGAACCGGGCCGGGAGACAGCGCCCTTTCGTGACTGGTTGGTTCGGCATGCGGCTTTCAGGCTGGACGGGTTTTTCTCCAATGTCATGGCCACAGTGTACCATAAGGGCGCGTTTCATGTCCACCAGTGCGGCAAGTATCGCCGACATTCGCGCCGCAATCAAGCTGATACAGCCGGGCAGGCGGCATCGGCTCATCATAGCCCACGGAAACCTGTGAAGATAGGCTGGCAGAGCCCCTGCCAAACTGCGGATAGCGACGCGCTGGGTATTGGCTTGGCTTTTGCCTGGCCGGTTTCGTGTTGCTGGAAAGAGAGCTGGCGTCGGCTTCGAGTGTTTTTGCGCAGAAGCTATTCACGCAACGGGTCGTCGCACAGCATCTGTTGCCCGAAACGCCGCACCAGACCAGCTTCCCAACTATTCTTTATTATTCCTCATTAACCTGTTGACATATTCCTTATTATTTCTTATAATTCCGTTGCAAGCAAGCAAAGGAGCATTGTCCTATGAAAGAGTTCTATACGGTCGAACAGATATCCACCATGCTGAGCATCCATCCGAAGACCGTCCAGCGATACATTCGGGAGGGCAAGCTACATGCAACCAAGATCGGCAAAAGCTGGCGTGTGGCGGGCCATGATTTGAGCCTGTTCGTCGAGCAGGAAAAGGACGACGCCTTCCTGACCGAAAACGCTCCCGTGCGAAACGTCATCGCGTCGTCGGTTGTCGATATCACGGTTTGCGGCAAGGAGGAAGCCATCCGCATCATGAACACGCTGACAGCCGCGCTGAACACCAAACCGGCTGAATACGGCGAATCGTCCATGCAGACGCAATACATCGAGCGTGAGCGCATGATCCGCATCACACTCTGGGGGCGTTTGCGCTTTATGGTCGTGATGATGGATACGATCGACGCTCTGGCGCAACCGAGTGACAAGAAAGGTTGAAGCGATATGGAAAGCGTGTTTAAATCGACGCAACTTCGGGACCGTTTTCGGGCGGCCTATGACCAGATCCTGCGGCAGTTTCCCTTTGAGCGGCAGTATGTGGACACGGCTTTGGGCCGGACGTTTGTGCTCGCCTACGGTCAAAAGGCAAACCCGCCCGTGATACTGCTGCATGGCTCTTGCAGCAACAGCGCGTTTTGGTTTCCCGAAATCATGGCGCTTTCCCAAATGTATATGGTCTACGCCGTCGATATCATCGGCGAAGCGGGCAACAGCGAGGAGTACCGCCCCGCGCTGGACACCGACGCCTTTGCCTGCTGGCTGGGCGATGTGCTGGCTGCGCTGGGCCTTGCAAAAGTCAATTTGGTCGGCAATTCGCTGGGCGGTTGGATGGCGCTCAAATTCGCAACCGCATTTCCGGAAAAAGTATCAAAGCTGGTGTTGATCGCCTCGGCGGGCCTTGCGCCGATCCGCAGGCAGTTTCTGCTCGATGCAGAGCATGCGCGGCAGACGGGCGGCGTCGCATCCAACGGTTTGGATACGATCGGTGAACCGGGTATCCCGCCGGAGGTACGCGCGTTCATGAACCTGATTTTGGAAAGCTATGACCCGATACAGGAGCTGCCGACCTTTTCGGACAGCCAGCTTTTGCGCCTTTCCATGCCGGTTTTGTTTATCGACGGCGAAGCGGACGCCATTATCGATGCGCAGGCATCTGCCCAACGGCTACAGCAGTTGCAACCCGCAGCAACGGTGCGTCTGTTGCCCGACACGGGGCATATGGTAACCGGCACGCCCGCCTATATCATTCCGTTTCTGAACTAAGCGCATGTCGCGCGCCGACAGTTGCCGCCCCACGCCGAGCCGGTTTGCGCCATGCGGCGCCAAAGCGTAACGGCGAGGGTGCCTCTATGGAGGGTTTCCCGCTTCAGGTGTTGAATATGCTGGCAGGCCGCTATGCGCTGGGCTCCTGACGGGCAAACTTTTGGCATCAGATACCGTTCATCTTAAGGCCATCCGAGGGCGAACCCAGGGGTCGAATGCAAAACCACAGACAGGAAAGGGCAAGGCATATGAACCAATATCAAAAGGGCTTTCTGCTGGTTACCCTTGCCTTGCTTTCGCTGGTGACCCCGCTCGCCTGCGCGGCGCAGGTGCCGATGGCCCCTGCCGTCTATACCGGTGATCACGGTCAGGCTGCGATCGTGTTGGACAACCGTTCCACCACCCCAACAGGGCTTTCGCCGGGGCTCTGCCCTTCGCGGATCGTCCAGGCATGCTTCGACGGCGACGCGGGCATCTACTTTGTGGCGGAACCGGCCCCTTTGCGCCTGTACCACTGGTCGATGGGCGACGTCGCCATAACGCTGGTGGCGGTGCAGGACGTGCTTTCCACCGATGTGAAGGCTATGATGCAGTCGCTTCAAGACGCAGCAGCGCCGCTTGCCGGTGAAACGCCGCGCTACCTTTTGCAAAACGGTGGCCTGTGGGAAGCCGAAACGATGCGGCCCGTCTGCACGCCGCCATTTGAAAGCATCACCCAATGGATCGAATTGCCCGGCGGCATGCTGGCGGTGGTCAGCCCCACGGAGGGCATCAGCGTCGTCAACGCAAGCCTGAAGCCCGGGCACAGGCTTGCCATCGACCCCGGCCTGCGCGCAAGCGAATCCCTGCTGCGGGGTTTTGCGATGGCGAACCCCGATATCCGCGTCGAGCGGGTCGCGGCGCTGACGTCGACACGCGATGAAGCGCCGATGGACGGCCCTGCCACCCTGCTGCCCGATGTTTTGCAAAGCAAGCCGGGCGTGGCGGATGTGTATTTTGTGCCCGTTGAAGAGGCGCGAAGCGCCGCGCGGGCAAACTGCCTGATGGATCTGTCCGCCTCGGAGGCGCTGCGCACGGCCGCCCGATCCTTCTATCCGTGCGTGCGGGATGCGGTTTATGATGGGCAGGCACTGATGGCGATGCCCGGCCTGCTGGAACCGCGGATGTGGGCAACGTATGACGATTGCCTGACTCAGCTGGGGCGCGGGGCCATCCCCAAAACGCTGGACAATCTGGTGTCGCTCATGCTCGCTCAAAACGGCATCGGACTGGATAGCACGCCCGCTACGCCGGATCAGGTTTTGGGTCTTTGGATGGTGGAGCAATACATCATCCAATACGCGAGTGAAACCACACCGCTGGATTTTGACACGCCGCCGTTTCGCAAATTGCTCAAGGCGCTTGCAGCCCTTGGCGCGGCGCCGCAGGCGGATGCGGATGACAGCCGCCTGCTCTATGTGGAACGGACTAGGGCGCACGACCTACCCAACGGCAGCGTGCCCTTCCTGCCGCCCGCGTTCGAGCAGGATCAGGAATGCAAAACCTTTGCGGATATGTATGTGTGGTGTGCCGACGCGCGGGCCGCAAACGCCGCGGAGGCGCTCCGCTTTATGGCGTTTGCCGCACGCTGTGTAGACCCCGTGTATGCCTGCTATCTCTCGCCCTGTGAATATGCGCCGATCCCCGCCCCGTTGACCGCGGCGCAGCAGGCGATAGCGGAAACGGCCTACCGGCAGGCGTTGGCATCGAATCTCGAAAATGCGCAAGCCGTGCGCCTTACGCTTGCCCAAAGCCTGCAGGCGCTACGGCAGAGCCCGCCCTTGCTTTCGCGGCCCGTTTTCGATTTTTACCATCAGGCAGTCGTTCCGCGCCTTCGCTTTCTTCTGGGCGGCATGTACATGAGCATGGACTGGGCCTACGGCTCCGATAACAGCCCGTTTGGCGCGGTCGATGGCGTAATCAGCGGGGAGAGCACCGTGGATGAGGCGATCCGGCTGCTGAACCGGCAGGCGGCGCAGGAGTATGCGCTGTGGCATTAAGGGCCAGGGCGCCATGGCAGCCCCTTAGCAAATGCCGCGCTTTCGCGCATTCGCGGCTTGACGACGCGCGCCTGCTTTGGTATACTATCGCTTGGTCACACCCCCCATACGGAGAGGTATCGAAGCGGTCATAACGGGGCTGACTCGAAATCAGTTTGTGGGAAACCACACGAGGGTTCGAATCCCTCCCTCTCCGCCAGCAAAAGCCGCCCATCTCAAAGCGAGGTGGGCGGTTTGTCTTTCGGTATCGAGGCTGCCCTCGACATCGCCGCAGGTATCGGACTGCCGCCAATATGTCGCCACGCCTTGCGAACCATCCAATTTGTGGTAAAATGGGATATCGTCGAATCCGGACAGCCTTCGGGGAGCGGTCATCACATCCCTTGGAAAAGCGGAGGTCATTGCCATGCTGTATCGATCCGTGAACGAACTGGAGCATTTCGCGTTCCATGACGCGACCATCCTCCGCATGGAGCTGACCGGGCGGGACATGGTATGGTTCGCGAAGGATGTGAACGTGAGCACGGACAACTCGCAAAACCCTCACCCGACCGATATGTGCCTGGGTGAGGCGACCGTCGCATGGGAGGGCTTTGCGATCCGTAGCCTCGAAATCGGCGGGTATGACGCATACGATTATGATGGCACGCTGGTCCAACACGTCGATAAACAGGTGATTCCCCCAGCCGAACACCTATCCTACCTGACCGCAACCGTGAACGAATACTGCTGGATTTTCGGCTTGCGCCTGATCGAGGTGCCCGAAGGCGACGACCACGCGTATGTGGCAGCCGTCACCCTGAGTGGGCATTTTGATGTTTTCGATATGGTGTTGGCCTTTGACAAAGCCGTCGTCTCGTGGGATACGTTCAACGGCAAAGCATGGTATGTGGACTGGCCGCCCATAACGCCGCCCGACGCAGAATCGGTTTGATGCCGAGAAACGCCGTGCCCTCGGGCAGGCGTTTTTCTATTGCCGTGCAAAATCCTGTTTTCAGGCGCGTCGGCAGGCCGCCTGCGCTGCCGACCGCCGCCGCGCGCCCGGCGCATGGAACCGTTCCAGCCGGATGGCCGCCCTTTGGGGCGCGGCCTGTCTGGATTCAATCGACCGGGTACGCCTCCTGATCGATCAGGAGGGTGTGGTCGTCCTTCCATGCAAGGTTGATCGCATCAAATTCTCCCCACTGGCCATCATAGAGCCCTTTCCACTTCTCCCACCGAACAAGGCCCAGATCGATCGTGGCCGTGTTGTCCCGCACATTGACGAGGGTGCTGCCGCCCATCGCGCCTTCATCGTAGCTGAGGAGGACTGCCTCACGCGTTTGATCCGGCGATGCGACCCGACGGATGACCTCGCTCTCCCCAATCGAGCCGAAGATGACAATGGCGAAGCAAAGCAGCAAAAGCCCAGCCAGCAGGAGGCTGTTGATCACCCCGCTGATGATCTTCAGGGGCAGCGGGTTTTCGTACAGCAGCGATATCACAAACGCCGACAGAAAGTACAAAAGGCTTTGGATAATGGCCAGCGCTACGGGGCCTGTCTCCGCCGATCTTGTTTGGATGATATGGAACAGAGCAACCAGCGGCAACAGCTGCGCAATATACACGGCGGGTTTCGCGGTGCTTTTGCGTTGGCACAGGCAGAGGGCCGTGAAAGCGCCCGCGATGATCATGCGGGTCGCAAACCACAGGGGCTCGCTGGATATTGTAAAGCTGTACCCTTGATCAAACAGGATCATCCAGATGGCAGACTCCGCCAGAAGGTAGGCGGCGTAGATGACCGGCGCCCATTTCATGATCTTTCGCACGGATTACCTCATCATTCAGATAGCATCGGCTTGCGACAGCCCTTGATTGATCCCATTATACCACAGGCAGGCAAGCAGGCTGCGATCAACGGGACCCGCCGCCTCGACGGTCGCGGGGTGGCCTTCCCCGCAAGGCCATGCGCAGCGGCGCAATGCGCATCGGGCGGGTATCCGTTTGGGTTTGCGTCGCCGTTGATGCATCGGCATCAGGCGACCCGCTTTGCCCGCTCCGTTTGATCGTTTCAACCGGTGGCGGGGCGGCTTGCGCAGCCCCTTCACAACTTTTTTGCCAAACCTGTTGACATCCGCGCTACTATTTGTTACTATGTACCAGTAGTAAGTGTTACTGCATATCGTTACTGCTGATTAGGGGTGGTGGCTGGGCATGGAGAACCTGACCGAGATGCTCAAAGGGGTGCTGGAGGGTTGTGTGCTGGAGATCATCAGCCGGGGAAACACCTACGGCTACGAGATCACCCGCACCCTGAACGCCCTGGGGTTTACCGACGTGGTGGAGGGCACGGTGTACACGATCCTGCTGCGGCTGGAGAAAAACCGGCTGGTAGAGATCACGCGGCAGGCGTCCGAGATCGGGCCGCCGCGCAAGTTTTTCGCCCTGAACGACGCAGGGCGCGAGGAACTGCGGAAGTTCTGGGAAAAGTGGGGCTTCGTCGTGTCCAGGATGGAGCAGCTGAAGGAGGCGCAACCCAATGCGTGAGTTTTTCGACAACTATTTCAATATCCGCAAAATCATCCGCAGCAAGCGGGAGTACCGGCAGCAGATGGCAAGGGTTAACGCCCTGCCGGAGGATTACCGCTACGTATTCAAGAAGATCCAGAGCCATATGTGGATGTTCGCGGCAGGCGCCGGCTATGACATGCTGAAGATCCATGCCGACCTGATCGAGCTGTTCGAATCGGGCGCGGCAGAGGGCAAGCGCGTTTTGGACATCACCGGCGAGGATGTGGCCGCCTTCTGCGACGAGCTGCTGCGCAGCGCCCGCACCTACACCGAGGACTGGCGCGAGGCGCTCAACCGCGACATTCAGAAACGGTTTGGAAAGGGGAGCGCCAAATGAACGCACCTGCCATTGCGGTGAAGGGGCTCACCAAGGCCTACCGACAGCTGCCCGTTTTACAAGGCGTGGATCTTGAGGTGGAGCGCGGCTGCATCTTCGCGCTGCTCGGCTCCAACGGGGCGGGCAAAACCACCATCATCAAGATTCTGGCCACGCTGCTCCAGCCGGACGGCGGAACCGCCGCCGTCAACGGTTTTGACGTTGTCTCCATGCCGGATCGCGTGCGCCGGTCGATCAGCCTGACCGGGCAGTTCGCCGCCGTGGATGAGATCCTGACCGGCCGCGAGAACCTGGTGATGATCGCCCGGCTGCGGCATATGAAGGACCCCCGCCCGCTCGCGGACGGCCTGCTCACGCGCTTCGGTCTGGCTGATGCTGCCGACCGAAAGGTGGCCACCTACTCGGGCGGTATGCGCAGGCGGCTGGATATCGCCATGAGCCTGGTGGGCGACCCCGAGCTGATTTTTTTGGACGAGCCGACCACGGGGCTGGACCCCGAGGCCCGTCTGGAGGTATGGAACACCGTCAAGGCACTTGCGGCGGGCGGCACGACGGTGTTCCTGACCACGCAGTATCTGGAGGAGGCAGAGCAGCTGGCGGACCGCATCGCCATATTGCACGAGGGCCGCATCATTAAAAGCGGCACGCTCGCGGAGCTGAAAACGCTGTTCCCGCGCGCGAAGGTAGAGTATGTCGAAAAGCAGCCTACGCTGGAGGAGATTTTTCTGTCCATCATCGGCAAGAAGGAGGCCGTCTGACATGCAGGCAACCGGGAATCACTACTTCAGCGATATGGGTGTTATGCTCGGGCGCTCAATGCGCCACGTTTTCCGCAGCATGGATACCATCCTCAAGGTCGCCATCATGCCCATCGCCATGATGCTGATGTTCGTCTACGTGTTTGGCGGCGCCATCCAGACCGGCACGGGCAACTATGTAAACTACCTGCTGCCCGGCATTTTGCTGATCGCCATCGCCAGCGGGGTCGCCTATACGGCATACCGCCTGTTCATGGATGTGCAGCGCGGCATTTTCGAGCGGTTCGACTCCATGCCCATCTCGCGCTCGGCCGCGCTGTGGGGCCATGTGCTCACATCGCTGGTATCCAATGCCCTCTCGGTGGTCTTCATCATTCTGGTGGCGCTGCTGATGGGCTTCCGCTCTCCGGCGGGGGTGGCGGCCTGGCTGGCCGTGGCGGGCATCCTTGCCCTGTTCACGCTGGCCCTGACGTGGATCGCCGTGGTCGCGGGGCTGTCCGCCAAAACGGTGGACGGGGCAAGCTCGTTTGCCATGCCGCTGGTCTACCTGCCCTTCATCAGCTCGGCCTTCGTGCCTACCGGGTCGATGCCGGGGCCTGTGCGCGCCTTTGCGGAAAACCAGCCGGTGACCGCCATCGTCAACGCGATCCGCTCGCTGCTGATGGGGCAGCCCGTCGAGAGCGACATCTGGGTCGCGCTGGCGTGGTGCGTCGGTATCCTGGTGGTCGCGTATGCCTTTGCGATGCGGGTTTACAGGCGCAGGGCCCTGCTGTAGGCAAACAGCATCAACAATCCCCCCACGCGCGAGCGCCCCGGCATTGGCCGGGGCGCTCGCGCGCTAAAGCGATCACGCAGCCGCGGTGCGCGGGCATGCGCCGCGCGGAGGCGCCTGCGCTATCATGCAGGCAAAGCGTGCCATACAGGCCTTTTCCGTGTTGACAGGCGCGCCGGCGCGGTTGTATAATCCTGTCAGTGTGCCCGCAATCTGCTTGACACGATCAGGCATGAAGGGCGCATAGGAAAGGATGTATCAGGATGGGTGCAAAGCGGATCGGCTTCGTCGGTGGTGGACGGATCACGAAAATCTATCTGAAGGCATATGCCAACGCATCGGTAACATTCGAAAAAATCATCGTAAGCGAACCAAACCCCGACGTGCTGGCAAAGCTCACGGCTCAATTCCCGTCCATTGCGGCGACGGACGACCTGAGCGCATTCGCGGGCTGCGATGTCGTTTTCCTCGCCACGCACCCGCCCGTCGTACTGGATGTGCTGGCAAAGCTCCAGCCCTTCCTGAGCCCGGAAACGATCCTTGTTTCCCTTGCGCCTAAAATCACGATCGGCAAGCTTCAGGCCGCGCTCAACGGCTTTGTGAACATCGCGCGCGTCAACCCCAGCGCCCCGGGCATCATCAATCAGGGCATCAACCCCGTTGCTTTTGCCGATGGCATGCCCGCGGCGAAGCAAACGGAAGCCTTGGAACTGCTGGGCGTTTTGGGCAAGGCTTTCGTTGTGCCCGAGCCCAAAATCGAGGCGTATGCCGTCATCAGCGCCATGGGTTCGACCTACTTCTGGTTCCAGCTCAAGCAGCTTCAGGAGCTGGCCGTTTCATACGGCATGGACGAAGCCGAAGCGGGCGGCGTGATTGCCGAGATGCTGAAGGGGACTGTGAACACCCTGTTCTTCTCCGGCCTGCCTGCCGCGGAAGTGATGGATCTTGTGCCCGTTCGGCCGCTGGGCGACTATGAGGACACGATCAAAGGCTATTACAGCGAGAAACTCAACGGCATATTTGCCAAAATCAAGCCGTAACGCATACGCTGCCCCTCCGGCAGGCGGCGGGTTTCGGCGCGGGCGCACCCCCTGCCATGCCCGCTTGCTGCCTCCCCGCCTTGCCGGAGCGGCGGCCATCATGGAGCGCGACCATCGTCCGCGGCTTTCCCCATGCCCGCCGAAAAGAAACGGTGCATCCGCCCGCGCTGCCTCAGCGCGGGTTTATTTCCATTTGGGGACTGGAAATATTTGCGGAAGAAGGTTATAATTCCATCCAGCAGAAGATGCAGCCACACCCGACGGATCGGGCCGCCTATCACGCGGCATGCCCGCCGTGGCGCGTTTCTGCGGGCGCAAGCGGCATCCGCCATGCTGCGCAAGTCGTTTGGAGGGGTGCCGGTGCAGCTGCTACAGAACATCCTGCTGATCGCCTCTTGCTTTATGCTGGTGGCCCTGTGCACACGCACGGCGGCCAACATACGCGTCGTCGCCATGCCTGCGTTGCTGGCCATGATCCTGTTTTTCATGGTGTGGGTGGTGGGCAACCTGGTGGAGATCAACGCCGCCGGATTCACGGGCATGCTTTGGGGGCGCAACCTGCAGCAGATCGGCGTTTTTTTTACGCCGCTGAGCACCCTGTATTTCAGCATGGACTATACGGCCAACCGCAAGCTGCGCAAGTTTGCCTACGCCATCACCGTCATTCAGGTGGTCTCCGTGCTGCTGATCTTTACGGACCAGCACCTCCACCTCATGCGCGAGAGCGTCGCCCTGCAGGCGGACCCGGTGCTTGGGCGCGCGCTGGTCGTGCGCTCCACCCGCCTTGGCTCCGCGCTGGTCGCGTTCAACTTCTGCATACCACTGATCGCCGTGGCCAACCTGGTTCTGTTCACGCGCACCGTATCCCCCCGGCTCAGGCGGCCGCTGTGGCTGATCATCACCAGCATACTGGTGACCTTTGTGGTGGCGGCCATCCAGTCCACGGTGCTGTGCGAGATGGGCATCAACATCCCCATACCGGTGTGGAACCTGCCGTGCGTGGCGCTTTTGAGCTACGCGGTGCTGCGGGGCGGGTTTATCGGCGTGGCGCCCACGGCGTTCAACAAGGTGTTCGAGGTGATCGACCAAGGCATCATCGTCGTGGATGAAAACGGCCGGGTGATCGAGTTCAACCGCCCCGCCGCCGAGCTGATGGCGGATGTCGCGCAGGCGGGCCGCCTCCAGACCGGCGCGGACATCGGCGAGCTGCTCTCCGGCCAAGGCGACGCGGGCGAGGGCGCGTTTTCCATTGACGCGCTGCCCGCGGAGCTCACCAGCGCCGCGCGTGACCGCTACATCTCCCTCGCCCGCCACGCGCTGGAGGCATTCAGCGGCAAGCTGGTGGGCTATGTGATCGTGCTCACGGACATCACACTACTTAAGGTGCGCGCGGAGATCGACTCCCTCACGGGCAGCTACAACCGCGAGGGCCTTTCAAACGCTTTCCTCGACCTGCAAAAGCATACGGAGGGCGAAACGCAGCTCTCCGCGATGATCATCGACATGGACGATTTCAAGAGCATCAACGATACATACGGCCATTCCGGCGGCGATGTGATCCTGCGCGATTTCGTGGGAACAGCGCGGGATGTGCTGAGCGAAAGGCACTATCTGGGTCGCCTGGGCGGCGACGAGTTCGTGGTGGTGCTCGCCGCGGAGAACGCGGTGGCCTTGGCCCTCGCGGAGCGGCTGCGCAAGCGCATCGCGGAGCGGAGCGTGCCGTTTTTGAACCATCGCATCCGCTATACGGTCAGCATCGGCGTGGCCACCTGCCCCACGGCAGAGTGCACCCTGTCCGTGCTGCTGCACCGGGCCGATCTGGCCCTGTATCAGGCGAAGCACCACGGCAAAAACCAGACCAGCGCCTGATGCGCATGCGCGCCCTGCGCATGGCCCTGAGGTTTGCCTGCGCGTCGGGTTTGCCCGCCCCTCGCCGCTGCGCCCTCGCTTACACGCAGCATAAGGCATGCGGAAACCCCGGCCCCTGCGCCATTCGCCCCATGCGGCCCTGTGCCCTGCAACCGTGAGCCCTGCGCGCATCCCCAGGCGGGATGCGTTTTTTTGCGCGCTTCATTGCATGTGCGTCTCACACTCCTCGTATAATATTTTACGATAATCGTTAAATTCTTATTGACAAGCGTCAACATCCGCTGTATACTCTCCCCGTACCCAAGGTGAAACAAAGTAGGAGGAAGCCCCATGAGTGAACTGACCCAGAAAATCGCACGCACGAGCAGCGTGATCCTCATCCTTGCCAAAATTGCCCGCATCCTGCTGGATATCGTGCTGGGAGTCACGGTATTTCTGCTGATCTCCACATGGTTCCCGGGCGACAAGCCCCTGCTGACCTTCGGCAACACCGAAGTATACGCCACCATGCCCCTCAAGGCGCTGCTGGGCGTAGACCTGGCGGGCGACGTGGCCGCCCAGCTTGCCGCCCTGCGGCTGAACATCGCGGGCCAACTGGTCACGTTCATCCTCGCGCAGGTGATGCTACGGCTGGTCACGCGGCTGTTCACCCGCATCCAGCAAAGCGAAAGCCCCTTCACCGCCGACGTGGCCAAAACCATGAAGGCGCTGGCCATCCTGCTGGGGCTGGTGGTAGCCATCCAAAACACCATCGTGGGCGTGGTGATCGCCTTTGCGATCTTCGCCTTCGCGCTGATCTTCGAATACGGCGGCGAGCTGCAAAACCAGGTGGACGAAACCCTGTGAGGTGAGAAACATATGGCGATCATCCTGCGACTGGACCGCGTGATGGCGGACCGGAAGATATCCTTAAACGACCTGAGCGAGCGGGTGGGCGTGGCAAACGTGAACCTCTCGCGCATCAAGACCGGCAAGATCAGCGCGATCCGCTTTCAAACGCTCAACGCCATCTGCGATGTGCTGGACTGCCAGCCCGGCGACCTGCTGGAGTTCCGCCGCGACGGGGAAAAGGGCTGAAAGTTGCGCCACGTTGCGGATTCTGCCGCCGCGCGGTGAAACAATATCGCGACGCGACAAAACGGGCACAGCCCGCGATGGTGCCTTGCCTGAAACAAATAGCGGCCCGCCAGCTTGGCGGGCCGCTTCGTGTGATATACCAAGTATCAGCGATGAGCCGCGAAATCTCGTCTGTGAAAGCCCAGCATTGTTCAGCGAACGAACAATACCATCCTTCTTGGCACCCGCACCCAACCCGTCCCAAGGGGGGGTCGGTATCGGAGGGAAGCGTTTGCCCAGCGGACAACGCCGCGCAGCGGCGAGCGAACCATATCTGGCAAGTTTGACAAGCGTGCGGCGCGATAGCGCACCGCGCGCCGATCAAACTGCCGGGACAGGGGCAGCGTCCCCACCCAGAAGGAGGCAGAGCGGGCGTAGTGGAGACAGCGCCAGCGCTTCCCTAGCTTTTCGCCTCCAGCGCCTCCGCCACCAGCCCTTCCGCCACGCGCAGCGCGTGGATGCGGTTGCGTTGCAGGGTAAACTGCGCGGTGCCTTCCGCAAACTTCTGCTGGGCCTGTTCGCTGCGGCGCAACATATCAAACAGCGCGCCCTGCGCATGGGTCAGCGCCGCGCGGTCAAGCGCCTCCGCTGCCCCCGCGCCGCCCGTCAGCAGCGTGCGGGACAGCCGCAGTGCGCGCACGTTGTCACGCAGCATGGCGTGCTGCCATGTGCCCTCGGCCAGCTTCTCCATCGCCTTTTCGGATTTGTGCAGCAGCGATTCGATGGGTTTCAGCACGGCCTGCATCTCCCCGGCGGTAAGCGCCTGCATTGGTTCACCCTCCCCTGCGGCGGCAAGCCAACCGACCCCGCACAGCGCGCGGGGTCGATAGCGGCCTGCCTCCTGCCGATTCAAACCGTTCATGGGTCGAGGCGCGCGGATATTACCCGGCAGCGCACGTGAATGGAAAAGCGCAGTTGGTCTTCACCAGCCTTTGCGCCAAAACCGGCGCGGCACGCCGCCGCCATACCGATGCGCCCGCGGCTTGAAATCACACTAGCCGTTGATGTAGCGGGAACGGTATTCGGCGTTGATATCCGCGATCTCCTTCTCGCCGTCGATGTAGGGTTGGTACATGGTATCCACACTGCCGCCGCCCAGCCCGCAGGAGGAGCAGTTCTCGCATCCGCCGCCACCGCAGCTCAGCGCGCTTTTGATGATCTCCTCCCGCTGCTCGCGGGTGGTATCCTTGATGAGTATGCTGCGCATATCGCACATCTCCTTATCGCTTACGGTACTTGCCGCGAGGGTCGCGGCCCGCCTGCCGACCGAAGCCCGCCGCGGCGCGCCCCCACAGTTGCATTATACCACCCGCGCGGGCAGGTGAAAAATCCATTGTCTTCCCAATATGAGAAAAATTTCACAATATCACTTGCATTCAGCCCGTCCATGCCTTATCATCAATGCCGGGCACCGCATGGCGCGGCGCGCCTACCCCTACCCCACCCAAAACAGCACAGTGGAGGCAGCACAGATGGAACCCATTACGGTCAATATGGAGCTGGTCGATCAGAAGATCAAATTCCTAGGCGCTTCGGCAGCGCTGCCGGATATCAAGGTACCCATGGACTACGTGCCCCCGCTGGGCAGCGGCGAAGGCCTGCTGGGGCTGGAGCTGCTGGCCATGAGCTGCGCAGGCTGCGTGAGCACCGCCGTGGTGGTGCTGCTGCGCCGCATGGGCAAAACCGTGCAAAGCTACCGCATGCAGGCCACCGGCTACCGGCGTGAGCAGCCGCTTTCGCTGGAGCGGCTGGCGCTGCACATCACCGTCGCCTCGCCGGATCTTCTGCCCGCCGAGCTGGACGAGGCCATCCGCCGCGCAGAATCCATGTCCCCCGTATGGGTCAGCATCAAGCCGGGCGTGGACGTGCTGTGCACCGGCACGGTGGAGCGCACCTAACACTCTCGCGCCACCGTCAGGGCATAGGCATCAAGGCAAAGCCTTGTCGGAGCATCGCGTCGCTCATGCCCCAGCGCCCCGCGCCCCCTCCTAACTGAACAATCGACAAAGGCGACCGCCGACGGGTATTCCCCGCCGACGGTCGCCTTGCATCTTTCCTGCTCGCATTGCCCAAGAGGGCTTCCGTGATTGCGCCATAGCCCCGTCCCGCGCCCGCAGGTGCGGGCTGGGGAAAAGGTTGGCATCGTAGGGAAGCGTTTGCCCAGTGGGCAACGCCGCGAAGCGGCGAGCGACCCGAAAATGGGCAGTTTGACAAGCGCAGGGCGCGGTAGCGCACCGCGCGCCGATCAAACTGACGGGGCGAAGGGAACGCCCTTCCCCAAAGGCGCGCCAGCGCCGTTATTCGTGCCTGTCGCAATCCTTTCGCTTCTTGCGGCTCAAGGCCAGCCCGCCAAACCCGCTGATGATGGCCATGTAATAGCCGAAGTTGTACCAGAAGCCGATGTTGTTGACCTCGTAGATGCTGATGTTGTGGTTGAAGATGCTCACCACCAGCGTGACGGGCGCGATCCACCCGTGCCATACGCCGGAGAAGAAGCCTGCCGGATGGTCGGGGGTGTTTGCGCCGTCGCCGGGCGCGCAGGCGGTCAGTAGCGCCATTAGCAGTACCAGCATCAGGCCCAGCAGCAGCAGTTTCTTGTGTTTCATGGTTGTGCCTCCCCGCTTTCGCGTCATGTTTGGGTGTATGTGGAACGGCCTGCGGCCGTATCCCGTTATTGACTCGCCCCGTCAGGGGCGCTTGCCCGCCGCTTTGCCGCGGCCCGCCTGTATCCACACGATGGACAGGAACACCACCGCGATGGCCGCGATCTGCACCGCGCCGAACGTGCGGCCAAAGAAGATCATGTCCATCAGCGCGATCTCGATCAGCATGAGGTTGTTGATGCCGCTGCTCTCAAAGGCTGTCAGGTGCTGCTGGCTGGCCGTCCACAGGTAAAAGCCCAGCGCGCCGCTCACGCCGCTTAAATAAAGCAGGATCAGCAGCAGGTTCAGCGACAGTCGCGGCAACCCCTCCGCGAGCAGCCCGGCGGCCAGCAGCGTGAGCCCGCCGGCCAGCATGGCCCCCCCAACCAGCGCACGGGCCTGCGCGCGCCCCGTGGTCAGCAGGCGGCGGTTAAGCGTCATTTGCACCGCATACCCCACCGACGACGCGGCCATGAACAACAGCCCCATCAGCGGGAAGCCCGCCGCGCCCTGCGGCAGGTAGTACAGCGCGATGCCGGACACCAGCAATATCAGCTTTGCAAAGTCCAGGCCCGTCTGGTTTTCGCGCAGCCACAGCATATCCACCAGCATCACCATGGCGGTGTTGCCAACGCTTAAAAACAGCGAGCTCTGCGTGGGGGTCAGGTAGCTCTGCCCCACATATTGCAGGCCCTGCGCGGCGGCATAGCCCGTAAGCCCCAGCAGCACCACGGTCAGGAGGGGCAGCGGCTTGGCCTGCGGCGCGGGTTTGCCGCGCAGGCGGCCCAGCGCAAGCAGCAGCAGCGCCGCCAGCGTGTAGCGCATGCCGGAGAGCGTCAGCGGCCCAACCCCACCTTGAAACGCCAGCTTGTTGAGGATGTAGGAGCCGCTCCACAGCAGCGTGGTCAGGGTCGCCATCAAGAGGGCTTTTCGCTTCATGCGTACCGTCCTTTCCGGTATGGCGGCGCGTTGTGTAGCATGGCGTGATTATATCATGACCCCTAAAGGCCCCGCAAGGCGCGACGCGGGCGATGGCGCGCGCAAACGGACAGGTGGGGCAGCTACATCGGGCCGTGGCGCGGCCAAATGCACAACTGAAGCAGTCCAATCGAGTCCCCGTCGATGGGCTGGGCTCGCGCTTGACCGTTGCCCGGCGCGTTGACCGAATTGGCAAACGCGTTGCCTATATGTTTACGACTATTTGCCACCTTCAAGAGGGATACCGCTCCTTCATCGCCCTTGTTGTGATATCGAATTTGCCAATATCATAAACTTTTTATTATTGTGTTGACATTTTTAACAAACAGCGTTATACTCCCTTCGAACTACAAGGAGGGATACCCCATGGATTACGGCCAACTGACCCTGGAAGAGCTGAAAAACGGCTACCGCTTCGATGCCGAGAAGGACGCCTACCTGTGCAACACCTGCGACAGCCGCTACGAAGGCGGGCAGGTTTTTCCCATTGGCGAACGGTTTTTTGACGCAGCGCATGCGGCGGCTGCGCATGTGGAGGCGGCGCACGGCGGCAGCCTTGCCGTGCTGATGGCCGCGGACAAGAAGTACAACCCCCTTACCGACAACCAGGCGGAGCTTTTGCGCCTGTTCGCCCAAAACGTGCCGGACGCGGACATTGCCAAGCGCCTTGGCATCACCGCCAGCACCGTGCGGCACCAGAAGTTCACCTTCCGCGAGAAGGCCAAGCAGGCCAAGCTCTACCTCGCGCTGTACGAGCTGGCCCTGACCGGCAAGCCCGCCGCGGACAGCGCCATCGTGCCGGTGCACAACACCGCCACCTGCGTGGACGACCGCTACGTGACCACCGAAAAGGAAAAGGCGCAGATCATGAAATCGGTGTTCGAGAGCCAAAGCCCGCTGCGCCTGCGCGCCTTCCCGCCCAAGGCCAAAAAGCAGATCGTGATCCTGAGCCGCGTCGTACAAGAATTTGCGGCGGGCCGCCAGTATACCGAGAAGGAAGTAAACCAGATCCTCAAAGCCATCTACGAAGATTACGCCATCCTGCGCCGCAGCCTGATCGACTACGGCTACATGGGCCGCACGAAGGACGGCACGCTGTACTGGCTGCTGTGATCGCAATCCCCATTTGACACCCGTCCCCCGACCCGCTATACTGTGTCTACAACCGAATCAGCACGCGGATGCGCCCAAAGCGCCGGCGGCAACGCCGAGGGAATCGCGGATGAAAATTCCGAGCTATCCCAGTAACCGTGAAGCGGACGAACGGGCACTGTGCCACTGCCGAAAGGCGGGAAGGCGCCCCAGTAGGATGATGCCAAGCCGGGAGACCTGTCCGTGCAGCGCCCCTGGGGGAGGCAAATTGGGCATGGGCCGCGCGGCCCGTGTCTTATGGTCGGCCCCGTCGGGGCCGGCCTTTTTGGCGTGCCCGATGCGGCGTATTTGGAAAGGGGCGACAATCCATGACCTTACGGAAGATCCTTTCGGCTTTCCTCGCGCTGGCACTGCTGGCGCCTGCCGCCGGCTGCGGACTGGCGGAGGCGGCAAGCGTTGCCGTGACCGACATGATGGGGCGCGAGGTGACCCTTGCCGCGCCCGCAATCCGCGTGGTGGCGCTGACCCCCGCGGATTGCGAGATCCTCTACGCGCTGGGCGCGGGCGAAACACTGGTGGGCCGCGGGGAATACTGCGACTGGCCCGCCGAGGTGCTGGACGTGCCCGCGGTGCAGAGCGGCATGGAAACGAATGTTGAGCAGATCATCGCGCTGCAGCCGCAGGTGGTGCTGATGGCCAGCATGGCGCAGAGCGAAGCGCAGGTGGATCAGCTGGAGCAGGCAGGCATCCGCGTGCTGGTGAGCGAAGCAAAGACCATCGAGGGCGTGTATCAGTCCATCGCGCTCATCGGCGCGGTGGTGGGCAAAACCGCCGAGGCCGACGCGCTGGCGGGCGGCATGAAGAGCGGCTTTGACGCGCTTTCGGCCAAGGCCGCGGGCACAGGCAAGACCGTGTATTTTGAGGTGTCGCCCCTCCAGTACGGGCTGTGGACGGCCGGCGCGGGCACGTTTATGGACGAGGTGGCAACCATGCTGGGCCTAAGCAACATCTTTTCGGATGTGAGCGGCTGGGCCGAGGTATCGCAGGAGCAGGTGATCCAGCGCGACCCGGACTATATCGTGACCATCGCCATGTACTTTGGCGAAGGCCCCACCCCCGAGGAGGAGATCGCGGGCCGCGAGGGCTGGGGCGGCGTGGCCGCCGTGCAAAACGGCGCGATCCTGAACCTGAGCAGCAACGAGCTGAGCCGCCCGGGCCCCCGCCTGCTGGACGGCGCGAAGCTGATGAGCGACTTTATCGAGCAGTCGCTGGCCGAAAAGCCCGCCGCCTGACGGGCGCTGCACGGTACGCCGCTCACGCGCGGGGGCGGCGCGCCGCACCGGTACCCGGCAGGCGCAGGTTCCCCTGCATGCTCCCCAACCTTGACCCGATGAGGTGCGCCCATGAAACCAAACCGCGGGGGCTTCCGCCCCCTGGAATATGCGGCCTTCGCCGCCGCCACCCTTGCCGCCATGCTGCTGTGCGTGTGCGTGGGTAGCGTGGACCTGCCGCCGCTGCAAACGGCGCGCATCATCCTGCGCGCGATGCTGGGCCGGCCGCCGGAGGGCGGCGTGTATGACGCGATCATCCTTTCCGTGCGGCTGCCGCGCGTGCTGTGCGTGGCGCTGACCGGCGCGTCGCTTTCGCTGTGCGGCGGCGCGATGCAGGGCCTGCTGCGCAACGCGCTGGCGGACGGCTCCACCCTTGGCGTGGCCAGCGGCGCATCGCTGGGCGCGGTGGTGGCCATCGCTTTTGGCGTCACCTTTCCCGCGCTGCCGTTCGCAGGCACCATGCTCATGGCCATGGCGTTCGGCCTCCTGTCGCTCACGGTCATCCTGAGCCTCGCCTACAGGCTGGACGGGTCGCTCTCCACCAACACCATCATCCTGGTGGGCGTGATCTGGTCGATGTTCGTGAGCAGCATCATCAGCCTGATCGTGACCTTCGCGGGCGAGAAGGTGCGCAGCATCACGTTTTGGACCATGGGCAGCCTGCAGGGCAGCGATTATGTGAACGTGCTGGTGCTTTTGGGCGCGCTGCTGGTGTTCGGCGGGGCGCTGCTGCTGCACAGCCGCGAGCTGAACGCCTTTGCGCTGGGCGAGGCCAACGCGCGCGGCGTGGGCGTGAACGTGCGGCGCGTCAAGTTTACGGTGCTGGTGTGCGTATCGGCGCTCATCGGTGTGTGCGTGTCCATCGGCGGAGCCATCGGCTTTGTGGGGCTGGTCACGCCGCACGTGACGCGGCTTTTGGTGGGCCCCAACCACCGGCGGCTCTTGCCCGCGTCCATGTTCGGCGGGGCCATCTTCCTGCTGCTTTGCGATTTGGCCGCACGCGTGCTGCTGCGGCCCATTGAGCTGCCCATCGGCGTGGTCACGTCGTTCATCGGCTCCGTCGCGTTCATCTTCATCTTCCGCCGCACGCGAAAGGGGGGCGCCCATGCTTGAGGCAACGAACCTTACCGTGCGCTACGGCGGGCAGGAGGCGCTGGAGAACGCTTCCTTTACCGTGCGCGAGGGCGAGTGGCTGATGGTCGCAGGGCCAAACGGCGCAGGCAAATCCACGCTGCTTTCCGCCGTGGCGCAGGGCCTGCCCTACGCGGGCGAGGTGCGCCTGGGCGGGCAAAACGCGCGCCACCTGCGCCCGCGCGAGCGCGCAAGGTGGCTGGGCACGCTGGCGCAGAGCCACCACATGAGCTATGCCTTTACCGTGGAGGAGATCGTGCGGCTGGGCCGCTATGCCTATACCGGCCCCTTCGCGGGCGAAACAGAGGCGGACGAGGCCGCCGTGCAGGACGCGCTGGCCGTGACCGGCATGGAAGCCCTGCGCGGGCACAGCGCGCTTACCCTCTCCGGCGGCGAGCTGCAGCGGGCTTTCCTGGCGCAGGTGTTTGCGCAAAACCCGCGCGTGCTGCTGCTGGACGAGCCCACCAACCACCTTGACCTCAGCTACCAGAAGCAGATTTTCGACCTGATCCGCGACTGGCTGAAAACCCCGGGCCGCGCGGCGGTGGCCGTCGTGCACGACCTGTCGCTGGCGCTTTTGTACGGCACGCATGCGCTGCTGCTGGCGGGCGGGCGCACGCTGGCCTCCGGCCCTGCGGGCGAGGCCCTCTGCGCGGAGCACCTGAGCGCAGCCTACGGCATGGACGTGCAGGGCTGGATGCGCGCCTCGCTCTCGCAGTGGGCGTAGCGCCTTTCCACCCGCGAAAGCACCGGCTTGCGACCGCCCTGCCCACCCGCTTTGAAGCACGCGCCCCGC
Organism: uncultured Oscillospiraceae bacterium; assembly: GCA_964584315.1. GTDB lineage: Bacteria > Bacillota > Clostridia > Christensenellales > Aristaeellaceae > CAXXOK01. Next base: position 26,055 of record CAZOZO010000025.1, read on the forward strand.
GCGGCGGGGCTTTGCGGGCGGTTCCGCTCGCGCCATGGCACACGCAGTCGCGCGCCATGCGCCCATGCAACATTCGCGGGGCAGGCCGGGCACGGCGCGTCTGCGCCGCACCCCCCCGCCCGTGCATCATGCGCCCTGCACCGTACACGCTTGGCCGCGCCCTTTCGCGTGCCGCGCACAAACCGCGTAAACCAGCTGCCTGCGCATTCAAAACGACTTGACGCTTTTCCGCCCCCGTGCTATTCTATTGGAAAAGGGGGTCTGAAAAATGAAAAAATTGTTATCCCTCATCGTCCTGGTTTGCATCATCTTTTCCCTGACGACCGCCTTCGCCGACGACCAGCCCTTCAAAGACGGCGTAAGCTATGGCGACAAGTACCACGACTACGGCGCGGTGCCCAGCATGCTCAACTTCGGCAGCGCGGGCAAGCTGAGCCCGGGCGAGAGCCTCTACGACGCCAAGACCACCACGGTCAAGAAGATCACCGCCAAGGCGCTGGCCAGCAGCCTGGATGCCACCACCTACTACTGCTACGCCAAGTGGCAGTATGCGCAGAGCTTCCCCGCCTACACCATCGACGCCATGCTGGTGATGACCACGCCCAGCGGCAAATACTATGCCACCTACGACACCTGGGAGATGACCGACATCAGCCGCAAGACCATCTGCAGCTGGTTCTTCGACGTGACGGACGCGCTCAAGCGCTGCCTGGACGACAACGGCGGCACGTTTGAGAAGGGCGAGTATTCGTTCTCGATGTTCTTCAACGACATGGCCTTCCGCGTAGCCAAGGTGAAGGTGACCTGATCCTGTTGCGCCATGTGTGGCGCGGGGGCAAGCCCCCGCGCCTTTTTGTTTTTTTCGCGCGGCGCGCGGGCCTGAAACCCTTATGCAGAAACGCTTTCGAGCGCCGCGCTGCCGCGCGCTTTCCTCTTTTCCTTCCCATAGCCCACTTTTTGCGAAAAACCTGTTTCAAAACCCGAACATTCGCGGTATACTGATTTCGATAGCGACCGTTCCCCGCCGCGCGCCGCTGGTGCGAGCCGCATGGCGGGGGTAAACCTCGGGAATACCTAAAATCAGGAGGGATTCGTTATGTGTGGGATCAAGTTCTTCGTTTGCAAGCACTGCGGTAATCTGGTTGGCATGATCCACAGCTCCGGCGCGCCCATGACCTGCTGTGGCGATCACATGACCGAGCTGATCCCCGGCACCACCGACGCCAGCCTTGAGAAGCACGTGCCCGTCGTGGAAGTCAACGGCAACATCGTTACCGTGAAGGTGGGCGCGGTGCCCCATCCCATGACGGAGGAGCACTCCATCCAGTGGGTGTACCTGCACACGGAAAAGGGCGGCCAGCGTTTCTGCCTCAAGCCCGGCGACGAGCCCAAGGCCGTGTTCGCCCTGGTGGATGGCGACCGCGCGGTGGAAGCCTACGAGTACTGCAACCTGCACGGCCTGTGGAAGACCGACCTGTAAGCGACAGCACCCCGTAGCGACAGCTCCCTTTCGCCGCCACGCCCCGCAAGGGGCGTGCGGCAAGACCCGCTCCGCCACGGAGCGGGATTTTACTTTCATCACTAACCACACTTTTCCCACCGAATCTCTATCAAATCGAACGTGGAGGAACCATCACCATGAGCCAGAAAGTCCTTATCATCGGCGGCGTTGCGGGCGGCGCAAGCTGCGCGGCGCGCCTGCGCAGGCTGGATGAAACCGCGGAGATCGTGCTGCTGGAGCGCGGCCCCTACATCAGTTACGCCAATTGCGGCCTGCCCTATCATGTGGGCGATATCATCAAGAGCCGCAGCGCGCTGCTGCTTCAGACCCCCGAGGCCATGAAGCAGAAATTTGTCGTGGACGTGCGCGTGAAAAACGAAGCCGTGTCCATCGACCGCGAGAAAAAGACCGTTACCGTAAAGCGCGTGGAGACCGGCGAAACCTACGAGGAGCCTTACGATACCCTCGTGATCTCGACCGGTTCGTCGCCCGTGCGCCCGCCCATCCCCGGCATCGACCATCCGCGCATCCAGAGCTTGTGGACCGTGCCAGACGCGGACGCCGTGCGCACACTGATCGCCGAAAACCATGTGCAAAACGCCGTGGTTGTGGGCGGCGGCTTCATCGGGCTGGAGATGGCGGAGAACCTTCGCCACGCAGGTCTGCAGGTCACGCTGGTGGAGATGCTCGACCAGGTGATGGCCCCCCTCGACTTTGAAATGGCGCAGCCCCTGCATGAGAACATCCGCCAGAACGGCGTGTCGCTGCTGCTCAAGGACGGCGTGGCCGCCTTTGAGGGCAACGACAGCGGCGTGACGGTCAAACTCAAGAGCGGCAAAGCCATCCAGACCGGGCTAGTGATCCTCGCCATCGGCGTGAAGCCCAACGGTGAGCTGGCCAAGGCTGCGGGCCTTGCCATGAACGCGCGCGGCGGCATCATTGTGGACAAGTTCATGCGCACCAGCGACCCCGCCGTCTACGCCGTGGGCGACGTGGTGGAAGTAAAGGACGCGGTGCTGGGCGGCGAGACGATGATCCCGCTGGCGGGCCCCGCCAACAAGCAGGGCCGCATCGCGGCGGATAATATCGCGGGCCGCAGCGTGGCCTACGAGGGCTCGCAGGGCACGTCGGTGGTGCGTGTGTTCGACCTGACCGCCGCGTCGGTGGGCCTGAACGAGCGCACGCTGCAAAAGCGTGGCATGACGCGCGGCACGGATTATGAAAGCGTGACCATCACGCAGAACGCGCACGCGGGCTATTACCCCGGCGCGACCCCCATGACGCTCAAGCTGCTGTTCTCCATGGACGGCAAGAAACTGTTCGGCGCGCAGATCGTGGGTCGCGAGGGTGTGGACAAGCGCATCGACACCATCGCCGTAACCCAGCGCCTCGGCGGCGGCGTCAAGGAGCTGACGGAGCTGGAGCTGGCCTACGCGCCGCCGTACAGCTCCGCCAAAGACCCGGTCAACATGCTGGGCTTCTCCGCGCAGAACGTGCTGACCGGCCTCGTGCGCTTCGCCCCGTGGGATGCGCCCGTCGCCATGCCGGACGCGACGCTTTTGGACGTGCGCGAGGAAGTGGAGCTGATGGCCTTCAGCGTGCCCGGCGCCAAGCACATCCCGCTGGGCCAGCTGCGCGACCGTCTCTCCGAACTGGACAAGAGCAAGGAAATCGTGGTGTTCTGCGCCATCGGCGTGCGTGCCTATAACGCGGCCCGCATCCTGCGCCAGCACGGTTTCGACCGCGTGAGCGTCTACCCGGGCGGCGCGCGCTTCTATCAGGCGACGCATTTTGACGAAGTGGAGACCGACACCTCCGCCGCAGCGCCCGTCGCGGACAGCGGCCACACCGCCGACAACGACGAGCCCGTGGCCTCCATGCGCATCGATTGCAGCGGCATGCAGTGCCCCGGCCCCATCATGAAGGTTTTTGAAACCATGAAGGGCATGAAGGCAGGCGAGGTGATGGAGGTTTCCGCCTCCGACCCGGGCTTTGCGCGCGACATCGGCGCGTGGTGCCGCCGCACGGGCAACGTGCTGCTGGCCAACGAAAAGCAGGGCGACGACTATGTGGCGCTGGTGCGCAAGGGCGGTACGCCCGCGCCCGCGCAGGCTGCCGGAACCCTGCCGCAGGGCAAGACCATCGTGGTGTTCAGCGGCAACCTGGACAAGGTGCTGGCCAGCTTTATCATCGCAAACGGCGCGGCCGCCATGGGCAGGCCGGTCACGATGTTCTTCACCTTCTGGGGCCTGACCGCACTGCGCCGCACCGAGAAGGTCAAGGTGAAGAAGAGCCTTGTGGAGCGGATGTTCGGCGCGATGCTGCCGCGCGGTACGCGCAAGCTGAAGCTCTCGCGCATGAACATGGCGGGTATGGGCACCGGCATGATGAAGATGATCATGAAGCAAAAGCACGTGGACTCGCTGGAAGTGCTGATCGAGAAAGCCAAGGCCGCGGGCGTGCATCTGGTGGCCTGCACCATGAGCATGGACGTGATGGGCATCCACCCCGAAGAGCTGATCGACGGCGTGGAGCTCGGCGGCGTGGGCGCGTACCTCGGCGACGCCGAGGAAAGCAACGTGAACCTGTTCATCTAAGGCGCAACCAAAGAACACAACAGGGCAGGGATCAAAAGCCCTGCCCTGTTTTTCGTTCGCTCCATCTTTTTATTGCTCCCGCTTGCCTCCCCCTGACTTGCATCTCCTCATGCAACAGCCGTTGACCGCACTGTCCCACCTCACCCCCCACTTTGCAGCCTAGCATTTAAACACCCGCTACTTTTGCATAAGAGCAAGACGTCTGTCCACTTGGCTTACGCACCCAGCCCCGTACCAAGGAGGCGGTTGTGAGGTTGACCGCACCGTCCCACCTCACACTTCACTTTGTAGCCAAGCATCTATACACCCGCCACCACTGCACAATAGAAAGATAACAGTCCACTTGGCTTCCGCACCCAGCCCCGTACCAAGGGGGCGGTTGGGAGGGGGACAGAGTCCCCCTCCCAAAGGAGGCAGAGCCGACGCCCCAGAGCCGACGCCATTCTTGACATCTTTCCCATTTCCCCCCATAATAAGGGTATATCGCACGGATTGATGCCTGCCATGGAGCGGAGGTGCGTGCAAGTGGACAAAACCAGACGTGAGCAACGGGTCAGATACCTGTGGGCGGTGCTAGCGACCCTCGTGGCGCTGGGCCTGTTTTTCACGTTGCTGGCAAGGCCGGATGTGCCGGTGGGGTCCAGCGTGCGCTATATGCTTGGCTGGCAGTACGAGGGTACGCCTACCGATCTGCCCATCGACGAGCCCAAGGAGTTGGGCGATACCTACACCATCAGCGCGCCGCTACCCATCCTGGCCATCGGCGACCGGCTCATCTTCCGCAGTGAAAACCTGAACATCCGCGTGGCGCTGGATGGCAACACCATCTATCAGACGGTGCCCTCCCGCAGCCATGAGACCATCGGCGACGAGTGGCACATGGTCTATATCCCGCCAGCGGAGGGGGGGCAGATCATCTCCATCTCCGGCACCATCCTCTATCCCAACGGCTCCAACCACATCACGGCGGTGTACCTGGGCCAGCGGGGCGATTTCATCAAACAGGTAGCCGGCGTCAAGCTGAGCGGCTATATCATCAGCGCGCTCATCCTGCTGATCGGGTTAAGCTATCTGCTGGGTGGGCAACTGTTGATGCGCCCGCTGGGCCTCAGCATCCCCATCGCGCTGCCGGGGCTGTGCATCTCGATGGGACTGTGGTGCGCCATGCAAACGCAGGTGCCCGAGCTGCTCTTTGGCCATACGCCGCTCCAGGTGTTCGTTATTTATGCCACGCTGCCCTTTGCGATGGCGATGGCTGCGCTGTACCTGCGCACGCTACCCGCGCCGCGCTGGGTAAGGACGGCTCAACTTGTCATCGCCATCGTGGAGCTTTTGCTGTTTGCGCTGGCCATTGTGCTGGAGGAGCTGCGCATCGCGGCCTTTGTGGAAACGCTGCCGCTCACGCGCCTGTGCATGGCGGTGCTGCTTTTGCTGTTCATGTGCCAGTTGCCAACGCTGGTCAAGCAGTATCAGGATTACTTCTACCTGCTGCTGGGGCTTGCGTGTCTGGGTATTACCGTGGCGCTTGATTTGGTAAGCACCTACCGCGGCACGTATGACTACGCTCGCAACACGCGCTTTGGCTTGTTCTGGATGGTGCTGCTGATCACGGTGCAGTACGGGCTGCGCCTGCGCGAGAGCCTGCGCCTGGCCGACCAGGCCGAAGTGATGCGCAGCCTTGCCTATCGCGACGCCCTCACGGGGCTGGCCAACCGGCTGGCGCTGGTGGGCGATCAGGAGCTGATGCTCGCCCGCAAGGATGGCTGCGTGGGCATCGTGCAGATGGACATCAACAACCTGAAACCCGTCAACGACGTATACGGCCACGAGGCGGGCGATGCACTCATCCTGCGCGCGTCGCGGGCCATACAGGCGGCGTTTGGCGACCGGGGCACCTGCTACCGCGTAGGCGGGGACGAGTTCGTGGCCCTCATCACCAGGGATGCGTGCGATGAAACGTATGAAACCTGCGCCGAGCGCCTCGCCGATGCGTGCGACGCGGAGAACGTGGGGCAGGAGCATCTCGTGTCCATCGCGCTGGGCTTCGCGCTGTACCAGCCTGCGCTGGGCGACCGGTTTTACGATCTGGTGCGCATCGCGGACAAGCGCATGTACGACAGCAAGCGCGAGATGAAGGGTTTCGGCCCGCGCGACTTGCTAAAAGGGGACGAGCAGGTCACTGCGGCACAGGCCACTGCGGATGAAGCACCGGCAAACAGCGGGCCGTATCCTGATTTGAAAGCGTCGCCAGGGCCAGACGGGGCAGCTCCGTCCCAGCCCGTGGTGCAGGCGGCGGAATCCGGGCTCACGGAACCCAAGGCGGGCGTCGCCTGTTCGTGCAAGCGCCCCCCGCAGGGCGGGGCGGGCACGGGGGCTTCGCCTTCGTGTGGGAGAGATTGAGCATCCAATTTTACGTTACACAACAGGTGCTATTCAGGGCGCGCTGCGCAGCTTCGCATGGCTGGTTCGCCCTGTTTCGGTTTAACGCATGCCGTGTTTCGGGCGCGGCGTAACGGCCGGCACGCCTGCCATCCGGGCCGGCCGGTCGCATCGACCTTGACCACCTCGTTTTCCGGCGCGTGCGGCCCTACGGCTGCGTGCGTCTTTCGGTTACAAACCCGCAAGGAAAGATTCCAATCGTTGCATCCCCGTTTATTCCATGGTATGATACTTTCATTCCAAAACCCGCTGCATGGCGGCCGCCTTTCTCGGGTGGTGTGTTCGAAAAGAGGGTTGCTCATGGATGGTCATGCGTTGGATTACAACGAGTATATCGAGATCGCGGAGGGCGTTTACTGGGTCGGCTTCGCGGACCGCAACGTGGGGTTGCACTGCAACCCCTATCTGGTCGTGGACGGCGACGAGGCCGTGCTGCTGGACGGCGGCAGCCGTGAGGATTTCAGCACCGTGATGCTCAAGGTGATGCGCACCGGCACCCGGCCCAAGCAGATCAAGCGCCTCATTTACCACCATTACGACCCGGACCTGTGCGGCAACATCCCCCATCTGGAGGCACTGATCCAGAGCGACGAGCTCAAGATCATCTCCCACTACGAAAACAACATCTTCATCAACTACTACTCGGTACAGTCCCCCAAGCTGTGCATCGAGCAGCTGGGCATGGCATACCGCTTCGCCAGCGGACGCGAGCTGCGCTTCGTGCGCACGCCCTATGCGCACTCGCCCGGCAGCTTCATGACGTTCGATACCAAAACCGGCGTGCTGTTCAGCAGCGACCTGTTCGGCAGCTATGACCACCACTGGACGCTCTTTACCGAGCTTGACGACCCCTGTGCGGATTGCGAGGTGCAGGAGGTGTGCCCCAGGACCGGCAAACGCTGCCAGATGAAGGGCGTCATCAACTTCCACGAGCGCATCATGACCAGCAAAAAGGCGCTGGATTATGCGCTGGATCAGGTCGAGGGGCTAGGCCCCACGTTGATCGCCCCGCAGCACGGCAGCGTGCTGCACACCCAGACGGCGCGGGAGGCCGCCATCGCCCAGCTGCGCAGGCTGCCAAATGTGGGCATCGACCACTATTTTCAGGAGCATAAGCCATGAAACAACAAGCGCTCCTGCTCGCGGACATACCGGCGCTGCTGTCGCAGGGCCGCTATTCCCATGAGCATTTGATGCTCATGCTTGACCAGTTTGCGGACAGGCTGGACAGCCGCACCCAATCCCAGCTGTTTGGCGAGCTGATGGTGCGCTATGCCGATATCAGCCGCGCGCTGGAGGAGACCGTGGCCAAACTTGGCCGTGTCGACAGCCTGCGCCGCGATGCGGAGCGCGTAGCCATGCTGGGCGATTGGCAAGTCGATCTGCCCACAGGCACGATATTTTGGTCGGACACGATGTATGATATCATTGAACTGCCGCAGGGCACCCCGCCCGATGTAGCCGTTTTTATGAGCCGTGTTCACCCTGACGACCTGGTTTACGTTTCGCGAATGTCCAGCGATCTTCTTGCGGGCACGGTGCCCCACGACCTGCTCTACCGCCTACTGATGCCGGACGGGCGCATCAAATGGCTGCGCGCCAAGCATGTAGCAGGCGCGGCGCGTGGCGAGCCCAACGTGATCTACGGCACGTTGCAGGATGTGACCAAGGATACGCTGAACGAACTCAAGCTGAAGCAATATAACGACGATCTGGAAGCCCTCGTGCAGGAGAAGGTCAAGGAGACCCTCTCCGCGCAGCTGGCGACCATCTATGCGCTGGTCAAGCTGGCCGAGTCGCGCGACGACGATACGGGCGTGCATATCGAGCGCATGACCCGCTACTGCCAGTTCGCGGCGCAAACGCTGCACGCGGGCGGCCCCTACGCCGCGCAGGTGGACGACGCCTTCGTGCGCGATATCGCCATGGCTAGCCCCCTGCACGACATCGGCAAGGTGGGCATACCGGATGGCATTTTGCTCAAGCCCGGCCGCCTCACGCCGGATGAGTTCACCATCATGAAAACGCACGTGACCATCGGCTACAACACCCTCGCCAGCGTGGTCAAGAGCTACCCCGGCAACGCCTATCTGCGCATGGGCATGGACATCGCCCGCTACCACCACGAAAAGTGGGATGGCAGCGGCTATCAGGACGGCCTTGCGGGGGAGGATATCCCGCTTTCCGCGCGCATCTTGACCCTGTGCGACGTGTACGACGCGCTGCGCAGCCACCGCGTCTACAAGGAGCCCTACAGCCATGAGCGCAGTGTGGCGATCATTCTGGAGGGAAAAGGCACACATTTCGACCCCGTGCTGGTGGATATGTTTGAAAAGCACAACGCCTCGTTTGCGGAAATCTACCGCAGCGCGAAGGCTGCCCCCTGACAGCGGGCGCACGGCAAAGGCGGGTCTTGGGCAAATGCCCAAGACCCGCCTTTGGTTGTTGCTTTGGAGGGAACGTCAGCTTTTCAGCCCGCTCTCCTCAAACTTTTTGTTCATGCGGTCCATCCACATGGCCACCACGAAACCCACCGCGAGGCAGGCCGCGTACACCAGTCCCTGGCCCACCGTAACGGGCCACAGGTGCAGCTCCGCGTCCGCCAGCATGGCGACCGTGGAAGCCAGCGCAAGGCCGATGATGGCGTGCATGGAGCCTGCATAGCGGTTCTTCAGCAGCCAGCCGATGGCCTGCGACAGCGCCAGCGCGCACAGGATCAGCCCCGCGCCCATGGGCAGGATCACGCCCATGTCAAGGCGCGAGATGCCATCCATCATGGGCCCCATGACCCCCATGAAGAAGAAGATCGACGACGGGCTTAGGCCCGGGGCGATGAACCCCAGCCCCCACAGCGCACCGCACCCCGCCCACAGCCAGATGCCGGGGGTAAAGGTGAACGACCCGCTGCCCTTGATCCACAGCAGGAACGCAAACAACGCGCCAAAGGCCACAAGCCCCACGACGATGTTGCCCGCGCTGCGCCCCTGCTTGCCGCTCTCCTGCCAGAGGGAGGGCATCGTGCCCAGGATGAGGCCGATGAACAGCCACATCGCGGGGCCCTCCGCCACGTCCAGCACCAGCTTGAGCAGCTTGGAAATGCCCAGCACGCCAATGGCGAAGCCCAGCAGCACCGTCGCGAAGAACACGGCGTGCTTCTTGAGCTCACGGAAGGGGTGCGTGAGCAGCGCCATCAGCGGCTGGTAAATACCAAACACAACGCACAGCACGCCGCCGCTGATGCCCGGCAGGATCGCGCCGGTACCGATGAGCGCACCCTTGAGCATGTTGAAGAGCAACCCGCCGAGGGAGAGCTTGCTCTCCCCGGCGTTTTGATTGGTGTTGTGCTCCATAGGCTTACTTGATGAGCGACGTGGTCACGAACAGACCGGCCGCCAGAGAGGAGACGAGGGACACCACAGTGATCTGGGTGTTGATCGAGGGGCCGGCGGTATCCTTGAAGGGGTCGCCCACGGTGTCGCCGATGACGGCGGCCTTGTGCGCGTCGCTGCCCTTGCCACCGAAGTTGCCGGACTCGATGAACTTCTTGGCATTGTCCCACAGGCCGCCCGCGTTGCTCATGAGCAGGGCCAGCAGCAGGCCGCTGACGATGTTGCCCGCCAGATAGCCGCCCACGGCGTTCACGCCGCCGATCAGGCCCACCACGAAGGTGATCACGATGGTCGCAAGGCCAGCGGGGATCAGTTCGCGGATGGCGCCCTTGGCGGCGATATCGATGCACTTGCCGTACTCGGGGCTCACGCCTTCCTTGCCTTCGGCAAGGCCGGGGATCTCCTTGAACTGGCGGTGGATCTCGGCAACCATCACCTGCGCATTGCGGTCAACGCCCAGGATGAGCATGGCGGAGAAGATGGCGGGCACAGCCGCGCCAACCAGCACGCCGAAGAACACCAGCGGATCCATCAGGTTCAGGTTCACGGAGCCGCCCACGGCCTTCACGTTCTCGATGAACGCGCCGAGCAGGGCGATAACGGTCAGGCCGGCCGCGCCGATGGCGAAGCCCTTGGTGATGGCCTTGGAGGTGTTGCCGGCGGAGTCGAGCTTGTCGGTGATCTCCAGCACTTCGTCGCCCAGGTTGCCCATTTCGGCCAGGCCGCGGGCATTATCCACGATGGGGCCATACGCGTCGTTGCTGATGATCATGCCCACGACGGACAGCATGCCCAGCGCGGCCACGGCGATACCCAGCATGCCAGCCAGGTGGAAGGAAAGCACAGCCGCCAGGCCGATACCGGCCATCGAGGGCAGGGCGCTCCACAGGCCGTAGCTGAAGCCGGACAGGATGGTAAAGGCGGGGCCGCTCTGGCAGGCCTTGGCCACCATGGCCACGGGCTTTTTGTCATCGCCGGTGAAGAACTCGCTGGTGATGCCGATGACCACACCGGCCACCATGCCCAGCATGGAAGCGCCCCACAGCGCGAAGTCGAACTTGAAGATGAGGGTGGCAGCCAGCGTGAGCGCAGCGAAGATGCCGCAGGTCACATACGTGCCACGGTTGAGGGCGCGGCCCGGGTCGCCGTTCTTGCCGATGCGGGAGAGCAGCACGCCCACGATGGAGGCCAGCAGGCCCAGCGCGCCAAAGCAGAACACCAGGTCCACACGGTTGAGCGCAGAGCCGATGACCAGCGCCGCCGCGATGGAGGCCACGTTGCTGTCGAACAAGTCGGCGCCCATGCCGGCCACGTCGCCCACGTTGTCGCCCACGTTATCGGCGATAACGGCGGGATTGCGGGGGTCGTCCTCGGGGATGCCAAGCTCCACCTTACCGGCCAGATCGGCAGCGATATCGGCGGTCTTGGTAAAGATGCCGCCGCCCGCCTTCGCGAACAGGGCCAGGGAGCTGGCGCCAAAGCTGAACGCCATGATGATGCTGTGCTCGCCCGTGATCAGGTACAGGACGGCAGCGCCCAGCAGCGAGCTGGCCACGACCGCCATGCCCATGACAGCGCCGCCGCGGAAACCGGCCATGAACGAAGGCGCGATGCCCTCTTTAGCGGCAGAGGCGGACTTGACGTTGGCGATGGTCGCGATGCTGATGCCCACGATGCCGGCCGTGCCGGAGAGCGCCGTGCCAAACAGGTACGCCAGCACCATGCCGATGTTCTCCCACACGTTGGTGGCAGACCAGATGGGGCTGGGCAGGAACAGCAGGATCAGCAGCGCCGCGCCGCCGCAGAAGTACAGCAGCGTCTTATACTCGCGCTTGATGAAGGTGAAAGCGCCCTTGCGGATGAGCAGGCCGATCTGGTCGATCTTCTCATTCGCGCTGGGCAGCTTCTTGACCCAGGCGTAGAAATACGCCGCGACCGCAAACGCGGCCAAAGATACCACGATCGAAACGATGAGCCAGAGTTTCTCCATGTTGGCATCTCCCTTGGTTTATTTGATTCAATCAACAACGAGGTTGAATTGATTCCGTGGTTTTCGCCGCGCGCGCAAAACGCGCCACCCATCGCCCCGCCCCATGGCGCGGCGTATGGCAGCCCTACCCCTTCGGTCGCAAACAGGTGCGGCACGGTATCAGGCGTGGCTTGGCGGCGCGTGGTGGGGGTGGTCCATATAGCATTGCACGGCACTGTGGGGGATCAGGGGCATATCCATACACACAGCCACCCAGCGGCTGTGCTGGGGGTGGCGGATGCAGGCGGCGGTCATCAGCAGGGTCTCGGGCGTCTCGACGCTATCCTGCGCGCAGGGGAGCGCGGTGGGCAGCGGCAGCACGGCGCGCGTTTCCGCGCGGCCCGCGTCGGCGGCAGGGTGCGCGCCGGGCAGATCGATGGTCGTGCGGTCCGCGGCGCTATGCGCGCCGGTGGCGGGCATATCGCCCAGCAACGGAGAAAGCGCCACAAACAAGGCCAGCAGCACCGCTACCCCAGCCCGTCTTGCGCTCATAAAACGTTCCTCCGCAAGCCAACTTTCACCGAATAAAGTATAACGCAAGGGCGAGCGGCATGTCAACATTCTTCTGTTTTTCTGCCGTATCTTCCGTCAAGGGCTTATGCGGGAACGGTTTGCGGACACGGCGGGCCGTTGGCAAGCGATGTTGCGGGTATGCTTTCCCCTTGCTCCGCAGCGGCCCGATGCTGCGCCGCCCGCGAATTGAACTGCCCAAAACGGGAAGAAATCCGCGCCCGTCTATGGTATGATAGGCGCGTGGAGGTGGTACGCCTGTACTTTGACTATGGCGAAACCGAGATCGCGCACCTGTGCGCGCATGACAAAAAGCTTGGCGAGGCCATCCGGCGCATCGGCCCCCTCTGCCGCGAGGTGGACGGCGACCTGTTCGCCTCGGTCGTCAGGCACATTTTAGGCCAGCAGGTGAGCAGCGCCGCGCTGCGCACCCTGTGGGCGCGGCTGCTGGAACGGGCTGGCCAGCCCACCCCCGCCGCGCTGCTATCGCTGGGGGAGGGCGGCATCCAGGCGCTGGGCACCAGCCACCGCAAGGCGGGCTACCTTTTTGCCTTTGCCAGCCGCGTGCACAGCGGCGCGTTCGACATGGCCGCCCTTGCCGCCGCCACCGACGAGGAAGCCACCCGCATGCTGGCCGCGGAGCGCGGCATGGGCGTGTGGACGGCGGAAATGGTGCTGCTGTTTGGCCTGGCCCGGCCCAACATCGTAAGCCATGGCGATTTGGGCATCCGGCGGGGGATGCGCATGCTCTACCGCCACCATGACCTGACCCCCGAGGCGTTCGCCCGCCACGCGCGGCGCTACGCACCCTATGGCAGCGTGGCCAGCCTGTACCTGTGGGCCATCTCCGCAGGCGCCCTGCCGGAGCTGACCGACCCCGCCGCCCCAGCCCGAAAGGAGGGCAAGCCCCATGCAAAACGAGAACCCCAAGACACAGCCGAATGAAACACAGGCAGGCGAGCCGTCCGCCCAGACGCTTTCTGAGGAAGTAATGTGGCAGGCTGTGACCGCCTGCGACCCGGCCTTCGACGGGCAGTTTTTCTACGCCGTATCCACCACCGGGGTCTACTGCCGCCCCTCCTGCCGCAGCAAACACCCCCGCCGCGAGCATGTGCGCTACTTTGCCACGGGCGCTGCCGCGCGCGCCGCGGGCTACCGCCCCTGCAAGCGTTGCCGCAGCGACCTTGCGGAATACCAGCCCATGCGCGACATGGCCGCAAAGATACACGCCCTGCTGGACGAGCGCTTTACCGCGCGGCTGACCCTCGCAAACGGGCTGAAGGAGCTGGGGCTTTCGAAGCGGCGTACGGGCGAGCTGTTCAAGACCGTATACGGCCAAACCCCGGGCGAGTATCTGGCGGCGCGCAGGCTGGCCGAGGCCAAGCGCAGGCTGGCCGAAACCCGCGAACCGCTTACGGATATCGCCTTTGCCGTGGGCTTTGACGGGCTGAGCGGCTTTTACCGCTTCTTTGCCCTGCACGAGGGCATGAGCCCCGCCGCTTGGCGCAGGGCGCACGGGCCTAAGGCGCCGCAGGCGTGAGCGCCTTGCCCGAACCCCGATGAGCCGCAGGCTGCGTGGGTTGATTTATGAAGCCAATGATGTCACCCGTCTGTCCGCGCCGAAACGCAAGAGGGGCGTTCCCGTGACCCGCCTGTTTTCGATCGGCAAGGCTGCTGCCAAGCCCCGCGTATTTCCCCTTCCAAAGTAGCGGCGCATGGCAAAACGCTCCGGCACGAGGGCAAGGCGTTCCCCTGCCTGCGCCGCGCGCCTTCGGCGCTGCGGTAGCGCCGTGCACGTGCAATTCGTCCATTTCTCCCTGAAAGGAGCTTGAAACCATGGTACAGTATGCGCATTATCAAACCCCGCTGGGCCTTGCCCGCTTCGGCTATGCGGACGGCGCCGTCGTGAGCCTCGGCTTTCCCGCGCAACGGGCCGAGCCGGACGCGCCCTGCCCCCTGACCGACGCGGCGGCGCAGGAGCTTGCCGCCTACCTGCGCGGCGAGCGCATGGGCTTTACCTTTCCCATGCGCCCCGCGGGCACGCCGTTCCAGCGTCAGGTGTGGGCGGCGCTCATGGCCATCCCCTATGGCGAGACACGCACCTATGCCCAACTGGCGGCAAGCCTGGGCAGGCCGCGCGCGGCGCGCGCCGTGGGCGCGGCCAACGGGGCCAACCCAATCGCCATCGCTGTGCCCTGCCACCGTGTAGTGGGCGCGGGCGGCAAGCTCACGGGCTATGCGTGGGGGCTGGAACGCAAAGCGGCGTTGCTCCGGCTGGAAGCAGGTAGAGAAAGAAAATATCTGCTGCACGGTTGTATTTTTCAGCATTCACTGCCAAATCAATTTGATTGATGTGTATTATTATCCTCTCGACATATTCCTTGATAATGGTATAATTGGGACATCTAGTGTTTATGTTGGGAGCGGTCATATGCCAATTGAAGTGATAATTGAGGATGTACATCTTAATAACCTTTCAAATGGGGCAAAAAAAGAGTTGAAAACTGAAGTCGAAAAATTCGCCCTAGACATTATCAAAGAGTCTAATTTACTTGAAGAATCCATAAGAGAGAATGGTACATCCGAAAACATAGTTAACTCTAGTATTATCCTTCAGGTCGTGCGCAGACGTAGGATGCATTATCACAAGAAGCGAGCACTGGGCTTGATTTTAGTCAAAATCATTTCATCTCTTAGTTTGGTGTTTACTGGGTTTCTGTATGATTCTTCAGGATATCCAAATGATTCAGTAAAGATGATAGCATTTATCGTAGTTCTGGTGATTGCCTGTGTATCAACCGTTTTACAGTTTGTATTTGGTGACAAGGAGTAAAGAGATATGAGTGTTAAAAACAGAGATGACAGAATCGAGAAATATCTTGATGAACTCGCCGACGAATATAAAGAGCTACTGTTTCAAGCTTTAGTTACAAGAACAAAAACTCCAGAGAGCTTAAGTGTCAGCGACCTTTTACGAATTGATAACCAGATCAAAAAGCCCTTACTAGGAGATTACGCTCGGATTCAGCGAAGGCAGCGAATTTTTCTACTTGGTGGCCTAACGTATACGATCATTGGTTTTCTGCCCTTCATGTATTACGCTTTTCGTGAGTACTTCAATGCAGGCCCAACACAAATTGAATTTTTATCATTACCCGTTGGATTCATTGGATTAGTTCTTTGTGTGCTTTCATTCGCCTATCCAATCCTTATGCAGGGAAAAAACAGAATCAGCAGGAATACTCCAAATGAGCTAAGAAAGGCCACACTTGAGTACGAAGTAATAACAATGTGGAGAGATCTTGAAGGGGTTGTAAGTGACCTTAGTAGTAACAATGAAGCAAAATCCCCTAGAACAGCCACTCAGTTTCTGAATGATAATCATTTTATTGATTCCGACGAGCAGGACGTACTACGGGACTTGCTCAAAATTCGAAATAGCATTGTCCATACTGGTAACATCAAGTACGATATAGCTTTAACCCAAAAGGTTCTCGATAAAACCGATACAATTCTCAAAAAATTGAGTGCATTGAAACAATAATCCGATTTTCGATAGTGTCTTAATCATAATATTCTTCAAATATAGCCTTTCCAATGCCTTGGGCATTTTCGGTTTAAAGCAAATTAATCTTCACGAATCACTCTCATTAAAGTGTGTATTAGTTAGGCGTTAGTGAAAAATCAAATTCCGCTAGACACAATAAGAAACATTTGCACTTCAAATAGAATAGGAGACATTCATTCCGCAAATCTCTCCGGCGCTTACTTGTATTCTTTGATTCCTATCCAGTTGTTTACGGCAATCACAATAATGAGTGGTATCCAGTCTTATACTATTATAAACTCCGAGCACCATCCTGCTGCAAAGGAGATTGACCATGCCCTACCCGCCCCTCCCCAGCATCGACATTGCCGACATCGACATGGATATGTGCTACCTGAACGCGGGCTGCGCCCTGTCCATCCACAACCCCGATACGGTGCAAAAGCTGCTGGCGCTGCTGCAAGCGCACTTCGGGCCGGTCAAACTGCACACCACCTGCTGCCGCCACGAGCCCAACCTGCCCCACGGCAGCACCATCATCAACTGCTGCGCGGGGTGCGACAGGCGCTTTCGCTCACAGTACGCGGGGATTCGCACCATCACCCTGTGGGAGGTGCTGGCGGCCATCGAAACCCTTCCCCTGCCGCGCTACGAGGGGCTGACCCTCTCCGTGCAGGACAGTTGCAGCTACCGCCGCAAGCCGCAGGTGCACGCCGCTGTGCGCGCGCTGCTCCACCGCATGGGCATCGCCGTGCGCGACGCCCGCCAGAGCGGGGGCAGAGCATCTGCTGCGGCGACCATTTCTTCCGCCGCGTGCCCAATGAGCGGGCCATCGCCTTCCAGCACATGCGCGCGGCGCAAATGCCCTGCCAGCAGGTGGCGGCCTACTGCGTAAGCTGCGTCAAGTCGCTGGCGGTGGGTGGCAAAACGCCGCGCCACATGGCGGATTTACTGCTGGGCCAGCCCACTGTGGTGGGCGTGACCGACCCGGACGCCTACCACGCCGCGCTGGACAACTGGATCGCCGCGCACTGACCGCCAAACCGCGCATACGCCAAAGGGCGGGGAGAGCATCCCCCGCCCTTTGGCGTATGGCGTTCGTGTGCGGATATGGTTACTGCTTGCAGAGCCGGATCATGTTCCAGCTGAACGCGGGGATGGTAAGGGTCAGCCGCCCGCCGGAAAGCGGCACGGGCTGGTATTCCACGGGCTTTACGGTATCCGGCGCGGCCTCGGTGTTCACGGCCTTGGGATCGTCATGGTGCACCACGGTATGCCGCGCCACGGTCAGCCCCGCAAAGTCGCGCAGGTCGCAGTCCAGCGACACCGCGTCGGTCAGGCTGCGGTTCACGGCAAAGATCGTCACGCTGCCGTCGTCCGCCAGCACGGCCGTCGCTTCCAGCTCCGGCACGGCGTCCGCGGCCGCGCAGTCATACACGGGCGATTGCACCATGGCCTGCAAGGCTGTGCCGCGCCCAAAGCAGGAGGCGTGCATGAACGGCCAGTAGATGGTCTGCGCCCACGCGCCGCCGCCCGTGCGGGTCAGGATGGGGGCAATGGCGTTTACCAACTGGGCGAGGCAGGCGATCTTCACCCTGTCCGCGTTCTTGATCAGGGTAATCAGCATCGCGCCCACCAGCACGGCGTCCTCCGCGTTGTATACATCCTCCAGCAGCCTGAGGCCGCGCCCCCAGCGGTCGAGCTTCGTCTCCGCCTGATCCTGTTCGTTGCTGTGGTACCACACGTTCCACTCGTCAAAGGAGAGGTGCAGCTTCTTCTTCAGGTGCTTTTTGCCGCCCACCGCGTCGCAGATGGCCGTGACCGTGTGGATGAAATCCGCCATGTCGCGCGTGCTGGCCAGAAAGCTGCGGGTGTCGCCGGCGCGGTTGTTGTAGTAGCGGTGCAGCGAAACGTAATCCACATTCTCGTAGCACTGGTCCAGCATGCAAAGCTCCCAGTCACCAAAGGTGGGCATCTCGGCGGACGAGCTGCCGCACGCCACCAGCTCGATGGAGGGGTCCACCCACTTCATGACCTTGGCGGCTTCGTTGGCGGCGCGCCCATACTCGTACGCCGTGCGATGGCCGATCTGCCAAGGCCCGTCCATCTCGTTGCCAAGGCACCACAGCTTGATGCCGAAGGGCTCCTTCGCGCCGTTTGCGATGCGCTTGTCCGAATAGAAACTGCCGCCCTTGTGGTTGGCATACTCCACCACGGCGCGCGCCTCGTCGGTGCCGCGGGTGCCAAGGTTGATGGCATACATGGGCACAGTGCCCGCAAGCCGGCACCAGTCCGCAAACTCATGCAGACCAAACTCGTTGGTATCGGTGGTAAACCATGCCAGGTCCAGCTTGGCGGGGCGCTTGTCGCGCGGGCCTACCGAATCCTCCCAGTTGAAGCCGGATACGAAATTGCCGCCCGGGTAGCGCACCAGCGGCACCTGAAGCCCCCGCACCAGCGAAAGCACATCGCCGCGGAAGCCCTGCGCGTCCGCGGTGGGGTGGCCGGGTTCGTAGATGCCGCCGTATACCGCGCGGCCAAGGTGTTCGATGAACGACCCGTATAGCCGCGGGTCAATTTTAGCAATGGAGTAGGCCCTGTCGAGTGTCAGTTTCGCGTTCAGCATTGGTGAACCTCCTGCATTTTGTCTGTTGTTTATAAGCGAGGCCTGGGGTTTTAAGCCAGACCCAACCAACGGTTTCACCCTTCGAACCTGACAGGGGCTTTCCCACTCGGTTTGATCGTCGCGCATGACGCTGCCGCGCCCTGCGCTCGTCAAACCTCTCTCCCGCCAGCCTGATCGGCGCACAGGGCACACCCTTGCCATGTGCTTGTCAGTCTGGCTACCTCCGACTCGCTCACGGCTTTGCCGTGGTGCCCGCTGGGCACACGCTCATCTTTGGCGCCTTCGGTTCGCTTTCGCCTGCGGCGAAGCGGCCACTGGCCGCCTACTCTCCTCCGGTGCCCTTGACCCTTTTTCTGTTCCCTGCTGCTAGTTCTTCATGCCCGTCATGACGATGCCTTCCACGAAGTACTTCTGGCACACGAGATACACAAGGATGCCCGGCACGATGCTCATGCAGGTGCTGGCCATCGCCAGCCGCCAGTCCGTGCCATAGCTGCCGGTAAAGCGCTTCAGGCCCAGGGCGATGGTGTTCATCTCCTGCCGGGTGATGTACACGGTCTGTTGCAGCACGTCGTTCCAGATGCCGATGAAGATGAACAGCGCCACCACGA
>CAZOZO010000026.1:0-43506 GCA_964584315.1 uncultured Oscillospiraceae bacterium
TTTCGTTGTGAAACGGGCACAGACCTACGTATCTATGCCCGTTCTTCTTCAGCGGAACGTAGCTCGACACGACCTCCACGATGTCCGCGCGGGCGCGGAGCTCGTCCAGCCATGCCGATGGAAACCTGCCCGCCATGCTCGTTTCACCTTCTATTCTTTTCGCCGCGCGCGTTTTCTTTCCTGCAACGGGCGCGAACATTTTGTAGGGCCGGGCGCGGCCCCGCTCGCGCGCCGCCGGCCTAGCGGATGGCGAAATCGTTGGGCACGAACAGGGTGGTAAAATCGTCGGTGGCGTAGCGGTCGGTCATGCAGGCCAAAAAGTCGCACACGGCCCTGTCCACGCCCTCACGGTATACGATCTGCACATACTCCGGCGGCATGGAGGTAGGGTTTTCGCAGTAGTGGGTGTACAGGGAGGTGAGCACGAAATCGCAGCGCTTTTCCTCCTGCGCGCGCCAACTGTCGTTGTACACGCGGGTGAACAGAAAGTCGCGCAGTTCCTCGCTGGCGCCCAGCACCTCGTCGCTCATGCGCACGAAGGGCTGGCCCTCGCTGCTGCGCACGATATCCAAAATCATGGTGTTGATGCGCTTGCTGTGCGTGTCGCCAAGCACGGAAAGGCTCTGACGGGGCAGCTCGAAAGGCTTGAGGATGCCGCCGCGCACGGCGTCGTCGATGTCATGGTTGATGTAAGCGATGCGATCCGCTCGGCGCACGCACCAGCCCTCCAGCGTTTGGGGCTCGCCCTCGCCGCTGTGGTTCAAAATGCCGTCGCGCACTTCGAAGGTCAGGTTCAGGCCCGCGCCTTCCTTCTCCAGCACGTCCACCATGCGTAGGCTTTGCACATTATGCTTGAAGCCGCCGGGCATCAGGCGGTCGAGCGTCTTTTCGCCGATGTGCCCAAACGGGGTGTGGCCCAAATCGTGGCCCAAGGCGATGGCCTCGGTCAAGTCCTCGTTGAGGCGCAGGGCGCGGGCCAGTGTGCGCGCCACCTGCGACACCTCCAGCGTGTGCGTAAGACGCGTGCGGTAGTGGTCGCCCTTGGGGGCAAGAAACACCTGCGTTTTAAACTTGAGCCGCCGGAAGCCTTTGCAGTGGATGATGCGGTCGCGGTCACGCTGAAAATCGGTGCGCACCTCGCAGGGCGTAACGGGGCGCTCGCGCCCGCGCGTGGCCACGCTGCGCATGGCAAACGTGGAAAGCCACTGATCCTCATGCTGTTCCC
This sequence comes from uncultured Oscillospiraceae bacterium, assembly GCA_964584315.1. Lineage (GTDB taxonomy): Bacteria > Bacillota > Clostridia > Christensenellales > Aristaeellaceae > CAXXOK01. The sequence goes on from CAZOZO010000026.1 coordinate 1,226, forward strand.
ACTGCTCGCGTATGGTCATGCGCCATGCCTCCCCCCGTTTGCTCCCTACGTTGTTTATTCCGTATTGGCAGGAGGATATCCTTTTACATGCCGCCCCCGTCCGAAAAGTTTTCATTTGCTTTGCGGTTGACAGATTCTCCCTGCGGCGCTACAATAGCCGCGCAAAGATGAAAACACAGTCCCCGTTGGTAGTCGTGGGCGCGGCGAAGGCCGTCAGTAACCTGCCTCCTTGGTTGTCCGTTCTTTGCGGGTAACGCATCATAAGGAGGGACAACCGCATGTGCGAAACGGAGGCAACGCTGACCGTCTATTTTGATGATCCATTCTGGGTAGGGGTTCTGACCCGCCGCGAGGGGCACACCATGACCGCGGCGCGTATCGTGTTCGGCGCGGAACCGAAGGATTACGAGGTGTATGAACGGCTGCTCCGGTGTTACGGCACGCTGCGCTTTGGCGGCAAGGTCGCGGTGGATAGTAACGCGGCGGTGCGCATGAACCCCAAGCGGATGCAGCGCGAGGCAAGCCGCCTGATGGAAAACACAGGCGCGGGTACCAAGGCGCAGCAGGCGCTTGCACAGGCGCGGGAGGAAACAAAGCGAACGCGCCTTGCCGTGAGCCGCGAAGCGCGCGAGGCGGAGGAGCAGCGCAAGTTCGACCTGCGGCAGGCAAAACGCAGGGAGAAACACAGGGGGCATTGATGTTCACGCGGGCCTTCAGCGATTTGGTGCGACAATGCATTGCGCCGCGACCCGTATCGCAAGGTTGCGGCGACAACGCCGGGCTTCCCCAAACCTGCGAAGACGAGCACCCGCCATGACGAGTCGGATATGCTACCCTGCAAGAGTGCATCAGACGCAAACAAAAAGACGGACGGGGGTTCCCCGTCCGTCTTTTGGCAACGACGCCCGTTTCAGCCGTTGAGCAGCGGGCCGGAATCCTGCCCGTGCTCCTCGGCGGCATCCTCGTTCATGGACTGGCCTACCTGATAGAGCATATCCTCGGTAAGCACCAGCGTGCTCACGTTGCGCGTGCGGCTGAGCGCGCCGTGGGGCAGTTGGCTGCTGCGGTTGATGACTGCCGCCGCCACCAGCGCAAGACCGGTAAGGAACAAAAGCATCGTCAGCGCACCCAGCCCCATCAGCAGCCAGTCGGTCGTGTCGCCGTTGATGGCAAAGGCGAACAGCAAAAGCGCCATGAACGGCAGCGGTAAGAACCCAAAATAGAGGATGGAATAGCGTACCGCGCACTGCCACAGCTTTGGGCGGCCATGGTCTCGCTCGTCCACCAGCTTGAGGTGTGTAAGCCGCTTGCCCGCCGTGCGTCCCTTCAGCGCCCATTCCCCGATGATGAAATACAGCGACACCGCCGCCGCATACAGCAGCGCGAACGTTACGAGCCCCGTACCATAGCCGCTGCCCACCAACAGCACGCGCAGCGGGCGGCTGGATAGCACCAGTGCCACCAGTACAAAACCCAGCAGAGTCCAATCCACCACGGCGGCGGTCACGCGGCGGGTCACGCTCACATGCGTGCCGCGACGGTAGGCCACCTCGTCCATGCGGCGGCGTGAGGGCAGGTGGCGCATCAGCGGTTTGGCCAGCAGGTAGCCCAGCAACCCGCCCAGCGTGTTGGTGATCAGGTCGTCCGTCTCGCACAGGCGGTAGGGGCGCGGGTAGAGGCCGAAGAGCGCGCTCAACTGGATTAGCTCAAAGGAGAGGCTCAGCAGGAACGTGAGCAGCACCGTCTTTTTCAGGCTCGCGCCAAAATAGTAGCGCAGATAGATGCCAAACGGGATGGTCATGGCCACGTTGGCGACCATCACGAACAGGTCGCGGTTTACGATGAGCTTCAGCCACGTGGACGGGTCGGAGGGCACGAAGCCGGATTTTTGCACCCACAGCACCACATCCTTGAACGGTTCCAGCTGGAGATACGGCGTGGTAAGACCCGCGACCACCTCGCGGCTGGGCAGGGGCAGCATGGTCAGGAAATAGGCGCACATCATGTACAGGATGAACGAGTACAGAATGGCCGTGCGCAGCAGCAGTATCGCGCCGTAGCGCCGGTACTGAAACAGCATGTAGGGCAGTGTGATGAGGCCTGCCGCGAACGGGAACAGCGAAGCGGCCATTATGATTGGCTCGGTATAAACGCGCAAGGGGAACCCTCCAAACCTTGGTTTTCGGGGGAATCATAGCAGGTTTCGGGGCCGATGTAAAGCGCGCGGGGCCTATGTGACAAAAGTGTACGCCGCCGCGCGTCAGCTGTCACCCCAAAATGGTTGGCAGCGGGGCCGCTTTGTGCTACAATGCGCAAAACGCGGCGGTGCGCCGCGTGTGGGGGAGTGGGGGCAATGGTGACGGTACGCAGGGCAAACCCGACGGACGCGACGGGCATCACCATCGTGAACGTATATGTGTGGAAGACCGCCTACGCGGGGCTTGTGCCGGACGCGCTGATCGACGAACGCATCCGCAAGCTGCGCGAGCGGGCCGAGGTCACGCGCCAGACCATCGCAAAGGACGACAACTTCTTCGTGGCGGAGGAAGACGGCGCGGTGGTGGGCTTTTGCATGTACGGCCTCGCGCGGTGCGAAGCCCACGCAGGCGCGGGGGAGATATACGCCCTGTACGTGCTGGACGGCTACCAGGGCACGGGCGTGGGGCGGCTGCTGTTTACGGCGGGGGCAGGGGCGCTTGTGGAGATGGGCTGTGACCGCATGATCATCAACTGTTTGAAAGGCAACCCCGCGCTTGGGTTTTACCAGAAGATGGGCGGCGTAGTGCTGGGCGAGCGGACAGACGAGATAGCCGGGGTCATGATAACGGAGACGGTGCTTGCTTTTGATGGGCTCGCGACCATGGCCAAAGGGAATGACGACGCAAACGCCTCGGTGACCGGCGGTGCATGAAAGCATGCGCAGATGAACGCGACTTGATGAACGTAACAGCGGGGGACTCGCCGATTGGCGCGTCCCCCGCTGTTTATTCTGTGGAAGCTTGCCTTACCGTATCACCGCGCCGTACTGTGCCTCGCAGCTGCGCAGCACCTTCTCCACGGCCTTTTGCACCTCCGGCTCGGTCAGGGTGCGGTCGCTCGCGCGCAGCAGTAGCGAGAAAGCCACGCTCTTCTTGCCCTCGCCCACCTGCGCGCCCCGGTATACGTCGAACATCTCGATGGATTCGAGCAGGACGCCGCCCGCGCGGCGCATGGCGGCCATCAGCGGGCCTACGGCCACATCCTCGTCCATGACCAGCGCCAGGTCGCGCGCTACGCTGGGGAAGCGCGGCAGGGGCTTCAGTTCACCCATGGGGGTGGCGGCCAGCAGCACGGCGCTCAGGTCGAGCTCCGCCAGCACCGCGCGGCGGGGCATGTCGAACGCATCCATCACAGCGGGGTGCACCTCGCCAAGGGTGGCATAGGGTAGGCCGCCCACGGTCAGGCGCGCGCAGCGGCCCGGGTGGTGGTAGCTTTCGCCGCCGCGCTCCGTCTCGCAGGCGATGCCGCAGCTTCGCAGCAGCGCCAGCAGCGCGCCGCGCACGGCGAAGAAATCCACGCCGTCGCCATACGCGCCCAGGCACAGGGTCTGCGTTTCCACAGGCAGGCCCTCGGCGGTGGGTGCGTGATGGTCGAACACCGCGGCCATCTCATACAGGCTTGCGGCGGCGCTGCCGTGGTTCATGTTGAAGGCGAGCGTTTTGAGCATATCGGGCGCGAGGCTGGGGCGCATGACCGCCGTATCCTCGCCCAGCGGGTTTTGGATGGGCATGGGGTCAAGGCGCGGGTCGCCCGCGGGCAGGTTCAGCTTTTCGATGGCCTTGCGGCTCACGAAGCTGTAGTTCATCACTTCCAGATAACCTAAGCCGTGCAGGATGGTTGCCAGCTTTCCCTTGAGTTTCAGCATCGCGGTCACGCCGCCCTGCGTGGTCTCGCCCCTGAGGCGCGTGCAGCCGATGTGCTCAAACCCGTAGATGCGCAGCACATCCTCGCACAGGTCGGCCTCACCGTCCACATCCGCGCGGAAGGCGGGCACCGTGGCGGTGATGCGGTCGCCCTCGCGGGTCACGCCGTAGTGCAGCTTGGTCAGAATATCCACCATCGCCTCGGCGGGGATGGGCACGCCCGCGCGCTCCGCGATGCGCATGGCGCTGGCCGTGACCACCTGTTGGGGCTTGGGCGCGGGGTAAACGTCGATCACGCCGCTTACCACATCGCCCGCGTCCAGCAGGTTCACCAGCATACACGCGCGGCTCACGGCGTCCAGCGTGCTGCTGGCGCTCACGCCGCGCTCGAAGCGGCCGCTGGCCTCGGTGCGCATGCCCAGCGCGCGGCCGGTCAGGCGGATGGACGTGCGGTCGAAGCTGGCGCACTCGAGCATCACGTCGCGTGTTTCGCCGGTGATCTCGCTCTCCAGCCCGCCCATGATGCCCGCAAGGCCGGTCGGGCCCTCCGCATCGCAGATCAACAGGTCGCCCGCGCGCGGGGCGCGGGGCTGGCCGTCCAGCGTGGTCATGGTTTCGCCTGCTTTGGCGCGCCGCACGATGATCTTGCGGCCGCGCACCATGTTCAGGTCATAGGCGTGCATGGGGTGGCCGTATTCGATCATCACAAAGTTGGTGATATCCACGATGTTGTTGATGCTGCGGATGCCCGCCGCGTGGAGGTACTTGCGCAGCCACAGGGGCGATGGCGCGATGCGCACGTTTTTGATCACGCGCGCGGTGAAGCGCGGGCACAGGTCACTGTCGAGCACCTCGACGGCCACTTCGCTGCGGATGTCGCCGCCCGCCTCTTTCACGTCCAGCTTGGGCGCGCGGAACTCGGTGCCCAGCGCCGCAGCCGTTTCACGAGCAATGCCCAGCGCGCAGAGGCAGTCCGGGCGGTTGGCCAGGATGTCGAAATCCACCGCATAGTCGTCCAGCCCCAGGATGGGCTTGACGTCGCTGCCGAGGGGATACTCCTCATTGAAAATGAGCAGCCCTTCGTCGCCCACGTTCGGGTAGAGTTCCTTGGGCACGTTCAGCTCCGTGGCGGCGCACAGCATCCCCTCGCTGACCATGCCGCGCAGCTTGCCCTTTTTGATCTTCACGCCGCCGGGCAGCTTGGCCCCGTCCAGCGCGACGGGCACCAGCGCGCCCGCAAACACGTTGGGCGCGCCGCACAAGATGTGCAGGGTCTCCGGCCCGCCCACGTCCACGGTGCACTGGTGCAGGTGCGTGCCTTCCACGTCCTCGCAGGTGAGCACGCGGCCCACCACCACGTTTTCGATCTCGCCGCCCAAGTCCTCCACCGCTTCCACGGCAGTGCCGGTCATGATCATGCGGGCTTCATATTCCTTGGGGCTCACGGGGATGGCCGCGTAGTCCCGTATCATGTTCATTGCCAGTTTCATGTGCGTTTCTCCTCCCCTTCCTCAGCGCAGCTGGCCCAGCAGCCGCGCGTCGCCCTCATAGAGCAGGCGCATGTCGCGGATGCCGAAGCGCCGCATGGCCAGCCGCTCCAAACCGATGCCGAACGCAAAGCCGCTGTACTTCTGGCTGTCGATGCCGCACATCTCCAGCACCTTGGGGTTGACCATGCCGGAGCCGAGCACCTCGATCCACCCGGTATCCTTGCAGTTGCGGCAACCCTTGCCGTGGCAGGCCGAGCAGGTCAGATCCACCTCGGCACTGGGCTCGGTGAAGGGGAAGAAGCTGGGGCGGAAGCGGATGGACACATCCTCGCCGTAGATTTTCTGCGCGAAGGCCGTCAGCGTGCCCCGCAGGTCGGCCATGGTCACGTGCTCGTCCACCACGAGGCCTTCCATCTGGTGGAATACGGGGCTGTGGGTCGCGTCCACCTCGTCCGCGCGGTAGACGCGGCCGGGGCATACGATGCGGATCGGCGGCTTGCGGGTGAGCATCGCGCGCGCCTGCATGGGGCTGGTGTGCGTGCGCAGCACGATGTTTTCATCCATGTAGAACGTATCCTGCGCGTCGCGGGAGGGGTGGTTCCTGGGGATGTTCATCAGCTCAAAGTTGTAGTGATCCAGCTCCACCTCCGGCCCCTGCAGCACCTCAAAGCCCATGCCGGTGAAGCACTCGATCAGCTCGTTCATGATCAGCGTGATGGGGTGCGCCGTGCCCACCTTGGGCAGCGGGCGGGGCTCGGTTACGTCGATGACCTCGGCTTTGAGCGCGGCCTCGCGCTCCTGCATCAGCAGCCTTTGCTCGCAGGCGTCCATGCGCTCGGTCAGGGCCGCGCGCACCTCGTTGATCTGCGCGCCCGCCGCGGGGCGCTCCTCGGGCGCGAGCTGGCCCAGGCCCTTGAGCAGCGCCGTCAACTCGCCCTTTTTGCCCAGTATGCGCACGCGAAGCGCGTCCAGTTGGGCGCTGGCGGTGAGCGTTGCCAGTTCGTCGTCTGTCTTTTGCCGGATCTCAAGCAGCGTTTCCATCATGGCCATCCGGGATACCCTCCTCTTTCACAGGTGCCTGTGGGGGTGTGAATTTGGGAAACGGCCTCTCCCCAATGAAAAAACCCCGTCCCAGCTTGCGCATGGGACGGGGCTAAAAGCCGCGTGTTACCACCCAAATTCCATCTTCGCCAGCGCGAAAATGCTCTCGCTTGATAACGGGGTGTGCTGATCCCCGGTTTTGCTTACAGGCCAAGGCGTTCGGCAAAACGGCTCGGAAGAGAATTTCCCGCTTGCGGAATGGGCTGCTTGCAGCGTTTGCCGCCCTCTCTGAAAACCGCAATGGCTGCGGGCGTTGGGCTTCGTCATCGCCTGTGGGCCTGAAGGCGAGTGCCCTTCAGGTTGAGGTGATTATAGCACGGGGTGGATGGCGATGCAAGGGTTTTGTCTTCTGATGCGACACAAAACCCGCATCCGTTACCGGATGCGGGCGATTCAGCGCGGATTGCGGTAAGCGCGGCCGTAAGCCGAGTTCTGTCGTGGAACGGTCATCTATCTGGCCCGTGCGTTGCCGCACGGTTCAAGCGATCGCTTCGGGAGCACGGCGGGCAGCCGTATCGCCCCCATTCGGATCTTGCATCGGGTGGGGTTTACATCGCGCGTCCGTCGCCGGCGCGCGGGTGAGCTCTTACCTCGCCTTTCCATCCTTACCCCTTGCGGGGCGGTCTCTTTCTGTTGCACTGTCCTTGAAGTCGCCTTCACCGGCCATTAACCGGCACCCTGCCCTGCGATGCTCGGACTTTCCTCATGGCTCTCGCCACGCGACCGTCTGGCCGCCTTACCGCAAGGGCAGGATAACACCTTTTGGGGCGGCTGTCAACGCCGCGCCTGCAAAGGGTTTTCGCCAAAAAGCGTTTGCATTGCGCGTTTTGTTGCTGTATAATAAAATTACTGTATTGTGGGTCTTTTTAGGATCGAGGGAGGTTTGCATATGGAGACAACGGAGAACAGGGTAACCGTGGGCGCCCGGCAGAATCCGCTTACCTTCTACCTTCGCGTGCTGCTGTATATGTTCATGGCGCTGCTTTGGCGTGCGGTGGCGCTGCTGCCGCTGGTGGCGGCATACCTTTGGATCCCCGCGGGTTCGCCGTTTCGGTGGGTGGCGGTGCTCACGCCGCTCCTGTTCATCTTCTTCATCCTGCCGCTTCGGTTCAGCTTCGCGCAGGCGCTGGTGCAGCCCGCCCGCGAGCGCCGCTTCTCGTTTGACAAGGGCGTTGGCGTGACCGATTACGGCGCCAAGCTGGGCGAGGGCATCGTGCATGCGCTCAACATCATCAAGTGGGGCATTCCGCTGCTGCTGATGCTGGGGGGCTGTTACTATTACGCCGTTGCGATCGACCTTGTCACACTCATGAATAGCATAACGGCGATTGGGGCGGGCACGGTGGCCGTGCTGTATGCGATCGCCAACTTCTTCATCGGCATCTTCGGGGGCACGCAGCTGGTAGCCAACGGCGGCCTCATGGAAGGGTTCTACGCCATCGCCGTCGTGCTGGGCGTAGGCGCGCTGATCTTGCTGTGGGGCGCGCTGCGCAACAGCGCCTTCCGCTATATCTGGGCGTATGCGCGCGCCAACGGGCTGCGGCCCCGTGCCGAGGCCACCCGCAGGCTGACGGGCCGCCGCTGGAAGCAGCTGGGCGTGGGCATGATCAACCTGCTGCTGTGGGTGCCGACTGCGTTTGTTGTGTTCACCGCACTGAAGGGTGTGCTTAGCGACATCAGCACGATCCTGTCCAACTATCTGGTTACGCGGCATCTGAACCTGCCGGAGCTGTCCGGCGCCGTGTACCCGCTGCTGTTTGCGTTCCTGGTATGCTATATGCCGCTGTTGCCCGTGCGGCGCATCCTGACCGCCTTCTTCGCCGCCAAGCGCCTGCGCCGCGCGACCGAAGCGGCGCAGGAAGCGCGCACCACCGAAACGGTCGGCTACGAGCCCGCGCCCGTGGCTGCCGCAGCTGTGGCCGCCGCGCCGGTGTATGCCACGCCTGCCTACAGCCAGCCTATAGTCGCGCCCGAGGCCGACGAGCCGGAGGATGCCGAGGCCCCCGCCGCCGAACCCGCGCCCGTGCCCGCCTACACTCCTTATACCGAGCCTGTGAAGGCCGAGGAACCCGCTCCCGCGTACCAGGCGCCCGCCGCGTGGCCGTACCGGCCCGCACCGGTGGAGCCGGAAGCCGTGGCGGAACCGGAACCCGTAGCAGAGCCGGAACCCATCGTGGAGCCGGAATCCGAGCCTGTGCAGGCACCCGCCGCTGTGGAGCCTGAACCCGTCGCGGAGCCTGAGCCGGTCGCTGAGCCGGAGCCTGTCGCAGAGCCCGAGCCGGAACCCGCCGAGGAGGCCGCGCCCATCGAAGCGCCCGCGTACAGCTATACGCCCGCGCCGGTGTTCACACCCGAGCCCGTGGCCGAGCCGGAGCCTGAACCCGCAGCGCCGCTGTTCCCCTTTGCGGAGGAACCCGCCGCCGAGGAGGAGGACGACTACGTGAAGCCCGTCGCCCCCGCGACGTTCGACACCACCGACGCGGCCGACGCGCCCGTGGACGAGCCCGAGACTGACGAGACGGACAAGTAGGCATGGCGCAGATACGGCTGGACAAACTGCTGTCGCAGACCGGCGAGCGCACGCGCAGCGAATCTGCACGGCTGATCCGTACCGGGCTGGTCACGGTGGACGGCGTGCCCCTGCGCGACCCTGCCGGAAAAGTGGACGCCGCCACGCAGGCCGTGCTGCTCAAGGGCCAGCCGCTCACGGACGAACCCTTCCAATACTACGTTCTCCACAAACCCGCGGGGGTTTTGACGGCGGCGCGCGATAAAAGCGCGCCGACCGTCATGGACTTGGTGTCGGAAGCCCTGCGGCGGCGAGACGTGCTGCCTGTGGGCAGGCTGGACAAGGACACCACCGGGCTATTGCTGCTCACCAACGACGGCGAGCTGGCCCACCGTCTGCTCTCGCCCAAATGGCATGTGTGGAAGGATTACCTTGCCACCGTGGATGGGCCGCTGGGCGCGGCCGACGTGGAAGCCTTTGCCTCCGGCATGGCGCTTTCGGACTTTACGGCCAAGCCTGCGGAGCTTACGGTGCTTACGTGCGGCGAGGCGCAGAGCCTCGCGCGCGTGCGCCTGAGCGAGGGCAAGTTCCATCAGGTCAAGCGCATGTTCAGCGCGCGCGGGCGCGAGGTGCTGGCCTTGCACCGCGAGGCTTTCGGCCCGCTGCGGCTGGATATCGAAGTGGGCGCGCTGCGCCCGCTCACCGCGCCGGAAATCGCCACCCTCCGCATGGCCGCGCAGGGTGTGCAACCATAAGGGAAGGATCGCATGGCCGACCATTACTTTACCCCCGACCCCCAAAGCGAACATAAGCCCGCGCGGTTTGAGACGGAGTACCGCGGCCACACGCTGCTGTTTGAAACCGATAGCGGCGTGTTTTCACGCCTTGCGTTGGACAAGGGCACGGCCATCCTGCTGGACGCGCTGCCGGAGCACATCGGCGGGACCGTTCTGGACATGGGCTGCGGCTACGGCGCGCTGGGCGTGAGCTTGGCGGCGGCAAACCCGCGAGCGCGCCTTACCATGGCGGATATCAATGGGCGCGCGGTATCGCTGGCCGCCGAAAACGCCCAGACCAATCATGTGTCCGCGGAAACGCTGGTCAGCGACGGCTATGCGGCGCTCGAGGGCCGCATGTTCGACCTGATCGTATCCAACCCGCCCATCCGCGCGGGCAAGCGGGTCATCTACCGCATGTTTGCGGACGGGGCCAGGGCCCTTGCGGAAGGCGGCGCGATGGTGCTGGTGATCCGCAAACAGCAGGGCGCGCCTTCGGCCAAAACGTATTTGGAAACGCTGTTCGGGCACGTCGCGGTGGTGGCGAAGGACGCCGGTTTTTGGGTGTTCCGCTGCGAAAGACCTTTGCCCCGGCCCGTGGGCGATTCCAATACAGACGAAAGCGACTGATACCGATGCATTACGGCTCCGCCTGGTTTGACGAACCGATCGACCGCCACGGTACCGCCTGCGATAAGTGGGATGGCATCAACGAGGGAAGGGAGACCGAGCTGTTGCCCATGTGGGTGGCAGATATGGACTTCCGTTGCCCCGCTGAGGTGACCGATGCGCTGGTCAGGCGCGCGCAGCACCCCATATACGGCTATACCGAGCAGACGACCGACGCCGTGGAGGCCATGCTGGCCTTCCTGAACCGTCGGCATTGCATATCGATCACCAAGGAGCAGCAGGTTACGCTGCCCTGCGTGGTCACGGGCCTGCGGGCAGCGGTGCGCGCCCTCACCTGCCCGGGCGACGGCGTGCTGGTGCAGCCGCCGGTATACGGGCCGTTCTATGGCTCCGTCAACGCCAACGGACGCACCGTGGTCGAAAGCCCGCTGATGCCGGACGAAAACGGCGTATACCGCATGGACTTCGAGGGCATTGAGGCGGCATTCCGTGGTGGCGTCAAGCTGATGCTTCTGTGCAACCCGCACAACCCCGTAGGCCGCTGCTGGACGCGCGCGGAGCTGACCCGCCTGTACGGGCTGTGCAAAGCTTACGGCGTAACGCTCGTCTCAGACGAGATCCACATGGATTTTGTGTTTGAGCGCGGTGCGTTCGTGAGCGCCCTCACGCTGGACGAGGGGGAGGACGCGGCCATCGTCATGCTCACCAGCGCCAGCAAGACCTTCAACCTCGCGGGTCTCAGGCAGGCGTCGCTGCTCACGCGCAACCCCGCGCTGCTCAAGGCGCTGGTCAGCGATACGGAAGCGGCAGGCGTCGTGTCCGGCAACATCTTCTCCTTTGTCGCCACCGAGGCTGCCTACCGATATGGCGACGCCTGGCTGGACGCGATGGTCGCCTACCTGACTGAGGCGCAGGCCCTGGTGCGGCGCGAGCTGGCCGCCCGCCTGCCCGATGCCGTGATGGCCCCCATGGACGCTACCTACCTTGCGTGGCTTGACCTGCGCGCCTACGGCCACACCACCGCGGAGCTGACCCGCCTGACCCATGACGCGGGCGTGGCGTTCACCCCCGGCACCTTTTTTGGCAGGGAAACAGGCGAGGGCTTCCTGCGGCTCAACTTCGCCTGCCCGCACAGCCAGACGCTGGAAGCCCTCCGGCGGCTGGAGACGGCCCTGAAACACACCGGCCGCTGATTGAACATCATTGGAGGAAATGACGTGGAAACCATCAACCAGATCATCGAGGAAAAACGGGGCGACATGATCGATACCCTGCGGCGGTGGATCGCCCAGCCCAGCCTGAAGGCACCCGCCGAGGCGAACGCGCCCTTCGGGCCCGCCGTGGCGCAGGCGCTCACGCTGGCGCTGAACGATGCGAAAGCCCTCGGGTTTGAGACGCGCAATGTGGATTTCTACGCGGGCGACGTGCGCATGGGCCCGCTGGGGGTCGACCCGCTGGCGATCCTCGTGCATTTGGACATCGTGCCCGTCGGCGACGGGTGGACGGCGGACCCCTTCGGCGGCGAGGTGGCGGGCGACCGCATCTACGGCCGCGGCACCAGCGACGATAAGGGCCCCGCCGTGGCGGCGATGTACGCCATGCTGGCCGTGAAGCTGGCCGGTGTGCCGCTCAAGCGGGAAGTGCGGCTCATTCTCGGTTGCGACGAGGAGAGCGGCATGGAGGACATGGCTTACTACCGCGAGCACGCGGATATCCCGCGCACGGGCTTCAGCCCCGACGCGAGCTACCCCATCATCAACACCGAGAAGGGCCTCCTGTTTATGGAGCTGCGTGCCAAGGCCGCGCTGGACGGCCTCAAGGTGATTCGGTTTAACGTGGGCGAGCGGCATAACGTGATCCCCGGCAGCGCCACCGCGCTGATCGAGGGCGACGCAGACCTGTGCGACCGCATCAACCGGCTGGCCCGCGAGATGACGCTGGATGTGGAGGCGACCGTCGAGGCGGGCGCCGTGAAGCTGACGGCCACGGGCATCAACGGCCACGCGGCCTACCCCGAGGGCGCGCGCAACGCCATCGGCGAGATGCTGCTGATGCTGCGTGCACTGGGCGTGACCGGCCCGCTTAAGACCCTTGCGGATACCATCGGCATGGAGTACAACGGCGAGAGCCTGAACGTTGCCTGCTCCGACCATACCAGCGGCGCGCTCACCTGCAACCTGGGCGTGATCCGTTACGACGCAAACGGCCTGTATGCGGAGCTGGACTTCCGCTTTCCGCTGCTGGCCAACGGCGAGCGCATCGCCAAGACTGTTCAGGCGGCGCTGGGCGACGATATCGACGCGAAGGTGGCCGGGCTCAAGCAGCCGCATCACGTTGCGCCCACCAGCCCGCTGGTGACCGCGCTGCTTAACGCCTACCACGAGGAGACGGGCCGCCCGCGCGAGTGCGTGGCGACCGGCGGCGGCACCTATGCCCGCTGCCTCGCGGAGGGCGTGGCCTTTGGCGCCAGCTTCCCCGAGGACGAGGATGTGGCGCATCAGGCCAACGAGTACATGTCGCTGGATGTGATGATGCAAAACGCGCGCATCATCGCCCGCGCCATCGTGGGCCTGGCGGGCGCGGAGAATGCTTAACCAACCGTAACCAGGGGCTCCGCGTCCGCGCCGCGCACCGCGGCTGGGCCGGAGCCTTCTTATTTCAAACCGCAAAGAGCACTATGGAGGCAATATGCGACTGGATAAATACCTCAAGGTATCAAGAATCATCAAGCGGCGCACGGTGGCAAACGACGCGTGCGCAGGCGGGCGCGTGAGCCTGAACGGGCGCGTGGCCAAACCCGGCGCGGAAGTCAAGGAGAACGACCTGATGGAGATCCGCTTTGGCAACCGCGTAGGTCGCTACCGCATCGTGAGCATCAAGGAGACCGTGCGCAAGGACGGCGCGGGCGAGCTGTACGAGGTGCTGGAAGAGGACGCGCAGACCAAGGCGGAGCGTGGCGAGGAATGAAAGCATACGCCATCGTGCTGGGCGGCGGCAGCGGCACGCGCATGGGGGCTGAGCTTAACAAGGTGCTCATACCCCTGCGCGGCGTGCCTGCCATCGTGCGCGCCATAGCCCCGTTCACGGGGCTTTGCGCGGGCGTGGTGGTCGTGGCCCGTGCGGACGAGGTGGAATTGATGCAGGCGCTCCTGCGCCGCTACGGGCTTGGCCGCGCAGTGATCGCCGTGATGGCGGGCGGCACGGACAGACAGGCCTCGGTGCAAAACGGGCTGGCCGCCCTGCCGCAGGTCGCGGATGCCGTGCTGATCCACGACGGCGCGCGCGCGCTGGTGACGGAGGCGATCATCCGCCGTGCACTGGCGAGCGTGGAGGCATATGGCAGCGGCGTGGCCGCCGTGCCCGTGACCGATACCGTCAAGCGCGCGGATGCTGCTGGCGTGGTCATGGAGACACTTGACCGCAGCCAGCTTTTCGCCATGCAAACGCCGCAGGGCTTCCGCCTTGCGGACATCCGCCGCGCGCACGAAGCGGCGGAGGCGGCGGGCTACCGCGCCACCGACGATGCGGCGCTGCTGGAGCACATCGGCCTGCCCGTGCGCCTGGTGGAGGGCAGCCGCGAGAACATCAAGCTGACTACGCCGTTTGACATGCGCCTTGCCGAGGCGATCCTTACGGCGCGCGACGAGGAGGCGGGACCGTGATGCGCATCGGCCATGGCGTGGACGTGCACAAGCTGGTGGACGGGCGCGCGCTGATCCTGTGCGGCGTGCAGGTGCCCTTCGAGAAAGGCCTGCTTGGCCACAGCGACGCGGATGTGGCGACCCATGCCCTCATGGACGCGCTGCTGGGCGCGGCGGCGCTGGGAGACATTGGCAAGCTGTTCCCCGATACGGACGAGGCCTACCGCGGCGCGGATTCACTGAGGCTTTTGGACGCGGTAGTGCATAAGCTGGCCGCGCTGGGCCTTGCGCCCGCCAATGTGGATGTGACCATCCTGATGCAGCGGCCCAAGCTGCGCCCCTATATCGATCAGATGCGCGAGAACCTGGCAGCGCACCTGCGCATGCCCGTGTCGCGCGTGAGCGTGAAAGCCACCACCACTGAAGGGCTTGGCTATGAGGGCGAAGGGGCGGGCGTTACAGCGCACGCCGTGTGCCTGCTAAACGAGGTGGAGTGAAGCGCGGGGGCACAACCCGCACATCCCCTTCCGCCCGAACGCATCCAATACCCGCGCACTTCCGCGCGGCATACCCAAAGCGATCCGCTGCGTTTCTCAACACTTTCCGCCGCCGTGCAGAAAGGTCGCCACTCATGCGCACAAAGCCCCGCCAGAGCCTACGGCCACGGCTCGACCCACGCGAGCATAACCGCGCCATGCCGCTTGCGGCGCTTGCTTTCGGGCTGGGCGTATGGCTGGCACCACGCGTTGGCGCAGGCCTGTGGCCGCTTTGGCTGCTATGCGTGGCGGCGCTTTTTTGCATGGCACTGTGGCTGGCGGGCAAGCCGCGCGGCCTTGCGCTGCTGCCCGTCGTGGTCATGCTGGGGCTGCTCTATACCCAGCCTTTTTTGAACCCGCCTGTTCCGGCGGAGGGCCCGTATACTACGATCACCGCAACCGTCTACGGCGACCCCATGCCCCGCAGCGGAGGTCGCGTGGCCCTGTGGCTGACCGATGTGGTGCTGGATGGCCAGCCGCAGAGCGGCAAGGCGTATTTGACATTGCAGCCCGAGAGTGGCTTTGCGGCGGATGCATTTTTTGACGGCGCGGCGCTGACGTTCGCAGGCAGCGCGTACCATCCGCAAGCCAAGCAGAACGAGCACGATTTCGACTTTCGCATGTGGATGCTGCAAAATGGCGCGAGCTACGGCCTGTCGGCGGTCAAGGAGCTGCGCGTGCGCAACACGCCGGATACCGCCCCGTGGAATGACTTTGGCGCGCGCATCCGCGCCCTGTGCGCGACGCGCTTCCAAACCCTCATGGGCGATACGGGCACGCTGGCCATGGCGATGCTACTGGGCGCACAGGACGGCCTCAGCGAGGATGAGCAGGCGGCCTTCCAGAGCGCGGGCGTCTCGCATCTGATGTCGGTATCCGGCCTGCATGTGGCACTGCTGATGGGGGTGCTGAACTGGCTCTTGACGGCGCTCTCCCTGCGCAGGGGCGTGCGCCTGCCGCTGCTGGCGCTGCTGGTCGCGCTGTACTGCGCGCTCACTGGTTTTTCGCCTGCGGCGGTGCGCGCCACGGTGATGATCGTGCTGTGGCTGCTCGCGCAGGCGGCGGGCCGCAAGCTCGACCCGCTGGCGACCCTCTCGGCGGCGGCGCTGTTCGTGCTGCTGCTCAACCCCCTCGACCTGTTTGCGGCGGGGTTCACACTGTCGTTTGCGGCCATGGCAGGCATCATGCTGCTGAACCCGCGCCTGTTGGCGCTGCTGGGCCGCCTGCGCAAAGAGAAACCCAAACGCAGGAAAACAGGCGTTCTCCGCCGAACGCTAACAAAGCTGTTGGGCAAGCCATCGGAGCTGATTTGTGTGAGCCTCGCGGCGCAAATCGGCGTGCTTTTGCCGGTAGCAGCGTATTTCCACCGGTTGCCGCTGTACGGGTTGCTGTTCAACCTGCTGGCGGTGCCGCTTTCGGGCCTGCTTCTGCCGCTGTACGCGGCCACGCTGCTCGTTTCGCTGGTGCCGCTGGCGGGCGGGTTTCTCGGCGGGGTATTGGGGTTTGTGGCTGCGCGGGGCAGCGAGCTGCTGCTGTGGCTGGTGGGCCTGTCGCAAAAGCTGCCCCTCGCGCAGGTACGTGTGCCAGCGCCCACGGTATGGGCCTATGCTGCGTTCACTGTGGCGATGGTCGCGGCCAGCCGCTACGTGCGTGCGGATATCAGGCGACGACTCATTGCGGTGGGGTTGGTGGCCGCCTTCGCGCTTATGGGAGCCGTGCTCACACGACCTGCCGAGCTGCGCTACCACCAGCTGGCCGTAGGCCAGGGCGACGCGGCGCTACTGATGGACGGCCCCATGACCGCCGCCATCGACGTAGGGCCCTACGGCGGCGAAGCAGCAGGGCGACTGCTGGCCGAAAACCGCGATGTGGATGCGCTGTTCCTCTCGCACCTGCACTCGGATCACGCGGCGGGAGTCGCGCAATTGCTGGCGGAGGGCATCGTGATCCGCCATGCCTACCTACCCTATACCGCGCGGGATACCGCGGCGGGCGACGAGGGGTACGACACGCTCACGCTGCTCATGCAAAGCGGCGTGCCCATCACATACCTCGCGGCGGGCGACGAGGTGCCCCTGCGCGAGGCGAGCGTCACGGTGCTGTGGCCTGAGGCGGGCGGCGCGCGCGGTGGGCGCGACGTGAACGACAGCTCCATGGCTACGTTCATCCGCATGGGAGATGTACGCATCCTGAGCATGGGGGATGTATCGGGGCTGTATGAACGCTATATCGCGCGGCCCTGCGATGTGCTCAAGGTAGGGCACCATGGCAGCGCGACGGGCACAGGCGAAGTGTTTTTGCAGGTGGCGAGGCCGACCTTCGCCCTTGTGACCTGCCGAAGCGACGCACTGCTGCCCAGTGAAGATACGCTAGCCCGCATCGCCGCGGACGGCGCGCAGGCCCTGCGCACCGATGAGACGGGCGAGGTCGTCATCGAGGCGGAGCCGCAGGGCTACCGCATCACCATATACAAGGCGGGGTGGAACCATGGATCATAACGCATTTTTCGACGCCCTCAAGGCGGGGGATATCGCGCCCCTTTATTTGTTCGAGGGCACGGAGGAATACATCAAGTCCCAGGCGCTGGCACGCCTGTGCCAGCTTACCTTGCCCGCGGGCATGGAGGCCATGAACCTGACCGAACTTCAAAACCCAACCGCGGACGAGCTGATCGCCGCCGCGGAGACGCTGCCGTTCCTCTCCGAGCGCCGCGTGGTGATCGTGCGCGAGTGCGACGCGCTGACCACCGCCAAGAAGGCGGACGATACCAAGGCCGATACCATCGCCGCCTACCTTGGCAAACAGTCGCCTGCCACCTGCCTCATCTTTACGGTCAAGGGCAAGGCGGACGCGCGCAAGAAGCTGTACATGGCCCTCAAAAAGCAGGCCCGCATGGTGGATTTCAGCCCCATGGGCGACGCGGAGGCCGCCAACTGGGCCATACGCTCCATGAAGGCGCTGGGCAAGCGTATGGACACGGCCACCGCGCAAAAGCTGATCTTCAACGTTGGAAGCGACGCGGCGCTGCTCCGGCAGGAGATGGAGAAGCTGGCCAGCTACCTGGGCGAGCGCGAAGCCGTGACGGATGAAGACATCGAGGCAGTGTGCGTGAAAACGCTGGAATGCTCGGTATTCCAACTGGTGGAGGCACAGGTGAGCGGGCGTTACGGCGAGGCATTTGCGCTGCTCAGCGGCATCCTGACCGGCGGGGAGGATCGGTTCATGGTTCTGTCGATGCTGCTCAGGCAGTACCGCATCCTCTACCACATGCGCTGCCTGATGGACGAGCGCGCCCCGCAGGCACAGCTCCCCTCGCTGCTGGGCATACCGCCGTTCACGGTGGCGCGCACGCAGGCGCAGGCACGCCGCTACCCCAAGGAGCGGCTCAAGGCGGCGTATGACTACCTGTTTGAGCTGGAATACCTGCTCAAATCCGGCCGTTCGCCGCAGGAGGGCAGCGCCGAAGCCGCGCTGTTCATGCTGGACGGCATCCTGGGCGGGCAAAGCGCGTAGGCTAGCAAACAAACCCTTGCGGCTAAACGCCAAGGCGCGTATAATACATCCAAATTGTGCCCGAAGCAACCCCATAAGGAGGCGCGACCCCATGAGCGAACAGGTGAAGCAGATCGCCATGCGTATCCTGGACCTGCGAGAGATATCCGACTACACGGTGGAGCGTATGGCCGCCGCGCTGGATTGGCCCGTGGAGGAGTACAAGAAGATCGAGACGGGCGAGATCGACATCCCCATCAGCTTTCTGGTGAAGGTGGGCGAGGTGTTCCATGTGGACATGACCGAGCTGCTCACCGGCGAGACCCCGCGCCTTAACGTGTTGAGCGTGACCCGCGCCGGCAAGGGGCAGGATATCACGCGCCACGACCAGTACGTGTATAAAAACCTTGGCTACAACTTTGCGCATCGCAAGATCGAGCCGCTGTACGTGACCATCCCCGTAGGCGCGAACCACGATATGGTGCCCAACAGCCACGACGGGCAGGAGTTTGACTACATCCTCTCCGGATCCATGCGCCTGCGCGTGGGCAAAAACGAGGTGGTATTAAAGCCCGGCGACAGCGTGTATTACGACAGCCGCACCCCGCATGCCCTGCAGGCCGTAGGGGAGGAGCCGGTTCATTTTCTGGCGATGGTCATCCCGTAAGCAGGGCGCTGCCCACAGCACGCATAAGGAAAGGATGGCCGCACCATGCTGGCACAGAAGTACCTGCGCACGGACTTTGCCTCTCAGGAGGATTTTGAGCAGCACTTTGCCTTAAGCATCCCCGAGCACTTCCACTTCGCCTACGACGTGGTGGATGAATACGCCCGCACCGAGCCGGATAAGCGCGCCATGATCTGGTGCGATGTGAGCGGCAACGAGCGCGTGTTCACCTTTGCGGATTTCAGCCGCCTGAGCGACCAGGCAGCCAACGTGTTTAAGGCGCAGGGGCTCAAAAAGGGCGACCCCGTGCTGCTGATGCTGAAAAGGCGCTACCAGTTCTGGGTGGCGGCGCTGGGGCTTTTGAAAGTGGGGTGCGTGCTGATACCCGCCACGGCGCAGTTGCAAAAGAAGGATATCGCCTACCGTGTGGAGGCAAGCAGCGCCAAGGCCATCATCTGCGTGCAGGAGCCGGAAGTGCGGGAGCATGTACGCAACGCCGCTGCGGAGTGCGCGGAGAAGCTTATTCTGTTCACGCTGGGCGCGGCGGAGGGTTTCCTCGATTTTGACGCGCTGCTGAGCGCGGCGGACAAGCATTGGGAAAAGCCCGCGGAGCTGCCCGCGAATGACGACATGATGCTGTTGTACTTTACCAGCGGCACCACCGGTATGCCCAAGATGGCCGCCCACACATGGGTGTACCCCATTGCGCAGACCGTGACCGCCGCCTACTGGCACAACGTGAGCGACGGGGACGTGCACATCGCCGTGGCGGATACCGGCTGGGCCAAGGCGGGCTGGGGCAAGATGTACGGCCAGTGGATATGCGGCGCAACGCTATTTGTGTACGACTTTGACCGCTTCGTTGCCACGGATATGCTCGCCTGCCTGGCAAAGTACCGCGTTACCTCATTTTGCGCGCCGCCCACGGTGTATCGCTTCATGATCAAGGAGGACATGGCCCGCTACGACCTGAGCGCGCTGCGCTGGGCCAACTGCGCGGGCGAGCCGCTGAACCCGGAGGTGTACGAGCAGTTTTTGAAAGCCACGGGCGTGAAGATACACGAGGGTTTCGGCCAGAGCGAGACCACGCCGCTGCTCATGACCAGTAAGTGGATGGAGCCCAAGGCGGGCAGCACGGGCAGACCTTCGCCCGCCTATGATATCGCACTGGTGGACGAGCAGGGCAACGAAGTGGACGACGGCGTGGAGGGCGAGATCTGCATCCGGCTGGAGAATGGCTACCCGGCGGGGCTGTTCACCGGTTACTACCGCAATCAGGCCCAAAACGACGAGGTGTTCTACGGCGGGCTGTACCACACGGGCGACATGGCGTGGCGCGATGTAGAGGGCTATTACTTCTTCATCGGCCGCAGCGACGACGTGATCAAATCCAGCGGATACCGCATCGGTCCCTTCGAGGTGGAAAGCGCGCTGATGACCCACCCCGCCGTGATGGAGTGCGCCATAACCGCCGTGCCGCACTCGGAGCGCGGGCAGGTGGTCAAGGCGACCATCGTGCTGACGAAGAACCGCGGCTTTGAGCCCAGCGACGAGCTGAAGCGCGAGCTTCAGGAGCACGTCAAGGCTGTGACCGCGCCGTACAAGTACCCGCGCATCATCGACTTTGTGGACGAACTGCCCAAGACCATCAGCGGCAAGATACAGCGCAAGCTGATCCGCACGCAGGACGCGGAGCAGCGCGAGCGGATGAACCGCGTGAACGTGCTGTGCCTGGGCGTGCGCGACATGGCGCGCAGCCTGACGTTCTACCGCGATGGCCTGGGCTTCCGCACCAAGGAGAAGGGCAACGCGCCGGATGTGGTGTTTTTCAACACCCCGGGGGTCAAGCTGGAGCTGTACCCGCTGAAACTGCTGGCGGAGGACATCGACGCGTCGAACCCGCCGCCCATTGCGCAGGGCTTCGCGGGCATCACGCTGGCTTACAACGCCGCCACGAAGGACGAGGTGCGCCGCATCGCGGAGCTGGCGCGCGCGGCGGGCGCGCATATCGCCAAAGAGCCGCAGGATGTGTTCTGGGGCGGCTACCATGCCTACTTCGCCGACCCGGACGGCTATTATTGGGAAGTCGCCTACAACCCCTTCTGGCAGCTGGACGAGCAGGGGCTGGTCAAGGAAGTGTGACGGCGAGCGCCTGCGGCATCCGATCACAGCCAAAGACCTCCGCGCTTTGCGCGGAGGTCTTTTAACGCCCGATTGTCTCCGGGGTTTGGCCAGAGCACACAAGCGGCCTTGATTCGCTCTTTACGCGGGCTGAACCGTCAAGTAACCAGACTAAGAGCCTGCCTGCCTCGACCTGTTCGTCCTTGTGAAAATGAACAGGTCAACCGCGGGCCAGGGTCATTTGACGTTATCTTTGTCCTCGGCCTTGTTGGTGCGGATGCCAAACAGGGCATACAGCGGGCAGAAGTTCATAAACGCCGTTGCAAGAAGTACGATGCCCAGGAGGCCTACCCAACGCCAGCCACTTTGCACCAGCACGAGCACCAACACCAGTATCACACCCAGTACGATCCGGATATACCGATCAGTCTGCCCCATGTTTTTCTTCATGAAATTCACTCCTTCTTGATTGTCGCATGCTCGATGGCATGCGGCGTATGCTGCGACAGTGGGATACGGTTCACTCCATGCCGATGAGGATGTCATTGCCCTCCACCTTCACGGCGTACGCCTTGACATCGCGTACATCCATCTTGAAGAAAGCAATCTTCGCTCCCCTGAGTGCCTTGCCTGTTTTTACGTCGAACATGGAGCCGTGCTTGGGGCAGGTGATGTGATCGCCTTCCAGCACGCCCGCCGAAAGAGAACCGCCCATGTGAGGGCAGCGGTCGTCGATCGCGTAAAAGGTGCCCTGTACATTGGTCAACAGGACATAGTTACCATTGTGAGACACTCTCTTCTTGGATCCCTCCGGAACCTCGCCCATATGGGCGCCCACCCAGTATTTCATTAGAATCGCCCCCTGTTAGATTCAATATAACACAGAAAGGCCAATTGTAAACCGCTATTTAGAAATTAAGGCAGAAGCTGGAAGCATGACGCAGCCTTGCTCTGTTCATATACATGCCATTGGTTTGCGTAATGCCCATTATGAACCGAAACGCAGTTTTGCAGGTGCTCATTTTACCGCGTTGCCCTGAACATCTTTGCCAGAATGCGCCTGAAATGCTGTAAAATCGAACATCCCCCGGCATGGCCGGAGGATGCTCGCAATTTGATGATCGGGTCAGAGGGAGATACGCTCGAGCTGCTGCAATTCTTCCTTGGCAAGGTCGAAAGTCATGGCCTGCGCATTGTCGTGCGCCTGCTGCGGCGTTTTGACGCCGGTGATGACAACGCTGCCGGGCAGCGTGTCCAGTATCCAACGCACGGCCACGCTGGCCAGCGAAACGCCGTGCGCCTTGGCGATGGGCCGCATGACCTCCACGATGCGCAGGTTCTTTTGCAGCTTGTTGCCGTAGAAGTTGTCGTAAATGGTGCGGCTGCGGCGGTCGTTGGCCTCGAACTGCACGTCCGCGCCATATTTGCCGGTCAGCACTCCCTGCCCAAGGCTGCCCCACGTGAGGGGTGCGGCGGCTAGCCCGTCCGAAAGCTGGCGCATGGCGGCCTCGTCATCACGGTGGGCCAGGCTGAAATGGTTCTGGAACGTGGCGATGTGATCGCGGTAAGGCAGCAGCTGCGGCAGCGCGTCCGCGCCGATGTTGCTGAGGCCGATGGCGCGAATGTCGCCCTTCTGCTTGTGCGCGATAAGCGCCTCCATGAGCGTGGGGATGGGGGTGACCCCGTCCAGATAGTGCACCTGATACAGGTCGATGCGGTCTGTCTTGAGGCGCTTGAGGCTCTGGCCCAGCGCCTGCTCGATAAAGGCGGGGCTGTTGTCAAAAAATGTTTTGCCGCCTTCCACTCGCACGCCGAACTTGGTGGCGATCACCACCTGCTCACGGTGGGCGCGCAGGGTCTCGCCCAGCGTCTCCTCGCTGCGGCCCAAGCCGTAGGTATCGGCGGTGTCAAAAAAGTTGATGCCCATCTCCACGGCGCTGAGCATGGCGCGCTCGACCTCCGCGCGCGATACGTTGCCCCAGCCGTACTCACCGGCGGGGCAACCGCCGATGCACAGGCGGCTGACGGAAAGGGGCGTGTTCTTCAGGGTGATCTTTTCCATGGTGTCTCCTTTGTGCGATAAAATGGATGCCCAAATGGCAGAAACCTTGAGGGAGCGCGTGGTATGACCGTGAAAAGAGAAAGGGCGGGGCAGGCAATACACGCCCTGCCGCCTTGAGGCAACGTAAACCGGCCGGTGAAGGCGAAATAAGGCATTCGCCACGCGCGTGTGTTTCCCTGCTTGCCGGATGCCTGATGTCGCGCAATACAGGCGTTTGAAAGGGCACAAGCTCCGATGTCAACGTACATGCAGGGCGCGAGAAACATGCGGGCAGGGGGCTGCAACGAGCAATGGCGACCCTGTCAGGTCCATAACAAATCGACGCGCGGGGAGATGGCTCCGCTTTCTGTAGCTGTGCCCTTACGGCCTGCGTAGCCCCTTGGGGTAGTGGTTTTTGAGCTGCCCGTCGCTGGCCTTGGCAAAACCCAGCGCAAGCCCTTGGCAGGCAACGGCCACATAGCCGCGCAGGCCATCCGGGGCTGGCAGGGCCTCGCCACGCTGATAGGCTCGCGCCGAGGGCCAATCGACGGATACCGTGGGAAGGGCGATGGCGGGCGCGGCCATGGCGAGCGCGTGGTCCGGGGCGAACACCTTGCCCTTGGCCTGCCCCAGCGCAAGGCCGGCGCGCAGCACGCGCACCCCCTGCAAGGGCGGCAGGGGCGGCGCGGCCAGCAGCGTTTCACCCAGTACGGCGTTCGCCTGGGGCAGCGGTTTGCTGCCAAGTTGGGCTGCGCCGTCGCAGGTCGACGCTTCCGTCATACTTTGGCGAAAGCCATCGTACAGCGAAAGCAACGGCTTTTGCGGCGCAGCCAGCGCCTGCGCGGGTGCGAGCAGTTGGGCGGGTTTGCCGGGCCCGTCAGCCGATGCCCCCGCCTTTTGCAACAGGGCGGCAAAGTGCCCCTCGCCAGCCGCCTCATGCGGCCACAGGTGCGCCAGCCCGTCCGGCGCGGAGAGCACGCGCCCCCCGCCCAGCGGCACTTGGAATGGGATGGGGGAAAGCGCTGCGTGGTCGTGCAGGATGGCGGCGACGGTCTGCTCGTTTTCCTCTGTATTGAATGTGCAGGTGGAGTAGCACAACCGCCCGCCGGGTTTGAGCATCGCAAGGGCACTCTCCAAGATGCGGCGCTGCCTCGCGGCGCAGCGCGCGGGAGTTTGCGCGTCCCACTCCAGCCGCGCCTCGGGGTGGCGACGGAACATCCCCTCGCCGCTGCAGGGCGCGTCCACCAGGATGGCATCAAACAGCGCAGGCCAGCGGGCGGCCAGTTGCTCCGGCTCCATGCAAACCACCACGGCGTTGCACACGCCCATGCGCTCCATGTTGCGGCTCAGGATGGCCGCACGGCTGGGCACCGGTTCGTTGACGACCAGCGTGCCCCGCCCCGCCATGGCGGCGGCCAGTTGTGTGCTCTTGCCGCCGGGGGCGGCGCACAGGTCGAGCACCGTTTCGCCAGCCAAAGGCGACAGCAGCGTGGCAGGCAGCATGGCGCTGGGTTCCTGAAGGTAATAGGCGCCCGCCTCGTGGAGCGGACTCAGCCCGGCGTCGCTCTCCAGCGAAAGATAAAAGCCGTTCTCCGCCCACAGAACAGGGTCGCCCAGCCCTTCCACCAGCATGCCGAGCGGCGCGTCCGGCGCTTTCAGGGGGTTGCGGCGCAGGCCGCGCGTGGACGGCTGCAAAAGTGCGTCAAAATAGGCTTGCGCCGCTTCGCCCAGCTGGTTGGCGATGCGGCGCGCATATTCGGCTGGCAGCGGGGGTATGGTCATGCGGTCGGAACCTCCCCAAGAAGTGGACAGATTGAAGCGAATGGCGCTTTCCCGAGCGACAGACAAGGCACGCGGTAAACCAGAGCATCATTTGCCTTGCCGCGATGTGGATAGGCGGGAAACAAGAAGTAGCGGATTTCGCGCGAAAACCATAAGGCCACCCGCGAGGCATTGAGCCCAGCTTGCAAGCCGTCACGCTCAAAACAGTGCAAACGCAGCGCGGCCAGCGGACAAGCACACAACAGGAGCGCCTACAGGGCCGCGTCGTCCTCCAGCCACTCGGGCAGCATCAGCGGCTCAATGGGGAAGTAGATGGCCTGCATTTCGGGCGGCAGTTGGTCATATAATTTCGGATAGCCCGCCACCATGCCCACCGGCAGGCCAAGGCGCTGCCCCACGCGCGTGAGCAATGCCTGCGCGTCGATCAGATCCTGCGCGGTGGTTTGCCTCTGGAGGTTGGCATTGTTCACCAGCATATCGGGCCGCTGGCGGGCGCGCCCCTCGATCAGGCCAAACAGGGCGATAATGTCCTCCTCCGTGCCGCTCAGGGGGCGGTAGGGGTT
Source organism: uncultured Oscillospiraceae bacterium (assembly GCA_964584315.1). Lineage (GTDB taxonomy): Bacteria > Bacillota > Clostridia > Christensenellales > Aristaeellaceae > CAXXOK01. The sequence continues at coordinate 26,477 of CAZOZO010000026.1, forward strand.
TACAACATAGAGCATCTTCATGTCCGCGCGGATGCGGTCGATCTGCGGGTGATAGCGGCCCAGCGCCGTCGCGCCCACATCGTCGCCGCCCACGTCCACCACCACGCGCGCGTAGCGGCCGGGCTCGAACGCCGTTTGGATCTCGGCGGGCAGGGCGGGGATATCCACCGTGGAGAGCGCAAAAGAGGGCATCTTGACCTCGATGCCCTCGGCGCGCAAGAGCTCCGCGCGCTCAGCACTGCGGAAGTAGGGGTTTACAATGTCCAGATCGACTAGCGCGACGCTGCCTTCGGTCTCGCGCCGCAGTCTGCGCGCCAGCGCGAGGGACAGCTCGGTCTTGCCGCTGCCGTAGTTGCCTGTGATGATGAAATGCGTTGCTTGGGGCAGGTTCATGCGTCGTCCTCGCTTCCGGGGGGTTTTTGAGGGTAGACCGGCGCGCGGAAGGCGCTCTTGACATCCACGGTCGGTTGCAGGTCGCGGATGGAGAGGGGGTTGCGCTCATCCTCACCGCTGACGAAGTTGCGCGCTTTTTTGGCCAGCGCGCCAAGGCCGCGGGGCTTTGCCAGCGGGCCTTCCTGTGCCGGTACCGCCGCAAAGGGCGTAAAGTCGGCATAGCCTTCCTCCACGCGGCGTGCGGCGTCGGTCAGCTCGGCATTGCCTGTCAGGCCGATGTTCTGCTGGAAGGTCTCCACATCCAGACCGGGGTGTACGGGCTCGGTGGCGGATGCCTCCGTGCGCGGTGCGGCGGGCGCTTCAGGCTCGCGAGGCGGCGGAGTGTAGCGCTGCTCGGGCGCGGGCTGCGGCGCAAAGCCCGCCTGCACGTCGCGCAGGTATTGCGCGGGCTCAGGCTGCGGCGCACCAAAGGATGAATCCATGCCGTAGGCAGGGTTGTTCTCGGGTGCCAGGCGTGGCGCAAACTGGTCGTACCCGCTGCGCGGTGCGTTCCATGCGGCGAGATCGTCGTCAAAACGGAGTTCTCCGTCGAAGGGCTCTGGCTCGACGGGCGGCAGGAACTGCTGTGGCCGGAAGGCAGCCGTGGGCGCATAGCTCGCGTCGGGTTGGTAGGCGGTGGGCTCGCCGCGCCCATGGCGGGGCGTCGGCGGAGGAGGCACAGGCTGACCGTAAGGCTGCGTGGGCCCCTGCGAGACGCGCTTCCCCAGCGGGTAGGAGTCGGTATGGCGGCGCTCGGGCGGCAAGTAGCGGGAGGTGGGCGCGGCGGCGTAATCATGCCGCCGTGGCGCGTAGCGTTCGGTTGGCTGGGGCTGGTAGGGGTCGTATTCCTGCTCGTAGGAGCTGCCAGCATAGGCGTCCGGGTGATCGGCGGGGTAGTAGCCGCCGCCGTAGGGGGGCGCGCCCGCGCCTTCCGGCTCGTCATCCCAGCCCTGCCTGCGGCGCGCGCGCCGCGCCCGCCACACGTAATAGGGCCGCCAGCGGATCAGGTACACGATGCGATCCACCACAAAGCCGCCAACGCACAGGATCAGGAAAAGCACCTTCCAGTTTGCGCGCAAAAAATCAAGGATGGCCCCGCCCCCGTCGCTGCCCAGCAGCGTCCAGATCGCGGCAAACAGCGAGCGCAGCCAGCCCAGCAGCACCGTGAGGATCGCATTGGTAAAGCCGTTCATCCACCGGCTCCTTTCCTGAAATGCTTACTGCGCCGTGAGGGTCACGGACACGTTCTGCGGCGTGATGGCGTAGGTGTAGGTCTTTTCGTCCATATCGCGGATGGAGAGTTTTACCGGCAGCGCGTAGGTGCCGGCAGCAAGCCCCGTCACATCCACATAGGGCGTGACGGCGCCAGCCTTGAGCGTGTCAAACTTGAGCTTGGGGCCCGTCACGCTGACCGCCACGGCCTTTGTCTCGCTGGCGGCGCTCAGGCCCACCGCCGTGCCCGTGAAGTCGAGGTTCACGTTCTCAAAGGTGCGCACCGTCAGGCTGGGGCCGATCTCCACCATCAGCATCACGCTGTCGGTGCTCAGGTACACCAGCTCGCTGGGTTTGCGCACCCGCACCTCGGCGGCGAAGCTGCCGTCGCGGCCCGTCACATCCACCGCGTGTTCCAAGAACAGCGAATCCAGCGCGCTCAGCGCGGTCTCGTCGCCCGCGGCGATCAGCACGCCGGGCGTGGGCGTCACGGATTTGACCTCGTACCCCGTGGCGGGCGTGCCGGTGGTCAGGGCCAGCGCGTTCAGCGAGAGCGACTTGGTGGGGTAGAGCTGCTGCTCCACCACGATGGAGCGCAACAGCACGCCCGCGCTGCTGGCTTCGACCTGCGTGCTGTCCAGCCGGTTGCCCTCCGCATCCTCATAGGCTGGGGCCAGCGCTGTACGCAGCAGGCCAGCCTGTGGCGGCAGGCGCGATACATCAAAATCGACCACCACGCGCGCGATGCGGCTTACCACGCCCTCCGGCCCGCTGACCGAAACGATGGATGGATCGAGCGTGGGGGTTGCGCCGTAGAAGCCCGTCGGATACTCGCCCGCCACCCGCACGGTGATGGGCAGGCGATAGCTGGTCACGTAGTTGTCGACAGTCACGGTTACGCTGTCCGGCGTTACCTCTGTCACGGTGCCATAGGTGGTGGTCGAGGTGGTGGATATCTTGAGCGACTGCTCACCCTTTTCGGTGATCTTGCTCAAGTCGATGCGGGGGTTGTAGTTGGCGGTGGTCGCGCTGGTATATTCGCGCTGGGGCACCTCCGCCCGAAGCAGCACGCGGCTGGCCGCGTCGCCAAGGCCACCGGTCACGATCAAACCGTTGCGGCGCAGGGTGTCCGCGCCGGTCACGGACACGGGCACATCGGTGAACACGCGCTCGCGGGTGAGGGTGGGATCCTGCGTGATGAGGCCCGCCCACAGGCAAATGGCCAGCACCAACGCCAGCAGCTTCCACAGGATGTTATGGCTCAGCATCCGCCAAAACTGATGGGGCAGGCCGCGCAGCGATTTCAGCACGGGGCGCTCCGGCGGGGCTGGCCTGCGCTCGGGTTCCGCGTTCATGCCGCCCCTCCTTTGCGCCGCCGCGTCTTCTCAAGCAAAGCGGTCCACAGGCTGTTCTCGCGCTGGTGGTACATGGAGAAAAGCACCTGCTCCAGCGCAACGCGATCCAAATGGCGGGTGAGCCTGCCGCCGCGCGCCATGGAGATGGTGCCCGTCTCCTCGCTCACGATCAGGGTAACGGCATCGGTCGTTTCGGTGATGCCCAGCGCCGCGCGGTGGCGCGTGCCCAGCTCGCGGCTGATGCCCTTGCCCTCGCTCAGCGGCAGAAAGCAGGCCGCGGCCATCAGCTTGCCGCCGCGGATGACCACCGCGCCGTCGTGCAGCGGCGTGTTGGGCTCGAAAATGTTCTCCAAAAGCTGGCTGCTGATAAAGCTGTCCAGCCGCGTGCCGGTCTCCACCACGTCCTTGAGGCCTATTTTCTGCTCAAACACCACCAGCGCGCCTACGCGCCTGCGGCTGAGCGATAAAAGACAGCTGGTGATCTCGCGCACGACGTGCTCGTTCTCCTCCTGGTCACTCAGGCGCGAGGTGTCGCGGATGGCGCCGCGGCCGATCTGCTCCAGCGCCTTGCGCAGCTCCGGCTGGAAGAGGATCACCAGCACCACCGCGCCGTTGTTGACGACGTTCAGTAAAATCCAGTTGAGCGCGGTCAGGCCCAAAAGGTCGCTCACCCAGCTGGCCAGCACCAGCATGACAAGCCCCTTGAGCACCGCGCTGGCGCGTGTCTCCCGTGTGAGCATCAAAAGCTCGTACAGGAGGAACGCCACGATCAGGATATCGAGGATATCCGTGATGCTGGGGCGGTTGAACACATTCCACATCACATTTTTGATCTGCATCCACAGCGTCTGCATGTGTTCAAAGCCCCACTTTCCCGTAAACGTTTGCTGCCGTTCCGATTATACTACATCCGCCTGCATAGATAAACCCCGCGCGGCAAATTTCACGGTTTCGCAATGGTTTGCGGGCGATACGTATTAGCCGGGAACCGCCGTGTGGGCCGTATTTGCAACCCTGCGTGAACATGGTATAATCCCCTCGGGGCGGCATGGGCCGCCGAAGGAGGGAACGGGCATGGAGCACAGCGGGCACCGGCAGCGGATGCGCGAGCGGTATGCCAAACAGGGGCTGGAGGGCTTCGCCCAGCACGAGGCGCTGGAGCTGATGCTCTTTTACGCCATCCCCCAAAAAAACGTGAACCCGCTCGCCCATGCACTGATCGACCGCTTTGGCTCGTTATATGGGGTGTTGAACGCCTCGCCCAAGCAGCTGATGCAGGTGGAAGGCATCGGCGAATACGCCGCGACCTACCTGACGCTGTTTGCTACCACAACAAAGCTGGCGGAAGCAACACGCGCGGAAAGGCGCGTGCGCCTGAGCAGCCGGCAGGCGGCGGTCAACTACTGCACGCGGCTGTTGATGGGTGAAAAGCGGGAGATGTTCTACGCCATTTGCCTGAACGGCCAGATGGAGACCCTTGGCGACGCGCTGATCGCCCGCGGCTCGCTGTGCGACGTGCCCGCCTACCCGCGCGTGGTGATGGACGCGGTGCTCACCCACAACGCGCACGGCGTGCTGTTTTGCCACAACCACCCGGGTGGCACCATCGCACCTTCGCAGGCCGACCTGGACGCCACGGCGACGCTCGCGCATCTGCTGGCGGAGGTGGAGGTCGCGGTGGTGGATCACCTCATCGTGTGCGAGGGCGATGCCCTCAGCATGGTGCGCAACGGCTTCATCTCCCAGCAGGCGACGCAGCAGGGCGTGGTGGCGCACGTGGCCAGCTCGGCGGGCGATGTGCGGCTGGCGAGGGGTTTCAAAATAGACCATCAGACGACGGAGGGAACATGAACAGCCATGACGCAAACCACAGTGCAACACCTAAGAAACGCAAGAAACGCTCCCTGGGCGCGCGGGTGCTGCGCTTGATCGCCCTTTTGCTGGCGCTGGGCGCACTGGTCTACGGCACGCTGGTCGCCTATGTGTGCTACCGCGAGGCGAACGTGCCCGCGCCGGGGCCGTATGACGCGATCATCGTGCTGGGCGCGCAGGTTGGGGAGAACGGCGACCCTTCCGTGCAGCTGCGCTGGCGGCTGGATAAGGCGCTGGAAATGTATCGAAAGAGCCCGTGCGTGATCGTGGTGTGCGGCGCGCAGGGCGGTAACGAGCCACGGCCCGAAGCCGATGTGATGCGCGACCTGCTGATCGCGGACGGCGTGCCCGCGGACGCGCTCTACACCGACCCGTACAGCATGGACACGCGGGAGAACATGGAAAACGCCAAGCGCATCCTCGATTCGCTGGGGCTGTTAAGGCCACTGGTGGTCACCAGCGACTACCATTTGCCCCGCGCCATGGAGATCGCTGCGGACGCGGGCTTTACGCCGCAGGGCGCGGGCAGCCTGTGCAAGCCGGAACTGGAGTTTTGGGTGAAGAACCACGCGCGCGAGGCGCTGGCGTGGGTCAAGTATTGGCTGGTCAAGTATGTGGGGCTGAACCTGTGATGACAGACGCATGGACTGAACTGTTTGCGGTGAGTCTTGCGAAGCTGGGCGCGCCCGTCGATGTGCGCGCCGCGGAGCGGCTGGCCCGTTACCACGCGCTGCTGTGCGACTGGAACGGGCGCATGAACCTGACCGGCGACACGGCCATGGAGACGGCCCTCTCTAGGCTCTATATGGATTCACTTGCGCCGCTGGCGCTGGAGGGGCTTTTTCCCATCGGAGCAAGCGTGATCGACGTGGGCAGCGGCGCGGGCTTCCCGGGCCTGCCGCTGGCCATCGCAAGGCCCGACCTGAAGGTGACGCTGCTGGATTCGCTCGCCAAGCGTGTGGCGTTTTTGGATGAGGTGGTCGCACAGCTGGGTTTGCATAACGTTCGCACCGTGCATGCCCGTGCCGAGGATGCGGGGCGCGACCCCGCGCTGCGCGATGCGTTCGACGTGGCTGCGGCGCGTGCGGTGGCCGCCGCGCCTGTGCTGATGGAGCTGCTGCTGCCCTTTGTGCGCGCGGGAGGCCAAACTGTGTGTTACAAGGGCCCCGCCGCGGAGGAGGAGCTGCGTGCCGCGGGGCGCGCCGCGCGCATGCTGGGCGGCGGCGAAGTGCGGGCGCTGCCAGTAGCCGTGCCGGATCAGCCGGAGTGGCAGCACTGCGTGCTGGTGTGCGCCAAGGCGCAGCCTACGCCCGCGCGCTACCCGCGCAAGGCGGGCACGCCCGCGCGTGAGCCGCTGGGCGGCGTGTGAACGATTCTGGCCTGATGTCAAAATGGACCAAGCGCGCCTGCAAACGTATTGCGGGCGCGCTTTAGTGTTGCCCTCACGGGAAGCGCTTCCAGTCGCGGTAGAATGCGAACGAGGCTGTTGCCCGTGCGGCGCAATCGCCGCGCAACCCCGCCGCCCCCGCGGCGAAGCAAACCTCGCCACGGGCCCGGCACCGGCGCGCAGAACGCCGCAAACCTTTACGCCTTGCCGTGCATGTGCTATACTGGGGCCATGCGAAGGGGGGGCGGAGCCATGATTCGCGCGCTGGCTGCGCTGCTTGCGTTGTTGCTTGCACCCTGCGCGGCGCTGGCACAGGCACGTGTGTATACCTTCCCGTGGCAGAGCCCGCCCGCGGCGCTCGCCGATACCGCCATGGCCGTGGCGGAAGGCGATACGGTGGTGACCATGACCTTCGGCGGGGATTGCACGCTGGGCGGCACGCCCTTTGGCGGCGCGCGGCGCTTTGCCTCGCACATGGCTGCACAGGGCTATGCCTACCCGTTTTCAGGGCTCACGGCGCTGCTGCGTACGGACGACCTGAGCCTTGTGAACCTGGAAGGCGTGCTGAGCGACCAAGGCCTCAAACGGGTCAAAAAGCAGTATAACTTCAAGGGCGAGGCGGCCTATGCGGCCATTTTGACCGAGGGCGGCGTGGAGTGCGTGACGCTGGCCAACAACCACACGCAGGACTATGGCGGGGCAGGCTACCGCGACACGGCCGATGCGCTGGACGGTGCGGGCGTGGCCTACGTGGACGATGCCCACGGCGTGGTGCTGGAGAAGGATGGCGTGCGCGTTGGCTTTACGGCGAGTAGCCTGCGCTTTGACGAGGATGCGTTTCTCGCGCAAGCGGCCGTTTTACGGGCTCTGGGCTGCGCGGCCATCGTGCATGTGATGCACATGGGCGAGGAATATGCCGATACCCTGACTGCGGGACAGACGCGCACCGCGCGCTTCCTGGCGGAAAACGGCGCGCTGCTGGTGGTGGGGCACCACCCGCATGTGGCGCAGGGGCTGGATGTGATCGGCCGGACGACCGTGGCCTACAGCCTGGGCAACTGTGTGTTTGGCGGCAACACCGCCCCGCGCGACTACGACGCATATCTGCTGCGCGCCACCCTGCGCTTTACGGATGGGGTGCCCGTCCAGTCGCAGGCTACGCTGTGGCCCATCCGCATCAGCGGCGCAAAGGGCAGCAACGACTACCGGCCCGTGCTGCTCGCGGGAGAGGACGCTGACCGCGTGCTGGATAAGGCGCAGGCGACCAGCGGCTTTACGCTCGCCCCGTTTGTGGAAGGGCAGGGCGCCGTGCAGGTGCCCGTAACGCTTCAGTAATCTACATCCGGTTCTGCCGCATGGCAGACGCGCCCAAACCGGCGGCGCGGGGGATACGATATCAACCAGTGCATAGGAGGCTTACCCATGGATCAGCGGATGCAGGCGGCGATCGACGGAATGCGGAAACACGGCTTTGAGGTGGTGGAGCTGGAGAGCGCGGCGCAGGCGAAGGATTACCTTCTTGCGCACATCGCTGCGGGCAGCAGCGTGGGCGTGGGCGGCTCGGTATCGGTGCGCGAGACCGACGTGATCCCTGCGCTGGAGGCGAGGGGAAACACGGTGCATCAGCACTGGGGCATTCCCAAGGAGGACGTGACGGCAGCGCAGGAGAAAGCCCGTGCCGCGGATGCGTACCTGACCTCGGCCAACGCCATCACCCGTACCGGCAGCCTCGTGTTCATCGACGGCACGGGCAACCGCGTGGGCGCGATCCTCTTTGGACCCAGGCGGGTGTTCTTTGTGGTGAGCCGCTCCAAGTATGTGGAGGGCGGCATCAACACCGCCATCGCGCGCATCAAGCAGACGGCATGCCCGCAGAACGCCCGCCGCATCGGCCTTTCTACGCCGTGCGGCACCACGGGCCTGTGCAAGTCGGACGAGTGCGGCGAGGGCTGCATGTGCAGCGCCACCGTGGTGCTGGACAGGCCGCCGCGCGGCAGGCACATGACCGTGCTGCTGGTGGAGGAGGCGCTGGGCTACTGAGCGTGGGGGGCCCGAAGGCTCGACGTGTTGCGCGCGGCATCCGCACAGCTGCGAAGGCCGTCGCAAAATGTGAAAAAACGGTAGCGCGGGCATCGGGTTTATGGTAAAATAAACATTGCGGCATTTGCGCGCGGATGCGTATACCCTGGCCGCGCGAAAGGACTGGAATTCGCATGACACGCGTGCAGAGGCTGTTTGAGGCGATCGGCCTTGGCAAGGGCGAAGCCGTGGTGGTGTACAAACCCTCCAACCTGTTTTACCTGACGGGGTTCACCGGCGAGGGGCTCGCGCTGCTCGGCGCGGGCGGGCTTGCCGTGGTAACGGACTTCCGCTATGTGGAGCAGGCGGAGCGGGAGTGCCCGGGATATGCGGTGCACGGCATTGAAAAGGGCCAGAGCCATGAGCAGGTGGTCGCCATGCTGCTGAACGCATGGAGCGTCGCCAGCCTGCGCTATGAAGACGACGGCCTGACCGTGCGCGCCTTCCAGCGTGCGCAGAGGGACATGCCCGGCGTGGCGTGGAAGCCGATGCAGGACGATACCGAGCGCCTGCGGCAGGTGAAGGATGAGGGCGAGATCGCCCTGATCGAAAAAGCCTGCCGCATCACCGGCGACGCCTTTGAGCGCATTTTGCCCGAGATCCGCGAGGGCATGACCGAGAAGGAGCTCGCCGTCAAGCTGGAGTTCGACATGCTGGCTCACGGTGCGGACGGCCTTGCCTTTCACACCATCGCGGCGGCGGGCGCGAACGGCTCCCTGCCGCACGCCGTGCCCGGCGACTACCGCGTGCGAAAGGGCGACATGATCACCTTCGATTTTGGCGCCAAGGTAAAGGGCTACTGCGCGGACATGACCCGCACCGTGGCCTTGGGCGAGCCAAGCGCGGAAATGCGCCGCGTGTATGAAACCGTGCAGACTGCCCAGTGCATGGCCGAAGAAGCGGTGCGGGCGGGCGCCGACATGCGGGCCATCGACGCCATCGCGCGCGACTACATCGACGCGCAGGGCTACGCGGGGCGCTTTGGCCACGGGCTGGGGCACAGCCTTGGCATCGACATCCACGAGGAGCCGCGCCTGAACGCCGTGGCCAGCGGGCGGCTCGCGGCCGGCCAACTGATGACCGTGGAGCCCGGCGTATATCTGCCGGGCGTGGGCGGCGTGCGCATCGAAAACACCGTTGTGGTGCTGGAGGGCGGCAGCCGCGCGCTCACGTTGCCCACCCGAGACCTGATCATTCTGTAAGCATACCAACACGAACGGAGGAACGATTATTATGATGACGGCAAGCGAGTTCAGAAAGGGCGTAACCATCGAGTGGGACGGCGGCGTGTGGAACGTCGTGGATTTCCAGCATGTGAAGCCCGGCAAGGGCGCGGCCTTTGTGCGCACCAAGATCAAGAACATCATGACCGGCGCGGTGGTGGAGCGCAGCTTCAACCCCACGGACAAGATGCCCCGCGCCATCGTGGAAACCAAGGAAATGCAGTATGTCTACCCCGACGGCGACCTGTACTACTTCATGGACCTGGAAACGTATGAGCAGATCCCGCTCAACAAGGAGTCCGTGGAGGACGCGATCCCCTTCGTGAAGGAGAGCACCAACGTGACCGTGCGCTTCTTCAAGGGCAACGCGTTCAGCGTGACCGCCCCCAACTTCGTGGAGCTGGAAGTGACCGATACCGAGCCCGGCTTCAAGGGCGATACCGCCAGCAACACCTACAAGCCCGCCACCGTGGAGACCGGCTACACCCTGCAGGTGCCGCTGTTCATCAACATCGGCGACCGCATCCGCATCGACACCCGCGTGGGCGAGTACATGGAGCGCTGCTAAGCGCGCATCCCCGCCCCGCATCCCGTACAGGCCGGTGGGCAACCCACCCGGCGACATCCGCGCGGCGCGCGGGGAAAGGACATGCCATGAGCAATTTGACCGACCGTACCGCGTATCTGCGCGGCCTTGCCGAAGGGCTGAGCATCGACCGTGAAAAGGGCGAGAACCGCCTGCTGCTCGAAATGCTGACCGTGATGGACGAGATGGCCCAGAAGGTGGTCGAGCTGGACACGGACATCGGCGAGCTGGACGAGTATGTCGAGTCCATCGACAGCGACCTTGGCGATATCGAGGACGCGCTTTTCGGCGAGGAAGGCGACTTCGACGAGGACGACGAAGAAGACGACGATGACGAGGAAGACGAGTCGTTCGATGAGAACGAGGAGCTCTCCTTCGACTGCCCCCACTGCGGCAAAACCATGCAGATCAAGGCGGCGGACATCGACTTTGACGAGAGCCCGCTGTGCCCTAACTGCCACAAGCCCTTCTTCCCCGATGCCATCGAGGGCGAGGATGAGGACGAGCATAAGTAACCCCTGACGGGTTCAAGCCCCGATACCGCCGGACGCGCGCCGCGCCTGCCGGTATCGGGGCTTTGCCGTAAGGAGGGGCCTGCGGCAGGCGGTTCGGGTTTTGTATTTGCCGCCGCTACGGTTTACATTTACAGGCCCAGCGGCTATAATAGGGGAACGGAGCCGCGCCGGTACCTTCGGGATCGGACGCAGAGAAGGCTTCGCGCAGGCCATCGCCGCCGGGTGGCGGCATCGTCGGGTATCCAATGCGAACTCGAACGGAGGAAAACAACATGACAACAGGCAAGGTTTCCCGTATCAGCGGGCAGAGCAAGGCCATCCGCCGCATGGTGATCACGGCCATGCTGGGTGCCATCACGGCGCTGCTCGCCTTCACTCCCGTGGGCATGATCATGCTGCCCCCGCCCCTCCCCGCCGTAACGCTGGTGCACATCCCCGTGATCGTAGCCGCGCTCGTGGAAGGCCCGTGGGTGGGCGTGCCGGTGGGCCTCATCTTCGGGCTGTGCAGCTTCATCCGCGCGTGGGAATCGGGCATGGTGGGGCTTACGCTGTTCTTCCGCAACCCGCTGGTCAGCATTTTGCCGCGGCTCATCATCCCGCTCACGGCATGGGCGGCGTATGCGCTATGGCGGAAGCTGGTCAAGAAAAGCGGCGCCGCGGACAAGGTGGGCGTGGGCATCGCGGCGGTGATCGGCACCCTGACGAACACCGTGCTGTGCCTGGGCGCGATCGTGCTGCTCTACGGCAATGAGCTGAATATCCTTGTCAAGAATCTGGTAGAGCTGGGCGGCGTGGAGAGCCGGTATGTAAGCGACGGCGGCGCGTGGCTGGTGGCCGCGGTGGGCGTGCCCAACGGGCTTGCGGAGATGATCGTCGCTGCTTTGCTCGTACCGCTGATCAAGACCGCCGCAGACGCCATCAACCGCCGTGGCAGGGGCGCGCGAAAGCCCGTACCCACCGAGCTGGAAGCATCGCATGAAACGGCGCCCGTACCGGTGGAACCCGCGACGGGCCTTAACGCCATGCCGGACGCGGCCATGACTGCCGCCGAAACCGCCGTGGAGAACGCGGCGATGAGCGCCGCAGAGGAGACGATCGACCGCGGGTAGATCCCGCGCAAACCCATTGACCATCCGCCGCCGACCGGCGGCCATACCGGCGGGTTTCCCTGCCGGCGTGCAATACAGGCTGGCGAGCCGCCGCGCAACCCTGCGCGGCGCGCGCCATAAAGGAGCAAACGCATGATCTTCACCATGGATGTGGGCAACACCAACATCAAAACCGCCCTGTTCAGCGGCAAGGAGATGGTCAAGTACTGGCGCATATCCACCAGCAAGACCTATACCTCCGACGAATACGGCATCCTTTTGAGCAACCTCTTTGCCCATGAAAAGGTGGACATGAAGAGCGTGGAGGGCGTGGCCATCTCCAGCGTCGTGCCCACCATCAACTTTACGCTGGAGCACATGTGCAAAAACTACTTCGGGGTGTCGCCCATGATGGTCGAGCCGGGCATCCGCACGGGCATCAACCTGAAGTACGAAAACCCGCGCGAGCTGGGCAGCGACCGCATCGCCAACGCCGTGGCCGCGTTCGATGAGTACGGCGGCCCGTGCATCTTCATCGACTTTGGCACCGCCACTACCTTTGGCGCGTTGGATGAGAAGGGCAACTTCCTGGGCGGTTGCATCTGCCCGGGCATCAAGCTGGCCAGCGAGGCGCTGATCAGCCAGGCTAGCAAGCTGCCGCGCTTTGAGCTGATCAAGCCGGAGGCGGTCATCGGCCGCACGACGGTCACCAACCTGCAAAGCGGCGTGATCTACGGCTACATCGGGCAGGTGGATTACCTCGTCAAGCGGATGCGCGCGGAGCTGGGGGCGCCTAACGCCTTTGTAGTGGCTACCGGCGGCATGGCCGTGCTGGTGGCCGAGGGCGACCGCTTCATCGATAAGCTGGACGGCCTGCTCACGCTCAAGGGCCTCCGGATACTGTACGAGCGCAACCGCTAGGCAACCGCTGGTCGGACTACTCTGCGGCCGACGAGGCAGAGCAGCGAATACTTGCAGGAGAGCAGCCTAAAGGCACAGCGGACTTCTTTCAAGGCTTTTCAGGGCCTCAAAGGTTTGGCGCTCCGCAACAGCAGGCGTGGAGAATACGATTTGGCGGTTACCCCGGCGCGAAAGGATGGCGACCATGACCAGAGACATTACGATCGGCTTTTTAGGGTGCGGCAACGTGGGCAGCGGCGTGTGGCGGCTGCTGGAGGGCTTTGATGCGGATATCGAGCACCGCGCGGGGCTTCGGTTCCACATCAAGAAGGTGCTGGTGCGCAGCCTGACAAGGCCGCGCGACATCCCCTTCCCCGACGGTGTGCTGACCACCAACCCGGACGACGTGCTGAACGACCCGGATATCCAGATCGTAGCGGAGTTTCTGGGTGGGGAGGAGCCTGCCTATTCGCTTTTGATGCGCGCGCTGAGCGCGGGCAAAACGGTAGTGACCGCCAATAAGGTGGCCTTTGCGTTGCACTGGCACGAGCTGCAAAAGGTAGCCAAGGCGCACGGCGCGGGCCTTTACTATGAGGCGGCGGTGTGCGGGGCCATCCCCATCATCCACTCGCTGGAGGAGAGTCTGCAGGCAAACCGCATCGACAAGATATACGGCATCGTGAACGGCACCACCAACTACATCCTGACCCGCATGAGCAAGAACAGCGAGGATTATGAGACCGTGCTCAAGGACGCGCAGCGCCTTGGGCTGGCCGAGCCGGACCCCGCCGCCGACGTGGAGGGGCTGGACGCGGCGTACAAGCTGAGCATCCTCGCGTCGCTGGCGTTCCATGGCCGCGTGCCCTTTGAAGATGTGTATGTGGAGGGCATCACGCGCGTGAGTGCGGAGGATATCCGCTGTGGACAGGAGCTGGGCTATACCCTCAAGCTGCTGGCCATCGCCAAGCGCGACGGCATGAGCGTGGAAACGCGTGTACACCCGACGTTCGTGCGCAGTGACCATCCGCTGGCGAATGTGAGCGGCTCGTTCAACGCCGTATACCTGCACGGCCACGCCTGCAAGGAAATGATGTTTCTGGGCCGCGGCGCGGGCGATCTGCCTACCGCCAGCGCCATCGTGAGCGATTTGGAACGGGCGGCGCTGGCCTGCCAGCACTATTACCCGACGTTTGAAAACGAGCTGAACCCCAAGGTGGGGCTGCGCCACAATACCGACTGGCAATGCCCGTTCTACATCCGCATGCTTGCGCAGGACGAGCCGGGCGTTTTGTACCGCGTGGCGAAGTGCTTCGCGGATGAGAACGTGAGCATCGCCGCCGTGCAGCAGAAGGGCGAACAGCAGGACGGGCGCGTGGCGCTGGTGGTGATCACCCATCAGGCAAGCGAAAAGGCCATGCAGCGTGCCATTGCCGCGCTGGATCAGAACATGGCCAAGCTGGAGAGCATCATCCGCGTGGAGCGGGAGTAGCCATTCTGTGTTTTTACGCTGTACGATGTGTAAATTTTCATTCCTGCTGCTTTTGGTACAGAAAACGTGATATCGAAATAAGCCCGCGTTTGGCGAATGCAGGCTCAGCGGAAACGGTTCAGTAACCGGCGGCGGGCCGCAAAACCGCCCCGCCGCGCACGCGCGCGCCGCCCCGGCAAGTGGCCTGCCGGTTGCTTTGCAGGCTGGGTTTTCCATGGTATAATACGGACGAACCAAAACAAACATCATACTGATTCAAACGATGAACGCATTGGGTTCGGGGTTCTTTTGTCTGCTGGATTTACGTTTCAAGCCCGGCGCGGGCCTGTTGCGCCCCGCATCCGCAGCGCGAAAGCAAACAAAACCCCTCGTGATCCCCGGCGCATCAACGTTTGAACGAGTATCAAAGGAGAATTCGATGCGAGAGATCCTGCTGACCCTTGCGGCCGCGCTCGGCGGCTACCTGCTGGGCTGCATCTCCACCGGTATCCTGGTGAGCAACCGCGCGGGCGTAAACATCCGCGCCGTGGGCAGCCACAACACGGGCGCAAGCAATGTGCTGCGCGTGCTGGGCCTGAAGCGCGGGCTGGTCACCTTCCTTGGCGATTTTGCCAAAGCGACGCTGGCGTGCTTCTGGGGCAGCCTGTTGCTGCCGGAGGCGACGTTCGGCATCGCGGGCATCGGGGCGATGGTGGGTGGCCTTGGCGCGGTGCTGGGGCATAACTGGCCGGTGTTTTTCGCCTTCAAGGGCGGCAAGGGCGTGGCGTGCTCGGCGGCGGTCATCTTTTTCGTGAACCCGCTGTGGGGCATCTTGGCCATCGCGCTGTGCGTGACCGTGATCGCGCTCACCCGCTACATCAGCCTTGGCAGCATGGTGATGCTGCTCACCTACATGGTGCTGATGATGGCGACCCATCCCGGCCAGTGGTTCGTGTACGCTTTCACGGCGGTGCTGTTTATCCTGGTGGTGGTGCGGCACCGCGCGAACATCGTGCGGCTGCTCGAGGGCACCGAGAACAAGATCGGCCACAAGGCCAAGGACTCGGACGCGAAGGCCGAGTAACGCAAATTCCGCTGCATACACACATCAAAGCGCCGCGGGCAGATGCCCGCGGCGCTTTGATACGCCTTGCGCCGGATGGGAACGATGGCTGCAGGCGTTCGCTATGGCCGGTTCACAAAATCAGCATGCAATCTCCGAAGGAGAAAAACCGATATCTTTCCGCAACGGCTTCCTGATAGGCCTGCAAGGCCTCCTCGCGGCCCATCAGCGCGGAGATGAGCATAAGCAGCGTGCTCTCCGGCAGGTGGAAGTTGGTGATGAGCGCGTCCACCGCGCGGAAGCGGTAGCCGGGCGTGATAAAGATGCCCGTATCGCCGCTCTGCGCGTGAATGACCCCATCCTCGCCCGCGACGGTCTCCAGCGTGCGCACGCTGGTGGTGCCCACGCAGATGCAGCGCCCGCCGCTGGTCCGCGCAGCGTTGATGGCCTGCGCGGCCTCCACGCTCACCTCGTAGTGCTCCACATGCATCACATGCTCGGCAAGGTTTTCGCTCTTGACGGGGCGGAAGGTGCCCAGCCCTACATGCAGCAAAATGGGCACCACGGCAACGCCCATGCCGCGAATCTTGTTCAGCAGCTCCGGCGTGAAGTGCAGGCCCGCGGTCGGCGCGGCGGCGCTGCCCTCCGCCTTGGCGTAGACGGTCTGGTAGCGGGTCTGGTCGGCAAGGTGCTCGTGGATATAGGGGGGCAGGGGCATTTGGCCTAGGCTGTCCAGCAGCGCCTCGAACACGCCCTGATAGTGAAAACGCACGCGGCGGCCGCCGCCCTCCAGCGTCTCCATGATCTCCGCACGCAAAAGGCCGTCGCCAAAGGTACATGTCATGCCGGGCAGCAGCCTGCGGCCCGGGCGCACCAGCGTTTCCCACTCGTTTGCGGTAAGGCGCTTGAGCAGTAGTATCTCCACCGGTACGCCCGTCTTTTCCTTTACGCCTAAAAGCCGCGCGGGTATCACCTTCGTCTCGTTCAGCACCAGCGCGTCGCCCGCGCGCAGGTACTGCGGCAGGTCATAAAAATGGCGGTGCTCGACGGTGTCGGTCAGGCGGTCGTACACCAGCATACGGCTGTGGTCGCGGGGCTCGATGGGCGTTTGCGCGATCAGCTCTTCCGGCAGGTGGTAGGTAAAATCACTTGTTTTCAAAAGGGTCGCTCCCGTCAAAACTTGAGTTGTTGCTGATCATCGCCATCCTCCGGCGCGGCAAGCGGCTTACGGCCAAGGTGGCCGTAGGCGGCGGGGGTCACGATGCGGCCGCGCGGCGTGCGGATGATAAAGCCCAACTGCATCAGGTACGGCTCATAAACATCCTCAATGGTGGAGGCATCCTCGCCGGTCATGGCGCTGAGGGTCTCCAGCCCGACCGGGCCACCCGCGAATTTGTCCATCATGGTGGACAGCATGGCGCGATCCACCTTGTCCAGTCCCAGCTGGTCGATGTCCAGCATGTCCAGCGCCTGCCGCGCGATATCGCAGGTGATGCACCCGTCCGCCCTGATCTGCGCATAGTCGCGCACCCGGCGCAGCATGCGGTTGGCGATGCGCGGCGTGCCGCGGCTGCGGCCGGCGATCTCCAAAATGCCGCTCTCGTCCGCCGCCACGCGAAGCAGCCCCGCGTTGCGGCGCAGGATGGCCGCCAATTCGTCGCTGGTGTACATCTCCAGTCGGAATAAAAGGCCGAAGCGGTCGCGAAGCGGCGCGGAGAGCAGCCCCGCGCGCGTGGTGGCGCCCACCAGCGTGAAGCGCGGCAGGTCGAGCCGGATGCTGCGCGCCGTGGGGCCCTTGCCGATCATGATATCCAGCGCGTAGTCCTCCATGGCGGGGTAGAGCACCTCTT
>CAZOZO010000027.1:0-41523 GCA_964584315.1 uncultured Oscillospiraceae bacterium
CAAGCGCGACATGGCCCACCTCCCAGCTGCGCTCCCGCACGAACGTATCCTTCGTGACAGGGTTGTGGCTGATGGTCTCAAACGTGAGCGGGGTCACAAACTGCTCGGCGTTATGGGTCATGATCACATCCACGTTGTGGCCGAGCTTGGCGAGGCGGGATACGACATCCACGGTCTTGTAGGCCGCGATGCCGCCGGTGACCCCCACCACGATGTTTGCTTTCACCTTAGTCCTCCAGGTCAGGGTTGCGGCTGTACGTGAGCAGCCCACGGTTGATCTCCTCCACCGCCACCTTCAGGGGTTTCATCTCCTTGGGGTCGATCAGCGGCTGCGCGCCCGCGAGCAGCTGCCGCGCACGCTTGCTGGCCTCCACCACAAGGGTGTAGCGGCAGTCCACCTTTTCAGTCAGTTCCACAATGGTCGGGTTTACGATAGCCATAATGCGGTTTCCTCCTCAGTCTTCGAGTATGGTGGGGCAAAAGCGGGTGGTGCGCTGCTTTTCGGCGTTCACGATGCTCTGCAGCTGCGAAAAGGCAAGGTCAAGGTCGTCATTGATCAGGGCGTACTGGTATTTGCCGATGTTGAGCACCTCGCGGCGCGCGTTGCGCAGGCGGCGCTCGATCTCGACGGGGTCATCGGTGTTGCGGGTGTGCAGTCTCACGCGCAGGGCACTGAAGCTGGGCGGCAGGATGAACACGCTCACATAGTCGTGCACGCGGCTCATGACGTTCAGCGCACCCTGCGGGTCGATATCCAGCAGCACGTTTTTACCACAGGCCAGGTTACACTCCACCTGCGCGCGCGGCGTGCCGTAGCGGTGCCCATGCACGGTCGCGTGTTCCAAAAAGGCATCCTCCGCCAGCATGCGGTCATATTCGGCATCGTCGATGAAATGGTAATGCACGCCTTCGATCTCGCCCACGCGCGGGGCCCGCGTAGTCACGCTGCACGAAAAGCTGATGCTGGGGTCGCTATCCATCAGCTTTTTGACCAGCGTGCCCTTGCCTGTGCCCGACGGGCCGGAGATAATGAGCAACATACCCTTCCGCTTGACGATCACACCCATGTCAGATCTCCTTCTCTTCCATTTGTGCGGCTGTGTCGCGCCCACCGGCGCGGCTGGCCACCGTCTCGGGCTGGATGGCGGAGAGCACCACATGGTCGCTGTCGGTGATGACCACCGCGCGCGTGCGCCTGCCCTGCGTGGCGTCCACGATGCGGCGGGCGTCACGTGCCTCCTGCACCAGGCGCTTAACGGGCGCGCTGTCCGGGCTGACGACCGCCACGATGCGTTCGGCAGCGATCATGTTGCCAAAACCAATGTTGATGAGCCGCACCGCGCCGCCCCCTTCATACGATGTTCTGCACCTGCTCGCGCAGTTTTTCCAACAGACATTTAAGTTCCACTACGTGCTGGGCGATCTCCGCATCCGCCGCCTTGGAGCCGATGGTGTTCGCCTCGCGGTTCATCTCCTGCAGGAGGAAATCCATGCGCCTGCCCACTTCGCCATCGCCTGCGATGCACTTGGCAAACTGCGCAAAGTGGCTGCCGAGGCGGGCCAGCTCCTCATCCACGGCGCACTTGTCTGCCATGAGGGCCACCTCCTGCGCCACACGCTGGGGCTCCACACCCTGAATGCCCCATTCGCCAAGGCGCATGGTCAGCCGCTCGCGGTAGGCCTCGGGCACGGCGGGCGCGCGCGCTGCGACCCGCGCGGCCAGAGCCTCTGCATGCGCAAGGTTCTGCGCAAGGTCGGCGGCCATCGCCTTGCCTTCGCGGGCGCGCATGGCGTCCAGCTCGCAAAGCGCCGCGCCAAACGCCTCGGCGGCTAGCGCGGCAAGGGTTTCTACGTCCTCCTCGGCTTGCGTCACGCGCAAGGCACCGCTCAGCTGCAAAAGCTCGGCCACGGTAGGCGGGGGGCTCTGCAACTCGCGCGCGGCCTCGCCGATCTCCGCCGCGCTGCGCCTCAGCATCGCACGGTCGATGGTCACGGTGCTCGCGTCCTCGCGGGCATTCACGTAGCCCACCGTCACGTCCACATGTCCGCGGCGCAGGGTACTCTCCGCCACACGCACACGCAGCGTTTCCTCCAAAAACGGGAGGCTGCGCGGCAGGCGGTAACTCGCGTCCAAAAAGCGGTGGTTGACGGATTTCAGCTCCACGACCATCTCGCGGCCATCGTGGCAAGCGCGCCCGCGCCCGTATCCTGTCATGCTGAGCAAACCCATCCCCCTCCCATTGCGTCTTGAGGTTAAATTTAATGATACCACATTTATACGCAAATGAAAAGCCGTATGCAACGCGTTATACATGGATGATCGGCCTGCGCCGCTACAAGGTTGGAAAGGCAGGATGGAATTATTATGAAAGCGCAAAAGCATAGCCCCGAGCACTCCTACGTGACCGCACGCCGCCCGACGCATAGCGTCAGGCGGCGCAGCGAAAGTCGCCACCGCTCGCTGGGCGCACACCCTCAGCCGGGTTGGGTCGGTTCCCTTCATGTTGCGGGCGTTCTTCCGACATGGGCACCTCTGTCGCGGCGACGAACGGTACAGGCAATCCATGGACCATATGGTTTGTAAACTTGAAGATGAACAGTGCCCACACGCGCTGCCGATAGCTTCGGTTGGCTGCGCGTGTGATCATGGTTGCGTTTCTTTTGCTTTATGCGGTGGCCTGCACGTCCTCGCCACTTGGCGTCGCCGCTGTCAGTCTTGTTTCGGCGATCCCCTTCATCGTCCGATGAAAGGCGGCTCAGTTTGCAAGAAAGAAGCGCTGAAAATACAAGCCAGCCGAAATTTTCTGAACATCGCATGCAACACTCGAACCAATATGCTTGCGCAGATAGTTCATTAGCAATTCGTTGGGCTCAGGGTTAAGCGACACGAAGCGTATCGCAGGATTAAGCCAATCTGCGGCCGTAAAGTTTTCGCCGTCCAGCCCGAAGGCTGCCAGGCGGGCTCGATACTCTTTACTGCCGCGATCCCAACCACCCCAAAAGGTAATATTGGTGGGAATCCCTGCGGACACATCCGGAAACACCCGATCATCATTGACAAGTCGATTGCTATAGACCAGCAACAGATCAGGATGGCTCAGCGCCTGTTGATCCATATCCTCGAAAGTGTTATACGCCCACTTGGGTGGAACGTGCCGCACGGTGATCATCGTCGGAATCGCACTCATCAACAGCAGCGAAATTGCGGCAATGTAACAGAGCATCAAAGCGCCGCCCCGGACACTGTAAGGCTGTAACGATTTTGGCATGCATATTGGCAGCATGCAAAATACGATCGCGGCTGCGGGAAGTACCGGTGTCAGAACCGCGCGTTCCGGCATACGCCCTCCCAATGCCAAGAAACAGAGCATGGCTGCACAAATGAGACCCGCCAGAACGATCGTAAGAACCAATGAAATATGGTTTCTTTGCCAGTTCATATACAACCAAAGCATCGAGGCCATCGCCAATACAGCCACACACAGAGCCGCATAGCAAATCGGCTTGCTTTTTTGGCACAACTCAGCCACTGCCATACCCGGCGTATCACGCGTTTCCCGACCCGCCAATGGTGCGATTTTCCGAAATGCCTGCACGGAGAATGCTTTGTCCATCGTATACCAATTGTCGAGCAGGTTGATCTGCGTTTCGTCCCAATCGACCTGTTCGATCAACTGTGCAGGCAGGGTTTTAACATTGAGATAATCCGTGACTTCCGTACGGGCTTCCTGCCACGCCACATCATCCGCCTCACCCTGCAGGTGAACATCGAGCGCCCTCCAGCCCGTGATGATACCAAGCACCGCAGTCATCAGCAACATCGCGACAAGCGCCGGCTTGATGCTTGCGCCAATAGGTTTAAGCGAATCATGGCCGCGCATTGCCTGCCACAGCAACGCTACACACAGCATGGCCAACGTCGGGAGTGCGGTGGCAGACCGCAGGCTGATCGATAGTGCAAACAGTACCATGCTCGGCAGCAAGCGCACTAAAAACAAACGCTCGCGATATTTGCCATGCTCGATGGACATCACGTGTGCGACCGCGGCTGCGCCCAGCATGGAAGCCGTGACCGTATACGTGATGAGCGCACCCGACCGAACCGAGAACAGGAGCAGAAAGCCTGTCCCCGCAATAACGCCATGCCAAAGCGGTTTCTTTTCATGTCGAAAGCATTGAATGATGCTTTTGAGAATGACCGCATTGGCCAACCACAAGAACAGCAATTGCACGACCGAGAACCACGCAACGCCCGGAAACGCAAGGCTAAGCCAGTAAAGCGGCCAAGCAATCAAAGGATAAACGTACATGTTGAACGTTACGGGCCCGCCCGGCTGAAAACCCATGAATGCACGCAGTATCGCCTTGTCGTCATTGGAAGCCAGCCTGATGTCAGCGAGTATAAACAGCATGACGAACATGCATGTGGACATGAAGAACCCAAGAACCCACGGCTTTTGCATGTGACTTTTGAGAAATGCCCTTACTATGCCCAACTTCATTTTTCGCACACCGTTCTTGAGACTTGTAGTTGATGGAAGAAGGCTGGTAACAATCTACCTTACAGTGGCATTGGTCTCAATCTGTAATTGGGAAAGCAAGCCATCCAGCCTGCCGGGCTTTCCGCCGGTATGTCTGCGGTCATTAGCGATGATTCAAAGCCGTGTCTTGCTGTATCATTGGTTCACGTCTTTATTGTCTGTAAAATTGCGCTTCCATTGGGTATACAGCCGTGCGTTGGTTTAATCTTCCCTGCCAAACCCGTTGAACCACGCGCGCTCATGAAACGGCTTTTTGTTTGTGTGCCGCACCGGCTCCGCCGCCACGCCCACAGGCAGGTAGCATACCAGTTCATACTCCTGCGGCACGCCGAGGATATCCGCCATAACGCGCCCAAGCTTGTCCGCGTCGGTCACGTAGCCCTCGACCCAGCAACTCTGGTAGCCCAGTGCAACGATGGCCAGTTGCATATTTTCAATGGCGGCGGAATAGTCGTGTACAAAGTAGGTTCGATCGCCATAGGCGATGATTCGTCGTGTAAGCACGCAGACCAGCGCTGGGCTCGTACCGCCAACCATGTAGCTGTGATCCGTCTCGTCCGGGGTAATGGCTGCATACAGCCGCTTCACAAGCGCCGGGTCGTTTACTGCGATCAGGCTGGTGGTCTGCTTGTTGCAGCCGGAGGGCGCGGCCAAACCGGCCTCCAGGATGGTTCGCAGATGTTCGCGCGGCACGGGCGTATCCAGATACTTACCGCGGTAGCTTGCCCGCAGGCGGATGGCTTCCATTGTTTCCAAGCCCCTCACTCCTTCTTTGCTTGTCATGCATATCAATCACCGCCGGGCGCTAGATGGCGTCGCCTTTGTTCGCCCGCGCTATCGGCTGGCCGCAGCATGTATCGCCCTTATGCGTGCACGCGATAGTCCTTTTTCATGCCGTGGGCGCCAAACACGCGCCACTCCCCTACGCCCAACCGCTGGAACACCTCGGCGCGCTCCGCGCTGCACAGGGCGGGGTCGCTGTCCACCGAGGTCATTAAAATGGGCGCATACTGGTTGTAGGCAGCCTGCTCGGCGGTCATCTCCTTCAGGTTGACGTACACATCGCCGGTAAAGGCCAGCTTGTGGGCATAGTCGATCAGCACCAGCTCGCCCGGCAGGTGCCCGCCCTTACCCTCGTACACCTCGAAGCGCAACTCGCCAAAGGCGTACACGCCGGCGTGGCGCAGCGCCTCTTCCTGCGGGGCAAGGTCGCCCGCCACCACGCGGACGCGCGCGGGTTCGGGCGGACGGTAGCCGGTCAGCGTCTTGCAAATCTTGATATAAGGCCTGTGCAGCGGATTCCGCTCACGGTAGCCGTCCTCGCCCACAGCCTCCAGCCGCAGGCACTCGGCGCTTTTAGCGCTGGTCTCCACAGCGTCAAACAGCGGCAGCAGCCCGCAATGATCGACATCTGCATGGGTCACGAAAACGCGCTTCTCCATCGCGTCATAATCCGGCAACAGCCGCCGAAAGATCGCCAGCATCTCACTCTCATAGCAGGCATAGCCAGTGTCGATGAACAGCGTCTGCCCCATGCTCTGTACGATGGCCGTGTTGCTGCCGCAGGGCGGCTCGATCATGGTGACGGTCGTGCCCTCCGATATGCGGTGGGTGGAGATGCGCGGCGAAAACGCACTGCCGCGGCAGGCGGTCAGCAAGTCGGCGAAGCGGCCGATGCTGTCAAATGTGCGGTAGGGCGACAGGCCCTGCTCGTCCAGTACCTGCATGGCCAGGTTCACATGGATCAGCAGTTCCTCCCGCGCCTCGTCGCCAAGGCCCATACGTCGCGTAAGCCCAGCCGCATAGCTGCGGTAGAAGATGCTGTTGTCAAAATTTTTCTGCGTGTGGTTGTAGTCGATCACCTTCACCTCACACAGCGGTTCCACCGCAGCGAGAAAATCGGCCACCTGCTGCTGGTTTTCCACGAACAGGCCCATCTTGAAGGCCTGAAAATCCGAGCCGTTCTCCTGCGAACTCATGTACGAGATGTTGAAGTTGAACGCCTGTATCAGCTCCAGCACTGCGGTCACGCTGCCGGGCACATCGCGCAGCAGAAACTCGAGCAGCACCACGCTCCGCTCCTGCCCTTCGCTCTGCAGGCAACCGATCTCCGCCAGCGCGCGCTGCGCCTGCCGGTGCTGCTCCGGCGTGCCCTCCGCCTCGATGAACAGGGTGTGCATGTCCACGGCCTTATTGTAGCTCACGCGCGTGATGTTCAGCCCCAGCTGCGCGATGCGGCGGCTCGCCGCCAGAAACGCGCCCACATGGTCGGGCATGGTGGTCACATAGGTTTTTTTCATGGCATGGCCGCCTTTGCTTTTTTGATTGACCTGCAACATCGCCGACCGGGCGTAACTGCCCTCCGCTCACGGCCCGGTCAGGGGCCGCTTCTCGGCAGGCATTCGCGCCATCACCACAAGCCTGTCCACATCGCCCAGGCGCTGACAGGTGCTCAGCGTGAGGATGGCGTCGCCCGCCTGCGCATCGGCAACCCTGACCCGCGCATACTTGCGCAGGTAGGCATTCAGGGCGGCAACATCCTCCGGGCTTTGGGTATCGAACAGGCTGTAGCAGTACATGTTGGGCGCGTTCATCGGCCTTAAATCTACCTGAAGCACGGCGAACACCTCATATGTGGCCCGTTCCGTCAGCGTGTCCAGGCGGATTGAAGGGTGCAGGGTGCGGAAAGCCTCGTCCAGGTATTGTGTCAGCACCGCGAACATGCGCCCCGTACGCATGTTGTGCGCATAGAGGATACGGTTTTGCGCCGGGCTTTGCAGGTCGCACCGCGCATCCGCGAACGGCAGCCCTTCCAGGCTGTAGTGGCCGCTGAAATCCATGTGCAGGTACTTTTGTGGGTCGGCGGGTGTGTACATCACTGGGTAATCCACCACAGTGCCCTCGATGCTTACCCAGCCCACCATATCTTCATTTTGCGAGGCGAAGGTGCGATAGGCGGTCAGCAGCGGGTCGGGCGTGGGCTGCTCGGCGGGCATTCCGCTCAAGTAGGGCGCCGTCGCGTCCGGTGCGGGTGTGAGCGAGACATCGCCCGCTCCCGATGGTGCTGGCGACGCCAAGGGCTGCTGTTCCGCCTGAGCTCTGCCTACCCGCGCCGCGGCAAGCTCGTCCGTCATCGCGGCCATCGTTCGCCCGCCTGCATATACGTTATAGCCGTAATAGGCAAGGTACGCGCCGCTCGCCATGAAAACGCTCAGGCATGCCCACCAGAGTATCCGCCTGAAGCCCCGCCTGCGTTTTTTCATGCCGTACCTCCCACGATCCATGTGGTTTGATGCCAAGCCATGCCAAACGTCGGCGATGTCTTGATACAGTTTCGCCTCCGGGCAGCACTTTTCCTGTAACATCCCTGCCAGGCTTTACGTATCTTGTTCAGCATCAGCAGCCGCGCGCCCACCACCGTATCATATCCTGAATGTGCCGATAGGTAAGGCTTCATATTTATTGCATGACCGGGGTTGCTCTCACTAATATTATATGATAGTATACGTATACATTCAGTATATTTATGGTTACATATTATATAGTGAAATTATCTTTTCGCATTTCATTTGCGTAACCGGTTCGGCTCCTTGTTCGCTTTCAATTCCTTGCGAAATAGTGGTTCGCCTAATTTCTCGGTTACATAACCAGTCGGAGGCGATGTATGAACCGTACCAGAGTGCTGGCACTGGCAATGCTAATGGTTATGTTTGTAACCAATGCGGGCCAGCAGAGCGAATGGAGCAACGCGGGCATATCCGGCGGCACCCCCGTGGCCATGGCCGAGGAGGGATCCGCATGGCCTTCCACTTCGCCGACCATTGACGTATCCCCCTCTGATTTGCCTACCGCCACGCCGGAAGCGACCGTTGATTTGACGGCATCCGCCGATCCTGCACCCACGCCGACCCTGTCGGACGCGCAGGCGACCGATGCCACCGCCACTGATACCCCCGCGCCCACACCGGAAGCACCCTTGCTTTTTGCCGAGGGTGCCGCCTGCGATGTGACCCTTTCCGGGGACGTGGCGGCGAGCGGCATGCAGCTGCGGCTCACGCTGGAGGTGCTGGAGGGTACAGGCGCATGGTCGCCCGTGCCCGACCCGGTCGCGCCGGAGGAGGTTTATACCCTCGACCTCACACTGGATGCAAACGGCGATGCGCACGGTATTTTTTCGCTTGCGGGCCTCGCCGCCACCACGGCGTATCGCGCACGCGTAAGCGACTGGCAAGCCTCGTCGGGCAACGATGCCACGGCGGCCAGCTTTGCCTATGCCGATGGGCAGATCGACGACGCGACCTTTGAAACGCAAGTCTCCGTCAGCATCAGCGTGCCGGAGCCGGCGACCCCCACCCCTGAGCCGACCGCAACCCCCGAACCCTCGCCCACTGCCGAGGTCGCACCCGTATTCATGGACGGCGAGGCTTTCACGATCTCCATCGCTTTTTCCGCGGAGCCCGAAGGAGGCTATGGCTCGCTTTCGCTCGCGCTGTTTGCGGACGAGGGCGGCGGCGCGATCGTGGTCGCCTCGCAGGATATAGCCATCGGGGCGGACGGTACGGCGCAGGCCAGCTTTTCGCTGGCTGGGCTTTCTTCGACAGCCGTATACAGCGTTACCGCCCTTGCCTATCAAAACGAGCCGCTTTCGTTCGTGTGGGACGAGGCACTGGGCGCGTCCTGCGCGGAGGCGGGCGGCTGTGCCTTTACCCTCTCGCAGGATGGTTCTTCCGCCACGTTGCTAGCCGATCCGCTCGCGCAGCCCTCGCCGGACGCGGGCAGCCTGATGACGCTGCTGGGCGATATCAGCCTGTTTGCAAGCGGCGCGGGCGATCCGTACAGCACGGCGCTCACCTTCACGCTGAACCTAGCGCTCAACGGAGCCGCGTCAGCGCCCATTGCGCTGCCCTTCACGCTGGTGGAGAACGCGGATACCGGCGCATACACTTGCGAGCTGGGCGGCTACGATACGGGCCTCTTTACAGCGAGCGCATCCGTGAGCGGCACAACGGCCACGCTGAACATCCTGCCCACCGTGCCGGGCGGCGACCCCACGCTGCGCTACACGCTGGCCGTGGATGCAGTCACGCTCGACTACACGCTCACCGATAGCGCCACAGGCTACCAAAGCGCCATCAGTGGCAGCGCGGGCGTTTTCGCGGATGGCACAGCAAGCGCGGATGCGTCCGCCATGGCACTGACCAGCGTAGCCACGCATATCACCTGGAACGACGGTAAATCTACCACCCGCCCCACCCCTGTGCTTACGATCAGCGCGGGCGGCGTGCCGCTTTCGCCTCAGCCTGCACCCACAAAGGCAACCGCCAATTACAGCCTGGATATCTACACCTATGCCGCCCTGCCCAAGTACGACGGCGGAACGGTCATCACCTATACCGTCGCGCAGGAATCCCCTGCGGGCTACCTGACCGTGCAGGACGGTTTGAATTTCATGAACACCCTGCAAACCGCCCTGCATGTGGGCGTACAGTGGTACGACGGCTCCACCGCAGCAGCCACGCGCCCCGCAATCGCGGATGTGCAAAACCTGTTCACACTCAAGCGTCAGGCGCGCCGCGCGGGTTCGTCGGCCACGGCCGTGGAAGGTGTCTCGCTTGCCTTTGCAGAGAGTGGCAACCTGTGGAACCTGACCGCCGATGGCCTGCCTGCCTACGACGCGGATGGCTACCCCTATGACTACATGGTGGTTCAGGGCGCGATGCCCTCGCGCGACGAAACGCTGGGCACTTATGTGAACACCGTCAAGAACGTTGGCATCTACAATGGGCAGACGGCCGCCGGCACCGCTTACGAGGGCGGTACGCTTGTCAACACCATGACCGATTTTGTTGGTTTCGCCTTCACCAAAGTATGGAAGGATGGCGGCGCGACCACCCACCCCACCGTGCGCTTCTACCTGTACCGCTACCCCGAGAACACCGGCCTTGGCTTTGCGACGCTCTCGCCTGTAACAGGTCACGATAACATGACGCTGCCCGCCAGCGACCAGCCCACGCAGGCTGTCACCTATGCTGAGCCGGGCGAGTTGCCCCGCTACGATACCAAAGGCAACGCCTATGTCTATTACCTGCGCGAGGTCATGGACAACCAGGGCGATTACCAGATCCGCATCACCAATGTCGATTCTGCGGAGCAGGACTTCATCCTGCCTGGTGCTACGGTCGTTAACATCCGCGAGGCGAACACCGCAGCACCCTACACGGTATTCTGGCGCGCCAAAGCTGTGCAGTCCATGAACGGTGGCGCGGCGGTCGCGCTGTACCGCAAGCTGGCCACCGAGGATGATACGGCTTACACCTATATGGCAACGCAGACGCTCACGGGCTTCCGCGCCGAAACCATGACCCTGACCAGCCAGTTTGGTGGCCTGCCCAAGTATGACGCGGAAGGCGCGCTGTACCAGTATCGCGTGCGCGAAGTGGGCGCGACCATCGATGCGGTGGATGGCGCGGTGCCCACCGACAACATCGTGGCAGACAGCTTTACCGATGGCGGTTTTACTTTTACCGTGACCCAACCCGCGCCCTCCGGCAGTTTGATCGAAAACACGCTTGTAGGCACCACCAGCCTGCGCGTGGTCAAACGGTGGTCGCCCGCACTCGCGGAGGGCACTGCTTCCGGCATCCACATCCGCATCCTACAAAACAGCGCCACAGGATGGGACGCAAGCGGCGTTACCGTGCCCGCAGGCGCGTCCTCGCTGGGCGGCACAGATTACAGCCTCACGGGCACGGGCGATCTGGATCGCCTCTTCACCGGCCTGCCGCAGTACGACAGTGAGGGCCGCGAATATGTCTATACCGTGCAGGAGTTGCTCATTGTCGAGCCAACGGATTACGCTTTCAGCGACGTGATCTATTCCATCGGCGGGGACGGCATCCGCACCGCGACCCTCTACAATACCAAAGGCGGCGAGGGCGGCCTTACCTTCCGCATCAACAAGGTGTGGCTGGACGATGGCGACCTGCTGCGCCGCGTGCCTGTGACCTTTGCGCTCTATTACACAGGTGGCGGCAGTCCGGAGCCCGTTGCCTACCGCACGCTGACAGCCGCCGAGTCGTGGACGGGTCTGCTTGGCTACACCCCCGCCGAGGGCCAGAGCAGCCAGTATGCGGACTATATGATCCGCGAGGTGACGGGCGGTAGCCTGACCGTGGGTATGGATGCGGGCTATCTGGCGAGCGGCAGCGGCGAGGCGCGCACCGCGCAGCAAAAATACAGCGTGAGCACTGCGGCCAGCGGTAACACCTACACCGTAACCAACCTGCGTGTCGGCAAGCTGCAGCTGACCGCGTCCAAGACATGGCACATCCAAGATATCGCCACGCCGGAGATGTACGCCACCTTCACCCTGTTTCAGAACGGTACGGACGCGCTGGAGTCCAAGACCATCGCGCTGAACGGCCCGCCTGTCACCTTTGGCGGCGAAACAGGGCTGCAAAAATACGACAGCCAGGGCGTGATCATCCCCTACAGCGTGCGCGAGACTAGCCTGACCGACGCAGGCGGCACGCTTACGTTCTCGGGCGGGCGCATCACCATCAACACGGACGAGGCCATCCTCTCCTCCGTGCAACCCGGCGCTTACCAGTATGGCGCCACCCTTGACGACCCGGATACCATGAGCTACGCCTTTGCCAACAGCCTCGCGGGCAGCGACGCTATCAACATCAACCTCATCTGGCGCGACGCGGCCACCGGCGACCCCCGCAGGCCGGATGTGCGCCTTACCCTGTACCGCCACTTGACCGACGCGGCAGGCGCGGCGGAGCTGGTAGCCACTGTGCGGCTGTGGAACACGAACCTCGCCAGCAACCCCTGGTACTGGACGTGCGGCTTTGGCGCCTACGCCAAATTCGACGCCGAGGGCAACCGCTACCATTACTTCGTCAAGGAAACGTTCCTGCAGGAATCCAGCTACGTGGCATCCTACTTCAGCGATATTGGCGGTGTGGCAGCCCAGCCGGATCAAAGCGGCCAGAGCACCGAGGCCACCTTCCCCGTGCAGGCGGGCGAAACGCGCGCCGTGGATTATGCCTATGCGAGTTTCGACCCCTCCAGCACAGGCACCATCATCAACACCCTTGAGGATACGCTGGACGTGCAGCGCAAGAAGATCTGGTCCAACCTGCCAGGCTGGTTCCAGCAGGCATACCTGCCCACCGTGCAGTTCCGCCTGCACCGCTCGCTCTCCGAGGCCACGACGGGCGACGTTGTGCTGAAAGACGGCAACCCATGGGTGGAGACACTCGCGAACGGCACCCCGGTCGCCACCTTCGCGGGTGCGCCTGTCTATAATGTGTACGGCCTCCGCTACCACTATTATGTGGAGGAGCTGGACCAAGGCGGCGGCGTGTTCGACGTGGACTGGTACTCCACCGAGAATGACCGCGTCGAGGGCACGGTGACCAACGTATACGCCATGAACGGCCCCAGCGTGAGCATTGAGATCCAAAAGCAGTGGGACTATCCGGAAGGCACCCTGACCGGCGGGCAGTCCGCTTACCCTGCCGTGGCCTTTGAGCTGCGCCGCTACTGGCAAAGCGCGGATGCCTCCGCCACGGACGATGTATTGCTGGATACCGTCACCATGCCATCCGGCACCATCGCTTCGCTCACGAGCGGGCAGGCACCGCCCCTGACCGTGACCGAGGACGCAAACGGCGATCCGCTGCTACGCTACGCGCCGGACGGCTATGCCTACCGCTATTATGTGCTGGAAAAACCGGTCACTGGCTATACCTCTGTGCAAACAGCAGGCACCGCCACCGAAGTGTCGTGGAACGTGGAGGGCACCGTCGGTACCGCCGCATTCACCAACACCTACGTGCCGCAGTTCAAACCTCAGCCCCTGACCGCCACCAAGCACTGGGACGACGGCAGCGACCAGTACGGTACGCGCCCCTCCTTTAGCACAGGCGACATGCCGCTTGCCTTCGCGCTGTGGCGCAAAACCTCCACCGGCGTGGACGAGCTTGCGCCCGGCGCGACCTTCGCCTGGCGCGAGGGTTCCGGCGCGAACGCAGATGACTGGTACTGCGATTTCGAGGGCGATTTTCCCACATACTCCACCCTGGGGCAAACCTATACCTATTACGTCAAGGAGACGCTGGCCGCCGTCTGTGCGGACAGCTACGCTTTGAGCGCAGGCGCGGGCACCCTGCGGCTGGTGAACAGCCTGAATCGCACCAATGTGCTGGTTGCCAAGAACTGGGAGAGCGAGACCGGCACGACCCTGACCCGTGACGAGCTCACGAACCTCAAGGCGTTGGGCGCGCTGCCTGATGCGATCACCTTTACGGTGCACCAGTCTGCCGATGGCGGCACAACTTGGGATACCGACCTGCCCGCCTTCCCCTTTACCGCCGAATGGGCTGATCTGCTGGAGACGGCGACAGGCGGGCGCACCATCACCGTGGGCACGGCACTGCCGCGCATCGTGCCCGGCACCAGCACACCGTATGTCTATCGCGCGGAGGAAACCGCGCTTCTCTACCGGCATGGCACACCCGACACCGGCGATGACGAATCCTTCACGCCCGGTGCGGGCACCGTGACGGTCACCCAAACTGCAAACCACCTTACCACCATTGCAAACGAGATCGGCGTTCGCAAGCTCTACTTCGTTAAAAACTGGATGGACGACAACGACCGGGACGGCGCGCGCCCGACCAGCCTCGTTCTGACCGTGACCCCGGTTGCGGGCGAGGGCTCGACCACCGTTACCCTGAGCGCCGCAAGCCAATCCACCGACCCCAGCACGGACGGCGCGCGCACTGCGGCCGCTAACCGCTGGCGCGCCGAACTGACCGTGCCCGCAGGCGGCGACTTTACCGTGACCGAGAGCCTGCCCGGAGGCTATACGCAGGCTGCGGGCAGCCCTGCAACGCAGGCGGACGGCGGTGTTCTGACCAACTGGTGGGGCTTTGCAAACGAGCGCACGGTCAAGCAGATCGCAATCAAAGCAACCAAGACCTGGGCAGGCGACAGTTTGTGGTATGCGGCCACGCGCCCTGCGAGCGTCTCCTTCCAGCTGCGTTACCGCAAGGAGACGGACACCACGTGGATCAACCTTTACGCCCTTTCCGCTTCGCCGGATCCGCTCTGCCCCATGCCCTTCGGCAGTGCAGCGCAGGTCACGCTCACCCCCTCCAGCATCACGGACTGGAGCGCCGTGTTCGCACAGTGGGATGCGCTGCCCGCTTACGCTTATAAAGCCGTGGATACCGATGTAACCATTGGCCTGCAATACAGCGTGGTCGAGGTCGCGGCAAACGGCTACAACACAGCCTACAGCCCATCCACCATCACAGCGAAGACCGCTTCCTCCGCAGCGCCCGTGGCCGTCACGGTCACCAACACGCTGCGCACGATAAGCCTGCAAGGCGCCAAGCACTGGGTGGACGAGAGCAACCGTTACAGCAGACGGCCCAGCGGCGTGACGCTCACACTGCTCGCGGGCGGTGTGGCCGCCAGCCCGCAGCCGACCATCAACTGGGTCAAGACAGGAAACGACTGGACGTACAGCATCACCGGCCTGCCCCGCTACCAAAAGGGCACATTGACTCCCGTGGTCTATACCGTGACCGAGACCGTGCCCCCCGACTACCGACCTGATGCAGCCACCGTGAGCGGCACCGTGAACGGCTCGACCGGCAATATCACTGCCGCGGACTTCACCAACCGGCTCATCACCGTGGACATCAGCGGCCAAAAGACCTGGGCGGACGATACCAACCGCTACGGCATGCGCCCCGATACCATCACCCTGACCGTGCTGGACGGTGCCGCGCCTGTGAGCCCGCAGCCGGACATCGCCTGGGTAAAGGGCGCGAGTACATGGGCATATACCATGACCGGCCTGCCCCGCTACGCTGCAGGTACGACCGACCCCATTACCTACAGCGTGTGCGAGACGGCGGTGGGCGGCTACCTGCCCATGACCGAAACCACTGTGACCGGCACGCGCGACACGGGTACCGGCTACGTGACCGGCGCGGACTTCACCAACACGCTGGCGACCGTGTCGCTTGGCGGCAGCAAGACATGGGCCGATTTCAGCGACTGGTACGGGCTGCGCCCTTCCGCCGTCACATTGACCGTACGGATGAGCGGCACGGCACTCTCGCCCCAGCCCGCGCTAACCTGGCAAAAGACTGGCGATCTGTGGACCTATGCATGCGAAGGCCTGCCCAAATACCTGAAGGGCACGTATACGCAGGCAGCTTATACTGTGGTAGAAACGGCGCCAGGCGGCTATGCTGTGTCGCCCGTAGGCCGTACCACATCCGGCACGGTGGACGGCGCAGGCAATGTGACCGCCGCCGATTTCCTCAACACGCTCGAAACGATCACCCTCAGCGGCAGCAAGACGTGGGCGGATACCGACGACTTGTTCGGTCGCCGCCCCGCTGATATCACGCTGACCATCCTCGCGGACGGCATCGCCATAACGCCCAACAGCGGAATCCTGTGGGACAAGGGTACGAATCCCTGGACGTACACCGTTGCCGATCTGCCCCGCTACCGCAAGGGCACAACGACCGCCATCA
The DNA here is from genome assembly GCA_964584315.1 of uncultured Oscillospiraceae bacterium. Lineage (GTDB taxonomy): Bacteria > Bacillota > Clostridia > Christensenellales > Aristaeellaceae > CAXXOK01. The sequence goes on from CAZOZO010000027.1 coordinate 16,112, forward strand.
ACTACAGCGTGCGCGAGGCTGCCGTGCCAGCTTACGCCGCGGCCAGTGCCACCGTATCCGGCACGGTGGACGGCGGTAGCGGCAACATCATCGGCGCGGCTTTCACCAACACGCTGGATGTGGTCAGCATCGGCGGTCAAAAGACCTGGGTGGACGAGAATGACCGCTATGGCACGCGACCCGACGCGCTGACCCTCACACTGCTCGCCGATGGCGAACCGCTCGCCCCGCAACCCTCCCCCGTGTGGGACAAAACCGACCCAGCCGTGTGGACATATATCTACAGCGGCGTGCCTCACTACCAGAGCGACAACATGACCGCCATCGTCTACACAGTCAAGGAAACCCCTGCTACCGGCTATGTGGCCGTTGGTGGCACCACCGCAGGCGGCACGGCGGATGCGGGCGGCGATGTGACGGGTGCGGATCTGACCAATGAGCTCATCACCGTATCCATCACGGGCAGAAAAACATGGGCGGATGACAGCGACCGCTACGGCATGCGTCCCGATGGTCTCACCCTCACCGTGCTCGTGGATGGAACGCCCATGGCGCCACAGCCAAGCGTATCGTGGATCAAGGCCGGCAGTGTGTGGACGTATACCATCGACGGCTTGCCCCGCTATCAGGCAGGCACGCTTGACCAAGTGCGCTATACCGTGCAGGAGGCCCCCGCTGCGGGTTACGAACTGGCTGATGAAACCGCAGTGACAGGACTGATCGATGCGGACACCGGCAACGTGACGGAGGCGGATTTCGCCAACACACTTACGACAGTATCCATCCGCGGCACCAAAACATGGGTGGACGGCGGCGACCGTTATGCCAAGCGCCCCGACACGCTCACGCTGACCGTGCTTGCCGATGGTGCCGCCATGCCTGTGCAGCCGGAGATCATGTGGACGCAGAGCGGCAACAGCTGGACGTATGCCATCGAAGGCCTGCCCCGCTATCGCAAGGGCAGCGACACCCCCGCCGTTTATACAGTGCGCGAGACCTCCGTGAGTGGCTACGCCGCCGCGTCGCTCACTGCCACAGGCACAGTGGACGCAGGTGGCCGCTTGACCGGCGCGGACTTCACCAACACGCTCCACACCATCACCCTCAGCGGCAGCAAAACATGGGCGGATGATGGCGACCGCTACGGCACACGCCCTGATGCCCTGACCCTGACCGTGCTGGGCGATGGCACGGCGCTCGACCCGCAACCGGATATCGATTGGACTACAAGCGGCGACACATGGACGTACACCGTCACTGGCCTTCCCCGCTATCAGGCGGACGGCACGACCCCTGTCGCATACACCGTGCAGGAGGCGGACGTGGCTGGATATGCGCCTGTTGGGGAAACGCTGGCGGGCGCAGCGCCGGATGCAAACGGCGATATTGCGGGCATCGATTTTGAGAATCGGCTGCTCACCGTAACCCTCAGCGGCACCAAGACCTGGGACGACCTGAGCGACCGTCATGGCATACGCCCCGCCAATATCGCCCTCATCGTGCTGGCCGATGGTGTTGCGCTAGACCCACAGCCCACCGCGACATGGGATATGCCCGCCAGCGGTGACAGCTGGACGTATGCTTTCGCCGGGTTGCCACGCTATCGCCCCGGAACAGCGACTCCGGTCGTGTACAGCGTGCATGAAGCGACTGTTGCAGGCTACCTGCCCGCCGACGATTCCGCGGGCACCGTCGATACCGCCACCGGCGATGTGACCAGCGCGAACCTAGCCAACACACTCGAGCAGGCGCTCGAGATCGACAACCGCACCCTGAACAGCGCAGACGGGTATACGGACGCTGGCGGCTTCGTGAGTGTGGGTGATACACTGGGCAGTGTGCGCGATATCGACCCCTACCACCAGCGGGAGGCATCCGTATGCTGGCAGGCCGAGACCGGCTGGCTGGCCAGCGAACCCTTCACCGTATCCTACCTGCCCCACGGCGCGGACGAGGCGACCGGCTGGCGGAGTGTGACCGCTTCCTACAGCGACCTGAGCGCGCTCACCGCCGTTCCCGCCTTTGCAAACGCAACGCTGCGCGAGGCGGGTGGCGTGTACACGCTACAGCTCGCGGACAGCTTCGAGGTACTCCCCCGCCGCGTGCGCGTGCTGGTCACATTCACGCCTACCCTTGCCATCCAGAACCTGACCCGCAACTACGCGGGCGGCACGGTGTCCATCCAAACGCCAAACAACGTGGAGGACGGTCGTTATGTGGCACTGGTCGCCTACGCGCAGGCGGAGAGCGGGTACCAGATCGAAATGCATGACCTGCGCCTGATCGTACCGGAGCTGACCGCCACCGCCGCCTCGGCAGAGGGTGCCGGTCTCCGCGCCATCGAGTTCAACTTCCCCCTGATCGCGGAAGCGAAAGCGTCCGGCACCGGCGACACGGCCTCCAATGTGCGCATCGTCGCCAACGCACAGGGCAGCTTTACCGCACAGGTCGGCGCAACGCTCGCGGGCGCGCTGCGCACCCTGACCGTGACTGGCAACATTCGCGTGCTTGCGCTGGATGCCAACGGCAACCCGTCCCGCATCTCCATAACGGTCGATGCATTGCCTGTGTCGCTGAACATCGGCGTCGCGTTCGGAACGTCGGTCGCCATTCCTGTCACGGATGACCCGGTGCTTTGGGTCGCGGCGGTATTCGCAGCCAGCGGCGTGCTGTTGCTGCTTTTGCGTCGCAAACGTGCGAAGGGCCATAGGCCCGGCCCGTTGGATGGGCGCAAGCCGGAGGTATGACCGCGGAGGGTGAGTCCCTGTCACAACGAAAAAGCAAGGCGACTGCACGCCGTAGGTTGGCGCAGTCGCCTTGCTTTTTTCTTGTGTTTGGTAATCCTGCTCATATTATCAGGATAGGATCGCATTCGCTAGGCATTTTTCAGTGCGGCATGGCAGGACGTATTCCATGCGTTCAACCACGTATCGTGCCCGAACCTGTCAAATCGGCTTCGTGCGAGGCAGTACCCTGGTCGCCCATCTTCGGTGGGCGTTGCGGATCACACCGCGCCTGCGCGGGTCGCGGCCATGGAGCAGGAAACCTCCTTGCCGTTGCGGCGCATGTAGGCTTCGCCCCAGTCATACATCACAAACAGAATGGGGCGGATGCTCCGGCCAAAGTCGGTCAGGGCATACTCCACCTTGGGCGGCACGACGGGGTACACCGTGCGGGTGATCAGCTGATCCTCTTCCAGTTCGCGCAGCTGCTGGGTGAGCATCTTTGGCGTCGCCTGCGGGATCACCTTACGCAGCTCGCCAAAGCGCAGCGTTCGGTCAATCAAGTGCCATAGGATCAGCGCTTTATATTTGCCCCCGATCATCGCCAGCGTAGCGTCCACAGGGCAGTTGTATCCAGCATGGCAGCATTCCATCAAGGGTTCCTCGTTTCATGGTATCGATTTGGCGCTATAGCCGATTCATGCTATAGTGCCGTTCAGGAAGGTACGCCCTCATTATATACGCTTCGTCACGTTCAGTCAAATCTGTCCAAACACATGGGTTCATGATAGGCGGGGCATGCACGGCTGCAAGGACCAAGGCTTATCCTTGCGCACTCAGGCCCTCGGCTCTGTCCCATCCGTCATTTCCCCTGCAACACCCTTATTCTGTGCAGCCTTGCCGCTGCCATGTCTGCTGCCGCATATGACGGCCAGCAGCTCTTCCAGCGCAGCGACCGTCGCCAGTGCCAGCAATCCATAGACTGCCTCGGCTTTCCACGGTTGCGTAAGCGTGAAGGGGTACAAGTACAAAAGCCCGCCTACCGCTTTATTGAGCAATGAGTGATGTGACAGCAGCCGTCGCCACCGGACACCATAGACAGCCAGCGATACCATCTTGACCGCCGCTACGCCACCCAGCCAACCCAATGCGGCATCTTCAAGCGGCAGGTAAGGCCATAGCGTATACAGTGCCGCTGCGAGCATCGCCATATCCGCCACGGTATCCAGACGCGAGCCAAAGGCGCTCTCCGCCTTCAGGCGACGCGCCAGAAAGCCGTCCAGCATATCGGTGAGCCCCGCGAGCGCATACAGCGCAAGGTATGCCGTGCTGAGCGGCATGGGCCACAGCAGCGCCAGTGAAAGCGCGATGCGGCAGCCTGTGACCATATTGGGGATGTGTTTTCGCATCATCTATACTCCTTTTCCACACGGATCAGCTCCGCGTCGGCCGCACCCTCGGCCACATGGGTCAGGCGCTGGGCCACCGCATCGGCCTGTGCGCTGTCGAACGCCAGCGCCGCCAACGCCAGCACGATCATCCGATGGTGATCCTGCGCGCCCGCCTCGCAGACCGAAACATCCATCGTCGCACGCAAGCGTGCCATCAACCTGCGCACCACGCTGCGCTTGTCCTTGAGAGAGTTGCACAGCGGCGCGCGCAGCGTAAACTCCAGATAGAGCACGATCATCCAGGATCCCCTCCTCCAAGCCTCGCGTGGCGCTCGGTCGCGCACAGCTATGCCGCAGCGCGCGACAGGCAACAATATATGTCGCAAGGTTCCACGCCATATCGGACTCCAAGGCGGCCGATCATTGCCACGGCGGCCTTCCCCGCATACGCAAGCGGCACACCGCTCACCGCATCAGCGGGCGCACATGCGCACCTGTCAAAATAGGCATTCGCCATCGCGGGCCAAAGCCCTGCCAGATACACGAGCATGGTAAAACCAACCGGCGCGTGGTACAATCAGATATCCTATCACCACAGGGAGGCCCCACCATGACCATCTTGATCGACGCGGACGCTTGCCCCGTAACGGACATCGCCATCGCCTGCGCGCGTCGCCACGGCGTGCCCGTCACGCTGTTTTGTGATGCCGCACACAGGATGGAACGCCCGGGCGCGCAGACCGTGACCGTGCTGCGTGGCGCAGACAGCGCCGATTTTGCGCTGGTCAACCGCGTGGCGACGGGCGATATCGTCATCACACAGGATTATGGGCTTGCCGCCATGGCGCTGGCCAAAAAGGCATATGCGCTGCACCAGAACGGCATGGCCTATACCGATGCCAACATCGACGCGCTGCTGCTGGCGCGGCATACCGCGCGCGAGGTGCGCATGGCGGGCGGCCGTCTGAAGGGCCCCGCCAAACGTACCGCCGCGCAAGACGAGGCCTTTCGTGCGGCGCTGGAAGCACTGCTCACACAGCTGGCAGGCCAGGGGGAATAACAAGCCCAAAACGGGGTAGTCTGCCGTGCTTGGCATTCGCTTAGAATTACATTAGAATCAGCAAATCCCCTTTACACGGCCTTAGGCTCGCGCTATAATGATCTCATGTTTTGAACATTTGTTCAAATCATATGTACAATGAAGATCATCCGTCAGACGGGAGCGTGAGACCATGAAGGATCCCGCGGTTCGCAGCAAGCTGCTGCTCGCCGCCATCGACAGCATCGAAAAATTCGGCATTGAGGGCTCTACCATCCGCGCAATCGCCAAGGAGGCAGGCGTCGCGTTCTCCTCGCTGCACTACTACTTCGAGTCCAAGGAGCAGATGGTGGACGAGGCGCTTACCCTCGCTGTGGGCAATGCTTTCAGCGACCTGGTGGAGTTTTGGCAAAACCGCACGGACGACCGGGTCGCCCTGCGGGAGATGCTGCTGTTCCTGTTCGACGGGGCGCTGCGCTACCCGGGTGTGACCCGCGCCAGCCTGCACGCGCTTCTGATGAAAGGGCAGCCCGAAGGCGTGGCGCACGATATGTTCAATCGCGTGATGGCCGCCGCCGCGGACGACATGGCCCTGAAGAGCGACGCGCCGCGCGACCAGATCGCCCACCGCCTGATTGCCGCGTTCAGTGCCACGATCCTTACGGGCATATCGCCGCAGGCGTTTGCGCAGGGCGCGCATATCGACTACACGGTGCGCGAGAACCGCGTACGCATGGTGGATGTGCTCATCGACGGTCTCTTTCCAGCGCAGACGGCAGTAGACGCCGCGATATCGGGGGCCGGCAGTGCCCTTCATCCTCATCCATCAGCAGAACGGGAGGGTAACCCATGAAGACTGTCGTCATCACTGGAGCAACATCCGGCATCGGTTTTGCGATCGCCAAAGCCATGCTTGGGCAAGGCTGGCGGGTGCTGCTGGTCGGCCACACGCAGGAAAACGGCGAAAAGGCGCTTGCCGCGCTCCGTGAAGCTTTCCCGCAGGGCGAGATATCCTGCTTCTGCGGCGACCTGATGCAGCAGCGCGAAGCGAACCGCATCGCGGATGAACTGCTTGCCTACCTCGCCGCCAACGCAGAGGGGAAGCTGGAGGCACTCATCAATAATGCGGGCGCGGTGCGCACATGGTACACCACCACGCAGGAGGGGCTGGAACAGCAGTTTGCGCTCAACCACATGGCAGGCTTCCTGCTCACGCATCGGCTGTTGCCTGCGCTGCGGCGGGGCGGTGGGCGCATGATCCTTACCAGCAGCGCCTCGCACAAGCACTGCCGCGTGTATTTTGAGGACATCATGTACCAGCGCCGTCGCTACAGCTGCCTTGGCGCGTACAAGCAGGCCAAGCTGTGCAATGTGCTGTTTGCGGGCGCGTTCAACGACCGGTTTGCGGGAGATGGCGTGCGCGCTTACGCGGTGGATCCGGGCCTTGTGGCTACCGATATCGGCTTTAAGCAGACGGGCGGGCTGGTCAAGCTCGTGTGGGCGATGCGCAAGGCGCAAGGCGTGCCCGCCGAGCGGCCCGCGCGCACCTATGCGTACCTGTGCACTACCGAACCAGCGCCCCAGGGCCTCTACTATTATGACGGCAAGGTGGCCCGCCATGACCCGCACGCAGACCGTGCCGAGGATCGGCAAAAACTCTTTGCCTTGAGCGAAAAGCTCTGCGGCATTGAAACTTTCGGAGGTGAGGCATGATGACGGCGCTCATCACCGGTGCGAGCGGCGGCCTTGGCCGCGCGTTCGCCATCGAGGCCGCGCAGCGCGGCTATGATCTGGTGCTGACCGATGTGGATGCGCGCAGCCTGGAGGCCTTCCGGCAGGGGCTTTTGCGCCAGTTCGACGTGCGCGTGACCGCCGAAGCCTGCGATGTGACCGATGCCGCCGACGTGGCACGCATGTTTGGCGTGCTGCGGGATGCGGGCATCCGCCTCAACATGCTCTACAACGTGGCGGGCGTGGATTACGAGGGCGGGTTTCTGGACATGGAGTGCGAGCAGGTGCTCGACATCGTGCGCGTGAACATCGAGGGCTCCATGCGGATGCTGCACGGTGCACTGCGGCAGCGCGACCCCGCCAGCCGCTTCACGGTGGTCATGGTCTCCAGCCTCGCCTCGCTCTACCCCATTCCGCTCAAGGCGACCTATGCCGCCTCCAAGCGTTTCCTGCTGGATTTTGCCACTTCGCTCTCGCAGGAGTTGACCGGGCAGAACGTATCGATTTTGACCCTTTGCCCGGGCGGCCTTCCCACCACGCCGGGCGCGCTGCAGGGCATCAACGCGCAGGGCTTCTGGGGCCGTGCGACCACCAACAGCCTGCCCGTCGTCGCGCGCAGGACCATCGACCATGCCCTGCGTGGTAAGCGGCTCTACATCCCCGGCGTAGTAAACCGGGTGTTCAGCCTGTGCGGCAGTCTGGTGCCCCGCGAGCTGATGGCGCGGATGCTCTACCTGCGCTGGTCTCAGGCGCGCGAGGGCAGGCCTGCGAGCGAAAAGCTGGTCGGCTGACAGCGGCGATACGCACCGAAATCCGTGGAACTGTAAAAGGCGACCTCCGGCACTGGCCGGGGGTCGCCTTTTAGCACATCGTATGTCGCCGTCAGCCGAGGTACGCCTCGCGCACCGTATCGTTGCGCAGCAGCTCGCGCCCCGTGCCGGAAATGGTGATCGCCCCCGTTTGCAGCACATAGCCGCGGTGCGATACCTTGAGTGCCTTTTTAGCGTTCTGCTCCACCAGCAGGATGGTGATGCCCTCTTCGTTGAGGCGCTTGATGGATTCAAAAATCAGGTCTACCAGCATCGGCGCAAGGCCCATGCTGGGCTCGTCCATCAGCAGCAGCGTGGGCTCGCTCATCAGCGCGCGGCCGATGGCCAGCATCTGCTGCTCGCCGCCGGACAGCGTGCCCCCACGCTGGCGGAAGCGCTCCTTCAGCCGCGGGAACAGCGCGTATACCCGCTCGAAATTTTCGGCGTTCTTCTTGGCGTCCTTGATGCGGAACGCGCCCATCTGGAGGTTCTCCTCCACGGTCAGGGCAGGGAATATCTTGCGGCCCTCCGGTACCTGCGCGATACCCAGGCCCACCACCTCGTGCGCGGGCAGCTTGCTGATCACGTTGCCCTGGTACAGTACTCGCCCGCTCTGCGGGGTCAGCTGCGCGCTGATAGTGCGCAGGGTGGTGGATTTGCCCGCGCCGTTACTGCCGATCAGGGTCACGATCTCGCCGCGCTTGACCTCGAAACTGATGTCGTGCAGTGCGTGTATCTTGCCATAGAAGGTGTTCACATTTTCCAGAGCCAAAATTACTTCGCTCATGCGCGCACCTCCCCTTCGGCATCTTCCTCGTCGTCCTCTTCCTCCACGCCAAGGTACGCCTTGATCACCTTTTCATTGCCGCGAATCTCATCCGGCGTGCCGTCCGCGATCTTCTCGCCGTAGTTGAGCACGGTGATCTTGTCCGAAAGGCCCATCACCAGCTTCATGTCATGCTCGATCAGCAGGATGGTGGTGTTCAGGTCGCTGCGCAGGCGCAGGATGAACTGCTTCATCTCCTCGGTTTCCTTGGGGTTGAGGCCCGCCGCCGGTTCGTCCAGCATGATCAGCTTGGGCTCGATGGCCAGTGCGCGCGCGATCTCCAGCCGCCGCTGCTGCCCGTAGCTCAGGTTACGCGCCAGCTCGTTCTCCTTGCCTGCGAGGCCCACATAGGCAAGGAGCCTCAGCACCTTCTCATAGGCCTCCTGCTCCTCGCGTTTCATGCGCGGCAGGCGCAGCACGATATCGGCGATGTTCGCCTTCATGTGCATGTAGTAGCCCATCAGGATATTCTCTGCCACCAGCATGTTCTGGAACAGGCGGATGTTCTGAAATGTGCGGGCGATGCGGTGGGCCGCCACCTTCTCGGGCGTGAGCTTGACCAGATTGTGCCCGTCGAAGGTAATGGTACCGCTATCCACGGGGTAGTAGCCGCTGATCATGTTGAAGAACGTCGTCTTGCCCGCGCCGTTGGGGCCGATCACGCTCACGATCTGGTGCTCGTCCATCGAAAAATCCACGTGATTGATGGCCGTCAGGCCGCCGAAGGTCTTGGTCAGTCCCTTTACATCCAGCAAGGGCATATCACGCGCCCTCCTTTGACGTGGCATCTGCATCGCCCTCTGTGGGCGCTTTGGGTTTGATGCCCAGTTTTTGCTTGATCTTGAGCATCCGCTTCTCCGGCAGCAGGCCATTCGGGCGGAAGATGCACATCAGCACCAGAATGAGGCCGAAGATAAGGCGCTCATACTTGGCGGGGTTCAGCCAGGAGGGCAGGTTCAGGATGCCCGCTGTGGTCAGCGAGGTCAGGTAACTGGATACGTCTTTGAGGATTTGGAGTTGCAGCACGATCACGGCCAGCGCGCCGATGATCACGCCCGTGATGCTGCCCGTGCCGCCCAAAATGACCATGCACAGGATCACGATGGACTCCATGAACGTGAAGCTGGTCGGGTCGACAAAGCTCTGCATGGCGGCAAACACAACGCCCATCATGCCTGCCAGACCCGCCGCGATGGAGAAGCTGAGCAGCTTCATGCGCACGACTGGCACGCCCATGGTGCGGGCCACCAGCTCGTCCTCGCGGATAGCGACCCACGCGCGGCCGATGCGGCTGTTTTGCAGGTTACGCACCAGCACCACGGTCAGCAACAGCAGTACCAGCACAATGGCATAGTAATGCACCGGCTGGTTGAGCACGAGGTTAAAAAGTTTGGGCGGTTGGATGGGCGTGATGCCCATGGGCCCGTTAGTGATGTTGATGGGTTTGGACAGGTTGTTGAACAACAGGCGGATGATCTCCGCAAAGCCGAGCGTGACCACCGCGAGGTAATCGCCCTTCAGGCGCAGCACCGGCAAGCCAAGCAAAAAGCCCACAAACCCAGTAACCACCATCGCCAGCAAAAGAAACAACCAAAACCAGTTGCCGGAGAGCGGGTAGACCCCAAAGGGCATGAACTCGCTGGCCTGCGACGAGGCAAAGATGGCATACAGGTATGCGCCCACGGCATAGAATGCCGCGTAGCCAAGGTTCAAAAGCCCCGTATAGCCCACCACGATGTTCAGGCCCATGGCGAGTATGGCGTAGATGCCGATCATGGTGGCGACACGGGCAAAGGTGCCCGAGGACGCGCCCACGATGGGCATGACCACCGCAAGGTCGAGCACGATTAGCAGCGCCCGCGCCCAGATGGGCAGCTTGATCTTCTGGATCACCAGAAGCGAGGCGAGGAAAAGCACAAACGCCACGCTGTTGCCCGGGGTCAGCAGCAGCCACACGGGCATGGCGATGATGAACAGAATCTGCAGCGCGAAAACGACCCAATCTATCGCTTTCATGTCCGCGGGGCGAAAGGCGGCGGCATCCGCCTTGAGTTTGCCAAGGAGGCTTGCCATGCTCACACCTTCTCTCCCACAGGCTTGCCCAGCAGGCCGCTGGGCTTGAAAATCAGGATCAGGATCAGGATGGCGAACGCCAACACATCCTTATATTCGGAGCCGAACACGCCCCCGGTGAGCGCCCCCAGGAAGGAGGCGCCAAATACCTCGATCAACCCCAGCAGCACGCCGCCAAGCATGGCGCCGGGTATTTTGCCGATGCCGCCGAACACCGCAGCGGTAAAAGCCTTCATGCCAAGGATGAAACCGCTGTAAGGCGATATGGAGCCGTACTGGATGGAGAACAGCGTGCCCGCCGCCCCGCCCATGCCGGCGCCGATCAAAAAAGTGAGCGATATCACCTTATCCACGTTGATGCCCATAAGGCGTGCGGTCTCGCGATCTTGCGCGACGGCGCGCATGGCTTTTCCCCACTTGTTTTTGCTTACAAAGATCGTGAGCGCCGCCATGATGATCAGGCAGATACCCACGATATAGAGGGTCTTCTCCGGCACCACCATGTTGTCCGCAATGGCGATGCGGTTGGTGAACAGCGTGGGCGCGTTCAGGTAGAACTTGCCATTCTTGGCCTCCTCCACCATGCGCACCACGTCTTGCAGAATGAACGAAACGCCGATAGCCGAGATGAACGGTACCAGCTTGGGTGCGCTGCGCACCGGCTTATAGGCGATGCGATCCACCGCCACGCCAAGGCCGCCGCTCATGACCATGGCAACCACCATGGCGATCAGCAGTGCGAGCGTGGGCGGTATGTTGGGCAAAATCCCAATCCCCTGCATAAACAACAAAACCTCGGTGCCCACAAAGGCGCCGAACATGAAAAGCTCGCTGTGCGCGAAGTTGATAAACTCCAGGATGCCATAGACCATCGTATAGCCAAGGGCGACGATGGCATACACAAAGCCCAGGGCGAGCCCGTCGGACAACAGCTGGGGAATGATCTTCACCAGCATCTGCAGTTGGTTCATACGCTACCGACCTCTCTGGTGCCGTCGCGGAAAGCGGGGCTGGGCCCCGCTTTCCGCATACGGTATGATCGCCTGACAGCCTGTTGCCTGCCAGCGCTTACTTGAGGTAGTCCTTGACCGGGATGGCCTCGATGACCTTCGGGGGGTACGCGGCGGCTTCAAAGCCCAGCACGTACACGGTCGCCTCGGTATTGTCGCCGATGCTGTTGAAGGTCACGTTCGTGGCCACGCCCACAAAGCCGCTGGTTGCGCGGATGCTGGCCGTGACCTGCTCGCGGGTGGGCAGCGCCCCGCCGTTTGCGGCGATGGCGGCCTTGATGGCGTCCAGCGCGACGTTCATCGCGTCATAGCCATAGGCGGAGAAGCCCTCGGGAGCCTTGCCGTACTTGGCGGCATAGGCGGCGGCAAACGCGGCGCCCTTTTCGGTACCGCTGATATCCGCGGCCACAGAGGTGTAGTACGTGCCGATGACCGCGTCGCCAGCGATGCTCACCAGCTCCGCGCTGTCCATGCCGTCCGGCCCAAGGAAGGCCACTTCAATGCCCTTCTCCTTGAGCTGCTTGATCAGCAGGCCGCCTTCGGGGTAGATGCCGCCGAAGTAGACCGCCTGCGCACCGCTGGCGCGGATCATCTCTTCCACGGCGCTGTAATCCGCTTCGCCGGGGGTGATGCCTTCGCTGCCCAGCACCATGCCGCCCATGGCCGTGTAGCGCTTCTGGAACTCATCCGCAACGCCCTGGCCGTAAGCCGTCTTGTCCTGAAGGATGAACACGCTGGTCAGTCCCTTGCCCAGCAGGAAGTCCGCACCGGCGGGGCCCTGCGCATCGTCGCGGGCGCAGATGCGGTTCACGGTGGGCAGGCCGCGGTCGGTCACCTTGGTGGCGGTATTGGCGGGCGAGACCATCGGCAGGCCGCCCTGCGCGTATACTTCGGAGGAGGGGATGGCCACGCCGGAGTTGTAGTGGCCGATCACGGCGAGGATGTCCTTATCCTCGATCAGGCGCTGCGCGACGCTCACGCCCACCTTGGGGTCGGCCTGATCGTCCTGCGGGGCGAACTGCAGGTCGAAGCCCAGCGTTTTGAACTCTTCCACGCGCTCGTTCAGGGCCAGTTCGATACCATTTTTGATGGTCTCGCCCATGGCGGCCTGGCTGCCCGAGAGCGGGGTGACGCTGGCGAGCTTGATCACCGGCAGGGCTGCTTCGGCCACGGCGGACACGCCGCTCGCCATCATGGCCAGTACGAGGGTCAGCGTTAGCAGCAGGGACATGGCTTTCTTCATGGATGGACGCCTCCTTTTTATTTTCGATCCGCACGGGCCGCGCCCGTGTGCGGAAATTCAAAAGGGCTTCCCGGGCACAGCAATGCACGGAGAAGCCCCTTTGCTTCGATGGATGCGGGCCTTCTCCTGGGCTTATGAGCCGGGATGGTGAACGCCGCGAAATATGCAGGAAATTACCCGCGTTTATGCAAATCAGCCGCGCCGATTTGATTGCACAATTATACGCCCGCCCCATTCAGGTGTCAAGCTGGTGCTTTGTTTTTCGCTCGTACTCCGCGCGCGGCTCATCAGTGGAGTATGAATTGTATACAGCCAAATCCTGCAACGTTCTCGCAGGCCATACGGCAAAAAAACAAAGCACAGGCAGCCTTTACGGGCAGGAAAACCGTCCGCGCCTCCAGAAGTGTATCTATACATCGGCATCCATCCAGCGCGGTCAAGCGCGGATATCATACGGCCTGAGACGGCAAAGGAGAGCGGCGTGCATGAAGAACTTCGTCATCACCATCGCGAGGGGCTTTGGCAGCGGCGGCAAGCAGATCGGCCTGCAAATCGCGGGTGACCTGAACATCAAGCTGATGGACAAGGAACTGCTCAAACTCGCCTCCATCGAAAGCGGCATCAGCGAGGAGCTGTTCGCCCTTGCGGATGAAAAGCTGAACCGAAAGCTGCTGATGCAGGTGCCCGATCGCGAGCACTATGGCAACGTGCTCACGCCTGAAAACAGCCGGTTCGTCTCCGATAACAACCTGTTCAACTATCAGGTGAAGATACTGCGCATGCTGGCCCAAACCGAGAGCTTCGTGGTCATGGGTAAGGCGGCCAACTTTGTGCTGCGCGACCTGCCAAACGTCGTCACCGTGAGCGTGCAGGCTCCTTTTGCGGATTGTGTCAAGGCGATCATGGAGCGCAGCGCCATGACCGAGGGTGAGGCCGCGCGCGCCATCCGTCGCACAGATCGCTACCGCGCCGACTATCACAAATATTATACCGGCGAGAGCTGGAAAGATCCCATCCACTACGACCTGAGCCTGAACAGCGGGCGGCTGGGGCGCGACGCATGCGTGGAAATCATCAAGCGCACGGTGGTCGCCAAAGTGGGCATCCCCTACGGAGAGCTGCGCAGGCCGTAAGGCATCGGTCTTCAGCAAAGCGGATGGCCGGACGGAAAGCCGTACGGCCATCCGCTTTGCTTTGCACACATTGCTCTTGCTATTTGTCGCGGCACCCATATATAATGAAACCATATTTGCCCAGCCTATGCGGATGGAGGAAACACCCGCCATGTTTCAGTTGATCGTTTTCGCGGTGATCTATGGCATCATGATGTTCATCTGGAGCTTCGTGTACCTGAACAAGAGCCGCGATCAAATCAACCAAGCCTTCCTGTGGTTTTTGAGCGTTATCCTGTTGTGGATGATTTTGAGCGTCAGCAACGACTACAGCGACCAATCGCCGCTGGGCCTTACCATCAAAACCATATACTGGCTCAGCATGATGAACATGGCTGTGTTTTTCCTTTTTTTCATCTACCGGCTTATCAAGCGCAAGTTGGACGCACTCTGGTACATCGTACTCGGCCTGAACACCGCTACGATCGTCTCCCGCTACTTCTTCCCCATCGACTATGCCGATCCCACCTTCTGGCGGCTCGACCTTCCCGTCGTAGCACCGCTGATGAGCATGCTATTCAGTGTTCCCGCGGTGGTCGCGCTCTATCTGGTCATCCGCAAGTATTACCAGACGGAGGATCCCCGCCTGCGTGCGCAGCTTGTTTATTTCTTTGGCGGCATCGCGCTGGCGCTCACCGTCAGCGTCATATCGGAGTACCTGCTGCCTACGGTGTTTAAGGTGGATGCGCAACTGTACCTGATGCATGTGGCCCTTCTCATCTTCGTGATCTTCACCTTCGTGTCCATCATGAAGTATCGCTTTTTGAACATCCAAAGCGACTATATCTTTCGCAAGCTGTTCCTCAACTCCAGTGACGGCATCATCATCATCAACCGCAACCAGCGCGTCATCAGCATCAATAACATGGCCAAGGAAGTGCTGCGCGACGAGGGTATGGACTCCGGCGACAAGATTACCGACTATATCGCGGACTACAGCTTTGCCACCAACTACAAGCAGCATGAGGTGCGAGTGCCCATCCATGGGGAGGATGTGTTCCTCTCCGTTACGCAATACCCCATCGACAGCGCCACACCGGATTCGGTCAAGCTGCTCATGATTACCGATATCACCGCCAGCAAGCGGAGCCAGCAGCGTGAGAAGGAAAAGCTGATCGAGCAATCCTCGGTCGATCAGCTCACAGGGCTTTTCAATAAGCAGTACTTTGTGGACAAGTATTACGCTGCCCGCCAGGGATACAGCGGCGCGCCGCTCTCCCTTCTGTTTATTGATGTGGACGATTTCAAAGCCATCAACGATCAGTACGGCCACCTCGCAGGCGACCAAGTGCTCAAGCAGCTTGCGCAGTGCGTGCGCGATATTTTGCGCGCCAATACCGATATCATCCGCTTCGGCGGCGATGAGTTCATCGTGATCCTCGAAGATACGCGCGTGGAGGATGCCTACGCCGTGGCCGAACGCATCCGCAACTGCGTGCGCGAAGTGGACCTGAGCGATATTGCGCCGGAGTTGCAGGTATCGCTGAGCATCGGACTGATCGAGGGCACAGCGCCCGTGAACGACCTGCTTCTGAAAGCCGATATGGCCATGTACCGTTCCAAGAGCAAAGGTAAAAACACCACCACCATCTTCTACGAGTCCAAAGGCGACGTGGTATTCCGCATGAAGGTTTAGGCCGTCGTGCGACAGGCTCAAAATACAGCCCCTGAAGCATTCTTCAGGGGCTGTATCCGTACTCGCGCTCTACACAACTAGTGTGACAGCGCCAGTATTACCACAGGAATGCTGATCATGGACAGGCTTGTGGTGATGAAAACGCCCAGTGCGGCGATATTGGCCTGCTTCGCGGTACCGTACTGCTGTCCTATCATCGCACACAGCGCGGCGGAGGGCATTGCAAGGCTCAGCGTGACCACGCCCACGAGCACAGGATCGACAAACAGCATCCGCGCTACCAAGTAGCCCGCCAACGGCAGAGCCGCCAGTTTGACCAGCGCCATCAGGTACAGCTTTTTTTCAGAAAACATCTCGCGGAAGGAAAACGCAGCCATCATGCTGCCGATGACCATCATTGACAGCGGCGTGGTCAACCCGCCAACGAAACCCAGAGCGTTTACCACAAACGCGGGCAGCGTGATTTGAGCAAAGTAAACCACTAGCGAGACAAGGGCAGCGATAAAGCCGGGCGAAAACACGTCCGACCAGCGAAACGCAACGTCTAGCCCTTGGCTGCGCCCGCGCATCAGCCGCACGCCATAGGTGAAGATCATCAGCGTAAAGGGGATGTTCAGGATGTTGACATAGAATATTCCCTGCTCGCCATAGACAGCTTGCGCCACTGGAAAGCACATGAAGCTGACATTGCCAAAAACCAGCAACAGTTGATAAACGCTGCGCACATCCCGCGCTGGTCTGAACAGCACCGCCAAGCCAAGCGCCAGCGCCGGCAGCAAAAGGTACAGTGCCGTGCCGAAGCCTACCAGTTTGAGTACCTCGGCGTTCACCTGATGTTGCCCCGCCACGGCGTAGATCGCCAGCGCAGGGCCAGTCACGTTCACGATCATGCCGGAGAGGCTTTTATTGGTTTCGGCATTGATCACGCGCTTCCTGTTGAGCACGTAGCCCAACACCACGGCAAAACCGAGGCGGAACATGGTATCCAGCACCTGCGCGTAGCTCATGGACGCATCAGCTCACAATCGTCAAAATTGACCTTAGCGGCGCAGCTCACGCCTGCGCCAGCCGCGCGATGTGGGCACGCAGCACATCCGCCGAGGCATGCAGTTGCGCAAGCTCCTCCGGCGTAAGGTTGAACTCGCCGATCTCCGCCACACCGTGGCGGTTGAGCATTGCGGGCACGCCCAGATAAACGCCGCTCATGCCGTATTCCCCCTCCAGGCAGGCAGAGACGGGATATATCTTGTTTTCGTCACGCAGGATAGCCGTCACGATGCCCGTGACTGCGCTGGCGATGCCGTACTGCGTGTTGCCTTTGGCCCTGAGCACCTCGCTACCCGCCACCTTGGTACGCTGCACCAATTGATCCAGCTCCACGCCCGTAAAGCGGCTGCGGTTGTCCTCCAGCACCTCGGAAAAGGGCTTGCCGCCCGCGCGCACATGGCTCCACGGCACCATCATCGATTCGCCGTGCTCCCCCATCACATACGCGTCGATGCTGCGCGGATCCATCTCCATGATCTGACCGATGATCTGCTTGAGGCGCGCCGTTTCCAGAATGGTGCCCGTTCCGATGACGCGCGATTTGGGAAAACCGGACAGTTCCCGCACCAGCCAGGTCATCACATCCACAGGGTTGGATACAACAATGAAGATCCCGTCAAATCCACTTTGCACGATGGGTGGGATGATGGCGCGCATGATGGCCTCTGATTTGTGCAGCATCTGCAGCCTGCTCGTTTCTCCGCTGAAAGGCGCGGAGGCGGTGATCACAACGATATCCGCATCGGCACAGGCGTTCAGGTCGCCCAGCGACACGCGTACATTGCGGCTCTGGAATTCCAAGCTGTGCTGCATATCCCATATCTCGCCCTGCGCCTTGTCGCGGTTCACGTCGATCAGCGCCACCTCTGCGGCCACACCCTTGACCACCAGGCTGAAGGCAGTGGTCGCGCCGACCGCCCCCGCTCCGACGATGACGACCTTGGTCACGTTGCTCTTCATCCGTTGAGACCCTCCTATAACAATGCGTTAAAGCCCGCCGGCACATGCCGCTTGCGGCATCCCCTGTCAGGGCGCTCAAAATGCGGCGCACCACAAGCCATTATAGCGGCATTTGCCCCCGGTAGCAATGGCGAATGCGTCCGTTTGTCGCTGCCCGTCGGTCGCGCAGGGTGCCGGCTAAGATGCGCCGCGGATGCTTCGGGAGCAGTTTGACAGCCCATTTGTTCCTGTCGGCGCGCGTCGGAAACATCTTCAACCTCATCCTGGCCACGCTGTGGTACGGTAATGGCGTCACAAACGCCGCCTTAGTTCGATTGGAAAGGGTGTTGCTCCCATGAAGAGATGGATCGCCTTGGTACTGTTGCTGGTCTGCTGCCTGTCGGTCGTTACCGCCCATGCCGAAACCGAATTTCAAGCCCTCTGCGACGATTTGCTCGGCGCAGCGTGCGAAGAAATGGGACTTGCCCTTGAATGGCGGGACAATGAGGGCTCGGGCTATACCTACTCGGGCATGGACTTCGATTTGGACAGCGAGGCCGCATGGCCCATATGGGCGAGTGACCGGCAGTTCTACTGCTTCGCCGAAGACGTTTCGCAAAAGGAAACCCTGGTGCTTGCCTACTATTGCCTCAAGCACTATGACGAGTTGGAAAGCGCCGCCTTGCAGGCTAGCGACGGACTGACCCTCACCCTGACCATCGACGAGAAGGATGAGGAAAACGGCGTGCTATTAGTGACCAGCGAAAACGTCAGTGGAGTGATGGAGGCGGTACGGCAGCTGCTCCTCAACCACGGCGTCGACGAGGATGATCCGCTGTTTAACGGGGTGCCCACGGATGACAAAGCCGCGGCATCTGCTGCCGAAAGCAGCAAGGGTGGCGACGCGGCAGCATTGCCCAGCGCCTATAACGGCTTTGACTGGCTGGATGTTCCGCTCGCGCTGGCGGACGCGGTGCTCGTGCAGGGTGACGATCTGGATGAGCTTCGCACGGATTTCGAAGCGCCGGACGCGCAGTTCCTGACCCTCTCGTTCACCTCGCCGGATGGCGACATCCCCCGTGCCGCTTATGATGCCTACGCCTCGCTGATCAAGCTGTGCGACAGCTACGGCTCGCTTACCGGCCTGTGCCAGCGCACCGCCTACATGGACGATCTGGAGGACGGCCACAGCTCCGACGACTACTGCCGCGCTATCGACGTTACCTTCCGCCTGCCCGCGGATGCGACACTCGACGATTACGTGATCTTCGTGCCCGGCGAGGACGACGCTATCCTGCTCAGCTATGGCGCGACTTTTGCCGTGCCCGACCGCCGCATCCGCTGGGACGACAGCCTGCTTTGGCTCTCCGGCTACAACGACGGCGTATCGCTGGACGAGGAGGACAAGGAGAGCCTCGAACCCGGCGAAACCTTTCTGGAGCTGGTGGTCTACAGCTGCAAGACCGCGCTGTTCAGCGACGAGGATATTGCCAAGCGCATCAAGCTGGAGGCCAACGACGGCGAGGTGTATGGCATTCGCCATTCCATCGTCTACAAGCGCGACAGTTATGTGATGGAAGGCGAGAACAGGATAAACGGTATTCGGCTGGTGTTCTACGTGCCGGAGGCCGGCAACGCCTCCGACTATACCCTGACCGTACCGGATGGCAATGCGCCCAACGCGGTGCCCGTCGTGGCAGAGTAAGTTTACATCCAATGCACGCGGGGCGGCCTAGGCCGCCCCGCGCTGTTTGCATTTCATGAAATTTGGGAATGGAGCACCCCTGCGCGTCGTAACCGCCTCACGCGCCCGGGTGGTCGCGGAACTCCGAGGGCGTCTGTCCGTAGCGGCGCTTGAACGCCTTGCCAAAGTAGTTCGCGCTGCTGTAGCCAATCTTCTCCGCGATCTCCTGTATGCTCATACCGGGGTCCATCAGGTATTCGCGCGCGTTGTTCATGCGCAGCTGCAGCACATACTCGTAGATGGCGCAGCCGTACTGGTTGCGAAACAGCCGCGTCAGGTACTCCTTGCTGAAGAAGAAACGCTCCGCCAACTCCTCCACGCGTATGTCGCTCTGGTAGTGACGGCTTATATACTCGCGCACGTTGGCGATCACCTCGGTTGGGGTCTGATCCTCGGGCGCCTGCTCCTTCTCCGGCAGGCGCAGGATGGCCTTGCGTAGCGCGCGCTCCAGCTCCGCGCGGTCGATGGGCTTGAGCAGGTAATCCACCGCGCCCGCACGGATGGCCGCCTTCGCATAGCTGAAATCGTCATACCCGCTTACGACGATGTACTGGCAATACGGGTGGTTGCGGCTGGCAACGGTTAAAAAGTCTGCGCCGCCCATCAGCGGCATGTTCATATCCACAAAAGCGATATCGGGCCTGAGGCGTTCCATGCACTTGAGCCCCTCCTGCCCGTTGCAGGCGGATTGGGGCTCCCTGAGGCCCAGCGTGGCCCAGTCCACCAGCGAGCGGATCGCCAGATGCACGGGGGGTTCGTCGTCAATCAACAGCACCTTGTACACGCTCAAGCACCTCCAATGGGATCGCGATGCACACGACGGTCAGGCGGGGAGGCGCAGTGCGGCTCTGGATATCGATGCGTGCGCGCCCGCCGTAGAGCAGTTTCAGGCGGCTGGCCAGGTTCATCAGGCCGATGTTCTGCGTAATGGTCACATTGGGGTCGGCGATGGCCGTGCGCAGCTCAACGAGTTTTTCCTCCTCGATACCGCTGCCGTCGTCGGTCACGCGCAGCAGCATCTCGCCAGCCTCTACCTTGGCCTCGATGGCGATGCGGATGTGCGTGGCATCGCCCGCGAGCCCGTGGATAATGGAGTTCTCCGCCAAGGAGAGCAGCCCCAGCTTGGGCACGGCAAACGGCCGGAGCGTCTTCTCCGCATGGCACTCATAGGTCAGGCGCTCGCCAAAGCGCGCCTTTTGCAGCGACAGGTATTTTTCCACATGGCCCAGCTCCGTGCCCAGCGCTGCGAGGTTGCCGCCCTTGATGGAGTAACGCAGCAGCGCCGCCAGCGATGTGACCATGCCGTAGATCTCCTCCTGACCCTTGACGATGGCCTGCGTGGAGATCGCCTGCAAAGTGTTGAACAGGAAGTGCGGGTTGGTCTGTGCCTCCAGCGCGATCAGCTGCGCGGTGCGCTCGTTCAGCTGCGCCACGTATGTGGTGTTGATCAGCTCGCGGATGCTGTCCATCATCTGGTTCACATCCTCGGACAGGCCGCGTATTTCGTAGCTGCCCTCCAGCGCGGCCCGGGTGGTAAAGTTGCCGCTGCCCACGCGCCGCAGCCGGTGCGCCAGCTTGGAGAGCGGCGTGGTGATCAGCCGGATGGAGATCACCAGCATCAACACCGTTACCGCCAGCGCAATGATGCCAAGCAAGATAGAGCCATTGCGCGTGGCGTTGAGCGGGGCGTTGACCGCCGCCATGGGCTTGAGGCCCACCAGCGTGAAGCCGTAGGCGCTGCCGCCCGCCACCACACAGAGCGTGTCACGGCCGCCCACGCGCAGCACCGCGTTTTCCACGCCGCTGCTCACAAGCCCTTCCAGCAGTTTGGTATCCCCTGCCTGCACGCCGCCCGGCAGCAGGTAGGCCTCGTCCGCGCCAAGGATGCACAGCTGTTCCTCCTCCAGCGCATGGCTTTGCACTAGCGCCTGCGGAAAGCTTGCGTCCACGGTAAAGCGCACCACAGCCAGCGGCGTTTCGCGCGGCGAGTCGATGATGGTGCGCGTCACCTCCAAAAAGCCGTCGCCGCTCGCGGTCACGGTGCAAAATTCCGGTTTGGCGGTAAACTTTGCATAGCCATCCAGCTGCGATGGATCCGCGCCGCTGATTACGCCAATCTTGCGCACCGGCTTGGCCAGCGACAGCTTAAGCCGCTGCCGTATCAGGTACAGCTCCATGCGGTCAAGATCGCCACGCGAGTAGAAGTATGTCTTGAACACGGATTCGACCGTCTGGCGGCGTGTGTAGTCCAGCGGGTTCGTGCGCGCCAAAAGCTCCATAAAATCGGCCTGGTTGCGCAGCTGGATGGAGAAGGCGCGCAGCTCCGCCACATATTTGTCAAGGCTGTCCAGCTCCATCGCCAGCACGCGGCGCAGCGTGGATACCTGCCGCCGGTAAATGGCATCCGCCTGGCTGATGTAGCTGAACATGATGATCAGCGCCATTGCCAGCGATACCGCCAGCCCCAGTACAAGGCTCAGCTGCCTGCGGATGGTGGTGCGGTTGCGCCAGCCCAGCACGCGCTCTCCCAGTGTCTTCACATCGAATCACCGCCGTTTCCAGGCAACCGCTGATTCAATCATTTTACAGCTGCCCAAGTGGAGTGCCGCGGCTTTGAGTAAGAAAAGCCGCCGGAATAGCGGGGCTGTTGCAAGGCTTTTCGAGCCAAAGATACGGCGCTTCGCAAAGGCAGACATGATGTATTGTGATTCAGTGCTACCTGCATCCTATCTTATCATATGCAAAAGGAGGTTGGAAGGATTTGTGCACGAATATACCCATGTATGTTCTGGATTTTACCTTTCCATTTCCGGCAGGCTCCGCTATGATGGGCGCAGATGGCCGGGATGAACCCGGCGAACTGCACAAATACGGGAAGCGGAGGTAGAAAAACCATGAGGAAGCTGCTAAGCCTTGTGCTGGCGATCGCGATGCTCCTGTCCCTGGCGACGTTCGCGCGCGCCGAGGAACCGGTGGTCATCAACATGTTCATCAGCCAGCCGGAGTACGCCGATGCGGTACGGGCGCTGATCGACGCGTACAAGGAAGTCGCGCCGAACGTGACCATCAACTACGAGACCACCCAGAACGACTACCCCACCCTGCTCAAGACCAAGATCAACGCCGGCGAGTGCCCGGATATCTTCTCCACCACCTCGGGCAAGGAGATCGGCGTGTACCTGGAGTACTCCTACAACTTTGCGGATCAGCCCGCCGCGGCGGCCATGCAGGATTCCGTCAAGGCCGTGATGATGAGCGGCGACGAAGTGCACGGTTTTGCCCTGAAGAGCAACTACTTCGGCATCGTGTACAACAAGAAGATCTTTGATGAAGTGGGCATTACCGAATTCCCCTCCACTGTGGAGGCGATGAAGGCTGCCTGCGAGAAGATCGCCGCGGCGGGCTACCAGCCCTTCTCCACCGGCTTTGCCGAGTGGTGGGTGTACAAGCACATCTTCCAGCACTTCCTGGATGCCGCCAGCGACAACCCCGAGACGCTGGTCAAGAAATTTATCGCCGGTGAGGCAAAGTTCAAGGATTATCCCATCCTTTACAACAACTTCTTCGACTTCCTCGACCTGGCGGTGAAGTACGGCGACGCCAAGCCGCTGGAGACCGACCTGGCGGGCGAGGAATCCGCCATCGGCACCGGCAAGGCCGCGATGATCCTTGGCCAGGGCGCGTGGGTCGAGGGCGATATCATGAACATCGACCCGACGTTCGCGATCGGCTTCAACGGTTACCCCGTGTCGGACGATGCGGCCCAGTGCCAGGTGATCAGCGGCAGCGATCAGGCGCTGCGCATCTACAAGGACTCCAAGGTGCTCCAGAACGTGCTTGACTTTGTGAACTGGTGGTACACCAGCGACTACGGCAAGAACTGGTTCTGCGACGTGGCCGGCGTGATCCCCCCGCTGAAGGACGTCAAGGCGCCGGATATGCAGATCATCAAGCAGGGCGACGAGCTCTCCGCCACCAAGGGCGCGGCTGCGGTATCGGTCTCCTACTCCACCGACAGCTTCCACCAGGCGTTTGGCGAGATCCTGCAAGCCTACGTAGGCGGCACCATCAGCAAGGATGATGCCTGCACGCAGATCGAGCAGAAATGGGTCGAGCTCGAAGGCGGCAAGTAACCCAACACGCAAACAGGAGCCGCGCCGTATCCCCGGGTACGGCGCGGCTCGCCACATGGAGGGGTTCCCATGCAAAAGACCCGCAGCGGCAAGTTCGGCGCGGTGGCGGTCCGCGAGACCATCCTGTACACTTTGCCCGCCATGGTGCTCGTGGCGCTGACCATCTACATCCCCTTCGCGCTGAGCGGCTACTACTCGCTCACCGAATGGAACGGCATCTCCAAGGCACCCGTATTCGTGGGGCTTGCCAATTTTCGCGCCATCTTCGCGGGCAACCCAGCGTTCCTGAGCGCGCTGTGGTTCACCGCCCGCTACGCGCTGTTTTTCATCATCCTGAGCAATGTGCTGGCGCTGGCGCTGGCCGTCGCGCTCACGCAGAAGTTCAGGCTGGCGAACACCCTGCGCGGCATGTTTTTTGTGCCCTATATCATGAGCATGACCATCGTGGGCTTTATCTGGAAGTTCATCTTCTCGCAGGGGTTTGCCAAGCTTGCGGAGCTGACCGGCTGGGGCGTATGGAACCTGAGCTGGCTGGGCGATGCCGGGCTCGCTTTCTGGTCCGTGGTGATCGTGGGTGTGTGGCAGTCTCTAGGGTTTTACATTGTGCTGTACATTGCGGGTCTGCAGGCCGTGCCCACCGATGTACTCGAAGCCGCGCAGATCGACGGGGCGAACGGTCGCCAGCGTTTTTTCAAGGTGGTGCTGCCACTGCTTGGCCCGTCTATCACGACCTGCGTTTTTATGTCGCTGACCAACTCGCTCAAGGTGTTCGATATCATATTGGCGCTCACCAAAGGCGGGCCGGGCGGCGCCACGTACAGCGCCACGCTGGAGATATACCGCGAGGCGTTCCAGAATAACCATTATGGGCTGGGTTCAGCCAAGGCCATCGTGTTCTTCGTGGTGGTGCTGGCGTTGACGCAACTGGTGCTCAGGCTGTTTGAGCGGCGGGAGGTGGACCTGTGACCCTAATCCATAGAACCGCGCTGCGCAAACGCGCTCTACGGCGCGGGGCGCTGGTCGCGGGGGTGCTGCTGATCGCCCTCCTGTACATCTATCCCGTGCTGCTGATGGTTTTCAATTCCCTCAAGCCTTTCCGCGAGGTGCTGGCCAATGTGCTGGCGCTGCCGCAGGCCGTCGCGCCGGAAAATTACGCCTACGTGATCGAGAAGATGTCGTACTTCCGCCTGTTTGCGAACAACGTTGTCATCACCGTGATCGGCATCGCAGGCATCGTTGTGTTCTCGGCCACGGCGGCGTACATCCTTGACCGGCGCAAAACGCGCTATACCAAGCTGCTCTATGCCATAATCATCACGCCGATGCTGATCCCGTTCCAGACCATCATGATCACGCTTCTCAAGGCGATGAGCGTGATCGGCCTCTCAGGCAGCGCATGGGGGCTGGGCATCCAGTACTGGGGCTTTGGCGTGCCCATGGCGGCGTTCATCTACTACAACTTCATGAAAACTGTGCCCAAGGAGATCGACGAAAGCGCGACCATCGACGGCGCGGGCACGCTGCGCACGTTTCGCGCCATCATTTTCCCGTTGCTCAAGCCCGTGACCGCCACGGTGATCGTGCTGGACGTGATGTGGATATGGAACGACTTCCTGCTGCCACTGCTGATGGTGAACGGATCGCCCGCCACGCGCACGCTGGTGCTGGCCGCCTACAACTTCGTTGGGCAGCTCAATACCAAGTGGCACTACGCACTGGCCGCTATGGTGCTGGCGCTGCTGCCCTCGGTGGTGTTCTTCATTTTGCTGCAAAAGTACATCGTGGAAGGCGTCGTGGCCGGTTCCATCAAGGGATAAGAAAATACTAAATGGGGTGTGCCTGATGAAATTTACAGATGGGTTCTGGGTTTTGAAGCCAGGCGTAACGCTTATCAAC
>CAZOZO010000028.1:0-40327 GCA_964584315.1 uncultured Oscillospiraceae bacterium
GCGGGTGAAGCTGCTGGGCAGCGAGCGCCTTGTGGACGGGACAGGCGCCTGAGCGTATACCGGTGCTTGAGGCGTCGACTCATGATGCGCGAACGATCCGGCGTTGCGACGAGCCTGCCGCACCCGCCCGAGAGACCGACCGCGGCGTATTGCCCGATGAGCGGGCATGAAACACGACGCCCGGCCATGATGCAGAACAACCGCGCAGCGGATTTGCTGGCCGCGGGATGTGTTTGCGGTGCCCCGTCGTTTTACAGACTCGCCGTTTTTTATTCCCCAGTATGGGAGCGTTCCCACATCCCACACCCATCTGACGATTTTATTCGCTCGCTGTGCGCGGGCGATATAGAATAAATCATATGAAGGGGAGATCTAACCATGAAAAGGACGTCCAAACTTGTCGCGCTTCTTCTGGTTGCCTGTACGTTGCTGAGCTGCGCGACCGCCGCCGCGCTGGCCGAACCCCTGACCGTCGCCGTCAGCATGCGCTCTACCGCCAGCGAATACCATATGCAGTATGTCGCTGGTGCACAGGCGTTTGTGGACAGCCTGCCCGCCGGTACCGCCGAAGTGCAGATCCTCGCCTGTGAAGGCAATGACGACAAGCAGATCAACGACATCAACGCCGTGATCGCAGCCAAGGGCGACAACATGATCCTCTTCGTGGATCCCAACAACGCCCCCAACATCACCGCCATCGCGGAGGCCTGCGAGGAGGCCGGTGTGTATTGGTGCTCCGCGTGGAACACCCCCGAGGGCATCTACCCCACCAGCTACAAGTACTGGGTGTCGCACCAGGCCTGCGACGCGGTCAAGCAGGGTTATGACATCGCCGTTACGCTGTTCAATGCCCTGCCCACCCCCGGCAAAGGCAAGATTTGCGTGATGGAAGGCATGCTGGCCAACAGCGCCAACACCTACCGCATGCAGGGCCTCCAGCAGGCGCTGGCGGAATACCCGGACATCGAAGTGCTGGACGATCAGGCTGGCGACTGGGCGACTGCCAAGGCGCTGACCATCGCCGAGAACTGGCTGGCCAAGTATGACCAGATCGACGGCATCTGGTGTGCGTGCGACGACATGGCCGTGGGCGTGGTCCAGGCTCTCAAGGCCAAGGGCCTCAACGGCAAAGTGCCTGTGACCGGCGTGGATGGCACCTCTGCCGCCATCGAAATGGTCGGCACCGGCGACCTGATCTGCACCATCGCCAACAATGGCTGGCTGCAGGGCGGCTACGGCGTGGCGTATGCCTACGCGGCCAAGACCGGCAAGATCAGCACCGATACCATGGATCTGGCTCACCGCATGTTCTACACCAACGGCTATCTGGTCACCAAGGAGACGCTGCCGGATTACATCAAGAACTTTGTTGATAGCACGCCTGTCTACGATTACAATAACCTTGACTTCCCCATTGCCAAGCCCATGGATCTGGTGAAGTAAACACCGTCTGGCAACGGTGCAGCGCGGGCGTCGAGCCCGCGCTGCACCCCTTCTGTGGGAAGGGTTAAGCATAGCGCCCACCATGGGCACACTGCCGGACGCGGGCGGGGCGGGCACGAACATCGACGACAGGGAGAAATCAGCATGGAAAAGCAAGCGCATTCGTCCCGTATCGGGCTGGAATTCGCACAGGAAATGAAAAAACAGAGCCAGCGGGAGCGCTTCGTTTCGTGGGCGCCCCTTGTGGTATTGGCCTTTCTGGTTCTGTTGTTCGCACTTACGGCGGAAGGCTTCTTCTCGCTGAAAAACCTGCAAAACATCCTCAATCAGGTAAGCATCCCGCTGGTTATGTCCATGGGGATGACCTTCGTGATCCTGATGGGCAGCACCGACCTTTCGGCCGAGGGCTTGGGCGGGTTTGTGGGCTCGGTCACGGCGCTGATGGTGCTCAACTCCAAAACCACACTGGACATGGGCTTTTTGGCCGTTGCGATCGCCATGGCGGCCAGCGTGCTGGTCTCGGCGCTCTCCGGCCTGTTGCATATCAAGGGCAAACTGCCTTCATTCATGGTGTCCTACGCGGTATCCAACATCATGGCAGGCTTTGCGGTGCTCGCATACCGGGGAGAACCGGCGCTGATCCGCGACCCATTTTTTACGGTGCTCGCGCAGGGCGATTTTCTGGGCATCCCCTATTTGACGTATATTGCGCTGGTCGTGTTCGGTATCTCCTACATCCTTCAGACGCGCACGCGCTTTGGCAGCTATGTGATGGCCATTGGCGATAATGAGTCCATCGCCCGCAATATTGGCATCAGCATCGACCGCACGAAGCTCAAGGTGTTCCTGTGGTTGGGCGTGTGCATTGGGCTGGTGGGCTTCATGGGCGCGGTGCGCATCGGGCGAGGCGAGGTGGCCATCGGCAGCAATGTGGTGTTTCCGGCCATCACAGCGGTGGTGGTGGGTGGCACCAGCCTCAGCGGCGGCAAGGGCGGGGTGGTCAACTCGCTGATCGGTGCGCTGATCGTGACGGTCATCAACAACGCGCTGGTGCTGCTGGGCGTGAGCCCGTATGTGCAGCAGGCGGTTCAGGGCATCATCATCATCGTCGCGGTCGCCTTGTCCATCCAGCATGGCAAGAGCCTGATCGTGAAGTAAGGAGGGGCGGGCGTGGAACGAAAACTGCTGCTTTCGGCTAAAAGCATCACAAAGCAATACCCCGGCACGCTGGCGCTGGATCGCATCGATCTTGACATCTATGCGGGCGAAGTGCTGGGGCTGATCGGCGAAAACGGAGCGGGTAAATCGACCCTGATGAAGATCCTGATCGGCGCTGAAACGGCCTCCGGCGGCGCGATGGAGATGCACGGCCAGAAGTATGCCCCGCGCAACCCCATCGAAGCCGGGCGTATGGGCGTGGGCATGGTGTTTCAGGAGCAATCGCTGATCCTCAACCTCTCGGTGGCGCAGAACATCTTCATCGGCGAGGAAAAACCCTTCGTCAAATACGGGCTGGTGGATCGCGCGCAGATGAACGCCCAAGCCCAGCAGGTGCTGGACGGGATGGAGATAAGCGGTATCGCGCCGGGCACGCGCGTCAACCGGCTGGATTTCGCCAGCCGCCAGATGGTGGAGATCGCCAAGGTGTTCCATACCGTGAGCAGCTGCCAGGCCGAGGGCACCGTCATTTTGCTGGACGAGCCCACTTCGGTGCTCAGCGATGCGGAGATACAGCAGCTCTTCCGCCACATCCGCCGCCTGTGTGAGAGCGGCAACGCGGTCATCTTCGTATCGCACAAGCTGGACGAGGTCATGGCCATCAGCGACCGCATCTGCGTGTTCAAGGACGGCTGCAAGGTGGCGGAGATGCCCAACCAGAACGTGGCGGAGAGCCAGCTCTACCAGCTGATGGTGGGGCGCACCGCGTCGGGTGAATACTATCAGGTGCAGCGCCAGCGCACCCCGGACGCAGAGGTCGTGCTGGAGCTCAAGGGCCTGTGCCAGCGAGGCTTCTTTGGGGATATCGACCTTGCGCTGCACAGGGGCGAGATCATCGGCATCTGCGGCGTGGTCGGTTCCGGCAAGGAGGATCTGTGCGCCGTGGTCTGCGGCGACAGGGACCCCACCGCCGGGCAGATCGTCGTGCGTGGCAAGGTGCAGGCGTTCCGTGGGCCATATGCGGCGCTGCGCAGCGGCATCCTGTCCGTGCCCCGGGAGCGGCGGGTGGAGGGCATCATCTCGGAGATGCCGGTGTTTGAGAACATCTGCATGTCCAACTTTGACGCCGTGCGCCGCCACAGGCTTATCTCCACGAAGCGAGCCAAAGAGCAGGCGCAGAAGTACGTAGCGGAGCTGTCGATCAAGCTGGCGGACGTGAGCCAGCACTTGGGGCACCTGAGCGGCGGCAACGCGCAAAAGGTTGTGTTTGCGCGCGTGCTGGCTAGCGACGCGGATATCCTGCTGCTGGATCACCCCACCCGCGGCGTGGACGTGGGGGCTAAGGCGGAGATATACAGCATCATCCGCGATATCGTGGATCGGGGCAAAAGCGTGATCTTGCTGGGTGATACGCTGGATGAAGCCATCGGCCTGAGCAACCGAATCGTGGTGATGAAGGACGGCATGATCACCCGCATCTTTGAAGCCCCGTCCCAGCACAAGCCGGAACAGCTGGATATCGTCCAGCACATGATGTGAGGTGAGCGGCATGCAAAAACAGCAATCCTTCTGGCGGCGCGTCACGGCCCAGCGCGAGACGCTCACCAAATATCTGTCGCTGGTGACGACCATCCTGCTGATGGTCGTGTTCGGGATGATCCGCCCCGCGTTTTTGGGGCCGCGCAACATCATCAATATCCTGAAGGACCTCTCGCCCGTGATGGTCATGGCCTGCGGCGAGGCATTCGTGTTGCTGCTGGGCTCCATCGACCTGTCCATCGGCGCCATCGCGTCGTGCTCGGCGGTGCTTCTGACGGTGCTGCTGCCGGTGATGGGGCCTTGGGCGTATGCGGTGGTGCTGGGCTACGGGGTGTTCACCGGCCTGCTCAACGGCTTTTTGCACACACGTTTCGGCGTACCCACCTTTATCGCCACGCTGAGCACGCAGGCCATATGGCAGAGCTGCGCCTACCTGATCTCCGGCGGACAGCCGCTGACCATGCTGCCGCCGGTTTGGCCCTATGTCAACTGGGGCAAGACCATCTTCTTCGGCGCGGTGCCGCTGCTTTTTCTGGCGGCGGTTATGGTGCTGATCGTATATACGTTCATCAGCCGGTTTACGGCGGTAGGGCGTGTGGTGACCGCCACAGGCGCCAATGAGCGCGCGACGTGGCTGATGGGTTGCAACGTGCGTCGCAGCAAGATGCAGGCGTTCCTCTGCTCCGGTCTTGGCGCGGCCATCGGCGGCATCCTGTTCGCCATCAAGCTCAAGAGCGGCATCCCCACGGTGGGCACGCAGTACACCATGCTCGCCATCGCGGCGGCGGTGCTGGGCGGCGTATCGATGACCGGCGGCAAGGGCGCCATCGCGCTCACGCTGCTGGGCGCAATGCTGATTACCGTGATCCAGAACGGCATGAACGTAATCGGCGTGGATGGGCTGTGGCAGCAGATCATCTTCGGCTCGTTGCTGCTGGCCGCCATTTACTTGAACTCGGATAAGAGCCATAAGGGCCTGATTGTGAAGTAGGAGAGTTGACGCACGATGATCTATAAGCAGGTTAAGAGGATCGACCGTACCATCTCGGCACTGGGGATTGGCTGCTGGAACTTTGGCGGGGACTGGGACGATACCGACGACCGAAAATCGGTGGAGATCGTGCATGCGGCCATCGATGCGGGTATCAACTTCTTCGATGTGGCGCCCGTGTACGGGTGGTACCATGCCGAGCAGGTGCTGGGCAAGGCGCTGGCCGGGCGGCGCGAGAAGGCCATCATCGCCTCCAAGTGCGGCCTTCTGTGGGACGAGCATCACGTTACGCGCAACGACCTGAGCAAAAAGAGCATCCTTACGGAGATCGACGCTTCGCTCGCGCGTTTGAACACAGATTACATCGACATCTACCAGCTGCACTGGCCCGACCATGCAACCCCGCTGGAGGAGACGGCCGAGGCTCTTCTCATGCTCAAGAAAGCGGGCAAGATACGCCACGTAGGCTTAAGCAACTATTCTGCAACGGATGTGGAGGCGATGGAAGCCATCATTCCGGTGGATTGCCAGCAGGGTTTGTACAACATGCTGGAGCGCAACACGACCTCCTACCACGGCATCCCCCTGGAATACAAGACCGAGGACGAGATGATGGCGACCGTGCGCAAATACGGCCAGGCGTTTTTGCCCTATAGCCCGTATATGCAAGGGCTGCTGACGGGTCGCTTCACGCGGGATTACAAGTTTTCCGGCACAGACATCCGCAACGCCAACCCGAAGTTTTTTGGCGAACAGTACCAGCGATACTTCGACTGCTACGAGCAGTTGCTGGCGTTCGCCGGGCAGATGGGCCGCCCGATGAACGAGATCTGCGTGAACTGGCTGCGCCAGAAGGAGGAAGTGACCTGCATCATCGGCGGGGTATCGAGCATCGCGCAGCTCACGGGCAACCTGCACGCAATGGATTGGGACATCACGCCTGAGGAGATGGCCGAGATCGACCGCATCATCGAACCGCTTCGCTATGCGTAAAGCAAGGAGGCTTTGCAGATGAAACAGTTTGTCAAGGGTTTTCACCACTACGGCCTGCCCACAAGCGACATGGCTGCAACCATTGATTTTTACCGCAAGCTGGGCGCGGCCATCGTGTTTGAGACCGTGGTGACGGAGGCGGGCCAACCCTGCCGCGTGGTGCATTTGCAGGTGGCTAACCTGTACGTGGAAGCCTACGAGCGCGACCAAACCGCCGGTGTGACCGGGGCTATCGACCATCTGGCGGTATCGACGGACGATATCGAGGGTGCGTTTGCCGAGGCCAAGCGGCTGGGGCTCCCCTTTGTAAAGGAGGAGATCGGCGTTTCGGACTATTGGCCGGGTACGGCGCGCTGGTTCCATCTTGTAGGCCCCAGCGGCGAGCATATCGAGTTTGCACAGGGATAAGGGCCAGCGCATTGCTCATGGGAATCGCCGCCTACATCATGAAGGCTTGCCGACGGTTGATCGGGAGCCTTTTTTGTTTGCGTACCGCGCCCGACCGGTAAAGAGATGAGCAAACCAGATGTGAAATAAAATGATAAAAAATGATAATACGCTTGCGGCAATCTGCCTGTTTTGTTATAATAAAACAAACACTTCGAAAGGTTGAGTAACATGCGCTTTGGTCTGATCGGTTCCAATGTGATCGTGACCCGCTTCCTTTCCGCCGCGAAGCTGTGCGACGGCTTTGTTTTGCAGGCAACGTGCTCGCGCGATTTTGCGCGCGCGCAGGAGAATGCAAAGGCATGGGGCGCGGTGAGCGCCTATGGCGATGTGGACGCGCTCGCCGCCGACCCGCTTGTGGAGGCCGTGTACATCGCCAGCCCAAACAGCTTTCACTTTGCACAGGCCAAAACCATGCTTGCCGCAGGCAAACATGTGCTGGTGGAAAAGCCGGCCACCTTATGCGAAGCTGAGTGGGAAACGCTCACCGCCCTCGCGCGGGAGAAAGGCCTGCTGGTACTGGAGGCCATGCGCCCCGCGTTTTTACCGGGGTTGGCCGCCGTGCGCGAAGCGATGGAGATGATCGGCCCCATCCGCTTTGCGCAGTTCTCGTATTGCCAGTATTCCTCCCGTTACGACAGGTTCAAGGCAGGCACGGTGGAAAACGCCTTCGACCCCACGCTGGGCAACGGCGCGCTGATGGACATCGGCGTGTATTGCGCGTACTGGATGGTCGCGCTGTTTGGCCGCCCGGAAGCGGTATGCGGTAGCGCGACGTTTTTGCCCTGTTCCATTGACGCTGTGGGCAGCGTGACGGGGCGTTACGACGGGCATCTGGCGCACTGCGTGTATTCCAAGATCCATGACAGTGTCGCGCCCTGCCGGCTGGAGGGCGAAGGTGGCGCGATCGAGCTTTCGCCATTTCCATTGCCCAACCACATGCGCCTGACGCTGTGGGCAGATGGCACCGTGCGCGAAACGGTGTTCGGGCACAGAGAGCAGGATATCGCGTATGAGATCGAGGCGTTCATGGCGCTGTGCGCGCGGCCGGAGCAGGCGGAATGCCACTGGCGCGAGACGCTGGATACCCTTTGGGTACTGGACAGCGTGCGCGAGCAGGCGGGTATCGACTTTCTGCCGCACACAGGGGCCGGGTCATAACGCCGCAAGGCGACGGGTGCACACATGGCTGCCAGGCGTGCCGTCGACAAGGCTTCCATAAAACACATCGGGTTACGCCCGGTATGGCGGATAGGGCTTGCGTTCTCCGCGGGTTGTGCAAAACTGAAACATCCTGTTCCAAATTGACGGATTTGGGAATCTGTGGTAGATTGGTAGCATGATGATATGGGTAAAGGGGTCGTGTGGCATGATCGCATCCGAACGGCGCGTGTATATCCAGCGGAGCCTTGAGAAAAAAGGCATTATCAGCCTCAAGGATATCGCCCGCGAGTTGGGCATCGCAGAGATCACCGTGCGGCGCGATTTTGAGAAGATGGAGGCGGACGGCCTGCTCAAGCGCGTGCAGGGCGGCGCGATGCGGGAGGAACCCTCCGACAATGTGGAACTGACCATGCAGCGCAAGGGCACCGTGAACACGCCCGCCAAAACCAAGGTGGCCAGCGCGGCCGCAAGCCTGGTGGAGGAGGGGGACTGCGTTTTTATCGACGCGGGCACCAGCACCGCGCAGATGGTCGAGGATCTGGCAAACCTGCGTATCACCATCGT
The DNA here is from genome assembly GCA_964584315.1 of uncultured Oscillospiraceae bacterium. GTDB lineage: Bacteria > Bacillota > Clostridia > Christensenellales > Aristaeellaceae > CAXXOK01. The sequence continues at coordinate 8,300 of CAZOZO010000028.1, forward strand.
GACGTACAACGAACTGGTGGTCAAGCGGCTTTCAAAGCCCACCGTGGCGGATATCTACATGATCGGCGGCAAGTATGTGCCGGGGTTTTCGATCTTCATCGGCGCGGTGGCGCAGGAAAACCTGCGGCAGTACCATTTTGATAAGGCGTTTCTCGGCTGCACCAGCGTGGAGGTGCGCGAGCGCATGAGCTATGTGACCGACCCGGACAGCCTGGAGATGAAGCGCATCGCCATGCAGAACGCGGCGCGCTGCTATCTGCTGATCGACACGACCAAGCTGCAAAGGCGCTCGTTCCTGCGCTTTGCCGCCACGGACGATTTTGAAGCCGTGCTGTGCGACGAGCCGGAGGGCGGGCTAGGCGGGCAGCCTTTCCCTGACAATTTCAGGTTCGTATAGGCGCATGGGTGAATGATGCGCAGCCAACGGCTTACAAACGCTCAAGTTGCGCAATCGAGGGTACACACGCAAAAAGCGGCGATGGGAAACCCAAAGTGATGTGACGGGCAAAACGGCATGCGTTGTCGTTCGGTCGCGGAGCACAAGCGACGCCGCGAACGCAAGCGATGGGCGAACCGCTTGATTTGGTTTGGATTGTGGGTTACAGAGGCGGGTGACCGCCTCTTTTTTGATGCGCCGAGGCGCCTCACAGTGCACGACTGTTTTGATACCGCTGGGCGGGCAGTACATGCGCGAACCTCGCGGCACCACGCGCGCAAGTGTGCTGTATCCGTTATGTCCGCTGAGATTCCCACTGAGGGTGCAAACAGAAATGATAATAATTGATAAAATATGAAAGAAATTGTTGACACGAAGTACGCATTGTGATAAGATGCGCACAGATCAAACATCCCCCGCTGATGCTAAGCCCGTGTGGGCTTACGATATTGTTAAGGAGGTATCCCCCCATGAAGAAACTCGTTGCTCTGGTCGCTGTGCTTGCGCTGTGCGTGTCGATGGTCGGCGCCGCGCTGGCCGAAATTCAGGTAGGCATCGTGCTGCCCACCAAGGACGAACCCCGCTGGATTCAGGATCAAACCCGCTTTGAGTCCATCCTGGGCGACGCCGGTTTCAGCTACAAGATTCTGTTCAGCCAGGGCTCGCCCGCCACGGAAAAATCCAACGTGGAAGCGCTGATCTCCGAGGGCGTGAAAGTGCTCATCATCTGCCCGCAGGATACCGCCGCCGTGGCCTCCACCGTGGATGAAGCTGCCGCCGCGGGCGTGCAGGTGATCGGCTACGACCGCCTGATCACCGGCACCGCTGGCGTGGCATACAACGTGGGCTTTGACAGCAAATCCGTGGGCGTCGCGCAGGGCCAGTTCCTGATCGACCACGCCACCGGCACGGGCAACCCGCTGTACCTCTATGCCGGCGCGGTATCCGACGAGAATGCCTTCGTGTTCTTCGATGGCGCGTGGAGCGTGCTTCAGCCCAAGATCGCGGACGGTACCTTTGTGATCAAGAACTCCTCCGAGGCTGTGAAGGTGCAGGACACCCTCGCCCTCACCCGCGAGCAGGAAGCAGCCATCCTGGGCCAGATCACCACGGACTGGGACTTTAACGTGGCCAAGTCCAAGGCGCAGGCGCACCTGACCATGGTGGGCGCCGCGGATAAGGGCAACGTGTTCATCCTCGCCCCCAACGACGGCACCGCCCGCTCCATCGCCGATGTGTTCGCCGCCGATAAGGATGTCACCAGCTATATCATCACCGGGCAGGATGCGGAGATCCCCTCCATCCAGTACATCATCGATGGCAAGCAGACCATGACCGTCCTCAAAGATACCCGCAAGCTGACCGACGCGGCCGTTGCCATGGCCAAGGAGATCCTTGAGGGCAAGACCGTGACCACCAACAGCGTGTTCAACAACGGCGCCAAGGACGTGCCCATGAACCAGCTGCAGGTGACCAGCGTGACCAAGGACACCGTAAAGGCGGACATCATCGACTCCGGCTACTACGAAGCTTCCCAGTTCACAGGGCTGGAATGACCCAAGAGCCCATGGAAGCGTGAAAAGCGCGAGGGACCGCCTGCGGGTGCGGACGGTCTCTCGCGCATGGGGGAGGATGGCTATGGACGACTGCATTCTCGAAATGCGAAATATCACCAAGCGCTTTCCGGGCGTGACCGCGCTGGACGGGGTCAACTTCAGCGTGCGGCGAGGCGAGATACACTGCCTGGTGGGCGAGAACGGCGCGGGCAAATCCACGCTGATGAAGGTGCTCTCCGGCGTGCACGCCTATGGCACTTATGAGGGCGACGTGGTGGTAAACGGCGCAGTGCAGCGCTTCCACTCCATCGCGGACAGCGAGCGGGTGGGCATCGCCATCATCTATCAGGAGCTGGCGCTGATTCCGGAGCTGAGCGTGTATGAAAACATCTTTTTCGGTCACGAACTGATGCGTGGCAAAACCATCGACTGGAACCGCACCATCGCCGAGGCGCAGGCGCTGCTCAGGCGCGTTGGGCTGAACGTGGAACCCTCCCAGCCGGTCAAAAACCTGGGTGTGGGCATGCAACAGCTGGTGGAGATCGCCAAGGCGCTCAGCAAAAACGCGAACATCCTGATCTTTGACGAGCCCACCGCGGCCCTGAACGAGCAGGACAGCCAGAACCTGCTCCGCCTGATCCGTGAGCTCAAGAAAAGCGGCGTCACCTGTATCATGATTTCGCACAAGCTCAAGGAGATCACTGCCATCGCGGATACCATCACCGTGCTGCGCGACGGGTGCACCGTTTGCTCGATGGACGCGGGCGGCTGCCCGGTATGCGAGGCGCAGATCATCCGTCACATGGTGGGGCGCGAGATGCAGGATATCTACCCCCGCCGCGCAGGGCAGGCGATCGGCGAACCGGTGTTGGAGATACGAAGCTGGACGGTGGAAGACCGTAAGAAGGAGCGCGTCATTTTAGACCATATCGACCTGATGGTGCGGCGCGGCGAGATCGTGGGGCTGCAAGGGCTGATGGGCGCGGGCCGCACAGAGCTGGCACTGAGCATTTTCGGGAACACCCCGGGTTACCGGATCGTTTCCGGCGAGGTATGGTTGCAGGGCAGGCGCATGTCCACCCACTCCCCCCGCGCGGTCATCGACCAGGGCCTCGCCTATGTGACCGAGGACCGCAAGGGCAACGGACTGGTGCTGATACAGGATATCCGCTACAACATCTCCATTGCCAACCTGCGCAGCCTTGCCCGCGGGCTGGCGCTGAACGGCAACGAGGAGATCAAGGTTGCCAACAGCTACCGGCAGGCGCTTAACATCAAATCCCCGTCGGTGGAGCAGAAGGTGAACAACTTAAGCGGCGGCAACCAGCAAAAGGTACAGCTGGCCAAGTGGATGTACCTGAAGCCCCGCGTGCTCATTTTGGACGAGCCCACCCGCGGCATCGACGTGGGTGCAAAACACGAAATCTATCTGCTCATGAACGAGCTGGTGGCGCAGGGCATGAGCATCATCATGATCTCCTCGGAGCTACCGGAGGTGCTGGGCATGTCCGACCGCATTTATGTGATGTCGCAGGGGCGCATCACCGGCGAGTTCGCCACGGGGGACGCCACCGAGGAGACCATCATGTCCCACGCGATCAACTGTAAGGAGTCGTGATCCCCATGAATGTCAGCGCCCAGCCGCGACGCTCATCCCTTTCGGAAATTCGCTCCATGGCGAAAAACAACGTGCAGCAGTACGCGATGTATATCGTGCTGGTGCTGATCATCCTGCTGTTCACGGTGCTGACCAACGGCGGCTTCCTCAGGCCGGGCAATATCGTGAACCTCGTCAATCAGGTGGGCTATGTGGCGGTGCTTGCCATCGGCATGACGCTCATCCTCATCATCCGGCACATCGACCTTTCGGTGGGCTTTGTGGCGGGCTTCATCGGCGCGATCGTGGCCATACTGCTCAAGAACGGCACCAACGTGTGGCTGGCCATCGGCACGGGGCTTTGTATCGGCGCGCTGATCGGGCTGTACCAGGGCGTGCTGGTGGCCTATGTGGGCGTACCCGCGTTCGTGACCACGCTGGCGGGCATGTTCATCTTCCGCGGGCTGCTGCTCATGACCCTGCAAAAGACGGGCACCATCATCACCGGCGATGCCACGTTCAACGCCATGTCCAACGGAAACATCCCCGACCTGCCGGGCGGCGGGGATATCAATGTGCTGGCGCTGCTGATCGGTGCGGTGGCGGTGGGGGCCATTATCCTGTCGCAGCTGCGCAGCCGCAGGCACAAGCTGCGCTACGGCTTCAAGGTGACCCCGGCACCGCTGATGTGGCTGGGCCTTGCGATGGCCTCCGCGCTGATCCTGACGCTGGTGTGGGTGTTGGCCAACTACAGCGGCATCCCTGTAACGGCGGGCATCGTGCTGGTCATTTTGCTCATCTACCATTTCATGCTCAACAAGACGCGGTTGGGCCGCTATATCTACGGTATCGGCGGCAACCCCGAGGCAAGCCTGTTGTCGGGTGTGAACGTCAAAAAAGTCACGCTGATCTGCTTTGTATCCATGAGCACGCTGGCAGCATTGGCGGGCATGCTGTACACCTCGCGCCTTACTTCGGCAACGCCCGCTGCGGGCGTGGGCTTCGAGCTGGAGGCTATCGCCAGCTGCTATATCGGCGGCGTGGCCGTATCCGGCGGCAAGGGGCGCGTGACCAACACGCTGGTGGGCGCGTTCATCATGGCGTCGCTCACCAACGGCATGAACCTGCTCTATGTGGACGCGGCCTTTCAATACATCGTCAAGGGAGTCATCTTTATCATGGCCGTCGCGTTTGACGTGATCAGCCAGCGGCGCGCAAGGTAACGGAAAGAGGGATACACCATGAAAACGACCAACGCCAGAAAACGGGCCATCCTCGAATCGTTTCGGGGCGGGCTGATCGTGTCCTGCCAGGTGCAGCACGACGACCCCATCTATGACGACAACATCGTGATCAAAATGGCGCAGGCCGCCCAGTGGGCGGGCGCGGTGGGCATCCGTGCCAACAGCCCGGAGCAAGTGCGCGCCATCAAAGCTGCGGTGAATCTGCCGATGATCGGCCTGTACAAGATATGGCACGATGATTCCGATGTGTTTATCACCCCCACGCTGGAGGCGGCCCGCGAGATCTGGGAGGCGGGCGCGGAGATCATCGCATTGGACTGCACCGTTCAGACCACCCATCAGGGCACGGTGGCGCGCGATCTGCTGCCCATCGTCAAGCGAGAGCTGCCTGACGCGATGATCTTTGCGGATGTTGCCAGCTATGACGAAGCCGTGTGGGCCGTGCAGCACGGCGCAGACATCGTGGGCCCCACGCTGTACGGCTACACCAAGGAGACCGAGGATATCGAAACCCCCGACCTGCGCGAATTCGCCCGCATGTGCCGCGATTTGAAGGACGAGGCGTATGTGGTCATGGAAGGGCACCTCTACACCCCCGAGGATGCGATGAAGTGCATCTTTTTAGGCGCGCACGCCGTGGTGGTGGGCAGCGCCATCACGCGCCCGCACCTGACGGCCAAACGGTTCGTGGATCTGCTCAGCGGCTATCAGAGCAACTGGCGCGACGCGGAGAAGAGCAAGCATTGACCAGACATCCCGCGGCCAACAACGCAGCCCGCGCCGGCGGGAGCATCGGCCAATCGTTAGTGAGGCGATCATGCAATGGTGAAATTTGACGTGGACGGCGTGCAGAACGTGGAGGTAAGTCAAAAGCTGCCCTGCGAAAAAACGCCGGCTGAACAGCTTGCAATCATGGAACGCTACACGCAGGCCCACCGCGAAAGCGCGGGCCTCTCCAAAGAGCTGTGCGAGGTCGCGTGCCTTCGGGTGCTGTACCCGGCGCTGTTTCGCTCTATTCAGCCGGACGACCTGTTCGTGGGCCGCATTGACGTGCTGCCCATCGGCTTTGGGTGCGTGACATCGCTGGGCGGCGTGGGGCATTTCTGCGTGTTCAACAAGCTTCGCCAGTACCAGCAAACCCTCGCCACCGACGCGGAGCGGGCGCGGGTAGACGCCCTGTACGACTACTGGCTGGGGCATGATATCAAGACCTTGTACTGCCAGCGAGAGCTGACCGAGACCACGGTGGGGCGGTTTATCGATACCGAGTACCCGATGATTGCCACGGCACGCCTGTCCGGCATGATGCTGGATTACCAGAAGCTGCTGGATGTGGGCATCGGCGGCCTGCGCGCGGAAATCGAGGCTCGCATGATGCAGGGGGAAAATGACTTTCTGCGCGCATCGCTTGCGTGCCTCGACCTGTTTGAGGAGAGCGCGGAACACCTGCGGCGTGTGGCGCTGGCAGGGATGGAAACCGCCGAGCCCAAACGCCGGGCGGAGCTTGCGCGCATCGCGCACAGCCTTGAAAAAGTAAAGCGTGGCAAGCCGGAAACCTTCCACGAGGCGCTGCAGCTTTTCTGGCTGTTTGCGATGCTCTCCGGCGTGATCAACTATGGCAGGCTGGACGATTACCTTGGCCCATACCTCGCGCGTGACCTGCAAAACGGCACGCTGACCGAGGCGGAGGCGTTCGCGCTGGTCAAATCCCTGTGGACGATGATCGAAAACCGCCGCACCACCGTGAACGGACGCATCATCGTGGGCGGGCATGGGCGCAAGCATCCCAGGGAGGCGGATGTGTTCCTGCACATCGCTATGAAGGTGGCCAAAGTCTGCAGGTATGTGGAGCCACAGTTCACCCTGCGCTTTGACAGGAGCACGCCGGACGATATCTGGGACGAGGCGCTCGATGCGCTTGGCGCGGGCGCGACCTACCCCACCCTGTACAACGACGATGTGAACGTGCCTGCCGTGTCCTATGGCATGCGCGTGGACACGGAGACGGCCAGGCAGTACGTGCCCTTCGGCTGCACGGAGTTTGTGATCCAGGGGCAGAGCACGGGCACTCCAAACATCTGCATCAACCTGCTCAAGCTGCTGACCATTTTCATGAACAGCGGCATAGACCCCATGGATGGCAAGCGCAAGGATGCGGGCGTAAGGATCAAACCCCTTGCGGAATACCAGACCTATGAGGCGTTCTTCGCGGGCTATTCCGCGCTGGTCAACGCCTATCTGGACATCGCGGTGGATCGGCAGATGAAGTCGTTCCAGCTCATGAACGAGCACGTTTCCTTCCTGTTCATGAGCATGCTGACGGACGACTGCATCGCGCGCGGCAGGGCCATACTCGACGGCGGCGTGCGCTACCTGGGCGCGACCAACGAGACATATGGCAACATCAACACGTCCGATTCGCTGTACGCCATCAAAAAGCTGGTATTTGAGGACAAACGCTATACGCTAAGCGATATCGCCCATGCGCTGCTGGATAACTTTGAGGGGTATGAGGCGCTGCGCCGCGCCTGCCTTGACTGCGACAAGTACGGAAATGATCTGGACACCTGCGACAGCATCGCAAACGACGTGTATGAGCTGGTCGCCAAGGGCACGCGCGACCGCGGCATCGCGGCGGGCATGCAGTATTTTATGATCGTGATCAGCAACAACCAGCTGAACACCGAGTGGGGTCTGCGCACGGGCGCCTCTCCGGACGGGCGGCTACGCAGCGTGTACCTGAACCCCGCCAACAACCCGCAGGGCGGCGCCAATACGCACGGGCCCACGGCCATGCTCAACTCGCTGCGCAAGTTCGACCCCCGCTACCACGCTGGTTCGGTGCAGAATATCAAGTTCACGCGCGCGATGTTCAACGACAACCGCGCCATCATCAAGGCACTGCTCAAAGCCTACTTTGCCGATGGCGGCTGCCACCTGATGGTCACAGTAGTCGATAAGGGCGAGTTGGAGGACGCGATGGCGCACCCCGAACAGTACCCTGACCTGATCGTGCGGGTGAGCGGCTTCTCCGCGGTGTTTGTGAACCTCGACCGCGCCATTCAGGAGGAGCTGCTGAGCCGCGTGCTCTACGACGCCGATACGTTGCAGTAGGCGGCTGGGGGAAGCAAACAAGTGCCCGCCCGCGCGGCATGTGCCGCCCCGATCAATTGAGAGATATACTGGGAGCAACGATGAAACTACACATCATGGAAATCGAGCGCTTTGCCATCCACGACGGGCCTGGTATCCGCTCGACCGTTTTTTTGCAGGGCTGCCCGCTGCGGTGCCCGTGGTGCGCCAACCCGGAAAGCTGGCACATCGGGCGCAGGCTGATGCACATGGAGAAGAAATGCGTGGGCTGCGGCCGCTGTGCCGCGGCCTGCCACAAGGCGTGCATCGCGATGATCGGGGGCCGACCCGTGTTCGACCGCGCGCGCTGCGACCTGTGCGGTGCATGCGAGCGCGCATGCCTGAGCCACGCCATCCGCCTGAGCGGGGAGACCCTCACCGTGGATGAGGTGGTGGCGGTGCTGTTGCGCGACCGCAGCTACTACGCGCACTCGGGGGGAGGAATCACTGTTTCGGGCGGCGAACCCTTCGTGCAGGCGGCGGGCACCGCGGCGCTGCTGCGGTGCTGCAAGGCGGAGGGGCTGCACACGGCGGTGGAGACCACAGGCAACGTGCCGTGGGAGTGCATCCGGCAGGCGATGGAGGATATCGACCTGTTTTTACTGGATATGAAACACCCTGACGCGAACCGCCTGCGCGAGGCCACAGGCGGCGATCAGGCGCTGGTCTTGCGCAACCTGCGCGCCCTGCCGCCTGAAAAAGTCGTGTTCCGCGTGCCGGTGATCCCGGGCTTCAACGCGGACGAGCTTACCATGCGCCGCCTGTACGAACTGGCAAAAGCGCACAGTGTTCAAAGGGTCGATCTGCTGCCCTACCACACGCTGGGCAAGGGCAAATATGCGCAGCTGGGGCTGTGCTACCCGCTGGACGGCCTGCCCGCGCTCACCCAAAAGGACTTGGCGGGCTACCGCGCCATGGGCGAAAAGATGGGGCTAACGGTGCGCTGATAAACGTGATACGAAAGGGTAAACACACATGGCATTGCAACTGGGCGTCGACCTTGGGGGCACCACCGCCAAGATCGGCGTGGTGGACGACGGATACGCGATCTTGCGGCAGCTCACGCTGCCGACGGGGCCGGAGAACAGCTTTGCCGCCATGGTCGGTATGCTGGCGGAGGCCATCCGTACACTGCCTGCGGAACTGCTGGCGGCGGTGGAGCACATCGGCATGGGCGTGCCCAGCAGCATCGTGCGCGACACGCGCGTAGTAGTGCATGCCAATAACCTGGGCTGGCGGGGCTGCGACCTGATCGGGGAAATGAAGCGGTATTTTGATTGCCCCGTCGACATCGCCAACGATGCGGACTGCGCCGCCTACGGCGAGTATCTGGCGGGCGCGGGCCGCGGCTGCGGCTATATGATGATGCTGACCCTCGGCACAGGCGTGGGTGGCGGCGTGATCGACCACGGCAAGATTTTTTTGGGTGGCAACGGCTGCGGCATCGAGCCGGGGCACATGACCATCGTGGAAAACGGCCTGCCTTGCACCTGCGGGCGCAGAGGCTGCCTGGAGTGCTACGCCTCGGCTACGGCGCTCATCCGCGAGGTGACGGCCGCTGCGGAGCGGGCCAAGTCAGACACGCTGCGGGGCATGATCGCGCAAAACGGCGGCCGCGCGAACGCGCGCATGGCGTTTGACGCGGCGGCGGCGGGCGACGTGGCTGCGCAGCGGATACTGGAAAGCTACCTGCACTCGCTGGCCGTGGGCATCAGCAACCTGATCACGATGTTCCGGCCGGAGGCTATCGTGCTGGGCGGCGGCATCGCGGGCGCTGGCAAAGCACTGTTCATGCCCCTGCGGGAGCTGGTCTGCGGCATCACCTATGGCGTGGATATCATGGGTTGCCCGCCCATTTTGCCCGCTACGCTGGGCAACGACGCGGGCATGGTGGGGGCAGCGTTCCTGTACCGGCAGGTGCAGTAGGGGGTATGTGCCACCGGGAAAGCCTCCACGATGGCACGCATGGCGGCTGTGAATGGGACGTACACGGCTCGCGTGAACAACATCGCTGCGGGAGCGGGGCGACGAGCCGACTGTCGCCCCGCATTGGCGACGGAGAAACACCGTTTTCCTTGAGCATACATACAAAGGGGCGACCTTATGGCCGCCTCTTTGCATTTGCACAGGCCAGCAGGATCGCGCCTGCCTGCCAAGATTGGCTGTTCAGCGCGCGCTGCCTTTTTCAGTGTGGAAGAACAGCCCCAGCAGGAGCGCTGCCACCAGCGACAGCGACGCCCCCAGCGCAAAGGGCGCGAAGGGCCCCAGCACGCCCCACAGCGCGCCCGCGATGATGCTTGCCGGAAGCAGCGCAACGCCCACCAGCGTGGAGTGCAGGCCAAGCATCGTGCCTTTCATGTCCGGCGGGGCGATCTCCGCGACAAAGGCGCGCTCCACGCCCGTGACCATCGCGGTATAAAAGCCGTACAGCACAAACGCGACGATCAGCATCCACTTGGAGGTGGCGAACGCGAAGGCGAAATAGACGATTGCGAACGTGACATACCCGGCGATCAGCACCTTCTTGCGGCCGATCTTGTCGGAGCGTTTCCCAAACGGTATTGCCAGCGTGGCGGACACCAGATTGTAGATGAAATAGAGCAAGATCACATCCGCGCTGGAAAAACCGATGTTGTTAGCCCTGAGCAGCAGAAAGGTGTTGGAGGAGTTGCCCAGCGTAAAGATGAACGCCACCGCGAGGTAGAGCTTCAGGTTGCCGTTCAGCGCCCTGGCGTTCTTCCAGAACTGCTCGCGCCGGACGGGCGGGCGCTGCTCCCGCTTTTCCTTGATGAACACGAACATGCCCAGCGCGCATACGACCGGGATGATCGACAGGGCGAAGATGGGCTTGTAGGCATCGCTGCCGATGCTGCGCAGCAGGATATACGCAAGCAGGATGCCAATGGCGGAACCCGCCATATCCAATGCTTTGTGGATGCCGAAAGCCTGGCCCAGCTTCGCATTGTCCGCGCTGTCGGATACCATGACGTCTCTGGGCGCGGTGCGGATGCCCTTGCCCAAGCGGTCGATGACCCGCGCGCCCAATATGCCCACCCAAGAGCCAGCCAAAAGCAGCGCCAGCTTGTACAGCAGGCCGGATGCGTAGCCAAGGAAGGCGAGGGGCTTTTTGCGCTGATATTTGTCGCTGATATAGCCGCTGAACACCTTGAGCAGGCTGGCGACACTCTCCGCAATGCCCTCGATGATGCCTACGAGCACCGGGGTCGCGCCAAACGCCGCTGTCAGGTACAGGGGAATGAGTGGATAGACCATCTCGCTGGAAATGTCGGCAAAGAAACTGACCAGCCCAATAAAGATGACATTCTTCATGCGATGCCAGGCCTGCCTTCTCTTGAACGCTCGTTTGTGAAGCGCGTGGAAATCGAAATACTCCATTTGCGGCACAAAACGAGTATAACACATAGGGCCGCTACGGACAATCACGCAGTGGGAAGGGATACGCGCAGCGGCGCAGGCATCGCCTGCCGGGTGCGGCTGTCTTTTTATGCTACCGTCTGCTCCGGTTGCAGCCAAACTCACAAGCGCAAATCTTCGACCTGCTGGCCGGGTTGGTTGCGGGCCATGCGGCTTACAGGCCACAATGTGGTTTAGAAGCGTTGGGAATGCGGTAAGGTATAGCCGTGGCGGATCCCCCTCATGGTCGGCAGATGAAAGGCATGTGAGCATACGATGTTCCAGAATTTATGCGGAGAAGACAAAAAGTATTGCAACCTCTTCGATGGCGGATGGTTGAAGGCCTCCACCGGCGCGTATATCGACATCCTTTCGCCGGTGGACGGCTCATTGGTGGGCAAGGTGCCCGCAATGACCCGCGAGGATGTGGATCGAGCGGTCGCCAACGCGCGCGAAAACCTGCAAAGCTGGGCGGAGACGCCCATCCACGAGCGTTCTCAGATATTCTACCGGGCTGCGGAGCTGCTGGAGGCGCACGCGGAGGAGATTGCCCGCGTGCTGACCATGGAAATCGCCAAGGATGAGAAGTCGGCGGTGTTCGAGGTGCGGCGCACCGCAGATTTCCTTCGCTATACGGCGGACGCGGGCAAGGCCATCGCCGGGGAAGCCATCAGCGGAGACAACTTCCCGGGCGGCAGCAAACACAAGATATCGTATGTCAGCCGTGTGCCGCTGGGCACGGTGCTGGCGATTTCACCGTTCAACTACCCCATCAACCTGTCGATATCCAAGGTGGCGCCCGCGTTGATCGGCGGCAATACCGTGCTGCTCAAGCCTGCCACGCAGGGAGCCATCAGCGCATTGTATCTGGCCGGCGTGATGCAGGAGGCCGGTTTACCGCGCGGGGTGCTCAACACCATTACCGGGCGGGGCAGCGAGATCGGCGATTACATCGTGACGCATCCGGGCATCAATTTTATCAACTTTACGGGCAGCACGGAGGTGGGCAGGCACATCTCCAAGCTCTCGGCCATGGTGCCGCTGATGCTGGAGCTGGGCGGCAAGGATGCTGCCATCGTGCTGCCGGATGCGGACATGGATTTTGCGGCGGATAACATCATCTCCGGCGCGTATTCCTACTCCGGCCAGCGCTGTACGGCGGTCAAGCGCATCCTCACGCAGGGCGATGTTGCCGATCAGCTGGTGCCAAGGCTGCTTGCCCGTATCGCCGGTCTGAAGGTGGGCGACCCGCGCGAAAACGCGGTGATCGTGCCGCTCATCAGCACCCACGCTGCGGATTTTGTGATGAAGCTGATCGAAGACGCGGTCGCTAAGGGCGCGGTGATCCTGACCGGCGGCACGCGAAGCGGCAACCTGATCGCGCCGACCCTGATCGACCATGTGACAACGGACATGCGGCTGGCGTGGGAGGAGCCCTTCGGCCCGGTGCTGCCGATCCTGAGGGTGAGGGACACGCAAGAGGCCATTGATATTGCCAACCGCTCGGAGTATGGCTTGCAATCCTCGGTGTTCACCAACAATATCCGTGATGCGTTCTTCATCGCGGGGCAACTGGAGGTAGGCACCGTACAGATCAACAACAAGACGGAGCGCGGCCCCGACCATTTCCCTTTTTTGGGGGTCAAGGCGTCAGGCATGGGCACGCAGGGCGTGAAATACGCAATCGAGGCCATGACACGCCCCAAGGCCGTGGTGTTCAATCTGGACGGTGGGCATTGAGGCCCTAGGAAGCAAGCGCCGCGATAGAGCCGCGATAAACGGCATCCGTGGGCGAATGCGTAGCCTGTTTGGCCGGTGGGGTATCCGCTTTCGTCATAACAGGCATTGCCCCGTGTCCGTCATGGGATGATCGACACGGGGCTGCTTCTTTGTGTATGGACAGGTCTGTTGCAAAATTGCCTATTGACTTAAAGCATGGTTTAAGGTTTATCATGATAGCATGAACGATCGGGTAACGCGCTGGCATAGCGAGGCGTGCTCTGGCCACGCCTCTAGACCCATGCGGCAGAATTCTGGCGGGCCCGATACCATTCTTTTGCTTGGTGAGATTGATCGATAAGGAGGCATGTAATCATGAGAACAATGAAACTGGGCACGACCGATCTGCAAGTGCCTGTGATCGCGGTAGGCTGTATGCGCATCCCAAGGCTTAGTAAGCCCGAGGCGGAGCATTTTGTGCAGGCGTCCATCGAGGCTGGAGCTAATTTCTTTGACCACGCGGACAAGTATGGCGACGGTGTGTGCGAAGAACGGTTTGCGGAAGCGATCCATATGAACAGCACCGTACGCGGGAAGGTGATCCTGCAATCCAAATGCGGCATCCGCGACGGCATCGCGTTCGACTTTTCCAAAGAGCACATCCTGGCTGCGGTGGACGGCAGCCTGAAGCGCCTGAAGACCGACTATCTGGACGTGCTGCTGCTGCACCGGCCGGATGCGCTGGTGGAGCCGGAGGAGGTTGCCGAGGCGTTCGACATTTTGGAGAGCAGCGGCAAAGTGCGCCATTTTGGCGTATCCAACCAGAACCCCATGCAGATCCAGCTGCTTAAAAGATACGTGAAGCAGCCCATCGCCGCCAACCAACTGCAACTGAGCATCACCAATGCCACCATGATCTCGCAGGGGCTGCACGTGAACATGCTGGACGCGACGGCCGTGAACCGCGACGGCAGCATTCTGGACTTCTGCCGCCTGAACGACATCACCATTCAGCCGTGGTCGCCGTTCCAATACGGGTTCTTCGACGGCGTGTTCCTGGACAACCCGAAGTTCCCGGTGCTCAACGCCAAGGTGGATGAGATCGCTGCCAAGCACGGCGTGAGCAACACGACCATCGCGATCGCCTGGCTGCTGCGCCATCCGGCCAAGATGCAGCCCGTGACCGGCACCATGAACGTGCAGCGCCTGATGGATTGCGCCAAGGCGGCCGATGTCCGGCTTACGCGCGAGGAGTGGTACGAGATCTACCTCGCGGCGGGCAACGACCTGCCGTAACCCTAAAACATGCCCGCGCGTGTAGCGGACGGGCAACGTTAAGCTAAAGCAGAAACCCCCGCGCAGTGCCGAGCATCGCTCATTCTCGGCACTGTACGGGGGCGTTTTCCTGTTGTGTTCATTGGTCGTCGGGGTCACGCTGGGGTATGCGTGCTATGCAAACTTCGCCAGCAGCGCCTCCAGCTGTGCCTTTGGTGCCCTTTTGTCAATCATGGGCGTGCCGTCAAAGATGGCGGGGCGCATCTGGTCAAACGTTGGCATCTCCACCTGATACAGGATGCCGATGGGGATCTTGGGGCCGTACTCCATGCTGCGCAGCAGGGCCGCCTCCAGATTGCGCGGGTCATAGGCGGCCTCCAGCTCGTATGTACGATCCTTGTAATACGCGAAGGTGTTGATCTTGTTGAAGCTGATGCACGGCTGCAGGATATCCACCAGCGCATACCCCTTGTGCCGGATGGCCGCCTTCATGACGCGGGCCATATGCTCCTTATTGCCGCTGAATGTGCGGGCAACGAAGGTGGCACCTGCGGCGAGCGCGACAGCCAGGGGCCTGAACGGCCTGCTGAGGTTGCAAGCGTTATCGGGCGAGACGCCGCAGGGGTCGGAGGTGGGGGAGGGCTGGCCTTTGGTGAGGCCATAGATCTGGTTGTCGTGCACGAAGTGGGTGATATCCACATTGCGGCGGATGTTGTGCAGGAAGTGGTTGCCGCCCTCGCCGTAGGAATCGCCGTCGCCTGTATTCACGATGACGGTGAGCGCCTGATTGACCATCTTGGCGGCGACCGCGGCGGGCAGCGAGCGGCCATGCAAGCCGGAGAATCCGTTCGCGTTCACATACTGGTTAAGCTTTGCCGCCTGCCCGATGCCGCCAACCAGCAAAACCTGACTGGGGGAGAGCTGCAAATCGCCCAGCACGGCGGTCAGGGTCTGTACGATATCATAATTGCCGCAACCGGGGCACCATGCGGTTTCCGTGTTGTAGAAGGTCGAGCCCGTCATACCGGCACCTCCTTACCGATCCCGAAGGCCGCGAGGCCCGCGAGGATATCGTCCACCGACAGCTGCCGACCGTCGTACTTCAGCACGCTGTCGGTACAGCTGAGGCCGGCTTCCATGCGCAGCAGCTTTGCCAGCTGTCCTGTCGCGTTCTGCTCCACGCTGTAGACCGCCTTGGCATGCTTCCAATAGTGTGCCAGCTGCTTTTGGGGCAGCGGATACAGGTCGCCAAAGGCCAGCGCGCCAACGGAACCGCCGCGGCTGTTCAGCACCCCTACCGCTTCGGCGATGGCAGCGGAGGTGGAGCCGAAGCCCACCAGCAGCACCTGAGGCTCCGCAGCGCCGGTGTAGGCGGGCTCCACCAGCTCGGCCATGAGCCCATCCAGTTTGCGGGCGCGCTTGTCGACCATCTGCACGCGCACATCGGCGGCTTCGGTGATGGTGCCCGTCTCGGTGTGCTCGTCACTGTCCGCACGCATGAGCGCGTCGCTCTTGCCCGGGATGCGCATGGGGGAGACGCCGCTGGCGGTGAGCGTATAGCGCCGGTACTCGCCCGCGACTTCCGCCTCCGGCGGGAGGGGCGATACGCTCAGGGACGCACGCTGCGAATCCAGCGGCGCGATGGTGGCTGCGGAATCCGCCAAGTACTGATCGCTCAAAAGCAGCACGGGCATCTGGTACTTTTGGGCCAGTTGGAGGGCACGCGCCGTCTGGTAAAAGGCATCCGCGTGGTCGCGCACAGCGATCACCATACGTGGGAACTCGCCTTGTGAGGCAAAACAGGTGAACAGCAGGTCGCTTTGCTCTGTGCGCGTCGGCAGACCGGTGGCGGGGCCGGGGCGCTGCACATCCGCGATCACGACCGGCAGCTCGGCGATCCCTGCGAAGCCGAGCCCTTCGACCATCAGGGAAAAGCCGCCGCCGCTGGTGCCGACCATCGCCTGCGCGCCTGCGTAGGCCGCGCCCAGCGCCATGTTGATGGCCGCGATCTCATCCTCCGCTTGCTCCACCACCAGATGGAAGGCCTCCGCGTGGGCTGTAAAAAAGTTAAGCAACGTCGTGGCGGGGGACATGGGGTATGCGCTGTAGAACTGCAGCCCACCCGCCAGCGCACCCAGCGACATGGCTTCCGCGCCGGTCACCAGCAGGCGCTTCTCCGCCCGCGCGGGCGAGAGCGTGCGCTTTTGCACGGTGCTGTCAAATCCCTTGTGAATGGCAAGCAGGTTTATATCGAGTAGTTTGGGTGGCAGCGTTTCGCGCAGCACGGCTTCGGCGGTCGTGAGTGGCAGCCCGAGCAGTTTCATCAGCGCGCCGATGCACACCACGCCGATCGTGCGCGCGTTGCCGGCTTCTTTCGCCAGGCTTTTCAGCGGTATCGGCAGCAGGCGGGCGTCCGTGATGCCAAGCTCCGGGTCGCACAGCAGCAGACCGTCGGGCTTCAGGCGGCGCTGATGCTCTGTGTACGTCCGCAGATCATAGGCGATCAGGACATCCAGCGAATCAACGTGGGCAGCCACCGGCTCAGGGCCGAAGCGAATCTGCGCAAAGTTATGCCCCCCGCGGATGCGGGACATGAAGTCGCGCATGGAGAACAGATAGAACCCGGAACGTTGCAGCGTTTTTTCCAGAATGCCGGCCATGGTCTCGATACCATCCCCGGCAGCGCCGCCAATGCAGAGATTCATCAAAAAGATTCCCTCCCCTCTTGCGTACAGTATACCATTTGATGGGCAAAAAGTAAGCCGGTTGGGCAAAAAAGCTGTCCATAGGAAGACTCAGATATCGGAAGCTGCGGAAGTAAGCGAAAGGTGCGGGAATCGCTGCCGGGCATGGGTGGCTATCGCGGCGTGAGAACGGGATCGGGGCGATGCGGCGTGATATGATCAGGGTTTTATGAATTTGAGAAGCCGTCATTGCCATTTTCCAGGATAAGCATCCGCCTGACGTGACGGGGGCACTTCTTCATTCAATATGGCCCCGTTGTATCCAATCGCGCGAACGCTTGACAAACGTCGCGCCGCTCGCTATAATGCATCCAACGCGATGATGGGAAAGAGTACCCGCGGTGCGCGCCCACAGAGAGCCTTCGGTTGGTGGAAGAAGGCGGCGGCAAGCGGCGAAGTACATCCTTAAGCTTCGCCCCGAAAGGCTTTGGCCCGGTAGGCGGCGGCCGGCGCGCCGGATATAGCGCAGGGGGAGTGGCTTGCTCCCCGCCGAGGGCATGGCCGCAGGGCTCTGCCGAATGGAAGTGGTACCGCGTTCACACGCCTTCCTCCAGTTGGAGGAAGGCGTTTTTTGTACCGTAAACGACAGAGGAGGGTTTGTATGTTACCCAGCGGCGTTACCTTTGCGAACCGTTTCGAGGGCATCAGCGGCAGCGCGATCCGCGCGATCTTTAAGGTGCTCGGTAAGCCGGGGATGATCAGCTTCGCGGGCGGCAACCCCAGCAACGATGCGCTGCCCAGCGAGGAGTGCGCGGAACTGGCGCGCGAGGCGCTGCTTGCGGACGGCAAGCGCATTTTGCAGTACGGGGCCACGGAGGGGTATCCGCCGTTTTTGGAGAGCCTGCTCGCCTACCTGCGCGAGAGTTACCGCTTTCCCATCGGACCGGAAAACGTGCTGCCCCTTTCCGGCAGCACGCAGGGCATCGACCTGCTGTGCAAAACGCTGACCAACCCGGGCGATACCGTGCTGGTGGAGAGCCCCACCTTCCTTGGGAACATGCAAACACTGCGCATCTACCAGCAAAAGCTGGTGCCGGTGGAGAGCGACGAGCACGGCGTGCTGCTTGATAAGCTGGAAGAGGCCGTGATCGCCCACAAACCCAAGATGCTCTACATCATACCCACGTTCCAGAACCCTACGGGCCGCACGCTAGCCGCCGAGCGCCGCAAGCCCATCGCCGAGATGGCCGCCAAGTATGGCTTCCTCGTCGTGGAGGACGACCCCTACCGCGACCTGCGCTACGCGGGCACGCCGCTGCCGCCCATCAAGGAGTTCGACCAGACCGGCCATGTTGTCTACATGGGCAGCTTTTCCAAGATCATCAGCCCCGGCCTGCGCGTGGGCTACATGGTCGCGCAGGAGGATATCATCCAGAAGTGCGGCATCGGCAAGCAGGGCAGCGACCTGCACACCAGCAACGTAGCGCAGGCCATCATCGACCTGTACCTGCGCCGCGGGCTGCTGAAGCCCCACATCGAGGCCATCGTGCCCGCCTATCGCGACAAGCTGAACGCCATGCTGGCCGAGCTTGCCACCTTCCCCAAGGGCACCGCCTACACCAGGCCTGAGGGCGGCCTGTTCCTCTTTGTGACCATGCCGGAAGGCTTCCACGCGGGCGAGACCTTCCAAAAGGCTATTGAACGCGGCGTGGCTTTCGTGCCCGGCACCAGTTTCTACCCCGAGGGCGGCCACCACAACACGCTGCGCCTCAATTTTTCCAACAGCTCGCTGGAGCAGATCAAGACCGGCATGGCTACCCTGCGCCAGCTGTTTGCCGAAACCCTCGAAGCATAAGGAGCGATCGATATGCACATACTGGATATGCTGAAGGAGCGCGGCTTTATCGCGCAGGTCACCTTTGAGGAAGACCTCTACAAGGCCATGGAGAAGGAGCCCATGACCTTTTACCTGGGCGTGGACCCCACCGCGGACAGCATGCACGTTGGGCACTTCATCCCGATCATGATGAGCGCGCACCTGCAGCGCGCCGGTCACAGGCCCATCATCCTCTGCGGAGGCGGCACAGCCATGGTGGGCGACCCCAGCGGCAAGACCGAGCTGCGCAAGATGATGACCCGAGAGACCATCGCGGAGAACGTGCTCGCCATCCAAAAGCAGGCTAGCCGCTTCATTGACTTCAGCGAGGGCAAGGCCATCATGGTCAACAATGCGGATTGGCTCCTGAACCTCAACTATGTTGATTTTCTGCGCGATATCGGCGCGCTGTTCAGCGTGAACCACATGCTGGCCGCCGAGTGCTACAAGAAGCGGCTGGAAGTGGGCCTCACGTTCCTGGAGTTCAACTACATGTTGATGCAGAGCTACGATTTTCTGGAGCTGTTCCGCCGGCACTGGTGCCGCTTGCAGATCGGCGGGGACGATCAGTGGAGCAACATCCTCTCCGGCGCGGATCTGATCCGCCGCAAGGAGCGGGAGGATGCCTACGCCCTCACCTGCAAGCTGATCATGACCGCGGACGGCAAAAAAATGGGCAAGACCGAGAAGGGCGCGATGTGGCTTGACCCCGCGCGCACCACGCCCTACGAGTTCTACCAGTACTGGCGTAACGTGCAGGACGCGGACGTGCAGCGTTTCCTTGGGCTGCTCACCTTCCTGCCGATGGACGAGGTGCGCAGGCTGGGCGCGCTGCAGGATAACGCCATCAACGAAGCCAAGCGTGTGCTGGCTTTTGAAGTGACCAAGCTGATCCACGGCGAGGAGGAGGCCCTGAAGGCACAGGACGCGGCGCAGGCGCTGTTTGGCGGTAGCGGCGACATGGACAACGTGCCCACCTATGCCGTGACTGCCGAAACGCTGGCCGAGGACAACCGCCTGACCACGCTGCTGGCCCTGTGCGGCCTGTGCTCAAGCCGCGGCGATGCGCGCAAGATGGTGCAGTCCGGCGCGGTCATGGTGGGCGAGGAGAAGGCGACCGACCTTGACCAGCGCGTCGAGGCTTCGCAGATCGGCGAAGGCGGTCTGCTGCTGCGCAAGGGCAAGAAGAGCTATTGCAGACTTGTGCTTGGCTAACCCTTCATGTGGCAATTTCCATAGGTTCGCAACGCTTCGCCTCTCTCGGCGGGGCGTTGCGACTTTTCGTATGCGCCGCGACATGGTTGCATCACTCACCCAACCGCCGCTCGGAGGGGTATTTGCCGCTCGCTGCGTGACGGTTACATTGCCACACAATATTTACAGAATTTCCGTATCTTTGTTTACATCCATTTGCACAATCATTATAATGAAAGCAACGGAATCATCCAAATCGCCAATGAAATCGCCGGATGGCGGTTTATCCCTGGAAACGCGCTGTCTTTGCTGCGGTTGCTTTACAAATTGTCGCTGTCCGCGGCGCGGCGATTCGCATAAACGTCTGAAGGTGGCGGTCAATCATGCTGCAAACACTTTGGCATTCAAAGGGCAGGATCCTTCGATATTGGGTTGTCATTTTCCTGATCCTTAGCGTCATATTTTTCGGCGTTACCCTGACCACGCAAAACAGCTCGAACAGCGTGAGAGGGCAATGGCTATTGCAACGTGAAGTTTATTTCGTGGACACCATCGGCACGCTGATTACCGCGCGGTTATCCCGTATTGTGACCGATTTGGTTTTTATCAAAGAAAGTTTCCGTTCCATGACGGACAGCGGTAACAATCGAGATGCTTTCACGGTCATGGCGCAGCAATGGTTGGCTTTTGCCAATGCGAAAAAGCAGTACGACCAAATACGCTATATCGACGCTAACGGAAACGAGGCGCTTCGCGTCGAACAGGGTGCAGACGGAGCCGTACGCATTGCGGATGACAAATTGCAAAGCAAAAAAGCCAGCTACTACTTTACAGATACCCTCCGTCTATCCGATCGAGGGATCTTTATCTCCCGCATTGACCTGAATGTGGAAAACGGCTTGATTCAAACACCCCGCAAGCCGATGATTCGAGTGGCTACGCCCGTCTATGATATTGCAGGCAAGGCAACAGGCATCCTTGTGCTCAACTATTTGGGCGACGAGCTGTTCAACCTCATCAAACCTTTCACGACCACAGGCGTTGGCTCTTTCGCTATGCTGAATGCCGACGGGTACTGGCTAAACAACGGTGCTGACAAAAGCCTGGAATGGGGCTTTATGTACGAGGACATGGTGGACGTCAGCTTTGCGAAACGGTACCCGGTCGAATGGCAAGCGATGCAGGAAAACATTGCGGGTTCGACCATTACCGACAACGGCGTGTTTGTCTACAACCGTATTTTTTCATCTGATGCCTATTCAGTCAATAACAGTGGATACCCCATCACGCTTGGCTCCGGCGATTGGTTCATTTATTCCCGCATACCGCTTAGCTCCAGCAGCGGCACACTGATTCATAACACGACGGCATACCTGATCGACACTACGCTGCAAAATTATTTCTATATCTACTTCATGATTTTGCTGATTTCTCTGGTAATCGCAGTGCTGCTTACCATCAACCGCAATGAAAGCGACGCCATCCGCTTCTTCTCCGAATTTGACGCGATGACCGGCGCGCTCAACCGACGGGGTGGGTTAAAGCTGCTCAACACGCGCTATATTGGCAATCCGGATCGGCGGTGCTCGTTCGGCTTCTGCTTTGTCGATATCAATGGCTTGAAGGAGGTCAACGATACCCTGGGCCACGATATGGGCGACGAGTTGATTTGTACCGTTGTCAACATGATCGAAAAGTCCATTCGGGAGAGCGACTTGGTCATCCGGCTTGGTGGAGACGAATTTCTGATCGTATTTGATGGTATGAATGAAGAGGAATGCGAAAGCGTATGGCAACGTGCCTTGGCAGAGTTTGAGGCTATCAACCGTACTGAAAACCGTCCCTATCTCATCAGCGCCAGCCACGGCATCGAAGCCGGCCGGTGCTTCCTGAACGATTCGATCGATCTGGTGCTCAACAGCGCGGACGAAAAAATGTATATTGAAAAACGCCTGCTCAAACCCAACCTGAAGGTGATTCGCGAGAAAGCACCTGTTGTCGATGGCGAAAGCCCGAATGTCGACCCTGCCTTCCGTCCCGCGGGGGACGATGCATCCACAGGCACGGTCAATATGCCCAGAGCATGAAGATTTGTAAGCCATGACCTTGGAACGCTCCGCGCCTGCGGGGCGTTCCACTTATCATGACGATTCTATGAGCATCGCAGCCACACTTCGGGTTGCGCGCTCCCCTTGACACGGCGCCAATGCTGGTTTACCATCAATAGCATACCGACGCGCAAAGGAGCCACGCCATGCGAATCGAACACATCGCCCTCTATGTGCACGATCTGCCCGCCGCGAAGGATTTCTTCCTTACCTATTTTCAGGCCGCAGCTGGTAGCGGCTATCACAACCCCAGCACCGGCCTGCGCACGTACTTTTTGACGTTCGAGGGCGGCGCGCGTCTGGAGCTGATGACGCGCCCCGGTCTCGCGGAGAGCGCAGGGGGCGCGCCGCACGCGGGCTATGCGCACCTTGCCTTTGCGCTGGGCAGCCGCGCGGCGGTGGATGCATTGACCGACCGTCTGCAAGCGGACGGATATATCGTTGCCAGCGGCCCGCGTGTCACGGGCGACGGCTATTACGAGAGCTGCGTGCTGGGGCCGGAGGGCTGCGTGCTGGAGCTGACGGAATAAGTCGTATTCAACGCGCGGCACAGGGGCCGCAGGAAACCTACCCCCATTCGTTGGCTGCCTGGGCGTCGCTGTTCAGGTTCCCGGCGGTTCCGTCCCATGTCCCGCCCCCGTATGTCTACCAAGCTTTTCTCCATTCCCGCCCGAACGGAGGTAATGCCCATGGCCCAGTCCGCCGCCAAGCCCCGCTATGCCTATTTGGATTTTCTGCGCATCCTGGCCGCATTTCTGGTGATCGTCAACCACACGAACAGCCTGGTGTTCAAGGCGCTCACACCCGCCAGCATCGATTGGTGGCTGTCCATCGCGTGGTACTACATTAGCAAGGTGGCCGTGCCGCTGTTCGTGATGGTTTCCGGCGCGTGCCTGTTGCCACGTCAGGACACGTACAAGCAGGCGTTTTGGCGCTTCCTGCGGGTGCTGCTGGTGCTCGTCCTGTTTTCCTACGTCTATTACCTTATCAACATCTGGCAGGACAGCTGGTCGTGGAGCCGCGCGCTGGACATCCCCAATTTCCTCAAGAGCATCTGGCGTGAGCGCATTACGGATTCGTTCTGGTATTTGTACTTCTACCTTGGCATGATGGTTATGCTGCCAATGTTGCAGCGACTGGCCTCCGCCATGAAAAAGCGGGACATTCAATACTTCATGGCCGTAAGCTTCGGAGTGTACGCCGCGTGGCCGTTGCTCACGCACTATGTGCCGCAAGCCGTGCTGCCCCAGTACTTCGATGTGCCGCTGTTTGCGGTGTTTCTTGGGTTCTTCTTTGCGGGGCACTATGTGCATACCTTCGCTGTGCGCGTCAGCAGGCTACTTTGCCTGCTGGCCATCCTTGCCGCGCTGGCTGCGTCCGTCTGGCTGACATACATGGAGTACGGGCACGTGGCCGCGGGCATGAAATACTGGTTCATGGACGAGCGCACCGCCCCCTCGATCTTTGTTGCCGTGGGTGCGCTAGCCGCCATGCTGCTATCCAAGGCGTCGTTCACACGCCGCCCCGCGAGCGAGATGGGTGTGCGCCGCTGGGCCGCGGTCGGCGGCACGGCGTTTGGTATCTACCTCTTGCAGGATCTGCTGATCACCGAGAGTCGCCACCGCTTCTTCGACCCCGTGAGCAAGGCAATTGACCCGCTGCTGGCCGTGTTCATCTGGGAAGTGGGCGTGTTCGCGGTTGCGTTTGCCATCGCATGGCTCCTGAAGCGCATACCGCTGCTCAAAAAGCTGCTCTAGTCACAAGGCGAGTGTTTCGCGCTCCGCCCGCTCAGGTACAATAAGGGCAGGGGATAACGGACTGCACGGCGGCGTGTCGGTCGTACCGCGCGGCGGGGCAGAGCAACACGAAGCCACCCCTTCTACCGAAAGGAGACGCAGCATGAACTTTATTTCATGGAATGTGAACGGCCTGCGCGCCAGCATGGGCAAGGGCTTTCCGGAATATTTCGCCTCGCAGGGGGCCGACTTCTTCTGCCTGCAGGAGACCAAACTGCAGCCGGAGCAGGCGGAGTTTAAACCCGAGGGTTACTTTGCCTACTGGAACAGCGCTGAAAAGAAGGGCTACTCCGGAACGGCCATCTTCGCCAAGCACGAGCCGCTCTCCGTGCGCTATGATATGGGCATTGAGGAACACGACCGCGAGGGCCGCGTGATCGCGCTGGAGTACCCAAACTTTTTCTTGGTCACAGTCTACACCCCCAACAGCCAGAGGGAGTTGGCGCGCCTTCCCTATCGCATGACATGGGAAGATGCCTTCGCGGACTACCTGAAGGCGCTGGATGCGCAAAAACCCGTGATCGTCTGCGGCGACCTGAACGTCGCCCACAAGGAGATCGACATCAAAAACCCCAAGAGCAACGTGAAAAACGCGGGCTTCACCCCTGAGGAGCGCGAGAAGATGACCGGCCTGCTCGCCCGCGGGTTTGTGGACAGCTTCCGCCACCTGCACCCGGACGACCGCGACCGCTACACCTGGTGGAGCTATATGATGAACAGCCGCGCCAAGAACGTTGGGTGGCGCATCGACTACTTCCTCGTGAGCGAGCGCATCAAGGACAAGATCGTCCGCGCCGATATCGACGACGGCGTGATGGGCAGCGACCATTGCCCCGTGCTGCTCACGCTTGACATTTGACCCCCATCCGACCAGAGAGGTGAAATACGATGAAATACCTTTTCGCATCCGACCTGCACGGTTCCCGCGCCGCCGCCGAGGCAGTGCTCCGGCGCTTTGAGGCGGAGAAGGCAGACCGCCTGATTTTGCTGGGCGACCTTTTGTACCATGGCCCCCGCAACCCCCTGCCGGAGGGGCATGACCCCATGGGCGTGGCGAAGCTCTTCAACAGTATGGCCGTAAAGCCCCTCGCCGTGCGCGGCAACTGCGACGCGGAGATCGACCAGATGGTGCTGGAGTTTCCCATCATGGCGGATTACATGCTGCTGCCGCTCAAAAACGGCGCGCAGGCTTTCGTCACCCACGGGCACCTGTTCAACCTTGCCACCCGCCCGCCATACCGGCACGGCGATGTGCTCATCCACGGCCACACGCACGTGCACACGGTGGAGACCAGCGACGGGCTCACCTACATCAATCCCGGCTCCGCCGCCCTGCCCAAGGAGGATCAGCCCAAGAGCTACATGACGCTGGACTGGGACGCGGGTGTGTTTGAGATCAAAGACTTCGGCGGTGCGGTGCTTAAGCGCTTCGCCATAGCGGAGGGCACATGAACCTGGAGCAGCTGCGCGCCCTGTTTGCCAAGGACTACTTCGCTACCGAGCTTTGCGGCATCCGTATCGACGAGGTTTCCGCGCACGGAGCCAAGTGCAGCATGCCGCTCAAGCGCGAGCACCTCAACAGCAACGGCACGGTGCAGGGCGGAGCCATCTTCACCCTTTGCGACACCACATTCTCCGTGGCGGCCAACGCAGGCGACCGCTTGACCGTCAGCCGAAGCGCGGATATCACCTATATCAAGCCCGGCCTGGGCGCGTGCCTGTACGCCGAGGCCGAGGAAGTGAGCCGCGGCGGCACCACCTGCCTGTACCGTGTGTCAGTCTACGATGACAAGCACACGCTGATCGCCTTCATGACGGGCAACGGGCACTTTCTGAAACGGTAAAATCGCGCCCTTCCCCTTTCCAGAACCTGCTTTTTGTGGTATCCTGTGCAAAAGCCGCTCTGCGCGGGTCTTGCGCGGCGCGTGACCGGAGGGATGGCACATGCAATCGGACGTGATCGCGGTCAAGGCAGAAAACATTGCGCCTGCACTGGACATGGTGGAAAAAACGGTTCGCTACATCGGGTATTCGGCGGATTTCGGCGCACGGATGCGCCTTTTGTCCGAGGAACTGATTCGTTCC
Source organism: uncultured Oscillospiraceae bacterium (assembly GCA_964584315.1). Taxonomy (GTDB): domain Bacteria; phylum Bacillota; class Clostridia; order Christensenellales; family Aristaeellaceae; genus CAXXOK01. Next base: position 34,416 of record CAZOZO010000028.1, read on the forward strand.
ATCCGTTTCGTGCTGGAGGAAACCTTCGCCTCGCTGTGGGTGGAGACCAACGACGAAAATATGGAGATACACCTGCGGCTGGAGGGCATCTTGAGCGACGCGACGCGCGACCGCTTGGCCGAGATCGCCAAGAGCCACTGCAACCAGCCGCCCAAAGGTATTTTTGCCCGCATCGGCGCGTTTTTTTCGGATGCTTTCCTGAGCGACGCCACGGGCTATGTGCCCCTTTTCACCGACGGTGCGGAAAGCGCCGCCAGCTATTATGTGCCCCTCTCGCTGCTGACGGGCTATAACGCGCCCCCGCAGGACGATACCCCCGCCGAGCTCAAGGACGTGGAGGCGCACATCCTGCGCGGCATGGCCGACGATGTAACCGTTTGCGCCCGCCCCTCGCGCGCGGAGCTGACCGTGATCAAAAAGCTACCCGAACATAAGTAATGTGATTTTGGAAAGGAGCGTTCCCCATGACCATCGATAAGGCGCTGACCGGCTCCACCCTGACCGTAACGCTGGACGGGCGGCTGGATACCATCACCTCCCCCGATCTGGAGCAGGCCCTGACCGATTTGACGGGCGTTGCCCACCTGGCGCTGGATTTCACCAAGATCATCTATGTTTCCAGCGCGGGCCTGCGCGTGCTGCTGGCGCTGCAAAAGCGCATGGCCAAGCAGGGCGACATGGTGGTGCGCCATGTAGACAAAATGGTGATGGAGGTTCTGGAGATGTCCGGCTTTGTGGACATCTTGACCATCGAGTAGACTGTTTGGAGGGGTTGCGGTGAACCTTGCGCCCAAAGCGGAAAGCCTTTCGCAGGCGATGGAGGCCCTGACCACCTTTCTGGACGAGTCCGGTTGCGGCCCCCGCGTGCGCATGGCGCTGGAGACCGTGGTGGAGGAAGTGTTCATGAACATCGCCTCCTACTCCGGCGCGACGGAGGCGGCCCTTACCCTGCAAAACGTGAATGGCGAGGCCGTGCTGCGCTTTGAGGACAACGGCGTGCCCTTCGACCCGCTGGCCATGCCCGCGCCGGATACCACGTTGCCCGCGGAGCAGCGGGAGATCGGCGGCCTAGGCATATTGATGACACGTCGTATGACAGACCGCCAGACTTATGCGCGCGCGGATGGCCGCAACGTGCTTACCCTGTATAAACGCCTGGCTTGACGTGCCCGTCCGCGCAGCCCCGTTGACGAAACGCGTGCGGGGTGCTATGCTTGGATACGACAAAGGCGTTCGCGCTTTTGTCGTATTTTTGTGGATGGACGGAGCGCGGGTAGCGACCTGACGACAGACCGGGCAGCCATCAGGGCCAGACGCACCCCAAACCAAGCCGTTCGCAGTGATGCAAACGGGTCGGCTTGGGTGGTTCGAGGCTTGATATTGCACTACAAACTTCCGCACCCGCGGAAAGGGGCGCATGCGCTTGATCGGTATCCTTGACTATGGCATCGGCAATGTGGGTTCCATTCAAAACATGCTCAAAAAAGCAGGCGCGCAGAGCCTGATCGTGCGTACTGCGGAGGAGCTGAACACCTGCGGCAAGCTGATTCTGCCCGGTGTGGGCGCCTTTGACGACGGTATGGACAGGCTGGATGCCAGTGGCATGCGCGCCTCGCTGGACGATGCCGTACGGCAGGGCAAGCCTGTGCTGGGCATTTGCCTTGGCATGCAGATGCTGGGCCTGAGCAGCGAGGAGGGCAAGCGCGAGGGGCTGGGCTACATTCCTTTTCGCAACATCCGCTTCCGCCTCGCGGATCAGCCCGCGCTCAAGGTGCCGCATATGGGATGGGATGTGGTGACCCTCACGGATGAGGGCGACCCTCTCGTGCGAAGCATCACGGAGCAGCCGCGCTACTACTTTGTGCACAGCTATTACGCCCAGTGCGAGGACGAGGGCGACGCGCTGATGATGTGCGACTACGGCTACCCCTTCGCGGCTGCGGTGCGGCACGGCAACGTGCGCGGCACGCAGTTCCACCCCGAGAAGAGCCACCGTTTCGGAATGGCGCTGCTTAAAAACTTCGCGGAGGTGTGCTAGCATGTTCCAGCGCCCGCGCCTTATCCCTTGCCTGCTGCTCTCGGAGGGCAACCTGGTCAAGACCCGCCGCTTTAAGGATCCCGTATACCTCGGCGATCCCATCAATGCGGTCAAAATATTCAGTGAAAAATGCGTAGACGAGCTTTGCGTGCAGGATATCGAGGCCAGCAAGCGGGGCGCAGCCCCGGATTTCGACCTGCTGGCGGAGATCGCCACGGAAGCTTTCATGCCGCTGAGTTACGGCGGCGGCATCACGACCATCGAACAGATACGCCGGCTGTTCCATATCGGCTTTGAAAAGGTGATCCTGAACACCGCCTGGCAGGCCGACCCCGCACTGCTGGAGAAGGCAGCCGTCGCGTTTGGCTCGCAGAGCATCGTGGCTTCCATCGACGTAAAGCAGGATGTACTGCGCCGCTACCACTGCATGACCTGCTGCGGCACCAAGCCGGTGGAGGGTTCGCCTGTCGAGCTGGCGCGCCGCGCGGAAGCGGCGGGCGCGGGCGAGATACTGCTCAACAGCATCGACCGCGACAGCGCCATGCAGGGCTACGATGTAAAGCTGGTCAAGAGCGTGGCCGAGGCAGTGACCATCCCCGTGATCGCCTGCGGCGGCGCGGGCGGCGCAGAGGACATGAAGGCTGTACTGGAGCAGGGCGGCGCGCACGCGGCCGCGGCGGGCAGCATGTACGTGTTCTATGGCCCGCGCCGTGCGGTGCTCATCCATGTGCCCGAGGAGCGGGAACTATATGCCATGGGGGTGTTCAAACATGCCTGATATTTGCACGCGCTGCGTGATGGATGGCAGTGACCCTTCCATCACCTTTGACGAAAACGGGGTGTGCAATTACTGCCACCGCTATGACGAGCAGAAGGCCCTGCGCGGCTACCGCCCGGGGGAGAGCGAACGCGAGCTGGAAGCGCTTGTCGCCCAGATCAAGGCGGCGGGGCAGGGTAAGGAGTTCGACTGCATCATCGGCATTTCCGGCGGGGTGGACAGCGCTTGTCTGGCCCATACAGCGCACAAGCTGGGCCTGCGGATGCTGGCGGTGCATGTGGATACGGGCTGGAACAGCGAGGTTGCTGTGCGCAACATCGAGCGTCTGTGCAACCAGTTGGGTTTGCAGCTGCACACCATCGTGATGGATTGGCCCACCATGAAGGAGTTGCAGCGCGCCTACCAGTTTTCCGGTCTTGCCAACCTTGACGTACCGCAGGATCACCTGTTGGTGGCGGCGGTGTACCGTTTCGCTAAGGAATACGGCATCCGATATGTGCTCAACGGCACCAACATCGCCACCGAGGGCGCCAGCTCGCCCTTCTCGCGCCAGCTCAGCTGCATGGACTACTGGCACCTGAAGAGCGTGTACCGGCGCTGGGGCCGCGGCAAAAGCCTGCGCAAATACCCGCACCTGTCGCTGGTGCAGGCGCGGTGGAAATTTACTGCCATTGAGCAGGTGAACCTGCTCAACTACATCCCATATTCCAAAAAAGAGGCCATCGCCATGCTCTCGCGCGAGTTCGGCTGGGAGTACTACGGCGGCAAGCACTTCGAGAGCCGCTTTACCAAGTGGTTCCAGTCGGTATACCTGCCCCGCAAATTTCGCTACGACAAGCGCCGCTACCACCTGAGCTGCCTGATCAACAACGGCGAGATGACCCGTGACGAAGCGCTTGCGGAGCTGGCGCAGCCGCCCTACCCTGAGGAGCAGATGCGCGAGGACGAAGCCTATATCCTCAAAAAGCTGGACATTGCACCCGAAGCGTGGGCCAAGGTGATGAGCGAACCGCCTACCCCCAACGAGGCCTATTTCTCACAGGAGCGTGTGATCCGCTTTGCGGAAAGGCTACTGGGTGCAAAACGCACTGCGGCGCTCAAGAACCGCAAGTCGAAATAGCGTCAGTCCAAGTGTAAAGACGGAACCACGGCAGCGGAGAATGCAAGGTCACAACCGGCAAGCCAAACGCCTCGCATCATATCTGAACCCCCTCGCCCTCCGTTCAAGATTGCGGAGTGTGGCGAGGGGGTTTCTTTGGTTGATTTGCTGTTTGACCTTTTTGCGGGCTGGCATGTTCATTCATGATAACGCGACCCGCTTTGCATGTTCCAGCGCGGGTTTAGAGCGGCATCTTGCGTCGCAATATAGCAAAGGCATGAATCCATCCCGGCAGGCATAAGCGATGCCACGGGGCGCGCAAGTACATTGCCACATGACTTGTAAGCAGCGCCCTACAACGGTTCTCAAGTGCAAGGGCATGTTAACCACAACCTGCTATCGCACACTATCCACGGCTGTTCGCGAGGCGCGGTATCCGTATCAAGCCATCTTGAGCCGATAGCCGCACTTATAGACAGTTTCAATGCGCTCAACGCCCAACTTTTTACGCAGGCGCTGCACGTGCACGTCCACCGTGCGTGTTTCGCCGATGCTCTGGTAGCCCCACGCCTTGCGCAGCAGTTGTTCGCGGCTGATGGGCATATCCGGGTTCTCCATCAAGGCCAGCAGCAGCGCAAACTCCTGCGCGGTCAGCTCCACACGCTCGCCGTCCAGCAGCGCGACCCGTTCGTTTTCGTCGATCGCCAGCTCGCGCAGCGGCTCGCTGTGGCCCAGCAGCAGCTGTGCCTTTGCTACGGCTGTTTTGTGCGAAAACGGCAGCATCAGCACATCGGACTGGCCGCGGTACAGCGCGCGCAGGTGCGAGGTCATATCCCGATCCGCCGTCAAAAACAGCACCGGGTACCCAGCAACCTGGATATCACCGAACAGGGGGCGGCAAACCGACCATTTGAGCCTCGCATCCAATACGACCAGCGTCGGTTCGGCGCTGGGGGCGGGCAGCTTCTCGGTCGCTTCGCAGGCTTTGACTGTAAAGCGCTCCTTCATAAATACCTGCATCAGCTTGCGCGTGACGTGCTCTTCCGTACCATAGACAAGTATCTTGGCCATACGATCACCTCTCCTGTATTATGACGAACAAAAGTGGCCGTTTGTTGCACGGAATGTAAACAAAGTGTGACCAATTTGGGAACAACATGTGGATTCGCAGCCGAAATGTAGGCAAGCCGCATGGATACGGTTATAACTTATCATGACCGGCGAGCACGCAACCCTTGGCAATTCTTGGACAAACGATGAGAAGCGCGCAGAAATAAATCTGCAGAATGTTCAAAAAGTGGTTGACAATCCCCTGAAAACGGGTATAATAATCTTCGTCGGTCAGCGAAAGCGGTTCCGATGAATATGCACCATTAGCTCAGTTGGTAGAGCACCTGACTCTTAATCAGGGTGTCCAGGGTTCGAGTCCCTGATGGTGTACCACGCAAAACCCCTTGAGACATTAAGTTTCAAGGGGTTTTTGTTTTCCACAGAGAAGAAATTTGACGGTTGAAACCAAGAAATCCGGCTCGAATGTAGTCAAAACCGTAGTCATCCGCAAACAGCGTCTCGCACTACAATAGACTCTGAAGGGCATACGTTACAATCGCACCGGGCGTACCAAACGGCAAGCCCCCCAGGCATACGCTTGGGGGGCTTGCTGCATGTTTTACGAATGGCGCGACTTGCCCCGGCGGCAAACCGCGGTGCTACGAAAGGCTTTCCGGGTGCAAGCGGGCGCGCCTTGCAGCGATCCACAGATACGCAGCCAGCAAAACAAGGGAGAGCAGCGAAGCATAGAACCCGGCCATCAGGCCTGCGGGCCGAAACTGCAGTTCGATGGCGTGCTCGCCGGGCGCGACCCGCACGGCCAGCAGCGCATCGAACGCAGCCTGCGTATCGGTGGCCACACCGTCCACCTTCACCGTCCAGCCGCCGTCATACGGAATGGAGAAAAGGATGCAGGCATCCGCCTGCGTTACGGCAGCCTTGCCGTG
>CAZOZO010000029.1:0-40037 GCA_964584315.1 uncultured Oscillospiraceae bacterium
TTGACAAGGTTCTCCGCGGCGAAGAAGTGCCCGCGTGGACCGACCTGACCGCCCCGATCGTCACCAAGGACGGCACCGGCGAGAACGGCATCGAGTTCCATCGCGGCATCGCGGCGGAAGTGGCCACGTTCTTCAAGTAAACCGGCCGGAAAAAGCACTTTCAAACCCTAGCGGGTGCGAGCTTGCCTTAGCCTTAGGGCAAGCTCGCACCCTTGTTGGAACAACACAGGAAATGCAAGGCAAGGTGATATCGGATCATGGACTACGTGCTGGAGGCCATCAACATCACCAAACGTTTCCCTGGCGTGCTAGCCAACGACAACGTTTGCATCAACGTCAAGCCCGGCGAGGTGCTGGGGCTGATCGGCGAAAACGGGGCGGGGAAATCCACGCTGCTCAAGGTGCTCAACGGGATTTATCCCCACGGATCCTACACCGGCGTCCTGAAGATCGAGGGCAACGAAATCAAGCCCGCCAACCCCCACGATGCGATGCGCTTTGGCATCGGCTATGTGCCGCAGGAAATCAATGTGCTGAAATTCAGCTCCGTCGCCGAAAACATCTACATGGCGGATTTGAAGCTGGATAAGCCGCGCACCGACGCCGGCAAAAGCCTGCGCAGGCGTGCGCTGTTTGTCAACTTCCGTGAGATGTACAAGGCCACTACGGAACTGCTTGATAAAAACCACATCAATCTGGACCCCCGCGCGGACGTGCGTAAGCTCTCCATCGGCCAGCAGCAGATGCTCATGATCGCGCGCGCGCTGGCCACCGACCCCAAGGTGCTCATTTTGGACGAGCCCACCACGTCGCTGAGCAACAACGACGTGCGACAGCTGTTCGAAGTGGTGCGCATGCTCAAAAGCAAGGGCACCAGCGTGATTTTCGTGACGCACAAGCTCATGGAGATCATGGAGCTGACCGACCGTGTGACCATCCTGCGCGACGGGCGTAACATCTCTACCTTTGAGCGCGCCCAGTACGACGCGGGCACCATCATCCACGATATGATCGGTCGCGAGCTCAAGAGCCTCTACGTCAAGGAAAAAGCCACCATCGGCGAGCCCGTGCTGCGCGTGGAAAACCTGACCATTGCCCACCCCTACATCGCCAACAAAAACCTGGTGGAGAACGTATCCTTCACGGTGCACGCGGGCGAGGTGCTGGGCATGGCAGGGCTGGTGGGCGCGGGGCGCAGCGAGGTATGCATGGCGCTCTACGGCATGCTGCCCATCCAATCGGGCTCCATCTACATCCATGGGAAGAAGCTCTCCATCCGCTCCTCCAGCCACGCGGTGCGCAGGGGCATCGGCATGGTGAGCGAAGACCGCAAGAAATACGGCCTCAACTTCGTGTGGGACATCAAGGATAACGTGACCATCTCCAACCTGCACAAGGTGAGCGTGGCCACTGTGGTCACCAAGAGCCGCATCCGCAAGCGCGCTCGCATCTATTACGATAAACTGTGCATCAAATCGCCCTCCATCTGCACGATGGTCAACACGCTGTCGGGCGGCAACCAGCAGAAGGTCGTCATCGCTCGCTCGCTCAACGCCGACCCCACCATCGTGATCCTCGACGAGCCCACCAAGGGCATCGACGTGGGCTCCAAGAACGAGATCTACGGGCACATCAACCAGATGGCGAAGGAAGGCAAAGCCATCATCATGATCTCCTCCGAGCTGCCGGAGCTGATGGCAATGTCCGATCGGTTTGTCGTGATGGCGGAGGGCCGCGTGGCAGGCGAACTGGATGGGCAGTGCGCGAACGAGGCGGCCATCATGGCACTGGCCGTCAAGACGTTCAAAACGATTGCTTAAGCAAACCAAGGAGGAACGACCGTGAACAGCATTCAGGCGACGAGCGAAATGAAAAAACGGAACGGCAGCGTTGTGGTTCAGTTTTTCATGACGCCGGAAATCGGCATCCTCATCCCCATCATCATCATCATGGCTGTCACGGCCAGCATCAACAGCAGCCTGCTGACGTGGAAGTACTTTTCCACCATCCTGACCGGCAGCATCTTCATCGGCATGGCGGCCCTGGCGGAGTCGCTGGTCATCATGGTGGGGGAGATCGACCTGTCCATCGGCATGTCTGGCTGTCTGGCAGGCGTCATGTGCGGCATTGCCGCCGATACGCTGGGCCTTCCGCTGATCCCCAGCCTTATCATTACGCTGTTGACCGGCATAGCGGTTGGCGCGCTCAACGGTTTCCTGATCACCAAGCTGGGCCTGAGCTCGTGGATCACCACCCTGGCGACGCAGTTCATCTGCCAGGGACTGGCTGTCACGCTCAGCGACGGGCTCACCATCCCCATCGGGCAGCTGGGCACCAAGGTGTTCACCCGGCCCAAGCCGCTGGGGCTTTCGTGGCTGTTCTTCGTGTTCATCCTTGTGATCGTGGTGCTGGACTTTGTGGTGCGCAAGACCACGTTCGGCTACCGCCTGCGCGCTGTGGGCGGCAATAAGGAAGCGGCGCAAATGGCGGGCATCAACGTAAACCGCATCAAAATGCTGGTGTTCATCCTCGCGGGCGCGCTGGCCGCGGTCAGCGGGCTGTTTGACGTGCTCACAAGCCAATCCGCCTCCTCTACGTACGGGGCGGGGCGCGAGTTCCGCGCCATCATCTGCTGCGCCATCGGCGGCATCAGCATGGCAGGCGGCGCGGGCTCCATCTACGGCGTGGGGTTGGGCGTGCTGCTGTTCCATGTGCTGTGGAACTGCCTCCGGCTTTTAAAGGTGGATACCAACTTGCAGCTGGTGCTCATCGGCGCGATTCTGGTATTGGCCGTGCTGCTGGACATCCAGCGCAAGCGCATGGAAGCCAAGCGCATCTCCCAGTAAAGGAAAGGAAGGGTGGAAACCATGCAAAACAGCAAAACCATCGCCCGGGGCAGTATGTCGCCCCTCCGCCGCTTCCTGCGCCTGGATGAGGTCAGCGTCACCATCCCGCTGCTGGCCATCGTATTCCTGACCACGCTGATCCGGCCGGATTTTTTCACCGTGAACAACTTCTCCGCCATGTTCACGCAGATCCCCTTCATCGCGGTGTGCGCGCTGGGCGCGGCCTTCCCGCTGATGACGGGCAACGTGGATATCTCCACCGGCCGCGTGGCGGGCTTTGCGGGCATCATCACCGCGTCGTTCGTGTGCGACTACGGTTGGTCCACCGAAGCGGCCATCCTGTTTTCGCTGGTGTGCTGCGTGCTGATCGGCCTTGTCAACGGGCTTTTAGTGGTGCACTTCGGCGTGCCGGACTTCGTGGCCACCATGGGCACGCTCTACATCGTGGGCGGCGCGCGCTACCTGTTCATCAAGGGGTACCAGTTCGCGCTGGACAAGGTGCCGGGCTACCACTACACGGAATTTTTCAAATCGTCCTTTCTAGGAATGCACCCCCCGTTCTGGATCATGGTCTTGCTGTTTGCCATCGCGTTTGTTGCCATCAAAAAAACACTGTGGGGCCGCAGACTGCTGGCCACGGGCGACAACCGCGAGGTGGCGGTGCTGGCTGGCATCCCCGCCAAAAAAATGCGCATGGCGGCGTATGTCATTTCCGCAGTGCTCAGCGGCGTGGCGGGCATCATGCTTACGCTGGACCTGGGGCTGGGCCTGCCGGAAACCGGCGACGGCTGGGAGTTTCGCGCTATCGCCGCGTGCGTCGTGGGCGGCGTGAGCTTAAGCGGAGGCAAGTGCTCGCCGCTTGGCATCCTCATCGGCGTGCTGCTGGTGTTCGCGGCGGAAAACGCCATCATCTTTCTGGGGTTGCCCACCACCATGCGCGTGGCCGTGCAGGGCGCGCTGATGGCGGGCGCGGTGCTCTTTGATATCTACAAGCAAAAGCGCAAGGTTGCAGCGTAAACATTGGAGGTAGCGTTTCCGTGGTCCACGTAGACGATCTCAGGGGCAAAGTAGTTATCATTACAGGCGGCGGCGGGGCCATCGGCAGCGCTATGGCGAGGCAGTTTGCGTTCAATGGGGCGCGCGTCATGCTTGCGGACCGTAACGCCGCAACGATGGACGGGGTCGTCGCGCAGATTGTCGCCTCCGGGGGCGAGTGCGCGGCCGTCGTCACGGATGTGGGAGACAGGCAAAGCACGCAGAACATGGTCGAAACTACCGTTGCCCGCTACGGCAGGCTGGACTGCCTGGTGAACAACGCGGGCACCAACGGGCTGGCCAGCGAGCGCTGCTCCATCCATGAATACAACGACGAGCTGTGGCAGCGCATCGTAGATGTGAACCTGAACGGTTTATACTTCTGCTCCAAACCTGCCATCAGGCAGATGGAAAAGCAGGGGCAGGGCGGCAGCATCATCAACATCGGCTCCATCGCCGGGCTCACGCCGCTGCGGTATCAGTGCGCCTACACCGCAACCAAGGCCGCCGTTTACAACCTGACCCGGGCCATGGCGCTGGAGCTGGCGCCGCTGAACATCCGCGTGAACACCATCGCGCCGGGCTCCATCCTCACCCAGGGCACAAGGGCAATTTTCTACGGCGATACGGCCCTTTCCGAGGCGATCATGTCCCATATCCCGCTGGGGTATCCCGGCGAGCCGGAAGATATCGCCGCCATGACGGTGTTTTTGGCCAGCGACGAATCCCGCTATACCACGGGGATGAACGCAGTTGTCGACGGCGGCTGGATCAGCGGCTACACCCGCGAGCTGTTGGCCTAAGCGTGCCCCGGGGATAATGCCGCCCCACGCACTCTCGCTTTGGCTACGGCCGCGCCCGTCGCGGGCGGGCCGCGCGGGTGCCGATGCGGCAGGTTTGAACGTATCAACAAAAGCGCAAGGTTGCCGCTTGATTGAATTGGAGGTTTTATCTATGGTCAGGGTAGACGATCTGCAAGGGAAAGTAGTCATTATCACAGGCGGCGGCGGAGCAATTGGCAGCGCAATGGCAAAGCAGTTTGCAGCAAACGGCGCAAAAGTGGTCGTAGCGGGGCGCACAGCCGCCACGCTTAACGAAGTGGTTTCCGCCGTGCAGGACGCGGGCGGCGAGTGTTCCGCCATCATCACCGATGTAAGCGATAAACAAAGCGCGATCGAAATGGTCGAAAAGACCGTGAGCCTTTACGGCAGGCTGGACTGCCTGGTGAACAACGCGGGCATCAACGGCGGCGCGGAAGACCGTAAGCCCATCCACGAGTACAATGACGACCTGTGGCAGCGTATCATCAATGTGGACTTGAACGGTGTTTATTATTGCTCCAAGCCCGCCATCAAACAAATGGAAAAGCAGGGGCAGGGCGGCAACATCATCAACATCGGCTCCATCGTGGGCCTGACCCCGCTGCGCCTGCAATGCGCGTTTACCGCCGCCAAGGCGGGCGTGTTCAACCTGACCAAGGCCATGGCGCTGGAACTGGCGCCGCTGAATATCCGCGTAAACGGCATCGCGCCGGGCTCCATCCTGTTTGAAGGCACCAAAAAGCTGTTCTATGCTGATCCGGAGCGTGCGAAAGCGCTTACGTCCCACATCCCGCAAGGGAAGCCCGGCCAGCCGGAGGATATCGCCGCGATGACGGTGTTCCTGGCCAGCGAGGAATCCAAGTATACCACCGGCGCCATCGTGACCATCGACGGCGGCTGGATATGCGGCTACACCCGGGATTTCTAGAAAAAGAAACGGAAATGAGGCACGGATATGAAGGTATTGCTGGCATATGAACCTGGCGTGCTTCGCGTAGTCGACATGCCCAAGCCGGTGGTAGGCCCCCGCCAGGTGCTGGCGAAGGTGCGCTACTCGGGTGTGTGCGCGACGGACATCTCCATCATGAAAGGTACGCTGACCCTTGGCGACGGGCTGGAGCCCATCTACCCCGTACGGCTGGGGCACGAGTGGAGCGGCACGGTGGTGGAGGTTGGCAGCGAAACCAGCCGCATCAAAGTGGGTGACAACGTGATTTCCGACACGCAGTATTCCTGCGGCGAGTGCGAGTATTGCCTGAAGGGCGAGTACGGCAGCTGCATCAACGGCAGGGCCATCGGCACCATCGGCGATTGCTGGCCCGGCAGCTTCGCGGAGTATATGCTCATCATGGAGCGCACCACCTTCAAGGTACCCGACAATGTGCCGCTGGATCAGGCGGCGCTGATCGAGCCCGCGGCCATCGGCCTGTACGGCCTCACGCGCGCGCCGCTGGGCCCGGGCAACAACCTGCTGGTGATCGGCACCGGCCCCATCGGGCTGGGCGGCATGGCCTGCGCCAAGGGCATGGGCATGGGCCGCACCATCCTGGCGGGCCGCAAGGACGCCAAGCTGGCCATCGGCAAGCAGCTGGGCGCGGACGTGCTGGTAAACACCACGCGCGAAAACCTGCACGACGTGGTGATGCGCGAAACGAATGGCCGCGGCATGGACGTGGTGCTGGACACCACGGGCGACCCGGACATCTTCAACGATGTGATGCTGCTCATGCGCGGCAGCGGCTATCTGGTGATCCCGGGCTTTTACGAGCAGGACCTCAAAGCCGTTAAGCTCGACCGCATCATTGCGCGCAACTGCACGCTGGTGGGCGCGGCCGGCACGCCGCAGATGGGCCCCATGATTTTGGACATGCTCTCCAACGGGCACATCAACCTGGCGCCGATGATCACCGACCGCTTCCCCTTCAGCCGCGTGACCGAAGCCTTCGAAGCCGTGACCGCGCGCAACGACAGCCGTGTGAAGGTCATGGTGGAGTTTCCTGCGTAAACGCCCCTGACAACGATGCAAACGGAAAGGATGTACCCGTTATGAATAAGCTGCCTTGGAAACTGGTCCATGCCGAAAACGTGGAACCCTTTGTATGCGACCATACCTATTCCTCCAAGATGCTCACCGGCGATGAAATGGCAGGCCAGCAGGTCATCAACATCAACGAGGGCACGCTCCAGCCCCATTGCCGCACCGAGGGCGGCGAGCATGACGAGACCGAGCTTTACTACATCGTATCCGCCAAACCGGGCACCTTCGTATGGCTGGACGACGATTGCGTGGCCGTCAAAAACGGCGACATCATTGTGATTCCGCCCCATGTGTTTCACTGGATCGACAACACCATGAGCGACGAGCCTTTCGTGCTGTTCACCCTGTGGCCCAAGCAGGAGCAAAACGGCGTATACTTCGCGCGCCAGAAGGCGTGGGGTACCTCCGTACGCGTCAAGGACGCGGAGTATACTCAAAAGCGGCTGTTCAAAAAATAGCACGATCGACGTGCCGCTTGGTTGATGGCTGCGCGCGGATTGTGTGTTACGATCCCGCGCAGCCGTTTATAAGGGAGGTTTCATCATGGGCGAGTATCAGGGGCAGATCGTGGCGGTCACCGGCGCGGGCGCGGGCATCGGCGAGGCATGCGCCGCGATGTTTGCACGCGAGGGCGCCACAGTGGTAGCGCTGGATATTGACGAGGCTGCGGCAAAGCGGCTGGCGGACAAGCTTTGCGCCGAAGGCCTGAGCGTCGCGGCCATGCGCGTGGATATCTCTGAGGAAGCCTGTGTGCGGGATGTGTTTGACGCGATCATCCGCCAGTATGGCCGTTTGGATGTGCTGATCAACAGTGCGGGCATCATTTCGTTTGAAAAATTCCCCGACCACGCGCAGGCTGGCTGGGACAAGGTCATGAACGTCAACATCCGCGGTACGTATTTTTGCAGTCGCTTCGCGGGCATCATCATGCGCAGGCAGCACAGCGGCGCCATCGTCAACATTTCCGCGGGCGCGGCCAAAACCGGCGGCATGAACCCCTCGCCCGCCTATGTGGCCAGCAAGGGGGCCATCAACTCGCTCACGTTCCACTTTGCGGTGCAGCTGGCCAAGGACAATGTGCGCGTTAACGCAATCTGCCCCGGCCCGATCGACACCAGCATGATCGAAAAGCAGGCGCACCTGCCGGGCGTTTCCGGCAACGGGCGCGACAACATCATCGCGGCGGTGCCGCTGGGGCTGGGGCAGCCGGACGACATCGCCTACGGCGCGCTGTTCCTGGCCAGCACCAAGCGTGCCCGCTACATCACCGGCGAGATCCTGGATATCAACGGCGGTTTGGTGATGGACTGACCACCGCGCGGAGGCGACCATCTTGAATACCAAAGAAATGCTGGCCCTGTATGAAAACATGCTGCTCTCCCGCCGGTTCGAGGAAAAGTCGGATGAGCTATACAAAGAGGGTCTGGTAACAGGTTCCCTTCATTTATATATCGGCGAAGAAGCCATCGGGGCGGTAGCCATGCACCTGCGCGAGGCGGGCGACCTGTTCACCAGCACGCACCGCGGCGTCGGCCATACGGTGCTGTGCGGCAGCGACGTGGGCCGCATCATGGCGGAGCTGTTTGGCAAGGCCACGGGGCTTTCCGGTGGCAAAGGCGGTTCCATGCATATGTTTGACCACGCGCACGGGCTGCTGGGCACCAACGGCATCGTCGGCGGCGGCACCTCGCTGGCCTGCGGGGCGGGCATCACGCTGAAGCTTGTGAACCATACCGACCGTGTGGTGTTCTGCTTTTTAGGCGAAGGCGCCTGCAACGAAGGCGTGACGCACGAGAGCATGAACCTGGCGGCGGTGTGGAAGCTGCCCGTGATCTTCGTGGTGGAGAACAACGGCTACGAGGTGTTTACCACCGCGCAGGAAAGCTGCGCCGTGCAGGACATGGTCGTGCGCGCGGCAGGCTATGCCATGCCTGGCGAAATGGTGGACGGCAACGACGTACTGGCGCTGGAGGCGGCCTACACCAAGGCCATCGCACACGCGCGGCAGGGCGGCGGGCCATCGCTGATCGAAGCCAAAACGTACCGTTGGTCCGGCCACTGGCCAGGCGACGTATACAGCTACGGCGGCTACCGCACCCGCGAAGAGGTGGACGAGTGGAAGGCACGCTGCCCCATCGCCCGTCTTGGCAAGCTGCTGATGGCACAAAACGCGGCCACTGCGGCGGATTTGGAAATCATCAGCCGCAGGGTGGACGAACGGGTTGCGGCCAGCGTGGCCTTTGCCAAAGCCAGCCCCGACCCGGACGACGAAAGCCTGACCAGCAATTTGTTTGCGTGAGGGGAGTACCATGGCGCTGATCAAATATGCCACAGCCATCCGCGACGCCATCGCCGAGGAAATGCGCCGCGACCCGAAGTTATTTTTTATGGGCGAGGATATCGCCAAGTTCGGCGGGGTGTTCGGCTGCTCGCTGAACCTGCCGGAGGAGTTTCCCGGGCGGGTAATGTCCACCCCTATCTCGGAAGCGGCGTTCGTCGGCGCGGGCATGGGCGCGGCCATCACCGGCACGCACGCGCTGGTGGAACTGCAATACGTGGATTTTATCCTCTGTGCGATGGACCAGCTCATCAACCAGACGGCCAAAACGCACTACATGTCCGACGGGGCGGTCAAGGTGCCCTACACCATCCGCGTACAGCAGGGCTGCGGGCGCGGCAACGGCGCGCAGCACGCCCAGTGTTTTGAGAGCCTGTTTGCGGGCATCCCCGGCCTCAAGGTCGCCTGCCCTGCCACCCCCGCCGACGCCAAGGGCCTACTTAAAACCGCACTGCGCGACGAAAACCCCGTGGTGTTCTGCGAGCATAAAATGCTCTACGCCGTGCGCGGCGAAGTGCCCGACGGCGCGGACGTCACCGTGCCCTTCGGCGTGGCCGCCGTGCGGCGCGAAGGCGCGGATGTTACCATCATCGCCACGGCCTACATGGTGCAGCGCGCGCTGGACGCGGCGGATCTGCTTTCCGCCGAGGGCATCAGCGCCGAGGTGATCGACCCGCGCACGCTGGTGCCGATGGACTGGGGCACGCTGTGCGCATCGGTCATCAAAACGGGCCGCTGCGTGATCGCGCAGGAGGCGCAGCCCTTCTGCTCGTTTGGCGGCGAGATCGCCTTTGAATTGCAGCAGCGCGTGTTCCGCTACCTGGACGCGCCCATCGAGCGCGTAAGCCCCGCGCAGGTGCCCATGCCCTACGCCCGCAAGCTGGAAACCCTGAACGTGCCCACGCCGGAGCGTATCGCCGCCGCCGCGCGCAAGACCCTGTGGCGGTGAAATCGCCCCGCCGGAAAGGAGTCCCCACACCATGGAGGAAGTTCAAAACATCCATACTGCGGGCATCACGCGGCCCGTATACCGTAACCAAAGCAGCCTGCCCATCATCAGCCGCTACCATACCCCCATGACCGACGAGGATCTGCGCGATTTTGCCCTGCAACTGCGGCGGGATATCATCGAGATCACCTACTACTCGGGCACCCAGTCCAGCCACGTGGGGGGCGAGCTGTCCAGCGCGGAGATACTGGCCGTGCTTTATGGCAGCTTTTTGAACCTTCGCCCGCAGGAGCCGGAGTGGCCGCTGCGCGATATTTTTGTGATGTCCAAGGGGCACTGCTCGGCGGCTTTATACGCGGCCATGGCATGGCGCGGCTTTTTTGGGCGCGAGATGCTGTGGAACGAGTTCAACCGCGCGGGCGGCATTTTGCAGGAGCATTGCAGCCCCTGCCTGCCCGGCGTGGAAGCGCCCACCGGCTCGCTGGGCATGGGGCTTTCCGACGGCGCGGGCTATGCGTGGGCAGCCAGGCACAATGGCCAGACCGACCGTCGCGTCTATGTGCTGCTGGGCGATGGCGAGTGCACCGAGGGCCAGACGTGGGAAGGCGCGGCCATCAGCGCGCAGCTGGGGCTTTCCAACCTGATCGCACTGGTGGATTACAACAAGTACATCATTTCCTCCACCACCACGCAGGTGATGGATCTGGAACCCTTTGCCGCCCGCTGGCAAGCTTACCGCTGGCACACCCAGCGTGTGGACGGGCATGACGTTGCCGCTTTGCGCGCCGCTCTGGCCGTAGCCAGAGATCCGGCCACCGCTCCGGGCCAGCCGCGCGTGATCATCTGCGACACTAAAAAGGGCGCGGGCATCAGCTTCATGGAGCAGGATGCCATACACTGGCACGCCGGGCACCTGAACGACGAGCTGTACCACCGCAGCATGAAGGAGCTTGGCCTATGAGTCCCAAAATGATGTACGGCGTATCCCTGAAAGGCTTCCGCAGCGCGCTGGCTGATACGCTTGTGGCCATGGGCGGGCGTTATCCCAACATGGTGGTCGTGGATGCGGAAACCGGCACCGCCACCAACGTGCTGGACTTTCGCGACGCGTATCCGGATCGTTACGTTACCATGGGCATCTCGGAGCAGGCTGCGCTGTCGTTCGCGTTCGCACTGTCGCGCAGCAGCATGCTGCCGGTGGTGCCGCTGTTTTCCTGCTTCATGAGCCACCGCGCGTGCGACCAGCTTTATGTGCAGATCGGCTACGCCTACGCAAACGTCAAAATGATCGGCTGCTACACAGGCATCTCCACGCCCAACACCGGCGCCACGCACCAGTGCATGAATGATATCGCCATCATCCGCTCCACCCCCAACATCCGCGTGGTGGAGTGCGCCGATCCGACCGAGCTTTCGCAGGCCCTCGAGCAGGCCATGGCGTACGAGGGGCCGGTATACATCCGCATGATCCGCGGAGATATCCCCAAGTACGACGTGCCCGTGGTCCCCGAGGGGCACCGTTTCGACCTTGCCAAGTCCACCGTGCTGCGCAAAGGGACGGATATCTCGCTGGTCGCCAGCGGGATGATGGTGGCCCGCGCGCTGGAGGCGGCGGACATCCTCGCCCGCGAAGGCGTGAGCGCAGAAGTCGTGAACATGACGGCCATCAAGCCCGTGGACGCGGACACGCTGGTGGCCAGCGCGCGCAAAACGGGCCGCGTGGTGACGTGCGAGAACCACAACATCTTTGGCGGCGTGGGCAGCGCTGTGGCAGAATGCCTGTGCGAAGCCTGCCCCGTGCCCATGCGCATGGTGGGTGTGCGCGACCGGTATGGCTGGAGCGGCCCGCTGGAAGATCTTGTGGAGATGTTCGGCCTCACCACCGACGAGATCCTCAAAAGCGCGCGCGAACTGCTGTAACCATTCCCTCTGTCCGACGCGGCGCGCGACGGCGGCGACATCCCCCCGCACGCCGACGCGCGCCGCCAACCGGACTTTGCGCATATACCCGCTCCGCCCCACCCTGCTTGGCAGTGCGCTTGCGGGTGTTTGCGGGGTTTCTGCCGCCAGATTTGGCAAACCCATTTGCGTAAGCGGTTACGCTTTCGATCTGCCAACTATACACCCCAATCAATACGGGCGTATACACGGCATGCAGCGCAGCATCGCCACCACCCGCCCGCGCGCGGCAAGCAACTACACCAAGCTGTCAGGAGGTAAGTGCCCTATGCCTGCCGATTCCCGAAATGCCATCAGGGCTCTGTTTGAGGGAAAAAACTACACCCGCATGGGCCTACGCGATGTGCCTTGGCCGGAGACCCTCGTCAAGTGGTCCGCGCAGGGCTACCCAACCACGCCCACGCCCTATGTGGACGACTACAGCGGCAATCCCGCATTTGATGGCTTTGGTTTGAGCGCATACCCCGTGGACGCCATCGACCACTTCGGCATGGATCTGGTCAAGTGCGGCTTCTACTGGGACGTATACCCCTTTCGGGGGCGCAGCGTGCGCGTCGCGGAGGATGCGAACACCTACACCCTGGAAAACGGTGCGGGCGCGCGCTTCCGCTACTATAAAAACCGCAGCGTGTGCCCAGAGCATATCGCCTTTGACATGACTACCCCCGAAAAATGGTATGATGTCTACAAGCCCCAACTGCTGCCTTTTGACCCCACCCGCGTCAAAACGGACGTAATGAAGCAGAAGTTTGACGCGCGCCGCGCGCAGGGGCAGTTTATCTACTTCAGCACCATGTTTGTGTGGGAGTCGCTGCGCTCGTCGCTGGGCGATGTGTGCCTCTACGAGTCCGTTCTGCTGGAGCCGGAGTGGATGCACGACTTCTGCCGCACGTATACCGACTTTTACAAGCAGTACATGACCTATGTGTTCGATACCGTGGGCGTGCCCGACGGCGTGCTGCTGCTGGAGGACATGGCCTACAAGAACACTCCGTTCTGCTCCCCCAAGACCTATGACGAGATCATCTTCCCTTACTACCGCGAAATCGTGGCTTTTCTGAAGGCGCGCGGCGTCTACGCCATGCTGCACTCCTGCGGCTGCGTGACAACGCTGCTGCCCTACATCGCGGAGATGGGCTTTCAGCTGCTAAACCCCATGGAAGCCAAGGCGGGGTGCGACTTGGAGGCGTTTGTCAAGCAATACAAGCACCAGTTCGTGTTCATGGGCGGCATGAACGAAATGCTGCTGGAAACCGGAGACCTGCCGCTGATCCGGCGCGAGACCAAAAAAATCCTGGACATGATGAAGGTGGAAGGCGCGCGCTACATCTTCGGCACGGACCACTCCGTGTCGTCCAACGTGGATCTGTCCAGTTTTCAGGCCGCGGTGGACGTGTTCCACGAGAACAAGTTCTACTGAAAGCGAGGTGCCCCATGATCACCAAGTGCCTGCTGCTGATCGAAAACTCGCTGGATGCCGCCCACAACCTGGCGGTGGAAAGCGCGCTGCTGGCGCGCGCTAAGGCGGGGGAATGCCTGCTGTACCTGTGGCAGAACCGTAACACCGTGGTGATCGGCCTCAACCAGGACGCCTGGCGCGAGTGCCGCGTGATCGAACTGGCGGCGGACGGCGGCACGCTGGCGCGCAGACCCACGGGCGGCGGCGCCGTGTACCATGATGTGGGCAACCTGAACTTCAGCTTCATTGTGCCCAGGGAGGACTACGACGTGCCCCGCCAGCTGCGCGTGATCACCGAAGCGCTGCGGACGTTCGGGCTTGATGCAAAGGCCACGGGCCGCAACGACATCACGCTTAATGGGCTCAAGTTTTCCGGCAACGCGTTTTTGCAACAGGGCGAGTTTTGCCTGCACCACGGCACCTTGCTGGTGGAAACGGATCTGCAAACCATGACCCGCTACCTGATGCCCTCGGAGCTCAAGCTGCAAAGCAAAGGCATTGCCTCGGTGCGGGCGCGCGTCACCAACCTGCACAGCGCCTGCGAGGCCATCACCGTGGACGCGCTGCGGGGCGCGCTGTCTGCGGCGTTCGGCGCGGTATACAGCCTGCCTGTGGAGGCTGCCGCCCCGCCCCCGCCCGACGACCCCGCCTTTGTGGCCCTGATGGACAAATACCGCTCCCGCGCGTGGGTGCTGGCGCAGGACAGGACGTTTGACCGTGTGGCGCACGACCGGTTCGACTGGGGCGAGGCACGCGTGGGGCTGAAGCTGCAAAACGGCATCATCACCGACGCGGTGCTCCATACCGACGCGCTGGATACGGGGCTGGCCGCCGCCCTGCAAGGCCTGCTCAGGGGCACGCCCTACACGCGCGAGGTGCTTGAAAGCCTGCAATGCACGCACGCGCAAACGCCGCTGGGCGATGTTTTATACCTGCTGCTGCTCACCCTGGACAGCTGACATAAGGAGGCGATCGCCATGACCTCACGGGAACGGGCGCTCACGGTTCTAAGCGGCGGCACGCCGGACCGGGTCTGCATCGACTTTGGCGCAACCATGGCCACGGGCGTCAACGCGCAGGTATACGACCGGGCCAAGCGCCTGCTGGGCATCCATACCATCACCACCGTGACCGACGTGCTCTCCTACCTGGCGGAGATCGAGCCGGAGATGCTTGCCGCCATGGGCGGCGATTTTGTGATGCTGCGCCGCCTTGCGCCTTCGCTGGGCATACCGGTGACGGGTTTCAAAACCGGCGCGCTGCCCGACGGCACGCCCGCACGCATCCCCACCGCGTTCAACCCCGTCGAAAGTGCCACGGGCGACCTGCTCATCATGGCCTCGCCCCGTGCCATGGACTATATCCACCCCTATGACCCGGCCATGGGCGACAACCCCTACGCGGGGCGCGTGGTGTCCAAATGTCCCAAGGGGTACGCGGCTTTCGCGCGCGTGTTTCATCCCATGGCGGAGGTGGAGACGCTGGATGCGTTTGATCGCTACGTGTTTCCGGAGTTCAGCGAGGCCGAGGTCGCATTCTACCGGCACGAAGCCCTGCGCCTGCGTGAAACCACCGATAAGTCCATCACGGGCGTGTTTCTGGGCAACGTGTTTGAGATGGGGCAGCTCTACTTCGGCTATGAGAACTTTTTTACCATGATGGGCGGCGAGGACGATCTCGCGATGGCCTACATGGAAAAGCGCACGCAGGCATTCATGCGCGACCTGGACAAGTACCTGACCGCCGTGGGCGACCTGATCGACGTGATCCAGTTCAACGACGACCTGGGCACGCAGGACACCACCCTCATCTCCCCCTCGATGTACCGCCGCATGATCAAGCCCTACCACACGCGCATGTTCCAGTACGTGCGCAGCCACTACCCGCGCATCAAGGTTTTCTTCCACAGCTGCGGCGCGGTGGCAGAGCTGATCCCCGATATCATCGAGTGCGGCGCGCAGATCCTGAATCCCGTGCAGATTACCGCACGCGGTATGGATCCCAAGCGGCTGGTGCGCGATTTCGGCGGGCACATCATCTTCTGGGGCGGCGGGGTCGATACGCAGAACGTGCTCAACCGCGGCACGCCCGAAAGCGTGCGCGCGCAGGTACAGGAGCTGCTGTCCATCTACGGCAAAAAGGGCTACGTGTTTTCGCAGATCCACAATATCGACGGCACGGTGCCTGCCGCCAACATGATCGCGGCCTTTCAAACCGCGCAGGCGGGAGGGCTGCCCGCATGAGCATCACGCAAACCGCCTACAAGGATCAGCGAGCCATCGCGCTGGAGAGCGACGCGGCGCGTTTCGTGCTGTTGCCGGACACGGGCGCGAGCCTCGCCAGCGCCTACCATAAGGCGCGGCAGAAGGAATATCTCGTGCAGCGCCCGCAGCCAGGCTATCTGCGCCAGCCGTTTGACGGCGTATACACCGACGCGGAGTGCGCAGGCGTGGACGATATGTTCCCCACCATCGACCGCTGCGCCTACGACCGCTTCCCGTGGCTGGGCGCGCCGCTTGCCGACCACGGCGAGGTGTGGAACCTGCCGAGTGAAACCCGCATCGAGGACGGTAGCGTGCGCTTCAGCTGCCATGGCGTGCGGCTGCCCTACGTTTTCCACAAAACGGCCTCCATGCCGGATGCCAACACGCTGCTGCTTAACTACCGCGTGGAAAACCCCACCGCCTTTGACATGGATTTTCTGTGGGCGGGGCACGCCATGGTGGTGGCGGAGCCGGGGCTTACCCTGCATGTGCCGGAGGATTGCAAGCGCGGCGTGGCAGTGTTCAGCAACACTGGCCGCATCGGCGGCTACGGCGCGCGCTTTGACTACCCCGCCTATACGGACGCGCAAGGCGTGCCCCGCGACGTGAGCCGCATGGACGTGCGCGACGGCAATTGCGAGAAATACTACTTTGAAAACAAGCTCCGGCAGGGCTGGTGCGCCGTGACCTATCCGGCGGGGGACGCGCTGGGCATCAGCTTCACCGCACAGACGGTGCCCTATCTTGGCATTTTGCACAACGCGGGGGAGTTCCGCGGACTGTACAACATCTTTCTGGAGCCTTGCACCTGTGGCTTTGACAGGCCGGATGTAGCCCGACTGCACGGGCAAACCTCCACCGTTCAGGCCCATGGCGCCTACGAATGGCAAATGGCCATCCGCATCGGCGCAGGCAATGCCAGCGATGCCGTAATGCCGCTCTAGCCTTTCACGGCTTACCAAACGAACGGCGCAGGCCCTGAGGCCGCCTGTCAGGCAGCACCGCCTGTACCTTGCTTTGCTGTGCCCAAAACGGTGCGGCGGCCCGCCGCGCACCGCATGGATTGATACCAAATGTACCGATGGGAGGGTTATCATGGCAACCATTCTTACCGTCCGCCGCCTGACGGCGGACACCCTGTGGATGGACGTGCACGCGCCGCGCGTGGCCGCCAACTGCCTGCCCGGGCAGTTTTTGATCGTGCGGCTGGGCGAAAAGGGGGAACGCATCCCCCTGACCATCTGCGATTACGACCGTGCGGCGCAGACCGTAGCGATCGTGTTTCAGGTTGTGGGCGCCTCCACGGCCAAAATGGCCGCGCTGCGCCCGGGCGATTCGTTCAATAGTGTGATGGGCCCGCTGGGCATGCCCAGCGAGCTCACGCAGGAACCGCCCGAAACGCTGCGCCACAAGCGTATCCTGTTTGTGGCGGGCGGGGTGGGGGCCGCGCCCGTATACCCGCAGGTCAAGTACCTGCATGAGCAGAACGTGCCCTGCGAATGCATCGTGGGCGCGCGCACGCAAAACCTGCTGATCTTGACCGACGAACTGCGCGCCGTGGCAAGCACGGTGCACATCGCCACAGACGATGGCACGGCGGGCTATCACGGACGGGTGACCGACCTGCTGCGCGACCTGGTCACGCGGCAAGGCAAGCAATACGACCTTTGCGTGGCCATCGGCCCCATGGTGATGATGAAACACACCGCGCTTTTGACCCGCGAGTTGGGCATACCCACCGTGGTGAGCCTGAACCCTGTCATGATGGACGGCACGGGCATGTGCGGCGCCTGTCGCATCACCGTGGGCGGGCAGGTGAAGTTTGCCTGCGTGGATGGCCCGGAGTTTGATGGCCATCAGGTGAACTTCGACGAGGCCATGAACCGCCAGACCCTCTACAAAACGCAGGAGGGCCGTGCCATGCTGGCGCTTGCCGAGGGCAGGCACACAGGCGGTTGCTGTGATAAGGAGGAAAACGTCCATGCCTGACATGAAACGCGTGCCCGTGCGTGAGCAGGATTCGGCTGTGCGCGCCCATAACTTTGACGAGGTGTGCCTGGGCTATGATCAGGCGGAGGCCATGGCCGAGGCCGCGCGGTGCCTTGGCTGCAACAAGCCCAAGTGCGTGGCAGGCTGTCCTGTGGCGATCGACATCCCCGGGTTTATCGAGAAGGTCAAGGCGGGCGACGTGGCGGGCGCGGCAGCTGTGATCGCAAAGGATTCCGCGCTGCCCGCGGTGTGCGGGCGCGTGTGCCCGCAGGAAACGCAGTGCGAGGGCCTCTGCGTACTGGGCGTGAAGGGCGATCCGGTGAGCATCGGCAAGCTGGAGCGCTTTGTGGCGGATGCCGCCCGCGACCTGCCCGTGCCCACCGCACCGCCGCCCGCGCCCAACGGCAAACGTGTGGCGGTGGTGGGCAGCGGGCCGGCGGGCCTGAGCTGCGCGGGCGAACTGGCGCAGCGCGGCTATCGGGTCAAGATTTTTGAGGCGCTGCACGAGGCAGGCGGCGTGCTGGTATACGGCATCCCCGAATTCCGCCTGCCTAAGGAAAACGTGGTGGCCCGTGAGGTGGAGGGGGTCATGCGGCTGGGCGTGGAAATCGAAACCGATACCGTGGTGGGCCGCTCGGTCACAGTGGATCAATTGATGAAGGACGAGGGCTTCGATGCGGTGTTCATCGGCAGCGGCGCGGGGCTGCCCAAGTTTATGGGCATCCCGGGTGAAAACCTGAACGGCGTGTTTTCCGCCAATGAGTACCTGACGCGCGCCAACCTGATGCGCGCCGGCCAACCGGACGCGGACACGCCCCTGCACACCGGCCGCCGTGTGGCGGTGGTGGGCGGCGGCAACGTGGCCATGGACGCGGCACGCACGGCGCTTCGCAACGGCGCGGAGGTGTATATCGTCTACCGCCGAGGCGAAAAGGAGTTGCCCGCGCGCGTGGAGGAGGTGCACCATGCCCGCGAGGAGGGCATCCAGTTTGAACTGCTGACCAACCCTACCGCCATTTTGGCCGACGAGAAAGGCTGGGTGCGTGGCATGACCTGCGTGCGCATGGGCCTGGGCGAGCCGGACGAATCGGGCCGCCGCAAACCCATGGCCATCGAGGGCAGTGATTTTACGCTGGATGTGGATATGGTCATCATGGCGCTGGGCACCACGCCCAACCCGCTGATTGCCGCCACCACGCCGGGGCTTGACACCAACAAGTGGGACTGCCTGATTGCCGATGACAGCGGCCAGACCACCAAGCAAAGCGTGTGGGCAGGCGGCGACGCGGTGACCGGCGCGGCCACGGTGATTCTGGCGATGGGCGCGGGCAAGACCGCCGCCCGCAGCATCGACGAAGCGCTGAGCAAACGGTAACGCAGGCAACAGCGCCACGCCGAAACCTGCGCGGCGGCAGCCAGCTGCCAACCTGATACCCCAGACAGGCATTGCCCTTACTTTGCTGTAGGGCACAGGCCCCGCGAACCCTTCCACGCCATGGCGCTGGCCATGTGGGGAAGGCGGCGCGGGGCCTGTTTGACGGATCGTATGCCCTGCATGGCGCAGGCGCGGATCACTGCTTTGACCGCACTCGTCAGGCAGCCCTGTTTCCAGCTTTCACCCGCAACATGTATCTGGACTTGCAGGCCCCTTCATGGCTTGCCCTTGCAGGCGTGCGTCTTTTCATGGAAGGAGCAAAGGCGCAGGCGCGGGGCCAAATGCCCCGCGCCTGCGCCGCCTTGCTTCGTATCGTTTTGGTCAGCCGGCATTGCGGGCCAGCACCTTGGCCACGGCCTTGCGCACAGAGCGCGCCACGCCGTTTGCAACCTCCAGC
Organism: uncultured Oscillospiraceae bacterium; assembly: GCA_964584315.1. Classification (GTDB taxonomy): domain Bacteria; phylum Bacillota; class Clostridia; order Christensenellales; family Aristaeellaceae; genus CAXXOK01. Next base: position 19,531 of record CAZOZO010000029.1, read on the forward strand.
GCGTTGCGGTGCACCAGCATGGTTTGCCCATCGTCGCCCAAGGCAAGGTTATCCTCCACAAACGTGGCCAGAATCATACCCGTAACGTCCGGCAGGTCGCTCAGCAGCCGGTCGTAATACGTTTCGTGGTTAAGCGGCGCGCCGTCCTGAATGATGACCGTATGTTTGCCTCGCATTTTATCCGCAAGGCTGCGGAAGTGCCCAAACTGCCCCATGGGCGAGTTGTTGACCGCGCGCAGATGCTTCATGCGGTAGAGGTTGTCCAGTTGATGCGTGCCCACGCCGCAGTAGTGCAGCGTGCCGCCCGTGAATGCTTCCAGTATGCGCTCGTAACGGGGCAAAACAAACTCGGCATACAGATCCGCTCCGACGGAAACCAGGTCGTCGTCCGACATCCACACGCCCACGCCGTTTGGGCTCCACAGCCCCTGCAGCCCGTTGCTCTGGCCCAGCGGCTCCCCGATGATCTGCTTTTGCGTGCGCGTCCAGCTGATGAAGCACTCGGTGATCATGTCCATCAGGTCATGGATCGCCTCCGGCTCGTCATACATCCACAGGAACAGGTTTTCATACCCGCAGATCTGCGCGGCGGTGCACAGCGGGCTGTTCATGTCCGTTAAGCCCACGGGCAGGTCGCTGTGGCGCACCGCGTACTCGATAAAGCGCAGCACGCGGGGCATGTCGCCATCGCGGGCAGGGTCGGGCATTTTCAGGCGGGCAATGTCAGCGGGGGTTTCCACGCAGGTGGAGCAGATGCCCGGGTCGTCGCCGTTGCCGGTGGCGGGCTTCACCTTGCAGCCAAAGGCGGAGGCGATCACGCCGGTGCCAAACCACGGCATGAAGTAGGGCACCGTGTCGTCATCCACGGCCTGCAGGTGGCGCAGGAAGCCCTCCTCCTGATAGCGCACCATCACCTCCGGCCTGTCCCAGTAACCTTCGGGCATGGGGTCATTGCCAAAGCCGAAGTAGCATGGCGTGTTGATGATGAGCGGAAAATCCTGCGGGCGGGTCAGCTTCTTGTGCGCAAAGGCGTTTTCGATTTTCTGCTGGCGGGCCGCGATATCAAACCCGCGCCACTGTGAAAGGTATCCCACCCGATCGCCCCCTGTATGTAGATTTTCACTTTCGTTGCGTAACCGCTTACGTTGCGTTATGGCCTTATTTTACAGGATGCGCGACCCCTTGTCAATCGCCCGAAGCGGAAACGGGCGGCTTGCCGCTGCGCAAGCGCGTCACATGGCGCACCCGCCAGCCCGGCGCACGCTGCCGAAGGCGCACAAAGGCAAGAATGGCGATCGCCATCCGGACGGATAAGTTTTCATTGGTTGATTCACGTTTTCCATTCTGCCGCGGCCTGAAGGCCACAGCCCCCGCGCCAGCTGCCCTGGGGCAAAGCGACCACACGCCGCACCAAGCATCACGACGGATCGCTTGGATGGCGGGCATGACTTTTTCCGCTCCAATAATAGATGGCTTCCGAAAATGAATAAACCCCCTTGAAACATAACGTCTCAAGGGGGTTGCTTGGTACGCCCGGTGCGATTCGAACGCATGACCTTCAGAGTCGGAGTCTGACACTCTATCCAACTGAGCTACGGGCGCATGGGGTGCGGGGTTTATTGTAGCGGATTTCGTGGAGAGTGTCAAGGGAAAGGGCTTCATAAGATGCCGCCGGCGTTGCCCGGCGCGGCATGATGCCCCGGCGCTTTGCGCAGGAGGGTAGCGCCGCGCTGCGCCGTAGGCCTCGCCCCCGCGTGACGCTGCGCCCACCGCTTGCCAAGCTGCCACAGCGCCCCCACCGCCGCGCCCGCCGCCGCGGCCACCAGCATTTGCAGCAGCGCCGCGTTCAGCTCGCCGCCCACCTGCTCGGGCAGGGATGCCAGGCAGGGCATGTAGTAGCCAAGGCGCAGCCAGTAGGATACGGTCAGCGCCGCGACGGCATTGAGCGCCACCCCGGCCACCGCGCCATGCAGTGTCGCTTTGATCATTCGTTTTGCCATTGTACCCTCCCGCAGAGCCAATTTCTGCATCAGAAGTAGATGATATCGGAAACGCTGCGCTCCTCCCCGCCGCTGGGCTGGTTGAGGATCTGCCCCTGAAACCACATCTCCGCCGAGCCGCCGCCGTCCAGATTCATCGCGGTCTGTACGCCGTATTGCAGCAGCAGCTGCTGCAGGCCCTGCAGCGAGATGCCCACGGAATAGCCCTCCTGTCGCCCGTCCACCACGATCAGCAGATAGTGCAGGGGGCCCACCTGCCCGATGGCCGTGCGCGGCTCCACCCGCGTGTCGCGCGTCGATATCACGTCAAACGCGGGGCTGAATGTAACCGCCTGCCCGTCTTTGATCAGCTCCGGGCCAAACTCGAACGTCTGCCACACGCCTTCGTCGATCATCTTTTGGCCCAGGGCGGCCGCGTCCTCCCCCTGCCGGTCCACCTTCACGGCCATATCGCCATTGGCATCAAGGCTGAGCATATTGCGCGTGGTGGCCCGCGTGCGTAGCAGCTTTCCGTTGCGGATGATCACGCCGTACTTGTGGGTGGCATAATCGTCCCCGTTGATGGCCAAAATGGCGTTCGCCTGCGAGGCAAAGGCGGATACGGGCATGAGCGAATCGCTGGCCGCCGTATGGAAGCCGGTCACCTGGCTGAGCTGCACATCGGCCACAAAGTAGGTGATGTCGTTATCCGTGACTTTGTCGATCGCGATGGACAGGCCATCGTCCTGGTATTCCCAGCCATAGGGCGCGGGAATGGCGGGGCTTTGCCACGCGAGGGCGGGCGCGCAAAAACCGGCGAGCGCTACAAGGCCAGCATTCAGGGCAAGCAGGGTTCTTCCCAAGCGATTCATGTGGTCGCCTCCATTGGTTTCTTTCCAGATGCATTTTAGCAAGCGAAAATGAGAGCCGCATGAGAGTGAATTTCTCATCCGCTTTTCATGCGGTTGCGTTATAATGGAAGCGAGCCTGATGCCCCGTCGGCGCGGCGGGCCTCCGCAGCCATGCCGCGGGTGTGCTGCGCCCATGGTTTGAACTCGTTTGAGGAGGGATACGGTTGCGCTTGCTGATTGTCGAGGACGACGAGGCCCTTCGCGACATTTTGCAAAAGAGGCTGGCCGCGGAAGGGTACGCCGTGGACGCCTGCGAAAGCGGCACGGACGGCCTGGATTATGCCGCCGCTCTTCCCTATGATGCCATCATCCTGGATGTGATGCTGCCGGGCATCAGCGGGTTTGAGGTGCTGCGCCGCCTGCGGGATGCGCGCTGCGCGAGCGGCGTGCTGATGCTGACCGCCCGGGACGCCGTGGCAGATCGGGTGACCGGCCTTGACCTGGGCGCAGATGACTACCTCACCAAGCCGTTCGCCTTTGAGGAGCTGCTGGCGCGCCTGCGCGTTTTGCTGCGCAGGCAGCCGGTCGCCGCCCATACCGCGCTGCTTCAGTATGCGGACCTGCAAATGGATATCGCCACCCACACCGTAACCCGGGGCGAAAAGCCCATCAGCCTGACGGCCAAGGAGTTTGCCCTGCTGGAATACTTCCTGCACAATGCCGAGCAGGTGCTGACCCGCGACCAGATCGCCGACCATGTGTGGAATTACGAATACAGTTTTGAAACCAACCTGGTGGATGTGTACGTGCGCTACCTGCGCAATAAGATCGACCGGGACGCCCCCGCGCCGCTGCTGCAAACCGTGCGCGGCGTGGGCTATGTGCTCAGGGCGGAGGGAAAAGCATGAAGCGCGCGATGCGGCTCAGGGACAAGATGACCTTTCTGTACACGGGCCTTACCCTGCTGGCGGTGCTTGCCTTTTCCGCGCTGCTGTACCTTTCGGTGCAGGCCATTCTGGAGCAGATACTGGTGAAAAACACGCAGCTTGCCCTCCAGCAGATCATCGCGCAGATGGAGGCGGACGACGGCGCGCTGGTGTTTGAAAACGAGGTGCCCGTCTCGGCGGACACGATGTATTTCATCACCGAGGCAAACGGCAGCGAGCTTGCGTCCCACGGGGCGGATATCACGCTGTTCGACGCGCTGCCCATGGCCCCGGGCGCGGTGCGGCATGTGCAGGGCGCGGGCAAAACCTGGGCCCTGCTGGATTCGGATGTGATCGCGGTGGAGGGCAGCAGCTTTCGCGTGCGCGTTGCGACCTCCGCGGAGCTGAACCTGCGGGTGCTTTCCACCCTGCGGCTGGGGCTGTTGATCGGCATCCCGTTCATGCTACTGATCGCCGTGGTGGGCGGCCGCCTGATCGCGGAGCGTTCGCTGATGCCGATCCGCGATATCATCCGCAGTGCCGACCGCATCGCGGGGGGCGACCTTTCCGCCCGGGTGCCGCAGACTGCCGCGCGGGACGAGCTGGGCGAGCTGACCGCAACGCTAAACCGCATGCTGCAAAGTGTGGAGACGTCCTTCATCCGGGAGAAGCGATTCGCCTCGGATGCCTCGCACGAGCTGCGCACGCCCGTCGCCGTCATGCAGGCCTACGCGGAAAACCTGCGCGCCCAGCCAGACGCGACCCGGCAGCAAAAGGCGGAGCTTGACACCATTTTGGCCGAGTGCCGCCGCATGAACAAGATCATCACCCAGCTTTTGACCCTGACCCGCGGGGACGAGGGCCGCCACCCCGTTTTGATGGAGACGTTCGACCTGCGGGAGGTGGCGGGCGGGGTGGCCGACACGCTGGCGGAGAGGCTATCGCAGCGGGGCATGTCGCTTTCCATCCGCATGCCGGAGGGCACGTGGCTGACCGCCGACCAGAGCCTGATGACCGAGCTGTTGCTGAACCTGACCGAAAACGCGGTCAAGTACGGCAGGCAGGGCGGGCATATCGATGTGGCGGCCTCGCGTAGCGGCGGCGATATGGTGATCCGCGTTGCGGACGACGGCATCGGCATCCCCGCGGAGGCGCTGCCGCACATCTTCGAACGCTTCTACCGGGTGGACGACGCGCGCGACCGCAGCGGCACGGGGCTGGGCCTTTCGATCGTGGACTGGATCGTGAACTCGCACCGCGGCACGGTGAGCGTGGAGAGCGAGCCCCATAAGGGCACGGTGTTCCAGATATCCCTGCCCGCGGGCGCGCCTGAGGGGGCGCAGGCATCCACGGCGCAAGCCCCTCGCGGGTAACAAATGAAAACAGTGGCCGCCAAAAGAGAACCTCTCACGGGGTTCTCATTTTGGGTTGCTATGCTTGGGTCGCAGCCAAGGGCAAAGCACCGTAAACCGAAACGCACCCGCCATGCCACACCACGGGCGGGCGTTGTGGGTTTCGCCCATTGGCAGCCGCGCCGGAAACCCGGCGCGCAGCCCACTATGGAAAGGAAGGATCCTGATGAAACACAAACTGTCCACTGCCGCGGCCATCGTGATGGCGCTGCTGCTTGCCTGCCTGCCTGCCTGCCTGCCTACGCGGCAGGCACTGCCGCCCCCGGCCCGGATGCCTCCGCCAAGGCCGCGGCCATGCCCTTTGACCAGGCGGTCACGCTGGCGCAGGGCGTCCATCCGGATTGGGCGCTGGTCGCCCTCTCGCTGGATAATGAGAACGACACCCTCATCTACGAGGCGGAACTGGTGAACCCCGCGGACGGCGCCAAGGCCGAGGTGCAGTTTAACGCCGTGACCGGGGAAATGATGGCGCAGGACACCGCGATTGACAGCGCAGAGCTGGAAAACGCAGGCGGCGCAGGCGACGACAGCAGCGAAGCGGAAGCCGTGGATAACGGGCAGACCGGCGCCGAGCAGGAGAACGACGGAAACCAGCGGGACACGCAGGAGCAGGAACAGCAGGCCACGGCCGACGACGCTACGGAGGCGGGTGACGATCTGGCGGTGCTTGCACAGGCCACCGTCACGCTGCCGCAGGCGGGGGATACCGCGCTGGCCGCCTACCCCGGCGCTTTCATTACCGAGATCGAGCTGGAGGATGAGAACGGCGCGCCCGTTTTCGGCGTTACGCTCAGCGATGCGCAGGGGCAGCGGGCACAGGTGAAGGTCGATGCCGTGAGCGGCGCGATTTTGCCCGAGGATAGTGCAGCAGGGGAAAACTGAGGCGCGGGAGACGGTTTGCTTTTGAGAAATGCATAGCAGGCAATCTAGCCTAAGCGCGATGTGCCATGACGCGGACGAGAAACAGCCCCTGAAAGGGGGCTGTTTCTCGTTGGGTGGATGCCGTGATTCCCAAGCCTGCGCTCAGGTCACGCCTCGTCCCGGATCATATTGATCAGCCCGCCGGCCAGTACCATCCGCCGCTGCCTGTCGCTCAGCGGCAGCTTCGTCTCCGCCGTAAAGCCCTTGGTCACGTTCTCCACGGGGATCACCTCGTCGCCGCGCGCGATGCGCTCGCGCACGCCTTCCAGCCGCAGCTCGTCGTCCTGGCTGAAGCGGTCATAATCCGCCTCGTTTACAAAGGTAAGCGGCAAAATGCCGTTGTTGATCAGGTTGGCGGCATGGATGCGCGCAAAGCTCTTGGCCAGCACCGCGCGGATCTTGAGGTGCAGGGGGGCCAGCGCCGCGTGCTCGCGGCTGGAGCCCTGCCCGTAGTTTTGCCCCGCGATCAAGAAGCCGCCGCCCGCCGCCTTTGCCCGCTCGGGGAAGGAGGGGTCCACCGGGGTCAGGCAATACTCGCTCAGCTTGGGCACGTTGCTGCGGTAGGGCAGCAGCTTGCTGTCGCTGGGCATGATGTGGTCGGTGGTGATGTTGTCCTCCATCTTGAGCAGCGCCTTGCCGCTCAGGCTCTCGCCCAGCCGCTCGGCCTTGGGGAAGGGCTTGATGTTGGGGCCGCGCACCACCTCCACCGCGTCCGCGTCCGCCGCGCTCGCCGGGGGGATGATCAGGTTGTCGTTATAGTCGAACACGGCGGGCATCTCGATGGCAAAATCCACATCCAGCGCGCGCGGGTCGGTAAGCACGCCCGTGAGCGCGCTAGCCGCCGCCACCTCGGGGCTGACCAGATAGATGCCCGCGCTCTTAGTGCCGCTGCGCCCAAAGAAGTTGCGGTTGTTCGTGCGCAGGCTTACCGCGCCCGTGCGCGGGCTCTGTCCCATGCCGATGCAGAAGCCGCACGCCGTTTCGTTGATGCGCGCGCCTGCCTGAATCATGTCGTTCAGCGCGCCGTTTTTCGCCAGCATGCCCAGCACCTGACGGCTGCCGGGGGCAATCACGAGGCTCACATCCGGGTGCACGGTCTTGCCCTTCAAAATGCGGGCCACGCGCATCATGTCCATAAAGCTTGAGTTGGTGCAACTGCCGATGCACACCTGATCGACCTTCACCTTCTCGGCCTCGCGCACGGTCTTTACGTTGTCCGGCATGTGCGGCAGGGCCACCATGGGCTCCAGCGCGGAGAGGTCGATCTCCACCGTTTCGTCGTACACGGCGTCGGCGGTGGGCGCAAGGGGGGCAAAATCGGCCTCGCGGCCCTGCGCGCGCATGAAGGCGCGGGCTACGTCGTCCGCGGGGAAGATGCTGGTGGTGGCGCCCAGTTCCGCGCCCATATTGGTGATGGTCGCCCGCTCCGGGATGGAGAGCGTAGAGACGCCCTCGCCCGTATACTCCATCACCTTGCCCACGCCGCCCTTGACGGTCAGGCGGCGCAGCAGCTCCAAAATCACGTCCTTGGCGGCCACGCCGCGCGAGAGCCTGCCTGTCAGGCGCACACCCACCACCGCCGGGCAGGTGATGTAGTACGCGCCGCCGCCCATGGCCACCGCCACGTCCAGCCCGCCCGCACCGATGGCGAGCATGCCCAGCCCGCCCGCCGTGGGGGTGTGGCTGTCGCTGCCCAGCAGCGTTTTGCCGGGCACGGCGAAGCGCTCCAGCTGCACCTGATGGCAAACGCCGTTGCCGGGCTTACTGAGGTACACGCCGTGCTTTTTGGCCACGGTAGCCAGGTACATATGGTCGTCCGCGTTTTCAAAGCCAGATTGGAGGGTGTTGTGGTCGATATACGCAAGCGATTTTTCGGTCTTGACGCGCGGCACGCCCATCGCCTCAAATTGCAGGTAGGCCATGGTGCCGGTCGAATCCTGCGTGAGGGTATGGTCGATGCGGATGCCGATCTCCGCGCCGCGCGAAAGGCTGCCCGCCACAAGGTGCTTCTCTAAAATCTGGTAGGTGATGTTCATGGGCGACCTCCTGTATTGCCGTCGTTTCAGGCGCCGCGCAGGCCGCGCGACGGGCGCGGCGGCACGCGGCAGGGTGGCCGCGCCGCTTGCGCCGTTGCAAGCACAGGCGGCGGAGCTTACCGGTTCCGCCGTCTAGGGGTATTGTATACAAAGCCGGGGCCGGGTGTCAATCAAAGGTACGGGGAAAAAACATCCCGGCGAAAAAACACTTGCCCAAACCCCAAGGCCCTCCGGGGGCGCGCCGCCGCGCTTTGGCAAGCAGCGGGCCGGGTTAACCGAAAAAAGGCCTCCCGTGCAGCGCCCGCAGCAGGAAAACACAGTCACGCAAGGAAATAAACGGCATTATAGAATCGTTATATCGGCAGCATCACACCGGGTCGCGTGTCATTGCCCAAAAGTTGAGAAAGGTCGTGCTCTCCGATGAAAAAACGAGTCCTCGCCCTCCTGTGCGCCTGCCTGCTTGCCTGCTGCCAGCCCGCACTGGCCGTAACCCGCAAACCCGCGGCAGCCTTTACCGAAGGCGACGGCTCCTATACCCTGCAATGCCCCGATGGCTGGCTCGCCTGCAACTGGGAAGATACCCTCACGCTCATGGACACGCTACAGGATGAGCCTTTTTATACGCTGCTTAACTACTTCATGTTTTACCAGGGCCTGATGGATAGCCCCACCTACCTTTTTAAAAACGGCGAGCCCGCCGTGATCTCCCTGATGCTGACCAGCAACGGCCAGAGCATAACCGACGAAGCGCTGGCTGCTGATTTTGCCCGGACGCTGGATTGGTTCAGCGTTTACGAAGCCTTTACGCCCAGCCAGCCGGAAGCCGCTGCGCCCGCGCAGGACAAAAATGGCGTGCGCTGGCTTGAGCGCGGCTTCACCTTCACCGATTCCGGCTCGCAGTGGGAGGCCGTTTGCCTGCTGGGGGTCAAGGGCAAGCTGCTGATCCGCCTGAGCATGCTTGCGCCTAAAGCGACCGCCCAGAAGGACCGGCAAGCCCTGAACGCCGTGAAGACGACCCTCGCTCTCAAGCCGGGGCGGGAGAATGCGGGGATCGCCTTTAAAACGCTGTACGGCCAGTTCCGCATCGACGACGATAAGACCGTTTGCTACCAAAACGGCCACAACGGCTACGTGGATGTAGGCGAATGCCTGATATACGCCGTGCCGCTGGACTGGATCGCCCTGTTTGACCGCAACCTGGAAGAAGAGCTGGCCGCCGTCAGCGCGATGGATGCCTCGCAGGCCAATGCTTACACATCGCTGGTGCGCGAACTGTACGCTTCCTACTCGGCCACCCTGCTCACCCCCGACCGCAAAGGCGTGCTGGTGAGCCTGTACCTCGACCTGGACCCCATGAAAACTTGGAAATCGCAAGCCAAACAACTGATCGTCGAATTGAGTGACGGCCTGCGCGGCGCGCCGGGCTTTCAGCGGATGGTGGCCTCCCCCGACTCAGGCAGCGCACAGCCGCCCGAAACGCTTGTTTATGAATATGTCGTTAACGTGTATGGGCAAAGCTGGCGGGTGCTGCTGGGGTTCATCCGCTACGGAGCCTACCTGCCCGGCGTGTTCCTGTACGTGCCCGAAGGGGCCCTGAGCGACGCGCTGCGCGCGGAGTTCAGCAACACGCTGCGCTCCATGCAGGCGGGGATCGCGGTGGAACCGTAGGCGCAAAGTTTTGGCGCGCGCTATTGCCAAACCCACCCTTATCTGCTAGAATAACAACCGACAATCGAATACCTTATAAAGAGTGGTTGAGGGACGAGCCCGATGAAACCCGCCAACCTTCGCCCTGCGGCGAAAGGTGGCAAATCTCGCAGCGCGGCAGCGCTGGCAGATAAGGTCAAATGTGTACCTCTCACGCCTGCAATGCCCGCGGGCGTGTTTTTTGTTGGGAGCGGCCGCACGCCCGCACGCGCCGTACATACGGCTGTTTCTCCGCCGCCCCTTCGGTTGTCCGACCAGTAATAAGGAGGTAACCCATGCGTACCGTATTCACGTCCGAATCCGTCACCGAAGGGCACCCGGATAAGCTGTGCGACCAGATCAGCGACGCGGTGCTTGACGAGATCCTCACCCTTGACCCCGCCGCGCGCGTCGCGTGCGAAACCTGCGCCACCACCGGCCTTGTGCAGGTGATGGGCGAGATCACCACCACCGCCTATGTCGCCATTGATGAAATCGCCCGGCAGGTGGTGCTGGACATCGGCTACGACTCCAGCGATCTGTGCTTTGACGGCAACAGCTGCGCGGTGTTGACCGCCGTGCACAGCCAGAGCCCGGATATCGCCATGGGCGTGGATCAGGCGCTGGAAACGCGCGGCGTGAGCGCAACCGAAAACCTAGGCGCGGGCGATCAGGGCATGATGTTCGGCTTTGCGTGCGACGAAACGCCCGAGCTGATGCCCCTGCCCGTCAGCCTGGCCCACCGGCTGACCCGCCGCCTCGCCGACGCGCGCAAGAGCGGCCTCTTGCCGTGGCTGCGCCCGGACGGCAAAACACAGGTGACCGTCGTCTATGAGGACGGCAAGCCTGTCGCCGTGGACACAGTGGTCGTATCCACGCAGCACAGCCCGGACATCTCGCAGGCAGATATCCGCGCCGCCATTGAGCGCGAGGTGATTCGCGCGGTCATCCCCGCCGCGCTGCTTACGCCGGAGACGAAAAGTTACGTCAACCCCACCGGCCGCTTCGTGCTGGGCGGCCCCGCGGGCGACACGGGCCTGACGGGCCGCAAGATCATCGTGGACACGTACGGCGGCTATGCCCGCCACGGCGGCGGCGCGTTCAGCGGCAAGGACCCCACCAAGGTGGACCGCTCCGCCTGCTACGCCGCGCGCTATGTGGCCAAGAACATCGTGGCCGCCGGGCTGGCCGCCCGCGCGGAGGTGGCCGTGGCCTACGCCATCGGCGTGGCGCACCCCGTGAGCGTGCAGGTGGATACCTTTGGCACCGGCAAGCTCGCGGACGATGTATTGAGCCGCGAGGTCAAGAAGCTGTTTGATTTGAGCCCGTCCGGCATCATCCGCACGCTGGACTTGCGCAGGCCCATCTACCGGCAGGTGGCCGCCTACGGTCACTTCGGCAGGCCGGATCTGGACTTGCCGTGGGAGAAGACCGACCGGGTAGCGGATTTGCAAAAGCTGCTGGGCTGATAACGCCGGACGGACACGAAACGACACCCCCGCGCGACCTTCGTCGCGCGGGGGTGTTTTGTTTGTGTGCATTCTATACCTGACGGCGCGTATTATCCGCGATGGTTTGGAGCAGTATCAGCGCGTCGCCAATGGCCGCAAACAACAGTGCCGTAATCAGGCCGCTGACCGCCGCGCCGATAGCCGCGGGGATTGCCATGTCTCCAAGCAGTTTAGCGTTATAGATGATCAACGCACATGCAACAATCGCGATGATCACGATACACACTGCAATCGGGTGAAAGGCCGCTCCAACGCTTGATTTGGGTACTTCCTCCAGCATAACGGGCTTTGCAGCATCTTTTCTTTGTGGCGCTAAGGTCTCCAGCTCCGCCCGCATGGCTTTGAGTGCCTGTGCTTCCTCATCCGTTAATTGGCGCGGAATCTTTCGGAAATAACGCGGCGGCTGTTCCCGCTTGTCATAAAAGCAGAAAGTTGCCGAGTACATACCGTCCGCAGCATAGTCGCGCGTGTAAAGGTCAAAATAAATTGCCAGTTCATCATTTCCAGCTGCTTGTGTTCTTGCACTCGATACCATGCCTTTTCAAGCGCTTTTTGCACCGCCGCGTCCATGTTCTCTCTCCTCCCAGTTGATAGCAACGTCTGCGGATTCGCCGCCCATGGGATGCCGTCATGCCCCCGCATATCCATGCGGCGGTGCGCCCTCCGCGCAAGCGTTTTGCTGTTACGGCTCCTGCGGATGGGTTTTTTGATCGATCCTTGTCAGAAGTATCAGGCCCTTGCCCAACCCCAAAAAAACAAGCGAAATGCCCACGCCCGTTACCAGCATCGAAAGCCCGCCCACGATGCCAAACGGCAAATACGTATTGGTGAACCATGATGTGACCGCCAAGATCGCGGTCGCGAACAGGCCGATGATCCCAACGACGTACAGAATCTGCCCGAGGATGGGCTTGCGGCGCACCGGGGCGTCATCCTCCCCGGCTTCCGTTTTCGGTGCGGTGGCTTCCAGCTTGGCTCGCATATCGGCCAGCCGCGCAAACTCCTCGTCGGTCAGCGGCATGGCAACCTTGCGGAAGTACCGTTTCGGTTCCTCCTCGCCGTCGTAATAGCAATATTCCTCGGTAAGTGCACCATCCGGTGCATACTCGCGCGTGTAGAGATCAAAGTACAGCGCCAGCGCCTCCCGCTGGGCTTTTTCCTGCGCTTGAAGCTTTGCCTGCGCCTTTTCGAGTGCACCCTGTACTGAAGCGTTCATCGCCTTGCCCTCCATCGTTTGATGATGCGGGCGGCGTTGCCGCCCGCCCCCTAGCCGCCCTGCGCCGCCGTCACTGACCCCGCGGACGGGTCTGGTTCACGAGCTCCTGCAAGAGTATCAGTCCCTTGCCCAAGCCCATAAGCACCAGCCCCGAGAATATCCCCGATAAGAACAGTGAAAACGCAGCCGTCATCATTAAGTATGCCTGATCTCCTACACTGTTGAGCAGCATCAGCACAGCTGACAGCAACGAACCGATCAGTACGATGATGCCGATCACGAACAGCACAGAGCCAAACGTTTTTTTCTTCGATGGTTTGGCGCTGGACGCGGCCCTTCCTTGCGATGCTCTTTTGGGAACGGCCTCCCGCATAACGGTTGATTTGGCAGGCTCCCCGCCGTTCATGGCCGTGGCGCCTGCCTGCCCGTCCGGCTTCGTTGCATCCTGCGCCGCGGCCTCTTCCTGCCTGTTTGGGGCTGCTTCCTGCTCCATCGGTTCCATGTAAACGCCCTCCATCGCATCTTGTATGCTTGTGCCGACAGGCGACCGCCCGCAGCATTGCGCCCGCTATGAACGAATGAACCCTGTCCGTTGTCTGTGATAGAGACGGTGAAGTATGATGCGCCTGAAGCTTTGTACAATGGCCCCATGCCGCCATGCGCGGGCCCTTTTCCCTGTGGCATAGGTTCTGCGGATGCGTGCACTTTTCCTCTTGCGCATTTGTAAAGCCCGCGTGCACGAATGCAAAACAGGGCGGCAAGCCGCACGGTTCTCCCGCCGTGCGCCTGCCGCCCTGTTTCATGGTCAGTCCGTTTTGCGCGCACCGGCGCGCATTGTGTTACCGCTTGCTGATTTCGATATCGCCGCTCGTGCAGGCGATGCTCACGCTGCCCTCGCCGCCGTTCACCTTGCCACGCAGGGTGTCCGGCTCCTGCCCGAAGGCCGCGATCTCCTCAAAGTCGCTCTGCACATAGCTGCTGGTGCGGCTGATGGCAAAGCCGAACGAAGCGTCCGCAGGCAGCGCGAGCGCCACCTTGCCGGAGGTGCTGCGGACGGTCAGCGCGTCGCCGCCAAAGGCGGCATAGGTCAGGTTCATGTCCGCGGAAGTGGCGGTCACAGCCGCGTCGCGGGCGGTCAGCGCGCGCACGGTCACCTGGCCGCTGGTCGCCTCGATGGTCAGGCTGTCGGCGGTGATGCTTTCTGCCGTAATGCCACCGGAGGTGCTCACCAGTGAAACCGCGTGCGCGGTCACGGGGGCCAGCTTGATCTCGCCCGAGGAGCTGCCGGCGCTCAGCCGGTCAAGGGTAAGGGCGTCCAGCGCCAGCTCGCCGGAGGACGTATCCGCAGCGAGGCTCTGCGCGTAGTTCATGGGCAGGTACACGTCCAGGGTCATGTGCTCCTGCGCGAAGGTGATGGTCGCCTCTCTGGCTTCGGTCACGGTCAGCACGCCGCCCTGCTGGCTGCACTCCAGCCAGATCTTCTTGGGCGCGTCGCCGTAGAGGCGGAACTTGACCTCGTTGCCCACGGGGGCGCTGATGATGTGCACACGGGTGCTGGCGGCGCTCACGCGGATCTCGGTGATGCCCTCCAGCGCGAAGGTCTGGGTTTCGTCGATGTTGTTGTTCACGGCCAGCGCGGGCAGCGCCAGCAGCACGGCCAGAAACAGCAGGATGGCCGCGAGTACCTTGTTGGCATGGATGGGGATGCGTTGCGGTTGCATAAAAGGATTTCCTCCTGTAATTGCTTCAAAATTTGGTTGTGGTGCGCGCGGCCCGTTCAGGCGCGCGGGAACAGGGCGTAACGCCTTGCGGCATTTGGCCCGTATATCGGTCTTGATGGATCAACTTCTGTTGCAGCTTAAAGCCTTCGCCCGCGCTGCGCGGCAGCCCTGGCAGGTTTTACGCCTGCGGGCACGCGCCTTGGCCTGCGCATGTCGCGCGGCCCATGGGCTGTTTGGTTTTGGTTTGCCTGTGGATGGCCTTATCCATGCCCGTCCGGCATTGGCTGGGGGGCTTTGCCCCACGGCGCTGCGGCGGGTTTCGTGTGCTCAAGCAGGCTTTGACAGCCCTGTGTTCAATCGGCCGTGATGCCCTGGGCGCCTTCCTTGGCGGCGGCGCGTCTGGCCAGCTCGTTGGTGTCGATGGTGTAGCGATACACCACGAAACGCTGGTACAGGTACTCCGTCACAAAGTTGATGACCATCGTGCCACCCAGCACGATGTACTCGTTCCAGCCAGCCTTGGTGAGCGCGTCGCCCCACCAGATGGACAGCGGCGTGAACACCAGGTAGTACAGGAACACCAGCGTCATGGCCTTGGAGATGTTCTCCACACTGCGGAAGGTGTAGCGGCGGTTGAACGTGAAGTTCCACAGCACGCTCAAAACCAGCGCAACGCCATACCCCAGCCAGTAGGGGAACTTGAACACTTCGTTAAGCAGCGTGAACGACAGGGCCTGTATGAGGCCTGCCGAGATCGAAAACAGCGTGAATTTGACCATCTGCCAGCCCTGCTGGCGTGTCGTAAGCTGCTTGACCTGTTTCCCCTGCGTATCGGGCGTGCCTTGCATGGCCGCACATCCTCGCTTTGCGCGGCTTGCCCATGGGCGTGCGCCGCTTTTGCGCCTATCGTACCCCATCGGGACGGTTCCGTCAAGGGTTGCGCGGGCGGTTTATGGGAGGATGGCCTGCCTGCCCCATGCGGGGGCGGCGCATCCGGCGGGGGAACGGGTCGGGTCTTGCGGGTTCTGCCGCGCCGCGACGGGTCGTTCGCGGGGCGGCGCTATGTCATGCTCGTAGGGTCGTAACGTTTTGTGTGTCGCGTTGGGCTTTCATGTGCCGGCCCCGCGCAAGCCATACGCGGCGGGCGGCGGTCATTGATGGTTCATTTGCATTCAGCTTGTCGGCCCCGCGCCTGCGATGCGCGGCGGGCGACGGTCGCGTTGTGTTCATTTGCGCTTGTTTTTTGCCGGCCCCGCGTTTGCGATGCGCGGCGGGCGGCGGCGGTCGTGCGTGTCACTGGTTGGCTTCGCGTTTGCCCATCGGGCCGCTGTTTTGCGCCAGCGGTTCGGCGGGCAAGGGGGTCATCCGCAAGCAGCCGTTTCATGGCGGATGGCCGGGGCTTCGGGCGGGGCGCTTGGCCCTGTTTACGGCTTACGCGGGGCTGTTCCGCGCGTGCCCGCCTCCCACCAAGGGGGTGCAACGCGGTATGCCCGGGCAGCCATGCCCGTATGCGCCATAACGCCGCGCGGCCTTGGCAGCACCCACCGCTGCCGCCCGCGCATGCTGGCAACGGCGCTATGGTAACACAACCCGCCGCCAAATGCATCCCCCTTTGCATGAAAACATCGTTTTTCTGCTTCAAAACATCAATACAAGTGGGGCGCAGGTGTTATTTTGTATACAATTTTGGACATTATCAGCGAATTTGGCACATACTGGCGGCCGGGATGCACATTCTGGTCGTGTGCGTCTCAGGCGTTTACCCCAATATCTCCCCCGCGATGCGCACCGAGCCCATCGCGTCCGCGGCGTAGGCGTCCGCGCCCAGCTCATGGGCCAGCTCCTCGGTCAGCACCGCGCCGCCCACCATGATTTTGACCTGCGGCAGCTCGCGCCTGAGCTGCGCGATGGTCTCCCGCATGGCGGGCACGGTGGTAGTCATCAGCGCGGAGAGGCCCACCAGCGTAACGCCCGCCTCGCGCGCGGCATGGACCACCGCCTCCGGCGGCACGTTGCGCCCCAGGTCGATCACGCCAAAGCCATAGCTGCCCAGCAGCGTGGCCACGATGTTCTTGCCGATGTCGTGCACATCGCCGTGCACGGTCGCCAGCAGCACCGTGCGGCTGGCGCTGGGCTTGCTCTCCGGCATGCGGGCGGTGGCCGTGTCGATGGCCAGCTTGGCCGCTGTGGCGCTCTGCATCAGCTGGGGCAGGAAGTATTGCCCGCGCTCGTAGCGCGCGCCTACCTCCTGCAGCGCGGGGATCACCCCGTTTTCCACCACGGTGAGCGGCGGCGCGCCCGCGGCTATGGCGGCGTTTGCCGCGTCCTGCGCGGCTTTGCCCAGCCCGCGCACGATGGCCTGATACAGCGGCGCCAAATCGCCGCCCGCCTGCGCGGCGGGCGCATCGGCCTTGGCCGCCGATGCGGGCTTGCCCTGCGGGGCGCTTGCCGGCGCGGCAGCCGCGGCGCAGGCCTCGCAGCCGCAGGCGTTTGCGGGCGTGGCGGGCGCAGCAGCCCCCTGCGCGATGTTCAGCGCCGCCTCCGCGCGGCGGATGGCCTCGCCCGCCAGCCGCACGGCCTCGCGCGCGGCGCTGTCCGCGGAGGTCGCCAACGCCTGCGCGGGGGCCTTGTCGGCCTCGCTTTCCGCTGCGGCGGCGGCCAGGTATTGTTCAAACCCTTCGTCAAAGCCCAGCGCGGCGCTGGCACTGATAAAAGCATCGCGCACGGGCGCGTCCAGCGGGTTGATGATCGCGGCGGAAAGCCCCTTCTCCATCGCCATGGCGAGGAACGCCGCGGTGATGACCCCGCGCCTTGGCAGGCCGAAGCTCACATTGCTCACGCCCAGCACGGTTTTCACGCGCAGCTCCTGCGTGAGCACGCGCACGGTTTCCAGCGTGGTGCGGGCGGCGGCGGGGTCGGTCGCCACGGTCATGGTGAGCGCGTCAAACAGCAGGTCGCGCTTGGCAACGCCGTACCGCTCCGCCTCGGCGATGATGCGCTGCGCGATGGCGATGCGCCCTTCCACCGTAACGGGGATGCCCTCCTCGTCCAGCGTGAGGCACACGACCGCGCCGCCGTACGTTTTCGCCAGCGGGAACACCTCGTCCATCACGTGCTGCTTGCCGCTCACACTGTTGATGATGGGCTTGCCCACGTATACGCGCAGGGCGTTTTCAAGGGCCTTGGGGTCGGCGGTATCCAATTGCAGCGGCACGCCCGCGACGCCCTGCACGGCCTCGGTCACGGCGGGCAGCAGCGCGGCCTCGTCAAGCTCCGGCAGGCCCACGTTCACGTCCAGCGTGTGCGCGCCCGCCTCCAGCTGGGCGGTGGCCTCGCCGAGCAGGTAGTCCATATCGCCCTCGCGCAGGGCCTGCTTCATGCGCTTTTTGCCCGTGGGGTTCAGCCGCTCGCCAATGATCACGGGCTTTGGCCCCAGCGCGACCGTGGCGCTGCGGCCGGATACAAACGTGGGCGCAAGCCCGTCCGCAGGCGGCGCGGCGATGGGCACAAGCGTCATGCCATGCGTGGCTTTCACCAGCGCCGCGATGTGCGCGGGGGTCGTGCCGCAGCAGCCGCCCACGCCGTGCACGCCCAGCCGCACGGCCTCGGCCATGTCCGCGGCGAACTGCTCCGGCTGGGTGGCAAACACCGTTTTGCCCTCCACGATGGTGGGCACGCTGGCGTTGGGCATGAAGAACACGGGCTTGCCGCCCGCGCAGGCAAGCAGCCGCTTCAGGTTGCCAAGCAGCGCGGCGGGTTCGCGCCCGCAGTTCAGGCCCAGCGCGTCCACGCCGTGCATGGCGGTCAGCATGGCCGCCGCGCCCTCGATATCCGCGCCGGTCAGCAGCCTGCCGCTTACGTCAAACGTCATGCTCACCAAGACCGGCAAATCAGCCTTGGCCTGCGAAAGCGCCTCGCGGTAGCCCAGCACCGCGGCCTTGATCTCCCTTAGGTCGGTCATGGTTTCGGCAAACAGCGCGTCCACCCCCGCGTCGATGGCGGTCAGCGCCATGTCGCGATAGATACGCACGGCATCCTCGAATTCCAGCTCGCCAAGGGGTTTCAGGAGCCGCCCCAAACTGCCCGCGTCCATGGCCACGTAGCCGTGGCCCGCCTCGCGCACCGCCTCCTTGGCAAGCGAAACGCCCGCGCGCAGCACGGCCTGCCACTCGCTCTCAAAATGCAGGGGGCTCGCCCCGAACGTGTTGGCCGCCACGATGTCGCTGCCCGCGGCAAGGTAGGCCGCGTACACGGCCTTGACCTCTTCCGGGTGCGTGAGGTTCCAGCGTTCCGGCTGCTCGCCGCCTTTCAGGCCCTTGGCCTGCAGCATGGTGCCAAAGCCGCCGTCAAAATACGTGAGGCGCTCGTGGAGGAGCGAGAGAAAAGGATGCATGGGCATGACTCCTTTCGGTTTGGCGGGTAGCGGCGCGACTGGCGCGGAGGAAGCACGGAGGAGGGTTTGGCAACAAACAGCCACTTCAGGCCGGGTCATGGCACGGTACATATCGTACCATAGAGCGATTGACTACGTATCATAAGGCCGTCGTTTCGTTTCTCTACCCTGAGATCGAATCAGTATGCTTTCAGGCTTAGGCTATGCCGTTCGTTTGAACGCCGTCACCGCGCCAGTATCGCGCCCAAATTGCGGAACACATCCTGCGCCACGTCCACGCGGTTCATGGTGTACAGATGGATGTTGTTGACCCCGTTGGCGATCAGGTCGATGATCTGCTCGGTGGCGTACGCCACGCCCGCCTGCCGCATGCTGGCAGGGTCGTCGCCGAAGCGATCCACAATGCTCCAGAAGCGCGCGGGCAGCGTCGCGCCGGAGAGCGAAGCGATGCGCTTGATCTGCTTGGCGTTTACCACCGGCATGACCCCCGCGCCGATGGGCACGGTAATGCCCGCGTTCAGCGCCCGGTACATGAAGTTGTACAGCGTGGCGTTGTCAAAGAACATCTGCGTGGTCAAAAAATCGACGCCCGCGTCCACCTTCTGCCTGAGGTGGGCCAGATCTTCCGCGCGGTTGCCCGCCTCGGGGTGGCCCTCCGGGTAGCAGGCCGCGCCCACGCAAAAGCCGCCGCGCTTTTTCACATAGGCCACCAGCTCCGCGGCGTACTCGAAATGGTCGCCCTGCGGGAAGCTCGCCCCCTCTGGGATATCGCCGCGCAGCGCCAGCACATTGCCCACGCCCGCCGCCTCCAGGCCGTCCAGCACATCGCCGATCTTAGGCACCGTATCGTTGATGCACGTCAGGTGCGCCAGCGCGGGCACGCCGGCCGCCTGCACCGCCTGCGCAAGCTCCCGCGTGAACTGCGGGGTTTTGCCCGCCGCCCCATAGGTCACGCTCACGTAGGCGGGTTTCAGCGCGGCGATGTCCTGCACGACCTGCTTGAACTCGTCCACCTTTGCGGATTCCTTGGGCGGGAAAATTTCACAGCTCAGGTGCACCCGGTTGTCCTGGAGCAGGGAAACGATACGCATAATGCTCTCCTTTTGTTGAAGGTATCGTGGGCATATGAAGCTTATTGGTTTAGCATGCCGCTGGGGAAGGGTTGGGCGTTAAGCCCGGCTGGTCTGCTGATGCCGCGCGAGACATAGCCGCTTCGCGGCTGTTGTCGCGCTTACGGTTTTTCGCTACGGCGAGGGTCTTGGGGCGCTGCCCCAAACCCCGTAAGGGCCAATGGCCCTTAACCCCTCTTTTGTTTACTTTGGCAATGGGCTTAACCCCTTCGCCAGCTCATACGGCGTCTCCTGATACACAAAGTAATTCAGCCAATTGCTGAACAAAAGGCTTGCGTGCGCATGCCAGTTCATTTTCGGCGCGCGGGCGGGGTCGTCCTGCGGAAAGTAGTTCTCCGGCAGCGCAATGGGCAGCCCCTTATCCCGGTCGCGGTAATACTCGTGCGCCAGCGTGTCGCGGTCATACTCGCTGTGCCCCGTGGCAAACACCCTGCGCCCGTCGCGGCTGCGCACCAGCGCAGCGCCCGTCGCGGGCGACGTGGCCAGCACGATCAAGTCCTCGCAGTTTTGAAGCGCCGCCTCGTCCAGCGCCGTGTGGCGGCTCATGGGCACCATGAAGCTATCGTCCAGCCCGCACAGCAGCTGGTCGCGCTTGTCCGTCAGCTCGGTCTCGAAAATGCCGAACAGCTTCGCGTCCAGCGGGTGCTTGTTCACCCCGTAATGGTAATAGAGCCCCGCCTGCGCCGCCCAGCAGATGTACAGCGTGCTGAACACCCGCCTGTCCG
>CAZOZO010000030.1:0-39821 GCA_964584315.1 uncultured Oscillospiraceae bacterium
CCATCGACCGCAACATCTTCTACTCCTCCGTGCTGGGGCTGGACATGGGCCTGTTCTACAAGCGGCGCGACTACACCACCATCGTGGATGGCCGCAACCCCATCATCGCCCACGAGTACCTGGGCGACGAGGTGGCGGGCAAGGACGTGTTCGTGAGCGACGACATCCTTTCCTCCGGCGAGAGCATCCTCGATCTGGCGCGCGAGCTCAAAAAGCGCAACGCCAACCGCATCTACGCCGCCGCGACGTTCGCCCTGTTCACCAACGGCCTGGAGCAGTTCACCAAAGCCTACGAGGACGGCATCATCACCCGCGTCATCGGCACCAACCTGACGTACCGCAGGCCGGAGCTCAGGGACATGCCGTGGTTTGTGGAGGCGGACATGAGCAAGTACGTCAGCTTCATCATCGCCACGCTCAACCACGACCGAAGCCTGAGCAAGCTGCTCAACCCCTACGAGCGCATCCGCAGGCTGGTCAGCTGCTATCAGGACCAGCAGGCCGCGCAGGGCATCCGGCTGGTATAAAATCATGGGCCGCGCATTGCGGCCGCGCAAAACCTCCGCAGGCGTTGCCGCGGAGGTTTTGCCTACCCGCCTCGGGTGGCCTGCACGGTTGCTTTCCAACCACGCAACAAAATTGCGCGCTTATTCCCTAAACCATATTGACTTACTAGGAATATGGGTGTATGATAGGCACATCCGAGGAGTCGATCCGGCGGCACGCACAGCGCCGGGCAGCCCTCAGGCCTGCAGGGTCTCGCCCTGCGAAGGACGAGGAGGCACCATGCAGCGCGCATATCCGCCGCACACCAGCGGCTTTCGATGTAGAAGGGCTCAGGCCGTTTGAAACCCTGAACGCCTCCGGCTCCGCCACGGCGCAAAGCGCCCGCGGCCGCCCATGCGTTAGGGAATCGAAATGGCATCAGGCGTGGCGACCCCAGCAATGCAATCGACTTTGAAAGGAAGTAACACAATGGCTAAAATCTATACCTCCGCCGACCAGTTGATCGGCAACACGCCGCTATTGGAGCTCAGCCATATCGAAAAGCTGTTTGGGCTGAAGGCAAGGATCCTTGCCAAGCTTGAATATTTCAACCCCGCCGGGTCTGTCAAGGACCGCATCGCCAAGTCCATGTTGGACGACGCGGAGGCGAAGGGGCTGCTCAAGGAGGGTTCGGTCATCATCGAGCCCACCAGCGGCAATACCGGCATCGGCCTCGCGTCGGTTGCGGCGGCGCGGGGTTACCGCATCATTATCGTGATGCCTGAGACCATGAGCGTGGAGCGCAGGCAGATCATGAAGGCCTACGGCGCCGAACTGGTGCTGACTGAGGGCGCCAAGGGCATGAAGGGCGCCATCGCCAAGGCGGAAGAGTTGGCAAAGGAGACCCCAAACAGCTTTATCCCCGGCCAGTTCGTCAACCCCGCCAACCCCGAGGCGCACCGCAAGCACACCGGCCCCGAGATCGAGGCCGATACCGACGGGCAGATCGACTTTCTGGTATCCGGCGTGGGTACGGGCGGCACCATCACCGGCGCGGGCGAGTACCTGAAGGGCCTGCACCCCGCCCTCAAGATCGTGGCCGTGGAGCCCGCTGCATCGCCTGTGCTCACCACCGGCGTGCCCGGCGCGCACAAGATCCAGGGCATCGGCGCGGGCTTCGTGCCGGATGTGCTCAACACGAAGGTATATGACGAGATCATCCCCGTGAGCAACGAGGATGCGTTTGAGACCGGCAAGCTCATCGGCAAGCAGGAAGGCGTGCTGGTGGGCATCAGCTCCGGCGCGGCGGCGTGGGCGGCCGTTCAGCTGGCCAAGCGGCCGGAGAACGAGGGCAAGACCATCGTCGTGGTGCTGCCGGACACGGGCGACCGTTACCTGTCCACCCCCCTGTTCGCGGACTGACCGCGGGCGGGTTCAAACCTTATACCCCCCATCAAAGACGGGCGCGCGCAAGCGTGCCCGTCGGTTTTTGCGTTGGCAGGCAAAGAGCGCAAACGTGGGCGACCCTTTCCGCATGGGGCTGCGGTGCTACACATCGCCCATGCGGGGCCGTTTTCGCGCCGCGCGGCTACCCCGACACAAACAACGCGCCCCACACTCCTTCACCGGAACGCGGGGCGCACTTGTTTATTTCCCTGTGGCTGCCGCGGGGCCTTCCATTCCCAGCGGTAACCGTCAGCCGTTCAGAATATCCATCGCCTCGGCGCGATACGAGTCCATCAGGTACGGGATGCCCGTGACCTTCGCGCATTCCTCGGTCAGCGACATCAGCTCCGTGCGGGAGATGGCCGGGGTGCTGAAGCAGCGCGCGCCCGCCATCAGCTGCTGCAGGCCCACCTTCAGCTTGTCCGCATAGCTGTAGATGCCCACTGCGCCCAGCGGGATGCCGGCCATTTCGCCCGCGCCCACGATGTCGCGCACCTTCTCGTAGCACACGAAGATTTCCTCTTTGGTGCTGCCAAACTCGCTCACGGTCTTGGGCAGGTCGCCGTCCTTCATCCACTGCTCGATGTTTTTGCCCACCATACCGGGGATCATCAGCGCGCGGCCCATGCACACAGCCTTCGTGTACGGCGCGCCCAGCGCCAGCGCCTTGAACACCCCGTCTTCGCTGCTGAAGCCGCCCGCAAAGGCAAAGTCCGGCACCCTCTCGCCCTTTTGGCTCAGGATGCTGGCAAACTCATACGCGGCTGCATGCAGGTACAGGGACGGCATGCCCCACTCCTCCATCATGCGCCACGGGCTCATGCCGGTGCCGCCGGACGCGCCGTCGATGGTCAGCAGGTCGATCTTCGCCTTGGAGCCCCACTTGATGGCCATGGCCAGCTCGCGCAGGCCGTAGGCGCCGGTCTTGAGCGTGATGCGTTTGAAGCCCAGCCCGCGCAGGCGCGCCACTTCGGCCATGAAGCCTTCCTCGCTCACGAAGCCCAAACGGCTGTGGCGCTCGAACTCCTTGAGCGCGCCGCCCTTGAACGCCGCCTGGTTCACGGGGTCGGACGGGTCAGGCGTTACGATGTAGCCGCGGCGCTGCAGCTCCAGCGCGCGCTCCAGCGAGCCCACCTTGATCTCGCCGCCGATGCACTTGGCGCCCTGCCCCCACTTGAGCTCGATGGTGTCGATGCCGTGCTTGTCGATGATGTATTCCGCAACGCCCAGCCGCGTATCCTCCACGTTCATCTGGATGAGGATCTCGCCCAGCCCGCGGTGGTACTTGCGGTAGGCCGCGATGCGCCTGTCCATGTCCGGCGCCTTGACGACTTTCTTGTCCGCGTTCAGCTCCAGGCCCGGGTCGATGCCGCACACGTTCTCGCCGCACACGATGGTCACGCCCGAAATGGCCGCGCCCACGGCGAAGTGCTCCCAGTTCTTGCGGGCGATCTCGGTGGAGCCCAGCGCGCCCGTGAACACCGGCACGCTCATCTTGACCTTGTGATCCCACCCGTATTCGCACTCGGTGGACACATTGGGGAACAGCGCATTGTCCGAATCGCCGGGCACGCCCGCGGGCAGGCCGTTGGCGCCCAGTGCGTAGCCGTGGATGTTCAGGTGCGAGTAATCGACGGGGTACTCCTTGTCGCCTCCGGCGGTCACGTCGCCGAAGGGGCCGGGGTAGAGCAGCTCGCGGCCGCGGAAGGTGGCCTTGAACACCTCGCAGTTGCCGCGGCAGCCATCCAGGCAGCGCGAACACAGGCCGCTGCACGGCACTACGTTACGGGAGCGGTTGGTCGTTCTGGTGGCGTCATTGCCATTGGGTTGTTGCAGGTTCATGAATAGCCCTCCTATATTTACGCAACACGCCATTGTGCCGCGTAAGGATCGGGTGTATGGACTTGCATAAACATGATGCGCGTCTGTAGCCTGATTATAGCCCGCCCGCCGGGGGATGTAAAGGGCGCGGGGCGCGGCTGCCGGGCGCGTACAAACGCGCGCGACGCCGCCTGCCCTGCGTGGCGGCACGGGATGGCCTCCCCTGCCCTTTCCTTGAGAGGGCTGTGTTTTGCATAGGGGATGCAATCTCCGCAGGCGAAAAAAGCGGCCCGTATAAGGTAAAAGTAAAGGCTTTTGGCGGATATCCGCTCAGCTTCCCGGCGGCTAAAATACAGTTTTTATACAATCCTGCCAAGGGTCAGGCAATGTCGGCGTATGGGGCGACCGTCCAATGCGCCGCGCTTTACCCATTCTTTACGCAAGCTTTTCCCGCTTCGCGCCAAACCCACACGCGCGTTTTACAATCCCGCGCTATGCTGCGCTTGGCAGTCAAAAGTGAAAGTCAAAAGCAACAGGACACGCAAGAAGGAGAATGACCCATGAAGAAGCAGGGCATGCACAAGCGGATCGCGACCCTACTGGCGGCGGTGCTCATGATGGTATCCATGATCGTCCCCATGGCCAGCGCCCAAACCCCCGATACCATCACCCTCGTGTGGTACCCCAACGAGTCCGCTGCCGATTATCAGGCCGCGCGCGACCTGATCGGTTCCCTGATCACCGAAGCCACGGGCAAGCCGGTCGAGCAGAAGCTGACCACCGACTACGCCATCGCCATCGAGGCGCTGGCCAGCGGCCAGGCGCAGATCTGCTTCATGGGCGCGCAGGGCTACATCCAGGCCAAGGAAAAGAATGCCGCCGTCAACCCCCTGTTCGTGAACTCCGGCGCGTCCGGCACGCTGGACGATGCCATCTACTACAGCTGGCTGTGCGCCAAGCAGGCGGACGCGGCCCAGTACATGGACGGCGACAAATACTCCATCGCCAACATCGCGGGCAAGAAGATCAGCTTCGTGAGCAACAGCTCCACCTCCGGCTTCAAGGTGCCCACCACCAACATCATCGCCCTCTTCGGCGCGCAGGATGCCTGGAAGGGCCTGACCGCGGACGACCTGGTCGAGGGCGGCGAGGGCAAGCTGTTCAGCGAGGTGCTCTTCGGCGGCTCGCATCAGGGCTCGGCCTTCAACCTGCTCAGCGGCGCGGCGGACGTTGCGGCCTTCTGCGACACCGAACTGGCCCCCTATGCGGATCTCACCAGCGGCGAAGAGGAGAAGGCCGGCGCGGTCTACACCGTCAAGGCCGATGCCACCGCCCCGTTTGACACCGTGACCGGCGCGGCCTTCACCATCATCCAGTCCACCCCCGTGCTCAACGGCCCCTTCGCCTACAACGCCGATTCCCTCAGCGCGGACGACGTGGCCAAGATCCAGCAGCGCTTCCTCGCGGCGGATGTGGCCGCCAACCCGGATATCTTCATCACCGCCGAGGGCAAGGAAGCCGGCAAGGTAGGCATGTTCAAGAAGACCAACAACGAGTGCTTCCTGCTGGTTGACGACGCGTGGTACAACCCCATCCGCGAAATGGGCAAGTAAGCGGCCATCGCAGCCACAAACAACGGCCCGGGGCCGGAAATAAGGACTTGAGGTGCACGCAATGCCCATCCTGGAGTTTCGAGGCGTAAGCAAAACCTACGATAACAAGACCACCGCGCTTGAGGATGTGAGCTTCAGCGTCAGCGAAGGGGAGTTCGTCTCCATCATCGGCCCCTCCGGCTCCGGCAAATCCACGATCCTGCGTTGCATCAACCGGCTGGTTGATGCAACGCAGGGCGTCATCATTTTCGACGGTCAGGATATCACCAAACTGCCCCGCCGCGCGTTGCGCGCCGTGCGCACCAAAACAGGCATGATCTTCCAGCACTACAACCTCGTAAACCGTTTAAGCGTGGTGGAAAACGTCCTGCACGGGCGGCTGGGGCACAAGAGCACCCTGAGCGGCGCAGCGGGCCTCTATACCGAGGAGGAGAAGGCGCAAGCTTTCGCCATACTGGAAAAGCTGGGCCTTACCGAGCAGGCGTACAAACGGTGCGACGAGCTATCCGGCGGGCAGAAGCAGCGCGTGGGCATCGCGCGGGCCATCATGCAAAAGCCGCGCCTCATTTTATGCGACGAGCCCATCGCCAGCCTCGACCCCAGCGCCAGCAAAATCATCATGGATCACCTGAGCGACATCAACCGCAGCATGAACATCACCTGCATTTTGAACCTGCACCAGGTGGATGTCGCCATCAAATATTCGCAGCGCATCATCGGCCTGACCAAAGGGCATATCGTCTACGACGGCCCCGCGGACGCGCTGCCCCAGAGCACCATCTACGATATCTACCAGTCCAGCAAGGGGGAGCTGATCACCGATGTGGAAGGCTGAAGGCAGGCGCGCGGAGATATCGGTATTCACGCGGCGCAGGCGCATGTACACGCTGATCGTGCTGGGCCTTTTGGGCTTTTACCTGCTGGCGGCGGCCATCGTGGAGTATGACGCGCTGGACGGGCTTGCCGCCCTGCCCCGCGCGTTCAAGTGGATCGCGGCCAACCTCGTGCCCACCGAAAAGGCCCTCACACGC
This sequence comes from uncultured Oscillospiraceae bacterium, assembly GCA_964584315.1. Taxonomy (GTDB): domain Bacteria; phylum Bacillota; class Clostridia; order Christensenellales; family Aristaeellaceae; genus CAXXOK01. The sequence continues at coordinate 6,398 of CAZOZO010000030.1, forward strand.
CTGCCCAAGATACTGCAAAAGCTGCTGGAGACCACGATGCTCTCGATATCGGTCACGGTGTTCGCGGCGGTGTGCTCGTTTTTCTTCAGCCTTTTGGGCTCCAAAACCACGCGGGTCGCGGGTTGGGTGGGCCGCGCGGTGCGCATGGTGGCGGCCTTCTTTCGCAACGTGCCGGATGTGGTGTGGGCGATGCTGCTGCTTTTTTCCTTCGGGCAGAACATTTTGACCGGCTTTTTCGCCCTGTTCTTCACGACGTTCGGCATGCTAACCCGCACGTTCATCGAAACCATCGACGAGGTGAGCGCGGACTGCACCGAGGCGCTGTACGCCACGGGCGCGACCTACATGCAAACGGTGTTTCAGGCCATCATCCCCTCCTCGCTCAGCGAGATCGTCACTTGGGTGCTGTTCATGATCGAGACCAACATCCGCAGCAGCACACTCATCGGCATGCTCACAGCCACGGGCATCGGCTACCTGTTCGACCTGTACTACAAGCGGCTGGACTACGGCAGCGCAAGCCTCGTGGTGCTTTGCATCGTGGCCGCGGTCATCCTGATCGAGACCGTATCCGGCCGCATCCGGAAGGTGATTTTATGAACCGCGAGTTTGCCATGGAAACGCCTTTGGAGCTGGGTGTGGATAGCCAGCGCCACATGCGCCGCACCGCCACCGGCAGGATCAAGATCTACAGCCACTCCCACAGCGGCACGGTCGTGCGGGCCACGATGCTCACGCTGCTTACGCTCGCGGTGCTGGGCATGTTCACCTTCGACTACAAAAATGTGGACTTTGCCGCAGCCTTGGCCAAGACGTGGCACAATGTGCAGACGGTGTTCCTCGACCCGCGTCTCACACACAACAGCCTAGCTGGCGCGCTGCATCAGGTGTTGGTCACGTTCTGCCTAGGGGCGCTCTCCACCATCTTCGGGGCGGTCATCGCATTCTTCGGTTCACTCCTGTGCGCGCGCAACCTGGCCAGCGCAAGGGTCGTGGCGGTGGTCAAGAGCCTCGTGGCGCTGGTGCGCGCGGTGCCCACCATCCTGTGGGTGCTCATCTTCGCGGTATCGGCGGGGCTGGGCGGGGTGGCGGCGGTCATCGGCCTCACGTTCCACAGCGCGGCGTACCTGATCAAAGCCTACGCGGAGAGCATCGAGGAAATGGACCCCGGCACCATCGAGGCCCTGAAGGCCAGCGGGGCCGGCTACTGGCAGATCGTGTTCCAGGCGGTGCTGCCCTCCTCGGTCAGCTACATGCTGGCTTGGACGTTCCTGCGCTTTGAGATCAACTTTACCAACGCCATCGCGGTGGGCGCGGCGGCGGGCGCGGGCGGCATCGGCTACGACCTGTTCATGGCGGGCAGCTTCTACTTCGACCTGCGCGAGTTGGGCTACATCACGTGGGTGGTGGTGCTGGCCGTGATCGTGCTGGAGGCGTTGGCCACCAAAGTGAAGGCGAAGGTGAAATAGCATTGTTTGCAAACGATAAGCGGCGGCTGTTCCGCATTTTGGCCCGCGCGGACGAAGCCGCCGTGCGCGCTATGGCGGAGCGGCTGCAAGGCGCGCACGAGGTGGTGGCGGTCAAGCCGCCGGAAAAGACCCTCGCCATGGTAAGGCTGCGCGAGCCGGTACAGGCCAAGCTTTTCTACCTTGGCGAGGTGATCGTATGGGAGGCCGCCGTAACGCTGGACGGCGCGGCGGGCATGGCCGTGACCATGGACGGCACGGCGGACAAAGCCCTCGCCATGGCCGTGATCGACGCGGCGGTGAACCGCGGCGTGTTTGAGGACGAGGCCAAGCTGCATTCACTGGAGGCTACGCAGCGCCAGCAGGACGGGCGCGAGAATGCGATGCACCGGCAGACGGCCGTACACTTTACTTCGATGGATGCGGAGATGCCACATGAAGCGACTGAATGACTTTGACGCGGTTCTGGACACCCAGCGCGTGTTCCGCCTCATTCTGGATGCCATGGCCAACCCCACCCGCGCGGTGGATATCGCCCCGTATGCGGCGCGCTTCCACGAGGGCTGCAGCGCGCTGCTGGCCATCGGCCTTACGCTGCTGGACAACGAGACCACCTTCTGCGCCGTGGGCGACCCAGCGCTGGAAAACAGCCTGCTTAGCCTGACCATGGCGCGCCGCGCGCCTCTTGAGCAGGCGGATTACGTTTTTCTGCCCCATGGGAGCGACGCGCAGGCGGCCATCCCGCAGGTCAAGTACGGCACGGCGGTCAGCCCGCACCTCTCCGCCACGGTGGTCGTGCTGGACGGGGACGAGGGCGCGCATGCGATGCAGCTGCAAGGCCCGGGCATCGACGGCGTGGCCGCGTATATGGCCACCGACGCGGCCCGCGAGGCGCTGGATGCGCGCGACGCGCAGCACTACCAATACCCGCAGGGCATCGACCTGCTGCTGGTGACCCAGAGCGGCGCGCTTACCGCCCTGCCGAGGCTCATCATGCGGGAGGTGCGCTGATGGCCTACGTAGCCGTATCCGGCGGACGCGAGGCCATCGAGGCCAGCATCCGCCTCTTGGAATGGTACCGCGGCGGCACGCCGCTGGATTTGGAACTGGAAGCAGTCGAAAAAAAGATGGGGCTGCTGATCGACCGCGTGATGGGCGAAGCGGGGCTGTACGCCCCCGCCTACGCGGCGCTGGCGCTGCGGCAGTGCGAGGGCGCCGTGGAGGAGGCGGTGTTTCTGCTGCGCGCCTATCGCTCCACCCTGTCGCGGCACTTCTACACCCTGCCCGCGGACACGGCGGCCCCGCGCATGACCCGCCGCATCTCCGCCGCGTTCAAGGATATCGAGGGCGGCCAGATGCTGGGCGCGACGTATGACTACACGCACCGCCTGATCCGCTTTGCGCAGGACGAAAGCGCGCGGGCGCTGCACAACCGCCTGACCACGTGGTTTGACAGTCTGCCGCCGGAAGCGCCCGCCCCCTGCCCGCGCGTATCCGACACCCTGCGCGCGGAAGGGCTGCTGGATACCCCCGTGCCCAGCGACGAGCCGCCCTTTGACGTGACCGCCGAGCTGATGGCGTTCCCCGCCCCGCGCAGCGCGAGGCTGCAGACCCTCGCCCGCGCGGATACGGGCTTCCTGTCCGGCGTGGCCTACTCCGCGCTGCGCGGCTACAGCTTGGTCCACCCCACGGTGGGCGAGCTGCGCACCGGCTATGTGGAGCTGTGCGTGCCCTACCTGTACGACCCCGCGCAATGCGTGCACATCGGCGAGATGCTGCTGACCGAGGTCGAGTGCCTGACCGAGGATGAGGACGGAGGCCGCCTGAAGCTGGCGCTGGGCTACGGCGCGGCGATGGGCCGGAACGAAAACAAGGCCATCGCCATGGCCGTGGTAGACAGGGAGCTGACCCACGGCGGCCCTTACCCCGCGCAGAACGAGGAGTTCGTGCTCACCCATGGCGACAGCCTGGAGATGAACGGCTTCCTCTCTCATTTGAAGCTGCCGCATTACGTTACCTTCCAATCCAAGCTGGACGCGGTGCGGAAAACACAGGAGAAGCCGTCGTAAATATCGCGCGGCCCGGCGGGGCAACCCCCGCGCAGGCCGCGCCCAAGGGAGCATGCCGATGGACCCAAACTACAATTTCGCCTTTTTGGACGAGGGCAGCAAGCGGGAGATACGCCGCGCCACGCTCAAGGCCGTGGCCATTCCCGGCTATCAGGTGCCCTTCGGCTCGCGGGAGCTGCCCATCGGCCGCGGCTGGGGCACGGGCGGCATCCAGCTTACCCTGTCGCTGATCGGCCCGGACGATGTTTTGAAGGTGATCGACCAGGGCAGCGACGACAGCGTGAACGCCGTGAACATCAAAAAGTTTGTGGCGCTGTGCACCGATGTGAAAACCACCGAGCGCACGCGGGAAGCCACCCTGATCCAGACCCGCCACCGCATTCCCGAAACGCCTTTGACCAACGGGCAGATCCTCGTTTTTCAGGTGCCGCTGCCGGAGCCGCTGCGCATCGTGGAGCCGCGCGAGGAGGTGACCCGCCAGATGCACGCCGAGGCGGACTACGCGCCCATGTGGCTGCAGCTGTACGAGAGCCTGATCCGCTACGGCAGCATCACCATCAGCGCGGAATACCCCTGCATGGTGGAGGGGCGCTACCTCCTCAACCCCAGCCCCATCCCGCGCTTTGACACGCCCCGGCTGAACGGCGCGGATTGCCTGTACCTGTTTGGCGCGGGGCGGGAGAAAAAGATCTACGCCATTCCCCCACACACGCGGGTGACTCCCCTCGCCTTTGACGACGTGCCCTTCCGGCGGGAGAACTTTGAGGGCAAGACCTGCCGCCTGTGCGGCAGCGCGGACACGTACCTGGACGAGCTTTTCGACCCCGCGACGGGCGAGCGCGTCTACCAGTGTTCCGATACATCGTACTGTCAGGAGATGCTTGCCAGATGACGCTTTGCGAAACCCCCATCCTCCAGGTGGATCACATGACCGTGCGCTATGGCGCGGGCTGCCCCCGCTGTGGCGAGCATTTGGAGAAGAACCGCTGCACCCTTTGCGGCACCATCTGGGCGGTACGCGACCTGTCGCTGACCGTGTACCCCGGCGAGGTGCTGGGCGTGGTGGGCGAGAGCGGCAGCGGCAAATCCACTCTGATGCAGAGCCTGTACTTCGATACCCTGCCCACCGCGGGGCAGGCATACCTCGCGGGCTTTGGCGAGGGCAAGCGCGACCTGTGGCAGGCCAGCAGCGCCGAAAAGCGCGACATCAAAAACCGGCTGATGGGCATGGTATATCAAAACCCCATGCTGGGCCTGCGGATGGATTACAGCGCCGCCGCCAACATCGCGGAGAAGCTGATCGCCGCGGGCGGGCGCGATGCGGGCCAAATGACCGTGCGCGTGACCGAGCTTCTGGAGGCGGTGGAGATACTGACCAGCCGCATGGGCGAAGCCCCCAAACACTTTTCCGGCGGCATGCAGCAGCGGGTGCAGATCTCCAAGGCCCTCGCCAACAACCCCGCCCTGCTTCTTTTGGACGAGGTGACCACAGGGCTTGACCTGTCCGTGCAGGCGAAGGTGCTCGACCTGATCCGCCGGATACGCGCGCGCTACGGCGTGTCCATCCTGCTGGTTTCGCATGATTTGGCGGTCATACGCATGCTGGCGGATCGTACTATCGTGATGCTGGATGGGCGCATTGTCGAGAGCGGCCTGACCGACCAGATTTTGGAGGACCCCCAGCACGCCTACACGCAACAGCTGGTGCATTCGCTTTTATAGGAGGAGACCCGTTTGATCGCCATACGCAACGGAAAGCTGATAACGCCGGAGGGCGTGCTGGAGGGCAAGGCCCTGTTGATCGACGGCGGGCGCATTCTCGCCATTGTCGAGGATGTGGCCAACGCCAAAAACGTGATCGACGCGCGGGGCCGCTATGTGATGCCCGGCATGATCGACATCCACTCGGACAAGATCGAGCAGTTCATCCAGCCCCGCCCCACCGCGCAGATGGATTTTGAGCTGGCGCTCAAGGAGTGCGAGCGCGAGCTGCTGCTGCACGGCATCACCACCATGTACCACTCCATATCGCTGTACCAGGACGAGTTTTTCGGCAAATCGCCGCTGCGCACCAAGCAGAGCGTCATGCGGCTGGCGGAGCTGATCGCCGGCATCCACGCCCGCGACCACCTGATCCGCCATCGCTTCCACCTGCGCATCGAGATCGACAACCTGGAAGCATACGATATCGCAAGGGCGATGATCGAGGCCGGCAAGGTGCACGAGATATCCTTCATGGATCACACGCCCGGGCAGGGACAATACCGCGACATGGGCATTTACCTGCACACCATCAGCCAGTATCACGGGCGCGAGATCGAGGGGCTGGGCGCGGAGGGCGTGATGGCCTACCACCGCGGCAAACCCACGCTTTCGTTTGAGCAGCTCAAGGAGCTGGCCGATCTGGCCCACGCGCACGGCGTGGCCGTGGCCTCGCATGACGACGACGTGGCCGAGAAGCTGGCCCTGAACCGCGCGCTGGGCGTGGACATCAGCGAGTTTCCCATCCTGCTGGACACGGCCAAGGCCGCGCGGGCCATGGGCTTTTATACCGTGGTGGGCGCGCCCAACATTTTGATGGGCGGTTCGCACAGCGGCAACATGAGCGCGGCGGAATCCATCTGCGCGGGCGCGGCGGATATCATTTGCTCGGATTACTACCCGCCGTCGATGCTGCACGGGGTGTTCGGCATGGCGCGCAGGCACGGCGTGCCGCTGCACGAGATGGTGCGCCGCGTAACGCTGAACCCTGCCCGCGCCGTGCGCATCGACGCGGACTTTGGCTCGCTCGCAGCGGGCAAGGCGGCTGACCTGATCATCGTGGACGAGATGGACGGCTACCCCGTGGTGACCGACGTACTGGTGGACGGCCTGCACGTCGCCAGCGTGACATACAGGAGGTAGGTATGGAGATACTGCGCATCGAGGGGCTTAGCAAGCGCTTCCACATCCACTGGCCGCAGCGTGATATCGACTCCTGCCACGGCATCAGCCTCACGCTGTCGCAGGGGCAGTTCATCGGCATCGTGGGGCGCAGCGGCGCGGGCAAATCGACCATTTTAAAGTGCATCCACCGCAGCTACCTGCCCACGGAGGGCGCCATCCTTTACACGAGCACCGCGCTGGGCCCCATCGACCTGGCCACAGCCACCGAGCGGGAGGTGCTGTACCTGCGCAGGCACGAGATCGGCTATGTATCGCAGTTTTTGAGCGTGATGCCCCGCACCACCGCGCGCGAGCACGTGATGGGCGCGCTGCTGGACACCGGCGAGCAGCCCGAAGCCGCCAAGGCCCGCGCGGAGGCGATGCTCACCTACTTCCGCCTGCCCGAAGCCCTGTGGGATATGTACCCCGCCACCTTTTCCGGCGGCGAACGGTTGCGCCTGAACCTGGCGCACACCATGGTCAAGCGCCCCCGCCTGATGCTGCTGGACGAGCCCACCGCCTCGCTGGACGAGCAGAGCAAGGCGCTGGTCAAGGAGATGCTCATGCGCCTGAAGGCGCAAAACACGGGGATGATCGGCATCTTCCACGACCTTCGGTTCATGGACGGCCTGTGCGACCGGGTCTACAACATCTCCGAGGGGGTGTTTCGCTGATGCGGGCGGATCTGCACATGCATTCCACCATATCCGACGGCGGCGACACCGTGGCCGCGCTCATCCAGCTGGCTGAAAAACGCGGGCTTAACGCCATCGCCATCACCGACCACGACACGCTGGCACACCACCGCCAGCTGCCGCGGGGCGGAGGCGTGCGCGTGCTGGGCGGCATCGAAGTCTCCGCCATCGACCCTGAGACGGGCGTCAAGGCCCATGTGCTGGGCTACGGCCTGCAAGACGGCGCGCCCGTGGAGCAGCTGGTAGCCCCCCTGCGCGAGCGGCGGCACGAAAACTCGCTCCGGCAGATCGAGATGCTCAAAGAGCACGGCTACTACGTGGATATGGACGTGCTGGCCAAGGCGGACGGGCAGTACATCTACAAGCAGCACATCATGGAATACCTCGTCAAAACCGGTCAGGCGCCGGAGCTTTTCGGCCAGTTTTACCACCGCGTGTTCAAGCACGGCGGCTTTTGCGATTTCGACATAGCGTATGTAGACGTGCGGGCCGCGGTTGCGGCCATCCATCAGGCGGGCGGCAAGGCGGTGCTGGCGCACCCCGGCCAGCAGCAAAACTTTTACCTGATCGGCACGCTGCCATTCGACGGCGTGGAGTACCGCCACCCCGAGAACCGGCCCGAGGACATGGCCACCATCATGGAGTGCGTAAGCGACAACCCCACGCCCCTGTTTTTGACTGGCGGCAGCGATTACCACGGCCGTTACAACGATATCGCCGTATCCATCGGCGACTATCTGGCGTGCGAGAGCGGGGTGGCCGCCCTGTGCTGAGCCTGAAGCCGGAGCTGGGCCGCGACGTGCTGCTGATGGCCGCGACACTCGGGGCCTATACGCAGGTGCTGGATCACTGCGTGCTGGAGGAGTGCGCCATCGGCGACTATACTTACCTTGCGGGCTACAACCAGATCGCCTATGCGCAGATCGGCAAATTTTGCTCCATCGCGACCTTCGTGCGCGTGAACCCAGGCAACCACCCCACCTACACGCGCCCCGCGCAGCACCACTTCACCTACCGCAGCGCGCTTTTCGGTTTGGGGGAGGACGACGCGGCCTTTTTCGACTGGCGCAGAGAGCACGCCGTGACCATCGGCCACGATGTGTGGATAGGCCACAACGCCACCGTGATGCCCGGCGTGGCCGTGGGCAATGGCGCCGTGGTGGGCACAGGCGCGGTGGTCACGCACGACGTGCCGCCCTACGCCATTGTGGCGGGCGTGCCGGCGAAAATCATTCGCATGCGGTTTGACGAGAACACGGCCGCGAGGGTCGAGCAGACCGCATGGTGGGATTGGCCGCATGAGGTGCTGAAGGAACGGATGGCGGATTTTCGGGATCTGGAAGCGTTTTTAGGGAAGTATGCGTGAGCCATGGCAGCGCAGGGAGCCTATCCGCGCCTGAACCAAGCGTTCAGGCGCTTTTTTGCTGCCTTTTGCAAGTCCGCCGCGGGCCGCGATTCCCTTTACGCATCTTTTTTATTCACATCCTCAATCCCAGCCCCTTTCCGTGCGTCTTATGGGTGTAAGAGCGCTTGCACAAGAGGGATGCACAGCATGACGAGGGAGGAATTCGAGCGGCGCGTGGTCGCCGGTCAAGGCCGCCTGTACCGCATCGCGCGCGGTTACCTGCGCGGCGAGCACGACTGTTTGGACGCGGTATCCGAGGCGATCCTGAAAGCATGGCAAAACATCGCCTCGCTGAAGGATGGATCGCGCTTTGAGCCGTGGCTCACGCGCATCCTGATCCGCGAATGCGTAAACATCCAGCGCAGGCAAAAGCGCGTGCTGCCGGTGGAGACCCTGCCGGAGGCCGCCGCCCCGCCCAGCGGCGACCCGGCCCTGCGCGACGCGCTGGACGCGCTGCCCCAAAACCTGCGCGCAGCCACGGTGCTGCATTATATGGAGGGGTACGACGTAAACACCATCGCCCATTTGCTGCGCGCCCCGCGCGGCACCGTGTGCGGCTGGCTGAAGCAGGCGCGCGGCAGGCTGCGGGACGCCTTAAAGGAGGATGACATATGACACGGGAGGCTTGGCAACGCGCCTACGAGCCCCTTCCGCAGGCGCTGGAATACCGCGTGGCAAGCACGCTGCGGCAGCTGGACACGGCCAAAAAGCCCAAGGTCAGACGTCTTCGCACGGCGCTGGTCGTGATCCTTTGCGCGCTGGCGCTGGCGGGCGCGGCCTACGCAGTGCTGGGCAGCTATACCGCGGATATCTTCGGTTGGTTCTACGGCCCCGATCAAAAGGCGGAGCTGCTGGCAGGCGATATCGCGCCCTCCGGCCAGCAGGTCACGCTGGGGCGAGTCGTCTACACGCTGGACGACGCCGTGTATAAGGACGGCACCGTGTACGGCACCGGCACCATCCGCGCGGCGGACGGCGAAAGCGTGGTGCTGATGCCCGTGGATTACAGCGTGTATGACCCCGCGGGCTACCTTGTGTACTACGGCGAGGAGACCATCCCGGACGATGCGCCCACCTATGCCGAGCTGGCGGCGCGGCGCGGCGCGACCCTGCTGCTGGCCACCTGCGTGGCCAACGGCGTGCTGGATGCAAACGGGGCGCTGAACGCCTCGGAAATCGGTTTTACGCAGCTGCCCCAGCCGGACGGCAGCATCCGCTTCACGTTCGAGTTTGCGGGCGGCGGCGAAGCAAACGGAGCCGCGCTGGACAGAACCATTGAGCGGCAGCCCAGCTACCGCCTGAGCCTGTACATCGCCAACTGGGAAGTGACGCTAGGCTGCGAGTGGCTGCGAACACCCCCGCATGACACCTGGCTGAAACAGGACTGGGTGGTAACGGTGACCCCCGTCGCGAAAGGAGAAGGCGAATGAAGCGACTGCTTGCGGCTCTGCTGGCGCTGTGCCTTGCGCCCATGGCCTGCCCCGCCGCGGCCCGCGCCGAGGACGACGCGCTGCGCGTGTACGGGCAGGGCTTTGATATGGGCGAAACATACCTGCAAACTTACCCCGGGCGCACGGTGGAGGCGCTGCCCTATGCGTATGACGATATGGGCCGGCCCAATGTGCAGGCCCTGATGATGGGCGACCCGAACGGCTGGGACGCAGCCTGCCTGTGGACGGACGAGTGCGACCTGGCCGCGCTGGACGGGGCGGGCCTGTTGCTGGATTTGAACGCGGACGCGGGCATCGCCGCACGGGTGAATGTCATGTACGAGCGCATCCGGCAGGCGGTCACATCCGGGGGGCGCACCATCGGGCTGCCCTCGTACCTGTTGGGCGCGGCGATGCAGCTGTACATGCCGCCGCTTCCGGATGCGCTCACGGAGGCGCTGAGCCTGCCCGGCGGCGCGCCCGAGACCTTTGGCGACCTGCGCACGCTGGCGGAGCGCTACGCAGCGCTGCCAAAGGACGTGCGCAAGGGCACGGTGTTCAACTTCGACGCGGCGATGAGCAGCCCCAAGCTGTACTTCACCCCCTACCTGATCGAGCTGTACGCCGCCAGCGCCACGGACGGGCAGGGGCATGTGGATTTCGACACCCCGGCTTTCCGGCAGGCCCTGACCGCACTGGACGGCCTGTGCGACGCGCTGGCGGCACCGGGGCGCATCCCCCACAGCGAGCGGGGCGCAGGCGTGACCAGCGTGGTGGCGGACGGCAGCAGTTCGCTGCTGGGCACTGTCAGCATCACTCTGTACCTGCGCATGGACGGGTTTAGCACCGTGCCCGCGCGCATGGCCGTGCTGGTGGTAAACGCCAACTCGCCCCGCAAAGCCGAGGCGCTGGAATGGATCGCCGCCACCGCGGACGGGGACGCGAGCAACGGCCTGCCGCTGCTGACCCCCGCGTTCGATTATGACGCGCTGGCCCGTAAGGCCTATGACCAACTGATCGAGGCGCAGCGCGTGCAAAACGAAAAGCAGGAGATGATCGACGGCCTGACCGCGGAGCGCGACAGCGGCGAGTACCGGCGGTACTATCCCAAGGCGGCCCTCGACGCATACCAGCAAAACGCCGCGCCATACCTCACATTTCCGCACAGGGCCGCCGTGGACAGGTACGCGCTGGGGCAGGCCTACGGGCGGGGCAAGCTGGACGCGGACGGGCTGATCGCCGCGCTGGAAAGCGCCGTGGCGGGGGACTGACTGCGCAGGCACGCCGGCAAAACATGCAAACGCAAAAGCCCGCGGGTTTGTACCCGCGGGCTTTGTTGTTCCCTGCATCGACCGTGCGCCCTAGCTTGTTCGAAGGGCCGCCTCGGCCATTTTTCATGCGGCAGGCCGCCGCATCGCCCGCCTACCCAATGGTCACGCGGTTTCGCCCGTCCCGCTTGCTCGCATACATGCACTGATCCGCCCGTGCGATCACGCACTGCGCGCTCTCGCCGTTTTGGTACATCGTTGCGCCGATGGAGATGGTGATGCACGCCTGCTGGTCGCCCACCGTGATGCGGCACTGCTCCACGATGCCCCTGACCTTTTCCGCGATCTTCCGTAGCGCCTTTTCATCAGGGCATAGGAAGATGCCCACAAATTCCTCTCCGCCCCAACGGCCGATAAAATCCATCTCCCGCATGCTTTTGGTCAGTTGCTGCGATACCTGTTTGAGCACCGTATCCCCCGTCGCATGGCCAAACGCATCGTTGAATTGCTTGAAGTTGTCAAAATCCATGTACAGCACCCCAAAGCCGATGGACAATACCGAAGCCTCGTTGATGCGCGACTGAAGGATGGACTGGATGTAGAAACGGTTTGGCAGGCGCGTGAGCTGGTCGATCTGCGCCAGCGAGTTCAGCTCGCGCAGGCTGTACATCTTTTCCATAATGTCTTGCCGGATCTGGAAAAACTCGATGGCGCCCACCACCGCCCCCTCTTCCTCGATGGGCACCGTGCGCACCGATACCGGCACGCGGTAGCCGTCCTTATGCCGGAGGAACACGGGCGCTTTGGCCGGCTCATTGGCCTGCATGCTCCAGTGCAGCGGGCAATCTCCAAGGCACAGCTGCTTGCCGCACTCGTCCGTGTGCAAAAGAATGTTGTCCTGGCAAAGCCGCCCGACCATCTCCTCTCGCATATACCCCGCGATGAGCTCTGCGCCGCGGTTCCAGAACAGGAAGCGCCGGTTGCTGTCCACCACGTAGACCCCTTCGAAGCAGTGATCCAGATATGGCATAAAGGCAAGAAATCTCAACGGGCATACCCCCTTCGTACATGATCGCATCATCGAAGTTTGCGGAAAAACGGTATGCACTTTTGCGCACAAGAACGAATGCTCTCGTGGGATATTGATCGTATTATAGGCATTGGGTGGGCGGAAGTCAAGAAATATTTGCCGTGCTGTGCGCTGATTTTGAAAATTGATTCCAACCGTTCCACATTGCTGCCCTCAGGGTGCCTGCGTACCACTACTGGCAAAGCTATGCTTGACGGCGGTTACACGCCCTGTTACAATGGCTGCAGAAGCAGGTCACTTAAGCGCCGTTGTCAACTGCATATTTGTGGAGGTGTAACCGTTATGCCCAGGAAATTGGTCGCCGTTGTATTGGCTTTACTCTTCCTGCTGCCAACCTTTGCCATCGCATGCACCACCGTGATCGTCGGGCGCGAGGTAAGCGCGGACGGTTCCTTCCTCTTCGGGCGCACGGACGATACGCATACGGTAGGCAAGGTGCAGATCGTAAGCGTGCCCGCGCAAAAGGCGAGCATAGCCCCCGTGTTTGTGGATGCCTACAATGGCTTTACCATGACCTTACCGCTGGAAAGCTGCCAGTATGTCATGACTCCGCGTGCCGCCAGCGCCAACACCGGCATCTGGGCGGAGAGCGCGCTGAATGAATACGGCGTGGCCATCTCCGCGACCGAAACCCTCATCGCCAAGCCCGAAGCCCTGACCGCCGACCCGTATGTGCCAAACGGCATCGCGGAATCGAACATCCCCACGCTGGTCATCCCCTACGTGAAAACGGCGCTGGAGGGCATACGGCGGCTCACCTCACTGGTTAGCCAGTACGGCAGCACGGAAAGCAACGGCGTGGTGATTGCGGACAAGAACGAGGCGTGGTACATCGAGATCTACACCGGCCATCAATGGCTGGCCATCAAGCTCCCGCAGGATAAGGTGGCCGTGATCCCCAACGCGGCGGTACTGGGCTGCGTGGATGTGGCGGACACGGCCAACGTGCTGGCCTCCCCCCATCTATGGACACTCGCGGAGACAAACGGCTTTCTGGTGCAGGTAGACGGCAAGCCCCACGCTGCCATGACCTACGGCGCCAATCGGTTTGACGAAAAGCCCCTGCTGGGCTGCCAGTACCGCTTCTGGGGCGCGCGGCACCTCTGGGCCCCGTCGCAGACCGGCGATATCGACCTGACGGCGTATTACGATGCCTTCTTCGTGCCCGACAAAAAGATATCCCTGGCGGACTGCATGGAGCTGATGCGCTACCGCTACGAGGGCACACCCAACGACACCAACCAAAACCCGCAGTGCCGCCCCATCGGCGTCAACTACACGGAGGCGGCCCACCTGTTCTGGCTGCGTGCGCACAGGCCCATCGTGGAGTGGGTCGCGCTGGCCAACCCGGAGTTCAGCGTGTTTTTGCCGCTGTACGGCAACCTGACCAGCACCCCCGCGGCCTACACCAAGGATACGCTGGTCTACAGCGAAGATGTGGCCTACTACCGCTTCCGCGGCCTGTCCAACCTCTGCGTGGAGGACCGGCAGCGTTACGGGGCCGGTGTGCGCGCCTACTGGAAGGCCATGGAGACCCTGCTGATCGCAAACATCGGCCAGATGGATCAGGCCTACCTCGACTCCGGCAGCAGCGGAGACACCGCCGCGAGCCTGTTTGCGGGCGTGGCGCAAACCGCGCTTGACGCCACCGTGATGCTGCAAAACCGGGTGATGGAGCAGCGCATCCAGCGCATGGCGTTTACGCAGGATGATTTTTTGAACCGGTATCAGGACAGGTGAGGGCGAGGTAGAATAAGCAAAACCCCCTGAAACTTACGTTTCAGGGGGTTTTCTTGGTGAGCCCGGCGGGATTCGAACCCACGACCTTTTGATTCGTAGTCATCGAAGTCCTATCGCTTATGCCTTGCTTTCATTTGCTTTGTAACGTCACCTTGGTCGGTTTGACTGACATTTTGACTGACAATCATATCATTGACCGATTTAGCCAGTGCTACTGCCGCGGCTTTTTCTCTTTCGTCGGTCAGGTGGGCATATATCCGCAGGATCATCGTTTGATCGGCATGACCCATCCACTTCATGGCGGTTTTCAGATCCACACCGGCATCATACAGCATCGTGCAATAGGTGTGCCGCAGGTCGTGCGGCCGGATATCCGCATCGCGCCATGGTGGCAGCTGACCGCCTGCTTTCAGGATAGCTTGGTGTGCCTTCGTTCTGCCATACCATCGCTTTAGGCAGCCATTCATGGACGTTTCCAGCGCGGTGATGTAGCTGGCCCATGCCCGGTCGAAAGCGCTCTCCGACATGACTGCTGGCTTCGCTTTTCCTTTACCACTTACCTGCAGGGTGACTGCCGGAGCCAGTAACCCGTGCAGCCCCTCCAGTTCTTTGGCCAGCACATCGAGCAACGGAATGGTACGCTTGCCCGCTTCGGTTTTCGGGTCGCTGATCACCGCCTGCCCGTGCTCAAACCGCACAGCTTCGCGCACGGTAAGGGTTTTCCCCTTGAAGTCCACATCTCGGTCAATATTGAGCGCGAGGGCTTCACCACGGCGGAGGCCCGCATACAGCATCACCATGACAACCGGACGGAAGCGGTGTTCGACCGCATGAAGCTGAGCGCGTTCCAACCTGGCCAGCGCGCGGTGCGTGCCTTTGCTACCGGATGGCGGGTTAGCGGCCAGTGCAGGATTGAAAACGATCACACGGTCTGCAAGCGCCTGGGTGAACATGCCCTTTATGGTATCCCGCGTTTTATTGATGGCGGATTGGCTCTTACCAGCACAGGTGTTATAGAAAGTCTGAATGTCGGTGCCATCAATATCGCGCAGGGAGCGTTGGCCAAACATGGCACAGAAATCGCCAAGGATACGGATATACATGCTAAAGCTGTTCGGCTGCACATGGTGTTTATGGGTATACACCCAGCGGTGGGCGTACTCCTCCACGGTAACCCCCAGTGCCTCCCGTTTCATGCCCTGTTCGAGCATCTTGCGGTAGGCATCTCGGGCGGCAAAGGCTTCGGATTGGGTGTCGCCGTAGAAGTCCTGGCCTTTGTAGCGGGTTACGTAGCGGCCATCAGGGCGGCGTTTCAGGGATGCACGGGGCATGTGTCTTTCCTTTCAAACGATCTATAAGCAATCTAGTCTAGTCACGTGCTTTGTTGTCCGTCAAGTATCACCTTTGCAGTCCAGGTGCGGCCACGCTTATAGACGGTGCCCAGGCCGTTGCCACGCAAGCGTTTTTGGCGTTTGGTTTCCTGAGGAGCTCCGCACCAGTTACAAAAGGCGGAACCATCGGGGATGAGTTTGTGGCACTTTTTACAATCCATAACTTATACAACCTTATCAATGTTGTAGTACAGTAATTGGAGATGCTGGGGGATACCTCATATACATAACTACTTCATTCTAGAAGACGTTTGATTGATGCGGTAAATCGTGTAAAATCCTCATATTGAGCAATATCATCGCATAAATACTTTATGAAGCTCTGCTCATCAATGCCTTGTGATAACAAGTTTGACGAAAAAACATCATAGAAAGCCTTTCCATCCTGCTTTCTTAAGCTGCTAGTACGCGGATCCCCAATGTAGTCAGCAATGATATCAGGTAATGAACGTTGCGAGAAGTATTTGTCTCCGATCATCTTGATGAATGATCTATTTCTTTCAATAATGCACTTTTTGTAAATATACTTTTCTATGCTTGGTATTGGTAAAAACGCTTTTGGAAAGCGTTTGTACTCTTCTTTCTCAGAAACAAGCGATTCAACATCACCATCGTATATGCTTATCAATCTTTTTCCGAATCCAAGCGTATTATACGTTACTATGTCACTATGTAGCTTTGTCATCTGTGACCAGCCACCTGCCGGAAGAACACAGCACAATTTGCTTTTTGCAAAATGATTGTCCCTGATGATCTTATCGACCAGAGCTTTTGAAAGCTCGTCTTCCACAAGAATAACAAAATCATATCCATTGGGAATGTATAGACTACGCACTGCATAGTTTGGGTAGCAAGGGGTTTGCATCTCAACTTCACCATCAGTATTCTCAACTAGAAAAATATTCTTTGGATGAATTCTCTGTAATAACTCAGCTGAGTGAGTTGAGAAATAAACAACTATTTCAACATTGCCATTTTGCAGGAGTTGATTAAAGAATAGAACGAGGCGATCAATCGCACCAGGATGAAGTGCCAGCTCAACTTCATCGATTAAGAATAGAAGCTTGTTACATCTTGCGCTGTTCTTGATAACGATATTATTGATGAAATCAATTAGTGAGAGCAACATGCATTCACCACTGCTCATTTGAAACTGACTAATAATACCTCCATTAACTTCAAAGAAATATGGGATACCCTTAAAGCCGTAAGCTTCTGCAACTGCCCTATTCTTGATTCGTTTCAACCCTCTATAAGAATTTTTCCTATTGTGGAGGATATAGCCCATCGATTCAACAACGAACTCTTCAGCATCAACTAAATCATTCAAGAATGTTTCAGCCTTCATTACTTCATCGACCATGGAAAAATCATCAAAACGACAACCGTAAAAAATGCTACCTTCATAGAAACCTTGAACATGAGCATTTACCACTAATGCAGAGTGCGATTTAAAGCGTCCATGTCCGTTAATCCAACAAAATTTACCTGTTGTCATCTTGCCATTCTTAAAAAACCAATGATCTGCTAAACCATCAACCTCAATGTCAATAGTTGAAGACTCGTTAATGTCGACTTGCTTTAGCATATGGGCGGATGATGTTTTCACCATCAGAGAAAGAATAAGCATTATTGTACTCTTGCCGCAGCCATTTTCACCTACTATAGCATACAACCCTTTTTCAAAAGGGAAGGTAAGCTTCGCCGACTGAACATTCCGAACCTGCTTTACTTCAATGTTAATACTCATAACAATCCCGCCTTCTAAAAAGAGTAAACCTTACATTATATGGTTAATTCATATTTGACTATTATGCTGACCAACGTAATCATTATAGAAACAATACCAAATCGCCCTTTGTTATAATTCGTTTTTACCGATCTACGGCAAGTATTATTGATTTACGACCTTCATGCACGTCCTTATATCAACCCCACAGCTCTATAATGCTCCAGCACCCGCCCCATGTATTCACAGCTTACCTCAAACACTTCCGCCAGTTCCCAGGGCGTTTGCACGCCCTTTTTTATTGCCCTGCGAACCGCCCGCACAGGTGCGATCTTCCCATATGCCCACTTATCCGCGCGGTACTCAGCCTTTGCTTTTACTTCGTAAGGTGAATAACGATTGTAGAAGCCGCCATACTCGCAATGGCCAAGCTCGTGGGCGAACAACTCTTTTTCCTCGTTGGGGGACAGGCCGGATTTGATGAAGATATGGCAGCGGCGGTTTTCGACGGAAAACGCTTGATTGTCGGTCAGGGGAGCAAACACAATCTCATGCCCGCGCGCGACCGCGAAGGTCATGAGGGCATCATTGGTCAATCACTTCCACGCTCCTTGATATATCGAGCATAACGTTTGACTTCTTCGAATTGGGCATCGGTGATGTTGGATACATCGCCGAAGAGTGCGAATTTGATGGCATCGTCCGAGGCGGCTTCTTCTGCTTGCGATATGTTACCAAGGATGTAGTCCGTTGAGACATTGAATACGTCTGCGATTTTTAAAACCGCTTCAGAAGATGGCCTATATTTACCTGCTTCATAACTTGCGATTGTCACGCGATTTGACCCAATAGCTTCAGCGAGTTGATCTTGCGTGAGCTTGTGCTTCTTACGTAGTGCTTTAATTATCTGGCCAGTCGACTCAATCAAGAAACCACCTCCTTATAGCTACGTTTTATGACGGAATTGTAGCACAAGCACGACAGAATGAAATAGTTTATTAACTACACATGTATTGACAATGTAGCTAAATAACTATATAATGCGAAATGTAGTCGATTAGCTACGAAACACGAAAGGAGGCTTCACCAAATGGAATCAAGGAAGGGAAAGCAAACACCGAGGAAATCACTTGGTGATGATCTTAGCATATGCATTACCGAGCTTTCAGGAGTGGAACATCTATCGATAACAATGTATCTAACCCCCCGCGAGTGGTACTTAGTGTCAAACTCCACAGCTTGGAAGAGGGTTCTATGGCTTGTTCAACATCATCGAAGATCAAAACGCCTAAGGTTGCGCCGAGCGGGCCAAGCTGAATAGGGAAAGCCATGCTCATGTGATCTATATGATATTCAACTACGTTGCCGTTTTGCCTGGTGGTGGAGGCGTGACGTCTGCTGTCAACCAAGCAGGGGAGCTTGCCGGTAGGCGTGTTTACAGAAATGCTGGTTATTGTGATCGGTGCGTTTGAACGGTTTTCAATCGTGACCTTAACCAGATGCCATTTGAACCGTTTGTCATAAGCATGTGCCTTCATGGTGAGCGACTTACGCGACTCAATGAACTTCTGTATCCATGTGATGGCAGACATCATAAAGGCCAGAGATGATATCGAGAACAGCACCCATTCTTTCCAAGTCACAGGAAGCCCTCACTTTGAAACATGATTATTAGAGCGATTAAGGAGGTTACAAGATGAATTTTACACTGCGTTTGAATGGCGACAACGAGCTCAAAGCAAAGCTGGATCGCGTGAATCAACTCGCCGACGAACTACATGCCGCAATTGGCGACTTACGGTTCTACGGTATTGAGGTCGAATTTGTGGAAACAGGTGCAGACGATGCCCCGAAGCCTGAGTAGGCTCTACTGTTTCTGCAATGCGCGGATGATGTCATCCATGACCGCGTAAATCTCCTTGACTGTACACAATGCTTCATGATGCGTTACGGGCGTGATGGAGTCGTCAGCATACTGCATGTCAGCAAATGTACGGAACTTCTCCAAAGATTTCTCAAGCTCAGTCACGGGGATACCTCCTTAATGTTTGGTTGTTAGGCAACTTGAGTTATTACCGTGGCGATCATAAAGAGGCGCTGACAGTAATAGAATTTCGAAAGGAGGTTCAACCGAATGAAATCATGCTCGAATAAACCAATCATTGAGCTTTGTAGAGAATTGCAAGAGCATATACAAATCGGGGAATACCAATGCATTGTTGTTACCGCACAGATGATTCTCCTAGTACCCAACAAGGGAACCGAACGTGCCTAAAATTTCGTTTGTTCACCTTCGTACGATACGGAAGGGATGATATTAATCACCTTATCAATCGTGTATGACTCACTTGTCGGCGTACCATCACCAGCGAGTTTGGTACTGGTTGTGAGCTGGACAGTAAGTTTATCGCCTGCTTTATAAGACGATTTCCCGCTATGCACGTTTTGTAGAAACTGGCGATCCTCAATTGAAGCTGTAATTGTTCGCTGCCCATACACGAATGACCAAGCAGCTTTTCCCAGTAAATCTACCTTGCGGATTGGTAGAGTAACTTCTGATCTTTGATTGATTTCCGTTGGCCCAAACTCTGTAGCAGGCGAAAGCAAGGCAATTTCTTCTACAGCTTGATGATCATAATGGACTTCCTCATCAGAACCAATGAGTGTAAAGCCCCCTTCGGGGTTATGCTGTTGAATCGCCTGCGATATCTCACTTATCTTTCGGCTAACGGCAGGTTTGTCAATGACGATCTTTGCGCCAAGGGGAGCAATAACCTCAGTACCATCTGCGCAAAGGACATGTACCGTACCTTCGTTCTCGTCGAGTATCACCTTTTCTGGTTTTTCGCCTTTGAGAGATTTTTTGATATCGAATACGCCTTTGATGAGATTGAAAACCATGGATGCATCGCTAAGGGTATAAGCCTGCGACAGTTGACTGCAAGCAATCAGACCAACAGCAAACCAGATCTCAAAAGAACCTTTCTTGAATGCTGATACTTTGAGTTGACACTCAGGCCTGGCAATATCATCGGATGCAATTTGATTCACCACGAATGCCATGTTTGAAATTGTTAAGCCCAACAAACCAGCATCCACATCGTTACCACCATCAAAGGATAACGTGAATGTATCACTGGAGGGAATTGTCACACTCGGATTAATGCTACTCTTCCTACTCCCCTGTTGCTTGGGCGACATTTAAACTCCTCGCTTTCACGTTATCAATTCCGACTTGCCCGAATAGGGCATGAACTGTCTGTTGGTATTTATTGTATCACACTATACACATTTCATCAACGGAGGTAGCCCATGAACCTGAAGCCCCTTCGCAAGGCCGCAAAGCTTACCCAGCATCAACTGGCGGATAAGAGCGGCATCAACCGCGTAACGCTGGCCCGAATCGAAACCGGCGCCTGCAAACCATCGCTGGATACCCTGCGTGCCCTGTCCGCCGCATTGGGATGCACCATTGATACGCTACTGGGCGAGAATACGTCAACCCAGACCATGAACTAAGCCGTACGATTGAAGGAGAACCAGACAATATGCCAACCAAAGCCCCCACCCCGGACGAACTGGCCGCACTGCCTCGCGAGTACCTGAAAACCAGCGAGGTGGCCGCCGTGCTGGGCGTTACCCTGTACGCGCCGGTGATCATGGCGCGGCACAAGCAGTTCCCTTTCGATGTGCCCTTCAGCGGAAACCACCCCAAGTTTCCCAAGCGCAAGTTTTTGGAGTACATGGGGTGGAAACCGCAGGCCAGCGGTGGGGTGTCCGAATAAGCCCGCCCCCTTTCACGCTCTACCCCTGACCCACCCTAATAATACCAGAACCGGAGGCGGAGCACTTTGTCAGAATTCACGAATACGGAGCTGAAAAAAGCCCGCGAATCGCTAAAAATGCCGCGCTGGAAGCTCGCCGCTGCGGTGAACGTGAGCGAGAGCACCTTGGAACGGTGGGAGAACGGCGAAACCCTGCCCCACCCCGACGAGGTGGACCGTATCGCCGATGCGCTGGGCGACCCGATGATCTGGCACCGCTGGATGCTGTCCAACTATGACAGCTACCGCCGCCGCTACATCGGCTCGGACGATTACACCCTGCCTGTGATGGCCATGAAGCTGCGCCACGAAATGGACGATGTGCGTGCATTGCAGGACGCGCTTGAGCGCGACGCGCTGGACGGGCGCGTGGATGACCAGCAGCTGCTTGGCCGCGCGGTTGCGGAGCTAAAGCAAATGATACAGGCCGGTACGGAACTGCTGCAACGCCTGACGATGCAACTGAAGGAGGGCGGCTAATGAAAATCGAGTACCTGAAGACTGCCGAAGTCGCAGAAGAACTGCGTTGCAGCCTGAGTAAGGCGCGGCAGCTGATGAAGGACGAGATGACCTGCCTTGCCATAGGGCAGGGCGTATACCGCTCCCGCGTAGTGGAGCGTGCGGAGCTGGAACGCTGGAAACAGCGACAGATCGAGCCACCGCAATCGAGAATCGGTAAACTGACCCCTGCGAAGAAGCCGACCCGAACCCTCAGTTATCTGCCGCCCGATGTACCGCTGGATAAAAACGGCTGGCCGCTGCCGCCCATGCTGGTGGCAAGGGAACGGGCTAAAGCGGAAGCACAGAAGGCCGAAAAGGCTAGACGATAGGGAGCGAATCACATGCCGGATCAGCAATATAAAATCATCATCGGCGCACGGCAGGACCGCGCGACAGGCGAAATCACAATGGTTTACCGCGACGTGACCGAAGTAGAGTTTGCAGCTTGGATGCGCCACATCCTGAACGCAGCGCGGGCATTGCGCGGCAATGATTTACCGGAGGTGCCCCATGACTAGCCTTACCATACAGAGCCAGACCCATGCGCACCCGAAAACCGCCCTCCCTTCCCCCATCCAACAGAAACTCCAGCGCGACCTGCATACCCTCGACATGCAACAGCGCGGCCTTCTGGCTGGCCTACGCAGCGTGAACCGGCGCAACCAGCGCACCGAAGAGGCGCTGGAGCGGCATGTGCGGCGGCTGGAATGGATGCTGTGCCTTGCCTTTGCAATGCTGTGCGTGCTGATGATCGCCGTGGGGATGTTATGGAGGCAGCTGCCGTGACGAACGAGCACGCACCTGCCCCTAACATGCCGGAAGCCCTGAGCACCGAGGAAAGGGCGATACACACAGAACCCACGCCGGAGGCCAGCCAGTGCAGCAGCTGCATCCACCGACCCTACTGTG
Source organism: uncultured Oscillospiraceae bacterium (assembly GCA_964584315.1). GTDB lineage: Bacteria > Bacillota > Clostridia > Christensenellales > Aristaeellaceae > CAXXOK01. Next base: position 28,840 of record CAZOZO010000030.1, read on the forward strand.
CCTGCCGCGGTAAAACAGGCCATTGCGGCAACTACATCCATATGGCGACGCGCGTGATCGGCGGGCGGTTTGACCTGCTCAGGTTCAAAGCCTGACGTCGCCTCCATGGCCGCAGGCCAAGCCTTGGTACCAGAGCTAGGGCGCACCACGCCGCAAGGCGGGAAGGGAGTAGGATGGAAACGCAGCATACGCGCCGCCACACCAGCGCAACGGACACCTAGTCTAAAGGCCGGATAACCACCCAAAGAAAGCAAAGCAGAAAGGCTCTTGGGCGAAGGATGTGCCAACCAACGCCCCGCCCGCCGCCAGCGCGCAGCGGGCACATGCGGGCAGGCAAAGACCGAAGCGGGGGCAGGCCCCGCGGCCCGCAGCAAATGTGTATGTGAACACAACGCCAAGGAAAGGAGAAACACCATGGCACTGAAAGCAATCGACAGCCTGGACAACCTGATGGGCGGCGCGGCGAAGCAACGCTTCCGCGATGCGCTGGAGCAGGTGCTCAAGAACGCCATCGACCCCAACACCAGTGTGAAAACCAAGCGGCAGATCACCATCACGCTGACAGTGGCGCCGGATGCGGAGCGCAAGACCATCGGCCTGCACTTCGACGTGAAGCACAAGCTGGCCGCGCCGGAGGCCATTACCAAGACGTGCCTGCTGGAGCGTGACGACAAGGGCCGCGTGATGGCCTTTGAAAGCGCTGACCAGCTGGCTGGACAGATCGACATCGAAGACGTTGCGCAGCCTGCCGTAATCGGCGCTGGCGGCGCGAACATCCTGCGGTTCGGCGGCCAGAAGTAGCCGCGCCCCACAAACGGCAAGGAGGTACCAACCATGGAAAACAAGCCCCAAAACATGGCCAGCGAGCCGCAGGCGGTGCGCAACGACCCGCCCGCCCAGTACCCGATGGAAGGCGACGCCATGCGCTTCCTGTACGAACTTGGCTGCCGCAGCCGCGACTACACGGTGCGGGAAATCAATGGCGCAACCTATGTGAACGTGAGCAGCGACAACCCGCTTGAACGCATTGACCCGTACGAAAAGCCCGACCCGCGCGAGCTGAAAGGCATCTACACCCTGAGCGGGCTGGTGGACTACCTCAAGGGCGATGTGGACGGGCACTTCCAGCGCCATGAGCAGCTTCTGGTGATCGTGACCAGCGTGGACCGTGTGGAAGTATGGACCCCCGTGCATGGCGAGACGCGCACCCGCACACTGCTGGCGGTTTGCACCTTTGAGCGCCCGCGGATCACCCTGAACGACTACATGGATCAGGAACGCTTCAGCGTGATGATGCAGACGCACTTTGACGAGGGCGAGAACCGCGCCAATGTGCTGCGGATCGCGGGCAACATCCGTATGCAGGGCGATGTGGAACTGGCCGACGACGGCGTGACCCAAAAGGTGACGGTGAAGGACGGCATCACGCTGGTGAACGACATGCAGATCATCAACCCTGTGATGTTGGCCCCGCACCGTATTTACCCCGAAATCGAGCAGCCCAGCAGCCCGTTCATCCTGCGCGTGCGCAAGGGCGGCAATAACGGCGCGGAGATCGCCCTGTTTGAAGCGGACAGCGCCGCGTGGAAGGTGGAAGCGGTGCGCATGATCGGCAACTGGCTGCGCGAGACGGTCGCGCATGTGCCGGTGGTGGTGATCGCCTGACCCTGAGACCCGCGCGGGCAGGTGCCCGCGCCCTGCGGCGGTAGCGCAAAGGCAGCGCGCCGGAAGCCAACCTTCGGAAGTGCGGGTTCGACCCCCGCCCGCCGCTCCAATTTGGGAAACCCAAACGACCATAGATGAAGGGAGCGATACCATGAACGAACAGGCCACCGAAGCCATCCGCACGGCGGCAATGTCTCCCGACGATGTGCCCGCCCAAACCCCTGCCAACAACCCGACCGTGGATTTTGACGCCATACGCATGGAGGACATGCCCACCAGCATTCGCGTGTGCGAGCAGAACATTCAGCTGAACGGCTGGCTGCTGGGCGGGATGCTGATCAGCGCCAAGAAGCGCCTGCCACATGGGGCCTTCATGGACTGGCTGAAAACCCACACCGACCTGAGCCAAACCACCGCAAACAACCTGATGAGCCTGCACAATGGTGTGTTGCAAACGCCCTTCCTTGCGGAGATGAAGCAAAGCGCCGCGGTGATGCTGCTGGCGCTTTCGCCCGCACAACGGGAACAGTACGCGGCTGAGCACGACGTGCAATCCATGAGCGTGCGGCAGCTGAGCGAGGACGTGGAACGCCTGAAGCGGGAAGCCGCCGAGAGCAGGGAGGCGCTGGACAAAGCGCAGACCGCCCACAGGGAGAACCTTGAGCGGATCGCCACCGATGCGGAAAAAGCGATCGCAGCCAAGGCGCAGGAAGCCGCCACCGCGCAGTGCGTCGCCAACACAGCCAACGGCCTGTATGAAAAGCTGAACGAACAGTATGCCGATGCGCAGGAGCGGATCGCCACGCTGGAACAGTCGCTTGGCGACGCGCCGGTGACCATTACCACCGTGGAGGTGGAACGGCTGGTGGAAGTGCTGCCGCCCGACTATGAGCAGCTGCAGGCCGACCTGCGCGAAGCCAACGAGAGTGCCGAGCGCATGGAGGCCGACTTGCGAAAGGCGCGGGCTGACCTGCTGCGCGAATCGACGCAAGAAAAAGGTGAGAGTGGCGGCCTGGCCGGTTTCAAGCAAGCTGCTGCTGATTTTTTGGCACGCGGCTACCTGCTGACCACGCTGGGGCCTGCCGCAAGCCTTGCGGACGATGGCGAGCGGCGCGAGTACCTGCGCTGCATCGATGCGGTAGAAGAACTGTGCGCCAAGGCACGCAGGGCGATTGAAGGCGCGCCGCTCCCGTACCCCACCGCCGAGGGGCATGTGGAATAAGGGGTTCGATTCCCCTTGGAGCATACCCCGCGCTTATAAGGAGGCTCAAAAACCATGACAGACGAGAAGGGCATGATCCAAACTCAGGCGGCGGACCCGAATGCGCTTGCGATGCTCCAGCAGCAGAATGCCGTGGCTATGCAGACTATGCTGGCGGATTTCGCGCGAATGCTAGCCGCGCTGGACGAACAGAACCGAAGGCTGCAACGGATCATCGAAAGCCGCGTGACCATCACCACCGCGCAGGCACGGATGCTGACACGCGCCATTGGCGAGCGTGCGGCGGCGCTTTGCACGGAAAACCACCTGCCCTATACCGCGTGCGGCAGACGGCTGAGGGAAGCAATCAGCCGCGAGCTGAAGGCAGGTTTTACGGTGACTGCGGTGGGCGACATCCCCGCTGTGTCGCTGGTGGCAGCGATGGACTTCGTGCGGGCGTGGAGCAGCTATAAGCTGATGCGCGAACTGAGGCGGAAGTACCCTGGTACATAGATGAGACGGCATTTCACATGCAACCAACCAGGCACCGGCGCGCTGACGGAAAGGAGGCGGCCTTATGCTGCAAGCGGGTGAACCCATCATCGTGCGGGATACGGGCCGCCTTGACGTATACTGCGCGACGGTCGAGCAGGCACAGGCGGACGAACACCGCCCCAACCCGCTGGTGCGGATTGTATACATCATCCGTTACCCCATCCAGCACGCGCTCATGTGGCCGGACATGCCCAACGAGAACCCGCCGCTTCTGGCGGGCGAGCTGGCGCGACTTACGTTCGTGCGGCGATGCGAGCGCGGCGAGGCAGCCCGCCTATCCCATGCGGATGCGCTTCGGGCGGCGCTGCTGGAGGCCATCGCGGGCGCGGCCAGCGAGGGCGAGCGCGTCTACCTCTACCGGCACATGGAAGGCCAATACGGCAAAAAGCGCGTGGAACTGAGGCAATAAAGCAGCGGAGGGACAGCATGGTCAAATACATGAAGGTGTACCACGATTGGCTGGCCGTGATGGAGCCGCTGAGCGACGACGAGCGGGGTCGCCTGATCACCGCGGCGCTTTTATACGCGAGCACCGGCGAGGCGGTGGAGCTGACCGGGGCCGAGCGGTACGTGTTCCCCGTGATCCGGCTGCAAATCGACCGCGACAGGGCATCGTACACCGAGATATCCGAAAAGCGCGCCGAGGCGGGCAGGCAGGGCGGCAGACCGCCAAAGCAAACGGAAGCAAAACAAGCAAATGCTTTTTGCGAAAAGCAAACCGAAGCAAACGAAAGCAAAAAAAGCCAAGACAAAGACCAAGACCAAGACCATGACCAAGACCAAGACCAAGACCAAGACCAAGTAAGTACGGTCGCTCCCAAGGGAGCGACGGCGCGCGGGGCGCGCTTTACCCCGCCGACCGTGCCGGACGTGGCCGGATACTGCGCGGAGCGCGGCAACCGCGTCGATGCGCAGGCGTTCGTGGATCACTACGCCGCCAAGGGCTGGAAGATCGGCACCACGCCCATGAAGGACTGGCGCGCCGCCGTGCGCACGTGGGAGCGGCAGGGCGGGCAGACCGGCCAGCAGGCGAGGGCGGCACCCGGCGGCGCGAAGCCGCACTTTAACCCGTTTCTGGACGAACTGAAGGAGGGCTTGCCATGACGCTGACCGAGACGAAAAAGGCGCTGGCGGTGATCCAAGAAATCTATCCGCGCTTCATGGACGGCAGGCACGCGGACACGACCGCGGCCATCTGGGCGAAGCTGTTCCCCAGCGAGGAATACGCGCAGGTCGAAGGGGCCATTTTGGCGTTTGTCGCCTCGGACGTGAAGGGCTTTGCGCCCTCCATCGGGCAGATCAAAGACAAAATCGCGCAGATGCAGGCGGATAACACGCTGGACGAAGCGGGCGCGTGGGCGCTGGTGGCGGCGGCCATGCGCAACGGCATCTACGGCAGCGAGAAGGAGTTTGCCAAGCTCCCCTTCGACGTGCAGCGGGCGGTGGGCAGCCCCAGCCAGCTGCGCGACTGGGCGATGATGGACACCGAGACGGTGAACAGCGTGGTGTGCAGTAACTTTATGCGCAGCTATCGGGCACGTGCAACGCACACCCGCGAGCTGCAAAAGCTGCCGGACGGGGTGCGGCAGCTGTACATTGCGGCGGGCGATGCGTTCGCCTTCGAGAAGGCGCTGCCCGTGCCGCCGCGGCAGCCGGAGCCGGAACCCGAGCCGGTCGCCTGCCCCGAGAGCGTGCGCGGCGTGCTGGACACGATGCGGCAGAAGGCTGAGGCGGACAAGGCGGACAGCGCCAAGCGGCAGGTGGCGGCCATGATGCAGCGTTTCGGCATCGTGCGCCCCGCCGAAGCCGCCGCCGCGAAAGGGTGAAGGCAGATGTTGACTAGAAAAGAGCGCGCCGAAACGGCATGGCATAGTAATCAGATTTGCCAATGGGTGAGCTTGGGGCTGGAGGAGGAAAACAACAGTGTCTAAACCCCTGGACAGGAATACCTATCGGCTGATCGAGTGGCACCTGCACCGCGAGGCGCTGCTGAAAGACATCATCCGCCAGCACGAGCAGGATGTGCTGCACGCCTCTGGCGGGGTGGACTATGCCCAGCCGATGGCGCGGAGCAAAGGTACTACTGGCGACCCCGTGAGCCGCAAGGCGCTAAAACTGGTAGACGGTACGCCGGAGGTGAACCGTGCGCGCCGCTGGGTGCGGGTGATCGAGAACACGCGGGCATGGTTTGGGGACACGACCGAGGGCAAGCTGTTTGCGCTGTTCTACGGACGCACCGCGGGCATTGAGCTGGTTGCGGCAGCCATGGGAACCGACAGGCGGCGTGTGGAGCGCCTGCGCGACAATGTGGTGTACCGCGCTGCCATGTACGCGCTGGACGAGCGGCTCTACCGCATGAGCGAAGAGAAAGGCGAAAGGGGTGAGGCATGTGAAACGGCTGGTCGCGCGATGCACCATGTGCCCCAGTGAGGTGGGCAGCCGCAGTTATACCTGCGCGCTGCTCAAGCCGGACCTGATTACGGACGAACCCTTTCCCTGCCGCTTTGCGATGGTGTACCTCGCAGGCAGGCGGCTGGTGAAAGTGTGCAAAAGCACGAAACGAGACTGGTACAAGGCGCACTGGCGCGAAGGCAAAGGCCCATGGCAGCCGATGCGCACCAGCCACCTACCGTGGCGGCCTACCTTCGATGCGGCGCAGACGACGCTGAACTTTTATGCAAACGCGCGCGGGTGGATACCCGTCTGGCCGCTGACGGTTGCTTGCGAAGGCGAGCCGGTGCCCAATGAGAACACCAAGGGAGGTAGCAAAACATGAAGGTGCGCAGGATGATGCTGGTGGTTATGGCCTGTTTGCTATTGAGCATGCCCGCTGCGATGGCAGATGAACGTACCGCCTATGTGGTGGTAGATGCTGGCAGCGTGTTGAATGTGCGCATGCTGCCCAGCCTTGGCGCGGATGTGCTGTTTGTGATGGAGCGGGGCGAAAGCCTGTCAGTGGACAGCCTGGGGCGAGACGGTTGGGCGCAGGTGAGCCGCGCGGGCGATTTTGGGTTCTGCCGGATCGAATACCTGAGCGATACACCGCCCATGGAGCCGGAGCGATACCTGACCACGGCAAACAAGCTGCGCGTGCGGAAGCTGCCAAATGGCGACAGTGTTCGCAAGCTGGGCAAGGGCGTGCAGGTGCTGGTGACCGGCTGGCTGACCGATGAAGACAGCGTGACCTGGGCGAAGGTGGACGGCGGGTATATCGACGCGGACTACCTTGCGCCGGATGACGAAACAACACAGTAGCCACGGGCGCAAAAAGAAACCACCCCAACCATTCGGCTGGGGTGGACTGCCTGTTTCATGCGCCCAGTTGGGAGCGGAGCGCCTCCTACAAGACCTGTGAGAAGTTGACACCCTTGGTTGGGTGTTTGAAATGGTGATGGTCGCCGGTGACAGCTACTTAATACCAGCCATCCTCCATCAGCATTTGGATCACTTCTCTGGAAGAGTAACTCCGCATTCTCGTTCCATCCTGACCTGACGATAATAATACATATAATACTATTGCCAAGGCCAATAACAGATATATTTATATGTGTCCAGCCTTGGGCAAATTAACAGACGTTGGGGAATTTGACCTAAACTTACCCGTAAATATGCCCATGGGTAAGACGTGGACACGAGAGCCGGAGAACGGCGCAGGCAAAGAGATAAGCGGGCAACTCAAACTTACACAGTATAGGCAAAACGGGTAAGCCGGAAGGCAGGAGGGCGCGCAGGATGATCAGTGTGGAACCCATTCGGGACCGGGAAAAAATCAAGGAGATCGAAGCGAAGCTGGCGGCGCTGGATACGGACATCGGGCGCAAGCAATACCTGCTGTTTGAGATCGGCATCTACCTTGCGCGCCGGATCAGCGACATGATCGTGATGCGGGTAGGCGACATCCGCGGGCGCGAGGTGTTCATCATCCGCGAGAAGAAAACCAAGAAGCGGATCGAGCTGCCCATACCGCAGGAATTGCAAAAGATCGTTCGCCAACGCCTCAAGGGCATGGGGGACGATGAGTACATCTTCCAAAGCCGCCAGCGAGACCCCAAGGGGCGCATGACACACATTAGCCGGAAGACGGCGTATAACTATGTGCAAGCCATCAAGGAAATAGGCGACCTTGGCTTTCCGTTTGCTTGCCATTCACTACGGAAAACGTTCGGGTACCATTACTACATGCGGACGCGGGATATCGCCATGCTGATGGATTTGTTTAACCATAGCAAGGAAAGTATTACGCTGATTTATATCGGGATTGCGATTGATGAGAAGCGACGGGCGCTGATGAAGTGGAAGTATTGAAACATAAACTAGATTCGTGACACCATAGGCTATGGTCTTCTCCGAGATTACTTTATCAACTTAAAAAACAAGTTCGCATAAGTATTGCCTTGCTCTTGAGAATAGAACAAATCCATAACAATTTCTCGTGAATATTCTGTACCAAAGATATCATAATAGGTTATGTTTATATATACTGCTGGAATGTATGCGCCTGCATTTATAACTGTCGGATCGCTGAGCAGACATATCCATCGAATCAGTTGCTCTGGAAGAAATATGTAGTGTTCGGAATCATCGGTGTTCTGTTCAAAGATATAATCGATATTATCTGGATAATCATCATAGTATGCAGTGTCACTTGCATATCTGATTAAAGAACACTCAAAGTTTAATCTCGACCTAATATCAATTGCTCTGTTCTCAATGTATTCATTCTTATCAAGAGCCGACACATCTACATCTGCTCCTTGAGATACAACGTTCTTGGTATCATCCAGTAATGCGAATGCCCAATTGTTATTATACACTGGTATAGATAGCTCATTGTTTGAGTAAAACTCCACAAGCCACTTGTTTGTCAGATCTATTATTCGTGGCATCTTATTTATAAATTCTTGTGCATCCCAAAGAATGCGGATATTATTTGCGACGCCTTTGCCCAAGTTGAGAATGCGGATTCTTTGTGAAAGGGAATTGATGGAAAGAACGCGCACACCATAAAGATCAAACACATTTTCATCAAATTCGATTTTAAAGCATGAGGGTACTAAAGTTATGTTGGGCATATAGGCAACCAATCTTTGTTTATTCATTTCGAGTAACGTCAAGAACATGACCAGTAATGTCAGAGCTGTAGCAATTGATGCAATGATGTTAATAACTAATTGAAACGTCTCAATTCGTTTCTTGGATCTGTGCACCTCAATAATGAGCTTCTGAGTAAATTCAATTTTGTTTTCTTTCTGTGCATTCTCTTGTTTGTGTTTCGTCCGTTTCCTGCTGTACTGATGCATAATTGAATCCTCCAATATCGACTATCCACAATAAGAGACTGTAAACGAACAATTCGATACAAAAATAAGTTCGATACAACTTGAGAGGAACCTTTTATCCGATTACATTGTACTCTGAGGAATGCCCTGTTATGTGTATACAGCATGTTATTGCTAAATATAGGGTACCCTATTGAAATCTCTTTTCACCTGTGGTATTCAATTCTCGTTAGAAGTATAAGCAAGCGTCCTGCCGATTGGCTGGGCGCTTTTTGTGTGGGGTTTGCCATGACTGCAGCCGAAGTGAACTGGCAGGATGCGCAAAGCGTTGCGAACTTCGTGCTCTGGTGCGTGTGTACCGACCACATGCAGCACGTCTATACAACAAAACAGCTTGGCTCATAGTGAGTTTGTACTACAAAGTCGCCACCGAGACCCCAAGGGGCGAATGTGGCACATTAGCCGGAAGACGGCGTATAAATATGTGCAGGCCATCAAGGAGATAGGCGACCTGGGCTTTCCATTTGCGTGCCATTCGCTGCGGAAAACGTTCGGGTATCATTACTACATGCGGACGCGGGATATTGCCATGCTGATGGATTTGTTCAATCACAGCAAAGAAAGTATTACGTTGATTTACATTGGGATTGCGATTGATGAGAAGAGACGGGCGCTGATGAAGTGCATGTATTGAGGCTTTTAAGCAGCCGTTTACAGCATATACACAAGGTCGGAATTCTCACTAGCCATAGTAATACATCATTTAGTGATGATTACCTGAATCGGTTTATTGACATATTGTAAAGTTTTTGATATTGTTTCCTCAGTAAGTGCTCGTCATTTTCTTGAACTCCTGACCGGATTCCCTATACAGTCACGGTACTAATTCAGCGCTATCTAATGCGATAATCGACTTCTAGATACAAAAGACCGTGAATACCGCTCAGTATAACGTTGTCAAATGACCTCACAGTATAGTTGCACTCTTCAGTTCTGACTGGAGGAAATGAAATGGCAAAAACAGGATATAGAAACAAACACCAAGGGAAAAGCAAGAGGTCAAATGGTTGCAGTAATGCCATTACTCATCTGCCTGAACACACACATTGCCAAGAAGTAGCAAATTGTGATAAAGTAATGGAGTTATTGAGCATGTATGATCAGGCTCTTGAAATGCATAATCAGACGATAGAAATGAACAAGCAGACGATGGAAATGGCTAAGCAAGGTAGTTTTGCGAAGCGAGCATTTATTATCGCCTTAATTTCACTATTCATCAGCCTACTCGCTATAGTTGCGCCAATCGTGTATCAGTATCTAGTGAATGATAGAATCGAAGTACCATCATTCAGTTTGCTGCTCGGATCTGCTTTGGCAGATGAACTTAGCAATATATCCATTGATGATTCTGATAGTGATGTCATGCGCTCAACTTTCACGGTTTTTGAAGCCAATGGATGCCTAGACTGTTACACTAATAATAGCCATGTGTTTTATGTGACCAATAACAACAATATTGCCATAGCTGTGAGTGACGTGTATTTTCGAGTGAAAGAATACTACCCAATAACTAATTTCTTTCAACTTTATATAATAGAAGGTTGGGGGGATGTAAAGCATAATATCTATAGATTTGATATAGGCACTGGTTCACGAAGAGAGTACCATGGTGTGAAATGCGATAGTAATCGATTACCTCTCAATGATACTTTTACGAGAATTGAAGCTAATAGCATCGAAGCGTTCAAAATCGAGTACAATTTTTCTGCTCAAGGCGTCTATTATGGTGACCTAGTATTTGTGTTCGAAATAAACAATCAGAGCTATGAGAAAGTGTTTGAGAATAGTACATATGAGGCAACGAGCACATCAAAAATCGTATATTTGCCCGAATCTTATAACTTTGATCAGAACGCCGGGCCCAAATTTCTTGAATTCAATGATTCTGGAGATGGAGTTGCGCATGAGCGAGACGGTTATATGTATATAAATGATACCTTTTCTTGCGTTGATCATATTAAGCAGCACCTTATCAAGTACTATAGTAACTATGATGCATACTATCAATGCGTATTGGATTATTATGTACCGTTTTTTCGGAATACATACTTTTATTGGGACATAGAGCTAAACAAAGAACTTGAATGGTGAAAATTTGATTTGAAACTGCGTAGGGTACCCTATTGCAATCCCTTTTTACTTATGGTATGCTATTCTTGTTAGAAGTATAAGCAAGCGTTCTGCCGATTGGCTGGGCGCTTTTTGTGTGGGGTTTGCCATGA
>CAZOZO010000031.1:0-39521 GCA_964584315.1 uncultured Oscillospiraceae bacterium
GCCTGAACCTGGAAGAAGGCGCCACGACCATGGCGCGCAACAAGCAGATCGGCGGTCACAAAGCGTAGGGAGGAACGGCCTGTGAGCGACAATGCAGAAGACCCGCACCGCTATGATGATATCATCGATCAGCCTCGCCCCGTTTCCCAAAAGCATCCGCCAATGCCCATCGAAAGCCGCGCGGCGCAATTTTTGCCCTTCGCCGCGCTAACGGGGTATGACGCTGCCATCCTGGAAACAGCGCGGCTGACCGACCGGCGGATCGACCTGGACGAGGATGAGAAACTGAACCTGAGCAGCAAACTGCAATTGTTACAGGATAACATCCGGGCGCAACCGGAAGTGGCGATCACCTTTTTTGTGCCGGATGAGCGGAAAACCGGCGGTGCGTACACGGTCATGATAGGTCGCGTGAAAAAGGTCGATATCTACGAGCGGCATATTGTGATGATGGATGGCAGCACCATACCCATCGATGAAGTGTTCGCCATCGGCGGAACGCTGTTTCGTGGGATGGATGAGCAAATGAGTTAAGCTTGCGTTCAACCGCAGCCGATTCCGGTTGCATCCATAAGTGAAGCCACGGTTTGGATCATGAATGCCTTCGTTTGAACCGCCCATCGCTGGGTATCGCCCTCAGTGTCGACTGCCCTTCAATGGCGATGAACGGTTTAGCCCGCGCGTGATCCTGCGTTTTCGATCGCCAGAAAAGCCGTACAGTGAGAATACCGGCGTTTGATCCGGCAAGTGTTGATGCCCGCAACATGGCGCTTTCGTGAGCACTACATCTGATTTGCCTTCAATCAAGGCGCCTCCCGGACGCGGTGAAACGGCGTACACACCTCGCATGTCGACCGCTCCCCCACCGCTTACGCGCCCGCCTGAACGATGCGATCCACCACCAACTGGCGAAACGCCTGTGAAAGCGTGATAAAGTAGGCCGTGAACCCCGTAACGCGCACCACCAGATCAGGATATGCCTCCGGGTTTTGGTGCGCAGCACGGATGGTGTCCGCATCCACGATGTTCACATTAATGATCGTGCCGCCGCGCTCCAGATGGGTGCGCAGCAAGGCGATCACCTTGTCCACGCCGCCCGCGTCGGCGGTAATGCCGGGGTCAAGTTCCATCTGGAAGGGGCTGGGGTTGCCCATGCCGCACTGCGCGGCGATGATCGCTTCGCTGAGCGTCGTCATCGCGCCGCTTGGCACCGAGCCCGGCATGGGGTTGGCGCCATGGTTGATCTGCGCGCCTGACTTGCGGCCATCCGGGGTTGCGCCTACGATCTTCCCGAACAGGATGGTCTTGGACCAGCTGAACAGCCCGGGGATGAAAATCTCGCCTTCATCGCCATGCAGGGCCACCACCCGCTGCGTGAACTGGTCGCACAGCTTGCGCACCCAACGCTCGCCCGCCGAGTTCCATTGCCCGTACTTGGGCGCGGCCTTGAGCACAGCCTGAACGTAGCGACCCTCCGTGCCCTCGAAGTCGTTTGCCAGCGCGCTCTCCACCTGCGCCCAGCTGAGGTAGCCCTCCGTTTCCACGCAGTGTTCCAGCGCGGCGAAGCTGTCCGCAGCCACGGCGATGCCGGAGCCGTCAATGCCGATGTTGTAGTACCGCAGGCTGTGGTCGGACGCATCGCGGCCTTTTTCGATGGGGCCCACGCTCATAAGGTTCAAGAACAGCTCGGGGTTGTTCTCGTGGTTGCGGCGCAGGTGCATATCCGTGGTCTGCACGATCACATCCAGCACGACGTCCATATGCTTGCGGTACAATGCGAACAGCCTTTCCACGCTGCGCTCGCCGGAGGCGAACATCTCCTTAAGCGCCTCCTCGAACACCTTGGCCATGTTCACCTTGATGCTGTCATTCAGGGGGTATTCCTCCCCGGGGATCGCCATCCAGTTACAGCCAACGGCGATGCGCCTGCGTGCGAGCTGTGGCGTAAAGCCACGTCGAACGAAACCGTCCACCAGCGACTGGTCGCCCGAGAAGCGCGGCCAGCCATTTTTGTGCGCAAACAACAGCTCCACGCACCGCCGGAAGAAGGCCTCCGGCAGCCCGTCGTGCACGCGCACGGTCAGGTTAGTGGCAACATCGAGCCGATCCGCCGCCTCCAGGATCAGCCACGATACGCGGCTGACCATGTCGCGGCCATTCTCGTCCGGCCCGCCGAGCTGGTAGTACTTGGTGTCGCTCATCAGCAGACCGCCGATCAGGAACACGGCGTCCTCCTCGTCGATCAGCCCGGATATGATATCACGCTCGAAATACGGGCGCAGGATCTCGTCCAGCTGCCCGCCTGCGCCCTCGCGGTTGAAACTGCGGCCAAAGATGTTATACCAGCTTAAAAATTGGCATGCCTCACGCAATGTGCGGGGCGGGGCGAGGCGTACGGCCTCGTTGGCGGCGAGCATCCCCTCCAGATTCTCACGCAACAGGGGGTCGGTTTCCGCTGCTGCTTTTTCGCGGATGCAGGCGGTGGTGCGGTCGATCCAGCCGATGCAGGTATCCAGAAACAGCATCTCCGCGCGATAGAGCTCGCGTTGTTCCTCCGTTTGGTCATGGATGCGGGCATAATGCTGCACTTTGTCCCGCAGGCCGCCCCAGCCCAACGCCAACGCGATGCGCATATCGCCGCAGAAGTGGTGCATCTGCCCTAGCCCATGGTCGATGCCGTACCGGTCGATCAGCGTCTGCCAGAGCGACAGATCCCAACTTTCATGCCAGCGCAGCTTGCGGTACTTTTGCAGGATGCGGAAAAAGTTGCCCGCCATTGCGCTTTGCGGCACCACCACCAGCGGAAAGCTCGCCACCATGTCGCGGTAGTTTTCAGACCATCCCCGGTAGCCGTGAAAATCGCCGTTGGGGGTATCGCCGCGCGGGGCCCAGGCATAGCCCTCGGGCGGGGTCAGGAAGTGGTAGTCGTCCTCGTCGGTATAGCCGAAGCGTGCGACTTTCTTCCGCGTTTCCTCAATTTTCTGCTCGCGCAGGGCACGCAGCCAGCGCGTATAGAGCGCCCGCTTTTCAGTAGTCGTAAGGTAAGAAAAGCTCATGTGGCGACACCTCCTAACGGTATGAGACCGGCACGCCATGCCCGCTCGCGACGGCGGCCAGCGCTTCCAACTCCGCCCGCTTAAGGCGCGCAAGGCCGTGCAGCGGGTACGCCATGCCCAGCGCCGTATACTTTGGCTCGCCAAGTGGGTTGTAGTTGAGCAGCTCGTAGCTGTCCACATTCCCCAGCGACCCCGCGAAAGCCGCGATGGCCGCGATATTCTCCACCGTGGCCGTGAGCCCGGGGATCAGCGGCGTGCGCACGCCGACAGGCATGCCGGCCTTCGCCAGCGCACGCGCGTTTTCGAGCACCGCCGCGTTGGATACGCCGGTCAGCTCGCGGTGGCGGGCATCGTCCATCAGCTTGATATCGAAGTATACCTTGTCCAGCAGCCCCAGCAGCGGCTCCATCCGCTCAAATGGCAGGGACAGGTTTGTCTCCATCTCAGCGCGGATGCCGGCTTCGCGGCAAAGGCGCAGCAGCTGTTCGCAAAACACGGGCTGCATCAGCGGCTCGCCGCCCGAGAGGGTCACGCCGCCGCCGGATGCCTGGTAGTACGGCAGATCGGCCGCCAGCTCCGCCAGCACGGCCTGCGCGCTCACCTCCCGCCCCAGCGTGACGCGCGCGCCCGTGGGGCAGCGGTCGCAATGGCCGCAATGGATGCACTTGTCCGGGTACAGCGCGGTCTGCGGTTCCGGCCGCAGGGTCTCCGGGTTGTGGCACCAGAGGCAGCGCATGTTGCAGCCCTTCAGAAATACGGTGGTGCGGATACCCGCGCCGTCGGTCAGGCTGAATTTCTGGATATCGGTGATGATGCCGTTCATGGATGCTCCGTCCTTCATGGTCGCGGAGGGGGGAACGTTGATCGCCTCACTTCGTTCCCGCCTCCGCAGACTTGCTTACCGTGCCATCAGTATACAGCGGATGTTCCGGCACTTCGCCGTGTCATGTGTTCTTGGCCAAGCAGAGCCGCAGGCTCCGTGAGCCGAGTGATCGCTGCGGCGGGCCGTGCCGGACTCGTCGCGCGGTTCAGCCCTGTGCCAGCTCTGGCAGCATGGCCGGTGAAATGGACAGCTTTGGCGAGTTGTCCACGCTGGTATCGGCGTTTTCGGTGATCAGCAGGGAGGTATCCTCCCCCGTTTCCACGGCGTGCCACACGCCCTGCCGCACGTTGTACACCAGCAGTGGCTCCAGCGCCACCGCCGTGATACGCCCGACGTGTTCCGCATCCCCGTCCGCGATGTAGAGCGTCGCGCGACCCTTGAGCAGGGTAAATGTCTCGTCCGTCAGCAGATGACGCTCCATCTGCGTGATGCTTTCCCGCTGGAAGCGGGCGTGGGTGTTGAGCACCGCCACACGCCACGCCCCAAAGGTGACGACCGGTTTGTAGTTCTCCTCGCTGTGCCGGGCAATCTGCAACAGTCGCTCGTCCATGCCGGTCGCCTCCCGTATGTTCATCCGATCTGCCAATGGATATTATTGACCAGCTCCACCTTGCCGCTGTCCGCGGAGCGAATGCCCGCGTCCAATATCGCCAGCGCCTCCAGGTTGAAAGGCGGCAGCGCCGTATGGTGCAGCGGCTCGCCGGTATCGCGGTGGTGTACATACGCGCTCGCAACGTCCCTGAGCTCCGGCGGCAGGGGATCGTTTTCGATCTCCTCCACGGTGCCATCCTCACGGTACAGGAGCACCTTTCCGGTCTTGTAATCCCCCACGATGGCGCCGCGCTCTCCATAGACGATGGGGCTCTTGAAGGTGTGGTTCACGGTCGTCCACGTGCCCTCCAGCACGGCGTAGCAGTGCGGGAAGCGCACCATCATCGCGCTGTTGTCCTCCGCGTCGGCCGCGAGGGTCATGCTGTTCACACGCATGCCGCTGGCCGCGGTGGCGCTCTCCCCCGCGTACCAGTAGCTCAGCACGCTGCCGTAGCAGCAGTAATCCGCCATGGCGCCGCCGCCACACTCGTGCTGGTGCCACCATGTGGCCGCCTTGTCCACATCGCTCATGGGTTCGGCGGTTTGCTCGATCTTATGCTTCGCGCCGCGCCCGAGCGGGCCGGTGTGCCCCATGCGGGTCTTGATCTCGATCACGCGGCCGATGTCTCCGCGGTCGATCATGGTCTTGATCATCTGCATGCCGGGGTTCCACGTCACCGGCCAGTTGACCATCAGCAGGGTTCCGGCCGCCTGCGCCGCACGCGTCATGCGCAGGCCGTCCGCGAGGGTGGTGGCCATGGGCTTTTCGATGCACACGCCGATGCCCCGCGCGGCGCAAAACTCCGTGATCGCCACATGGTAGCAGTTTTCACTGTTGACCACGCACAGGTCGGGCGTAAGGGAGGCAAGCATCTCCTGCCAATCCGCAAACACCGGCGCGCCGAACCTTTCGCTGCAATAGCGGAGGTTCCACGCGCGGGTGTAGGGCGCGCCGCGCTTCTGCTCCGGCCGGATGGGCGCGGTATCGGCGCAGCCGACCAGGCTGATCTGCGGGTGTTCGGCAAAGTGTGCCGCCACATCGTTGATGTGCACATGGGCAAAACCCACGATGCAGACGCGGTAGGTGTTCATAGCGTGTATCCCTCCAGTTCCTCCGTGCGGATCTCACGGTTTTCGGCGGCGGAGCGGTAAAACGCCTCGATGGCCGCTACCACATTGAGCGTTTCCTCCGGCTTTACGCGCGGCTCCTCCCTGCCCTCCAGCACTTGATAGACGTGCTGGTACATGTAGTAGTGGGCGTCGAACGGTCGGTCGGCATAGGGGCGGTTGTCAAAGTACTTGAGCTTGGTCTCGCCCTGATACTGCCCCACGTTTTGGCACAGCGTCTGCTGCTCCACATCCAGCCCGCCCTGATCGCCGCAGATCAGGATATGCTTGCCCGTAGGCTGGTTGAGCGCCCACGTGAACTTGAAGTTGACCCCGAAATTGCCCTTAAGCCGCATAAAGCCCACGGCGCAATCCTCCACGCTGAACTCCGCGGCCTGGTAGGGGCGCGGTGTGAAGGTGCCGCTGTACGCGCCGCTCTCCTTGATGGAGAGCAACACGTCCTCCCCCTTTTTTGCGAGCACATCGAACGCCTTGCCGGATACGGCTTCCACGCGGGGGTTGCCCGTCATCCACAGCAGCGAGTCCAAAAAGTGCACGCCCAGATCGCAGAACGGGCCACCGCCGTTTTCTTTCTTGATGTGGAACATGCCCCACGTGGGGATGCCATAGCGGCGAACGAAGCTCAGGTCTGCATAGTACGGCGTGCCTAAAAGCCCCTTGCGCACCACGTCACTGGCAAAGTCCATATCCGCGCTCCACCGGCGGGATTGGCAGGGGAAGAGCAGCTTGCCCTGTTCCCGGGCGACGGCGAACATCTCGCAGGCCTCCCGGTAGGTGATGGAAAGCGGCTTCTCGCACATGACGTTGGCCCCGGCGCGAAGCGCGGCGATGCTCCATACGTGGTGGCAGTTAGGCGTGCAGATGCTCACCCACTCGGGCGCGAGCTCGTCCAGCATCCGTTGCGGGTCCTCATACCAGGCGGGAATGTGGTGGCGCTCCGCCGTTTCCCGCGCGGCTTCGGCGCGGATATCCGCCACGCCCACCACCTCGACCATCCCCTTTTCCCTGAGCGGCGCGAGCGCCGGCAGGTGCGCGGCATTGCAGATCATGCCGCATCCGATAATCGCCAGCCGATAAGTACGACCCATACCGATTCCTCCCAAACGTTGTTTCGCTTGTAGCATAAGCTTTTGCACGTATGCGGGCAATACGAAGACACCTGCGCCCCCGCAAACAGTTTGGTATTGCCACACCACCAAACTCATGCTATAATATTTTATTATGTTGTTTTCGTCATCGAAAAATCGGAGTGTGAGGGATATGATCGCTCGCAGCGTCACAGTGATGCTCGACCCCGCCTGCGCCCATTCCGAGTGGCATGGCGAAATCATCCGCGGGATTCAAAAAAGCGCCTCCGCCACGCAACGCACCGTGCAGGTGCTGGATTTGCCGCGCGAAGGCGACCCCGCGTGCGAGGCGGTCACCGATCCAGTGATCCTGAGCGGCTTTTCACTGGAGACGCTGATGGAGTCCATCCGGCTGCTGACGGCGCAACGTAAGCAGGTCGTGCTGGCGGGCATCGATGCGGACAGTCTGTCCACGCAGGTCAGCTGCGTTACCCACAGCCGTTCGCGCCAGACGGTGCAGCTGATCGAATACCTGCAGGGATGCGGCCGGATGAAGATCGCGCTGCTGGGCATCGGCAAAAACTCCATCAACGACCTGGTCAAGGTGAGCACCGCCACGCGCTGTACCGCCGCATTGCCGCATCCCATTACCCTTGCCGATGTGTTCATGTGGAGCCACAGCCCCGCGGAGTGCTTCGATGCCTTTTTGCCCGTATCCGCGCAGTACGATGCCGTGCTCTGCCCCAACGACTACATCGCCGTGCTTGCGCTCAACCGTCTCAAGGCACACGGCCTGCGCGTACCGGAGGATCTGTACCTCGTCAGCTTTTCCAATCTGGCGATCAGCCGCTTCTGCCAGCCCGCCATCACCACCATCACCATGGATTTTTCCGCGATCGGCCGGTATGCGTTCTCCATCTGGCAGCAGCTGCAAACCCTGAACGACCCCGCCCTGGTTTCCAAGATCATCGCGCCCAGCCATCTGCTGATCCGCGGCAGCACAGCCTGCCAGCGGCCGGAGGCGGCAGTCGGGCCGGCGCGCCTGTGGGACGATCTGCAAAAGGACCTGTTCTACCGAGAGCCTAGCATTCAAACCCTGATGCGCATCGAGAGCTGCCTAAACCGCCACGACGCGCTGGATCTGAAGATCATCGATGGGCTGCTGCGCGGCGTCAGCTACGAGGCACTGACCGAACGCCTCTACATCAGCTCCAGCGCGCTGCATTACCGGCTCAGCAAACTATACCGCGACCTGGGCTGCACGACCCGCAAAGCGTTTGAGGCCACCATGCGCGCCGCCTTCGGCGAGTTTGTCAACCCTCCGGAAGAATAAGCGACTGATTGTCCGCGACAGGGCAAAGCGCCTGCCTGACGCAAGCAGAGAACTGCATTTCATTGATGCAGTCTCAATCAAAGAGAGCAGCCCACAAGGAGCTGCTCCATCCAATTGGCAGAGTCGTCAGGCATGGTGCAGCCTGACGCTCTGTTTTTGCAGCGCATCCTGAAGCGTGGCCAGCGGCACGCGCGCCACATCCGCTTCGGCTTGCAGCGCCAGCGCCGCCGCAGTGCCCGCCGCCTGCCCTGTGAGGGCGCATACGGGGATCACCCGCGTAACGTCCCAGGCCCATTCCGCGGCGGAGATCATCCGGCCTGCGGCCAGGAGGTTTGGGTACCCTTCGCAGTACAGGCTGCCCCAGGGGATCTCATACCACTCGCCTACACGTTCAAAATCGCACGCCAGCCCGACGGAGGCCCCGCAGCGCATGCCCTGATCCGCGCCGCCGAGCGTCGCTGCGCCGTCAATGCGCCGCGTGGTGCGAAACTGCGCCTGCGCGGGCAGGGCGGTCACGTCGCAGGAGGGGCGCCCGTCGCGTGCGGCGCGATCGCGCAGGTCGTCCAGCAGCATTTTGCGGCCATCCAGCAGGAAGCGCGTCACATCCTCGTTCGTGGTGCCGGAAAGCAACGGGTAGTCGGCGGGGTGCCCCACGCCGTGCAGGTCGGCGCCGCGCGCAAACCAACGGCGCTGCCGCAACAGCCCGCCCTCCGCGCCCGTATCACCCATATGCGCCACGAAGGAGAGATAGTTGCGCCCCTCAATGCACGGCGCGCCTGCACGGGCGAACATATCCGCATCGCCCGTCGCATCCACCACCATCTGCGCGGGGAACAGTTCCCGCCCATTCTTGCTCTCGCAGTATACGCCCGTCACGCGCCTGCCCTCCATGCGGGGCCAAGCGGCAAGGATATCCAGCCGGAGGGCGACGCCCTCACGTCGCATCAGCTCGTCCAGCGTCAGCTGGAACACCGTGGGCGAAAAAAACGTTGCGTATCGCCCGCCGTCCGGGTGCTGCTTTTCCGGCCTCACCCTGTCCTGCGGCACGGGGCGGGTTGGCTCGCGCCATATGCGAGGCAGCGTGTCTCCGCCATCGCGGATGGAGAGGCGCAAAAGCTCCTCCGCAAGGCCGAACATCAGCTGCTCGCCGCGCCCGTCGCACAGCGGCTCATACCAGTTGATCAGTCCGTTGGTCGCAAGCCCGCCAAGCAGGGCGGTTTTCTCCAGCAGGAGCACGCTCGCCCCCATGCGACGGGCGGCTACCGCCGCCGCCACGCCCGCCATTCCCCCGCCCGCCACCAGCACATCCACGGACTCCCGTACCGGCACGCGCCGGGTCTCCTTCACATACGCCATGGCTCAGCCCTTGACCGCGCCCGCTGTGAGGCCGCTGATCATATACTTCTGGAAGAATACGAACATCAGCACGATGGGCAGCGATCCCGCGATGGAGAAGGCCATCAACGCACCGTAATCGTGCGCATATTCGCCCAGGAAGCTCTGCGCCAGCCCTACTGGCAGGGTCTTCATCGCATTGCTCTGCATGATGGTCATGGCCATCAAAAAATCGTCCCAGGCAGAGAGGAAGGTGTAGATGCCTACCGCTACGAGCCCCGGCAGCGTAAGCGGCAACAATATCTGGAAGAGCGTGCGCATGCGGCCCGCGCCGTCGATGCGCGCGGATTCGTCCAGCGAGCGCGGCAGCGTGTCAAAGAAGGATTTCATCAGCGTGATGGCCAGCGGCATGGCAAAGGTAGTGTCCGCAAGGATCACGCCCGCGTAGGTATTGAGCAGGTTCCACTTCATGTAGAACGTATAGAGCGATATCAGGATGACCACGATCGGGAACATCTGCACCGACAGGATGGCGGTCAGGATCGCGTTGCGCCCCTTGAAGCGGTAACGGGAAAACGAGAACCCCGCGGGCACGGAGATCACCAGCACCGTGAGCACCGTGCTCCCCGCCGTGATGAAGCTGTTGATAAAATAGCGCACATACTCCGCCTTGGAGAATATCTTGACATAGTTGCCCAGCCCGCTCTCCCCCGTGATGGTGAAGGTAGGCGGCATCTGCATGAGCCGGTAGCTGGGCTGCAGGGAGGACAGCAGCATCCACAGTACCGGAAACAGCAACAAAAACGTGACCAGGATCGCCACCACATACTTGAGCACCGTCTGCGTGTCATTGTGCGCCCTGCAATAGCCCTCCAGCTCGCGAGCACGGCGGCCCAGCCACCAACCCACGGCGATGGCCAGCACACCCAGCGCCATCAGCGCGAGGCTGAAAGCGCCATAGGCGCCCTGCGCCTCCGCGGCCACACGGCCCGCAAGAAAGGCGAGCCGCCAGATGCCCGTCGCCAGCAACACCAGCCCCAGCACATACAGGGCTAAAACGCCCATCCATCTCAGCATACCGGCGCGGCCCTGACGTGGGTTATAGCATTCGTGATTCATGGTGTACAGCCTCCTTTCTATTGATAGTCGTTGGCGCTGCGTTCGTTGAGCCGGTTGCTGACCAGCGTGATCACGAACAGCAGCACCAGCCACATGACGCCGATGGCAGCACCCCGGCCGAAGTTATAGCTCTTGAAGGCTTCCTGATAGGCCGCGATGGAAAGCGTCATCGTGGATTCGCCAGTGCCGTTCATGTTCGCGATGATGGTGTAGCTTTGAAAGTTGTTCATGACCGCGATCCATACCGAGGTGAAGAGCACCGGGCGAATAGAGGGCAGTGTCACGTGGATGAAAGTGTTCCACTTGTTGGCGCCGTCGATGCAGGAGGCTTCTTCCAGCGAGCAGTCCACGCTTTGCAGCCCGGCCAGCAGCATGACCATCATATAGGGCAGCTGCCGCCACACCGAGGCCAGCACGATGGAGGCCATCGCCAGCGCGTTGGATACCTGCCAGGAAACGTTCAGCTGCTGGCTTATACCCAGCATCCACGCGATATAGTTGATCACGCCGAAGTCCTGGTGCAGCATCCAGCGCCACAGGATGGCCACCACCACCGAAGGAATGGTCCAGGGGATCAGCATCAGCCCGCGAAAGGCGCCGCTTGCGCGCAGCCGCGAGTTGAGCAGCAGCGCGATGACCATCCCAAGCACCAGCTGCACGCTGACCGTGAGCCCCACGAAGACGAGCGTGTTTTTGAAATAGTGCAGGATATCGCCGCGCTTGAAAAGCGAGATGTAGTTGCCCAAATCATTCCATTGCAGGTTGAAAAGCGAGGTGAAGCTTGCCTCGCCGCGAAGCACCGCCGCAAGCTGGTCGCCTGATACGTTAAACAGCGGTGCGCTGACATTTTTGAGCTTGTACGAAAAAAAGCTGACGTATATCCCCTTGAGGATGGGCAGGGCAATGACGATCAGCAGTACCAGCAGCGCGGGCACCACCAGCGCGAAGCCAAACCAGCTGTCCGATTGCTGCCGTGGGGTGAGACGGTTGACCACCTTTGCGCGCTTCGCTTGCATGATGCGGTTCTCCTTTATTGGCCGGCTGGCGCGCCGGCGCAGCGTTACCGATGTTGCCGCGTCCGCGGCGGGGAAAGGAGCCGTCCGGCTCACGGTGTGCGCCCATCTCGGTTCAAACCGCCGACGCATGGGCTCTGCAAGCATTTTGCCAGTCGGTTTTGCCCGTTCAGCGCCGCGTGGCCCCGGCACATCTTTGCCTGCGCGTCGTATTCCAAAACCCTTCTTGATCGCCCATGCACCGGCTGCCGGGGGCGGGCTTAGTGACGCGGTCCCTTAGCCGTTTCGGCCGCGCGGCCGCCCACATGGGCAGAAGGAACTGCCGCCCTTCCCGCCATTCGGTGGGAAGGACGGCAGGTACCATGAAACCACAATCGGCGCGTCGTTGGTCACTCGTCGTACATTTCCTGAATGGTGCTCTGGCAATCGGTCAGCACGGCAGTCACGTCTTCGCCCTGCGAAATACGCGTCAGCGCCTTGACGATCTCCTTATCCGCATCCATGAAGTGCAGGCCGGCCACAGGCAGCGGGCGCGCGGTCTTCATCGCGTCGACGTACACGGCGGTATTCTCGCTCACGTCCTTGAATACCTCGCTCATCACGGAGGCGCGGCTGCTCATCTTGCCCTGCTTGCCATCCTTGAAGATCTGGATAACCTTGGCGCTGCTCATGTACTCCAGGAAGCGCGCCACCTGCGGCATGATCTCATCGGGGCAGTTGTTGAACACGACCAGATAGTGGGTGATGATATAGCCACTGCCCTTGGGCGTATCCGCGCCGGGGATGACCATGCAGCCGAAATCCTTGTAGAACTGATCCTGATCCGCAGCGGCGGCGGCGGCGGTGGCAATGGTGGCCTCCAGATCCCAATAGAAGCCGATCTTGCCCTGACCGAAGAGGTTGCGCAGATCCTTGAAGCTGTTGCCTACGGTGGGGGATACCTTGTCCGCGATCAGCTTCTGGATCTCGGTAAAGGTAGCGATACCGGCTTCATTCGCCAGGCTGATCTTCCCATCGGCGTCCGTAAAGTCGCCGCCATGCGCCCACAGCGCCGGGAACAGGTTGTAGCCCTCGCCTGCCTCCACGCCGTTGGAGTTGGGGAAAGCCAGACCGTAGATATCGTCGCCCAGCGCGGATACCTTGTAGGCGTCCTCGATCAGCTCCGCCCAGTTCTGCGGCAGGGTCTCGATACCGGCCTGCTTAAGCAGCGCCTTGTTGTAATACAGCGCGTAGGTGTTGCCAAACCAGGGCATGGCCACCAGCTGCCCATCCACCGTGGCGCCCTGAATGGCGGCGGGGCTGTAATCGCTGATGACATCCTTGCTGATGTAGGGGCTGATGTCCTTGAGCACGCCCAGCTCAAGGAACTGCGGCAGCCACTCGGCCTTGATGTGCGCCACGTACGGGGCGTTGCCCGCGCTGGCGGCCGTCAGCAGCTGGTCCAGATACGACGCGTAGGGGTTGGACTGGGAGTAGTCGATGGTGATATCGGGGTTATCCGCCATGAAGGCATCTGCCGAGCCGCCGTACACGGGGATCAGCTTCTCTTCGGCCAGCGCCCAAGAGGTCCAGCCGATGGTCGTCTTATCCTCGGCGGAGGCCGTCAGGCATATGCCGCATACGAGAACTACCGTGAGCAGGATCGCAAGCATTTTTTTCATTTTGATGTTTCCACCTTTCCATTATTGTTCTATCCGGAGAGCTTTCGCTCCTCCCTCGTTGCTTTCATGATAGACAATTCACCAACAAATATCTAGATGAAATCACGTTCCGCCGAATCCGCTAAAATAGTATTGCATTCTTTGGGAAACATGCTATAATATCTATCCATTTACGATACTTTACGATTCCTTGCCAAAACAGACATGCAGCCCGCCCGTCGGCTTGTACACCGACGGGCGGGCTGTTTTTTTGGGGGTGCACAAACCCAACGTTGTGCCCACGAACACTTGCTTCCTTATCGCCTGCATGCCGCGTGGAGGTCAACGCGCCGGGTCGGTACCAAATCAAATCATGAATGGGCGCGTGCCCGCGGGTGTTTAGTACGCCTCCGCATCACAGGAGTGAATACATGCCTGAGGAAGATGCTGAAACCAGCGGTCGCACGGTCAGAGTGGAAAAAGCCTGCATGCGTGTTACGCTGCCGCCGTAAGCACGGCCCCTATGCCCGCGAGCATGTCGCTGCCGGATGTAGCGCCCACCGCCGCCAGCCGCGCAAGCGCGGGGGCAAGCGGCGCGTGCCCGAACAAAGCATCCATCGCGTCGCACAGCGGTTCCCCAAAATGGCCTTCACTTGCCAGTCGCAGGTAGCGGGCGCTGATCTCCGTGGTGCGCTCCATCGGCGGCAACTGGAAAGGACGTTTGCACCCCTGTGCGCGCCGGGCGGCCATCACGCCCACGCACGCATCGTCAAAGGCGGGGGTCAGCCCGCCCCCCAGCCCCAGCCAGCGGCGGCCGTCGCCCGCGCGAAGGTCACGCATGGCCTGTGCGCGGATGGGCCCAGGCACCTGCGGCAGCCACTGCTTTGCATACGATGCCAGCAGTTCCGCTGCCTCCGGGCGCATCCCGCCCGCATATTGAATGATTTGCCCGCACCATGGCTCGCGCACCAGCGGCAGCATGCGCCCGCCGATGCTCACCCCACGAAAAGTCACCCGCGCCGCCTCTCCCAAACGGGCCTGCGCGAGCCAGTCCGCCGGTACGCGCGCCGCATCTGGCAGGCGGGGCACATCGGGCGCGCAGAGCGTGAACAGGCGCACCCCGTCACTCCGCGCGAGCGCAAGGTTCACGACCCGGTCAAATACCGAGTGCACCGCGCCCTCCCAAGCGCCCTGGCCATCAAAGGCAGGGGTCAGCCAGGCTTCATGCATCCCGCGCCTCCAGCACCCGTAGGCAGCCGCGGGCCACCATCAATTCCTCGTTCGTCTCCAGCGACCACACCGCCACGCGACTGTCCCCCGCGCTGATGAGGCCCTCGCGGCGGGGCACGTTCAGCCGCTCATCCAGCGAAATGCCCAACCAACTCAGGCGGCGGATGATACGCTCGCGCAGCATGGCGTCGTTCATGCCGATGCCACCGGTGAAGGCGAGCGCGTCCAGCCCGCCGAGGAAGGCGGTCTGCATGCCGATGTAACCGACGATCGCGTCTTCAAACGCCCGCACGGCAAGCGCCGCGCGCGTGTTGCCCTCCGAGGCGGCGCTCTCCACCAGCCGCAGGTCGTTGCTCACGCCGGAAATGCCCAGGAAACCGCCCCGCGTGGAGAGCTCGCGCATCACCGCCGGCAGCCCGCCGCGCTTTTCGGCGAGCACAGGCAGCACGAACGCGTCCAACTCGCCCACGCGGTTGTTCTGGAACAGGCCGCTCTGCGGCGTGGCGCCCATCGTGCACGCGACGCTGTGCCCGTCCAGTATGGCGCACAGGGAGCTGGAGCCGCCCAGATGGGCGCTGATCACCCGCCGCGCGGCGGGCGCCTCCCGCGCCAGCTTCCAGGCGATGTAGCTGTGGCTGGAGCCATGGAAGCCATAACGCCTTACGCCGTAGGCCTCCACCCACTCGTAGGGCACGCCGTATACGGCGCGCTCCAGCGGGACGGTCGCGTGGAAAGCTGTTTCGAAGCACGCGATCTGCACCGTATGCGGGCATCGCTCCCCCACTGCGCGCATCATGTCCAAATAAACGGGGTTATGCGTCGGCGCGAACGAGACCATCCGCTCCATCTCCGCAAGCAGCGCGGCATCCACACGATGCGCGCCGGACAGCGTGCCCCCGTGCACAGCTTTGTAGCCGATGGCGTCCAGCGTGTCAAGCTCCGCAGGCACGCCCATGCGACCCATCGCCGCCAGGCACAGCGCAAGCGCGTCCGTATGGGTCCGGCAGGCACAGGGTTCGTCCATGACCTGCGCGCCCGCCTGCACATGGCAGCGCCCTTCGCCGCCGATGCTCTCCACCCCGCCGGTCGCCAGCAGCGTTTCCGCCGCGCCCATACGGTACAGTTTGCACTTGAAACTGGTGGAACCCAGGTTGAGCACCATCAATCGCCTGTCCGCCACCTTGGATGCACCTCCGTTTCAGGACTGCCGCCCCGCGACGGTCCAGACAAATATCGGTCAGCCCGGATAGCGCGCCGCGAAGGCCTTCATTGCCTTCTGGAAGCACTCCATGGGTACACGCGCCATGCCAGCGCCCATCAGGCCGCCTTCCAGGTTGAACATGCCGCCATGGATGGCGGGCGAAATACCGGTCTTGAGCACCAGCCGGATGTCGATGCCCACGGGCAGGCAGTCAAAATCGAGGTTTGGGATGGGAAAGCTCGGGTTTTTGCTGATGGAGATGCGCTCCATCTCACGGGTTTGGGCGATGGCCTGCGAAAGCGTCATCCTGCGCAGGTTGCAGGTGATGGGGCTGGCGGCGGCGGCAAAGCCGCCCATGCCCGCGCACTCCACCACGCAGCTGTCGCCGATCCATGGGAGCTGATCCTTTTCCGTAAAGTGCGTGGAGGTGTAGCGCCCCTTCATCATCGGTGCGGGCGCGAGGAACCACTCCCCCGGCAGCCCCGCCACCTTGATGCCGAAGTGTACGCCGTTGCCGCATACGGCGGTCACCATGGTGGAATACGGCGTGCCCTCCGCCGCAAGCAGCGCCGCACGCGACGCGCCCTGTCCATAGCAGTGGAAGAAGCGCGGCGTATCCACGATGTAGCGGACGACCTTCAGGATCTCCTCCTTCGGCCTGTCCAGCGCGAACAGGGCGGGCAGTATCTGCTTGTCGAACAGCAGATCGGCAGCCGTCTGGCGCGTATGGTTCTCGTCGCCCATCTGCATGCCCTCGGCCAGGATGGGTTTGATAGCCAGGCCGCCTATCTGATGAAGCATTTCCCTGATTACGGGGAACAGCTCCTCGCGCATCACGCGCAGGTTTTCGGCAATGCCATCGTTGTACAGGCCCCAGCCGCAGAACCCTCCCTGGAACGCGCCTTCCGCGGGGAAGGTGCAGGCCCGCCTGCCGCTTGTGCGATCCTCGATCACATTCATCATGACCGATTGGGTGATGATGCCCGTGCCCGCGCCCACCGAGTTGTGATCCAGCGCGGATTCGATCTTCACCTCGCCCGCGCGGATGCGCGCAACCGCCTCGGCCTCGCTTTTGGCCCAGCCTTCAAACAGCATGGCGCTCACCATGCCGCGCCGGTGGAGCATCACCATATCCTCATAATCGACCGGCGGACCGGAATGCAGGATCATATGATCCTCCAGCCCGTCTATACACTCCCCCGCGGGCTGCACGTCCACCCAGTACGGGTCTGAATCCAGTATACAGCGCACCGCCGCGTCGTTGGCCGCGTTGATCCTGTCGCGAATGTCCATGGTCGGTCTCCTCTCGCCCAATGCTTCAAAGGTATTGATCCAGTAGCGTTTCCATCTCCGCATCCTGCCGCGCGGGGGGCGTCCAGTCCAGCTGCACGCACGTCGCGCCCTGCGCGACCAGCGCGTCGTAAAACGTATGGATGCCTAGGTTCACGATGCGCGGCTTCCGGTTTTCCTCACCCATGCGAATGCCTCCCGTCCAGTCCCGCCATGAGGGCGGCGGCGAGCCTTGCGCTCTGATAGTTGGAATCCGCCACCACCGCGCCCACGCCTTCCAGCGCCCTGCGGGCGGCAGCGATATCCTGCGGGTCGCCCTGCGCACCGCAAATGGTGGTGATGAACGCGACCTCCGGGTGCGACGCGATCAGCGGCACGAACGGCAGAATGGGGTTTAGGCTCACACCCGGACCGGTGATGAAATCCAGCAGCACCACGGCGACCTGCGGGTCGCCCAGTTCGCGCTCCAGCCGTTTCAGGCGCAGCGACGGGTCGAAGATGGGGTGCGGGGCCTCGGCGGTAAAATCTTCCGCGCCCATGTCGAGGATGGCGTTACCCTCGCTCTGGTGGTGGGAGGCGAGCCTGCGGGCATACTTGGTATCCAGGTTGGAGAAGAGCGCGACCCGCGGGTTCGTTTGTGTGAACAGGATGAGCGCCTCCTCGGTGAAGGTGCCGCCGCAGTACAGCCCGCGGAAGTACTTCCGCTCAGGCGCGATGCGCTCAAGCAGCCGCCGCGCCAGTGAGGCCAGCTCGGCATCGCTCCAGCCAAGGTGTTGTTCCACACCCGTGAGCAGCGCGATGCAGCGCTCCGCCGCCGCCTGCAAGCTCTGCGCACCCTGTACCCGGTGCTCCGCAAACAGCGCCTCGTTCGCGCCTAAAAACACCGCGACCACAGGCTTGCCCAGCCGATCCGCATCCGCCAGCACGGAGGCCATCACACCCGCGTCCGCAAGCTTGCTCACCAAACAGATGACCTTTGTGCGCGCGTCGCGCTCAAGCCGCTCCATACCCATGCGCATGGTGATGCCGCCGATCTCGGGCCGCAGGTCGCGCCCGCCGGTGCCGATGATCTCGCTCACGCCCTCGCCCATGCGCTCCACAAGGCAGGCTACCTCCTGCGCGCCGCTGCCGCTCGCGCCCACGATGCCCACCGCGCCGGGCCTTACCATGCTGCCCGCCGCCAAGGCCACGCCGCCGATCAGCCCCACGCCCGCGTCCGGCCCCATCACCAGTCTGCCAAGGCTTTTGCCCAGTTCCTTGACGGCGCTCTCCTCAGCCAGCGGCACGTTGTCGCTGAACACGAACACATCCATGCCCAGCTGCAGCGCCTTTTTGATCTCATCGGCGGCGTATTCGCCGGGCAATGATATCTGCGCCAGATCATACGCGCCCGGCTCCAGCTCGCTCAGGTCATGGTATGCGCGCTTTACGCCGCCGCCCCGGTGCTCCAGCGCCGCAAGCGCAGCCTCGCGGGCAGCCTGAAGCGCGGCCTCGTCCGCTGCGTCCACGGCGATCATCAGGTCGTACCGCCCGGTATCCTGCGGCACATCGTAACCGAGGCTGCACAGCAGCTCCACGTTGGCGGGCGTGCCCATGCCGCTCTCCGCACCGGTAACGCCCGCGCGGGCGGCCAGCTTCTCCGCCACGCCCATCAGCGTAACGGAATCCACATAGCGGTTTGGAACCACAAACACGGTTTTCATGGGGTTTGGTAACCTCCTGTCGATGGGCGGCCCAACGGTTCGCACCGCACCGCCACGGCTCCATTCGCACCCTCTGAAAGCATGATTCGGTAAGGCTGCGGATTTTGATCAGGAAAATCGGAACGGATATGGCAGCCAAGGCTGTCCTCGCGAGCGAGTGCGGCTGTGCATACAAGCAACGCCGTTGTCAGGTCGTTTTGCAGGCGGTCGCGGCGGAATGCCTCGCGGGCGTTACCGCCGGTCAGCCCAGCCAGCGCCTCGCGCGCACGGCCAAGCGTGCGCACGGCATTTTCAAGCCCGTCGCGGTCGCGCAGCACGCCCGCGCCGGTTTGCAGGGCCTCGCTAAGCGCCTTTCGGATGCGTGCCAGCACCGGCGGGTCTCCATTGCCCTCGGTGATGTCCGCTCCGGGCGCTTCCGCCACGCCGTTTGCATGCGCCTCGCCCTGCGGTGTCGGTTGCGCTGACGCGTCGTTCTCGTCGCTGCCTTTCCCCAAGACCGATACTGCATATGCCGCAGCCGCGCGTCCCGCTCTGCGGCCGAACACGAGCGTTTCCAGCCCGGCGCTGCCCCCGATACGGTTGGCCCCGTGCAACCCGCCGATGACTTCGCCGCAGGCGAAAAGTCCGCGCACCGTGGTGGCGCCATGCGCGTCGATACACACCCCGCCCAGCGACGTATGCGGGACAGGCGCAAGCTCGATCCACTCGTGGGCCAGATCGATGCCCACGTCCCGGTATCGCTTCACATAACTTGGGTACAGGCGCATGAGCTTTTCGCGCCCCAGCGCCGTTGCATCGAAATACACGCCCCCGTGCGCCGTGCCTTGCCCCGCCTGCACCTCCGCCGCGATGAGCATGCTGAGTACATCCTTGCCCACGCGCTCGCCATCCGGCCCGTAACGCAGCATGAAGCGTTCACCAGACCGGTTGCGGAGCACCGCGCCCTCAAAGAACATGGTTGTGATGATGCTGGTGCCGCGCAGCGCCTCCGGCCATACGGCGCCGCTGGGCTCAAACTGGATAAACTCCATGTCGCGCAGCGCCGCTCCGGCCTGAAACGCCATGGCGACCCCATCGCCGCCCGAATCCCGCTTGTTGGTGGAAAAGGGGTAGATGCCGCAGAAGCCGCCACAGGCAAGCACCGTTGCACCCGCCGAGAAGGTGAGCAACTCGCCTGTGTGCCGGTCAAAGGCCTGCGCACCTTGAACCACGCCGTTTTCTGACAGTAATCGCACGGCGCGCACACCGGGGTGTTCACTGATCGTCCCTTTCAGCTCCGCCCGAAGCGCCGCCATCACCGCCGCTCCCGTGTCATTGCCCACGGACATCACCCGCGGGTGGCTTGCACCTAGCGGACGTAGAAACTGATAGGTGTCCCCATCGCGGTTGAAGTCCAGACCCAACCGCTCGATCTCGCTTTTCATTTCAGGCGCGTCGCTACACAGCGCCTCCGCCAGTGCGGGGTCGCTCACGCCCTGCCCGCTGGCCAGCGTATCGATCAGGAAGCTCTCCACCGAGTCCTCAGGGTGCACGGGAATATTGATCCCATGCACCCACGGCGAGGCGCCCGCCCCGTCGCTCAGCAGCGCGACCCGCAGCCCCGCGCGCACGGCCTCGCGGGCCGCCATCAGGCCCGCGAGGCCGCCGCCGATCACCAGGCAGTCGCTCGTAACGGTGCGCATGCTCATACGTCCCAGATGCCGCCCTTTGCCATGGAGCCGATGTTGCGGGAGAACAGGCGCAGGAAGCGGGGGTAATCACTGCCGGGAAACACCCAGTCGAACGCCTTGATGCGCTCCGCGATCTCCGCGTCGGAAAGCTGCAAATCCATCTTGCGGGCGGGCACGTCGATCACGATCTCATCGCCGTCCTTCACGATGGCCAGCGGGCTGCCCAGTGCCGCCTCGGGGCTCACATAGCCCACGCTAAGGCCGCTGGTGCCGCCGGAGAAACGACCGTCGGTGATGATGGCGCAGGAGTTGTACAGCGCGGGCTTGCCCTTGAGCTCCTCCTGAAAGGTGAAGGCAGTGGTGCCAAAGCGCCCTTTGAGGCCCATGAAGCGCAGCACGATCGCGTCGCCTTCCTGAATGTTTCCGGCGCGCAGTGCCATCAACCCGTCGTGCAGGCTGTCATAGCAGCGGGCCTTGCCCTTGAAGCGCATCAGATGTGCCGGTACGGCGGCGATTTTCAGGATGGAGCCCTCCGGCGCCAGGTTGCCGTACAGCACGCCGATGCCCGGCTCCCGCATCACGGGATTGTCCAGTGTGCGGATGCAGTCGTCATTGTAGATCACGGCATCCTTCACGTTTTCGGCCACGGTATACCCGTTTACGGTCAGGCAGTCCCCCTTGAGCAGCGGCAGCAGGTTTTTCATCAGGGCGGGCATACCGCCCGCGAGGTCGAAATCCTTCACGGAGTATTCGCCGCCGGGCATCAGGTGCGACATCAGCGGCACCTGATTGGAAGCCTCGTCAAAGTATTTCCACCAGGGCAGGTCATACCCCGCCTCGTGCGCGATGGCCGGTATGTGCAAAATCAGGTTGGAGCTGCCCGCAACGGCCATGTTCACCGCGATGGCGTTTCGGATGGCTTCTACCGTCATCACCTGACGGGCGGTGATGCCCTCCTCCACCAGCTTCATGATCTGCTTGCCCGCCTCGTAGCTCAGCTTGCGGATGGCGCTGGAGACGGCGCTCATGTTGCTGTTACCGGGCAGGGTCATGCCCATGGCCTCGGCCATCATGCACATAGAGTTGGCTGTGGTCATGGATGTGCAAGCGCCGCAGGTGCCCCAGCTGTTGGCGATCAAGCCGTTGTATTCCTCCATGTCCATCTTGCCCTCGGCGGCGGTGCCCACCTTGTCCTGGGCGCGGATGTGCACAACTTCCTTGCCGCGGAACTGCCCGTGGGGCATGTAGCCGCCGGTCACGATGATGGTGGGGATATCGAGCCTCGCCGCACCCATCAGATGGCCGGGCACGATGGAATCGCAAGTGGAGAGCATGACCATGCCGTCGAAGAAGTTGCCGTCCACCGTCAGCTCCACCTGATCGGCAATGGAGTTGCGGCTGGGTATCTCGATGTATTTCGGGTCTTTGAGCACCATGCCGTCGCAGATGGCGGTGGTCATCACTTCCAGGGGCAGGCCGCCCGCCTCGCGCACGCCCTGCTTCACGCGCTCCGCCAGCTCCTTCAGGTGCACATGGCCGGGGTTATATTCGTTCCAACTGTTGACCACGGCGATCAACGGGCGGTGAAGCTCCTCCTCGGTGTAGCCCATGCCGAGCATCAGGCCGCGCCTGCACTCCGAAGCCTCGCCAAACTCCCAGTTGCTGCGCATGTCCGCATACGTTTTTTTCATGTTCCTATTCCCCTCTCTTAAAATGCCTCATCCAGCATATTGTCGATGGCTCCGTCGATGGACTGGCCACCGTCGATGAAGATCGTCTGCCCCACGATGAAGCGGCTTTTGCGTTTGTCCGCCAAAAACAACACCATCGGGGTGATATCGTCCGGCACGCCGCCGTATCCCGCCGGTATCTTCCGGTTGAAGCCCTCGACGTTCCGGTCGGAGTAGCGGCTCATGATGTGCGTGTAGATGAGGCCCGGCGCGATGCAGTTGACGTTGATGCCGTAACGGATCAGCTCCACGCCGATGGACTTGGTAAACATGTTGAGGCCCGCTTTTCCCGCGGAGTAGGGCAGGGCTTTGCGCCGCACCCATGTGATCACGCTGTGGATGGAGGATATGTTGATGATCGACCCCTGCGTGCCCTTATTTACCATGTCGCGCGCGGCGATGCGCGCGCAGTAGGCTGCGGCGTTGAGGTTCAGGTCGATCTGCTTGTCCCAGTAATCCATGGGCATGTCGATAAACCCGCCCTTGGGCATGTCCAGCGCCCCGCCCGCGTTATTCACCAGCACATCGATCTTGCCGAAATGCGCGATGAACGCCTCGACCATGGCTTCACACTGGTCGCGCAGGGAAACGTCCGCACAGTAGACCTGCGCGTCCGCGCCTGCCTCGCGGCAGGCTTCCGCCACATGCTGCGCATCCTGCGGCGAGTGCAGGTAGTTGATCCCCACATCATAACCCTCCTGGGCGAAGGCAAGGGCGCATGCCGCGCCGATGCCCTGCGACGAGCCCGTGATCAAAACCGATTTTCGCATGAGTTCCGTCTCCTTACTGTTATTTGGCCGGTTTCGGCATCCCGTGGGCCGGGACCAAAGCGTGCAGCGCGTTTTTCGCGGCACGCTTCACGCCTCGGCACGGAGGTAGCCGGTGACCGTGTGCAGCGGCAAAAAAAGATGCTGCGGCTCCTGCCCGCCGATGCTTTGGATCAGCGCCCTTGCAATCACACAGGGGTCGGTCTCGCCAGCGGCGGCCATGCCGGCCACAAAGCCCCGGTCGTGCTCATAGCAGCCAAGGCAAGCCGCCAGATAACGCCGCACGGCCTCCTGCCCGATCGCCTCCGCGCCCAGCGGCAAGTACGGGTGGCCGCATACGATGTTGTTAAGCGGCATGCCCAGCAGACGCTGAAGCGTCCGCCGGTACCCCGGCACATCCATGAGCAGTGCGCAGCCCTGCGACACGGTGCCGTTCAACTGCAATGAATCGCCGGTGATCAGTGTGCCGGTGCGCGAGTCCAGGTAGCAACAGCTGTCGGTATCATGGCCGGGGGTGTGCAAAAGCATGAGCGGCCCCAGTTCATCGCCTTCCGCGAGCAGCCTGTCTGCCCCAGCGCCGCACAGCACGGCAGGTGCCGCAGGGCTGTGCGACGGAAAACGCGCGCGTATCTGCCGGCTGTAGGCCAGCGGGTCGCAAAGCCTGTCATGCGAAGGCGCAAACACGGCGATGGAAACCGAAGGCGCCAGCGCCTTGATGCGCGCCGCGCCACCCACGTGGTCGCCGTGGATATGGGTCAGCGCCAGCCAACCCACATCGGCCAAGCGAAGGCCCATCGCCGCGAGCGCAGGCACGATGCAGCTGTCGACGGTCTCTGCACAGCCGCCGCTGTCGATCAGTACATGAGGCGGCCCCAGCACCAGCGTGACCCCCGTCCAGCAACCCGGAAAGGGCACGCGAAGCCTGTACACATGCTCCGCCAGGCGCTCGAACGCCTCCACAGGCCTCACTTCCTTTCCTTCAGTTGTTTCCATTGTAGCCGCCGCTTGCGACAGGCTCAACGTGAAAGAACAAAATTCGGCTCCCGAACATTTCGTATTGATTTTTCCACAAGCATATCGTATAATTATGTGTTAAGAATCCAATCAAATAGCCGTGCGATCGGAGGTTGTCATGCGAGAACGTGTGCTACCGGTGTTCTATGATGAAAAATCCGCCGCTTCCACGCAGTACAGCAACACCCTGCAAGGCATCCGTACCACGGCGGCGCGTTGCGGGGTGCGCATGCTTCCCGTTTCCGACGCCACCATGGACGCCACGGACTTTTCCGATTTTCCAAATGCCGCGATCGTCACCAGCGCGTCCATGCCGTTCGTGACATCCGCCATCCGCCGCCTGCGTGAGGCAAACTGCCGCACCGTGCTCGCTGGGCTGGACAACGAGCAGTTCGGGCATGACATCAGCTGCGCGACGCCCTCGCGGCGTGCCGAGACACAGCAGCTGGTCAACTACCTGTACAACTGCGGCAAGGAGCGCATCGCACTGGTGGGGTTCGGGCGCAACTCGATCAATGACAACTTCCGCTATCACGCGGCGATGAGCGCCGTAGCCGTATGGGGCAAGCTGCTCTCGGAGAGCGACGTGTGGCTGTGGCAGCACGATCCGCACCCGAGCTTCGAGGCGTTTTTGGATGTGGCGGATCGCTACGACGCGGTCATCTGCCCCAACGACATCATGGCCATCTGCTTTATCAACTGCTGCAAGGCCCATGGCTTCAAGGTGCCGGAGGATCTATACGTCGCGTCCTTTGGCAATATGAGCATCGGGCGCTTCTACCGCCCCGCCATCACCACCATGACCATGGACATGAACGTGGTGGGCGAGCAGGCATTTTACGTATGGCGGTTTTTGACCGGCAGCGAGAGCTCGCAGGATACGGCGCTCAAGATCACGGTGCCCAGCCGCATCCTCGTGCGGGAAAGCACCGCCGGGCGCGTGATGGAGAAGGAGCGGCCCATGGTGGCCCCCGTCCTTCAAGCGGATCGTTTTTACGACAACCCGACCATCGCCGTGCTGGTGGGCATCGAGACCTGCATAAGCCAGCGGGACCCCATCGACCTGCGCGTGATCCGCAGGCTCATGGATGGGCTCAGCTACGAGCAGATATCCGACGAGCTGTTCATCAGCGGTAGCACCCTGCGCTACCGCCTCAATAAGATGTTTGCCGACGCAAGTGTGAAAACGAGGCAGGAGTTTGAGGCGCTCATGCGCGCACACCTTGGCGAGAACAACCCGTTCGCAGGTGTGGAGGAAGGCGCGGCGGAGCTGTAGACCTCTCCGTTGCAACACAGCGCCCCGGTGGCACGGTCATCCGTGCTCCCGGGGCGCTTTTCATTGTCCCTGTTCAGATGCCAGGGCGACTCTATTCTGCAGCACAGTCTGTTTGTCGGGCAGGTCGCAAGGCCCTTTCTTCCCTTCACTACATTATGGTTGTGCGCTCGCGTCGCTTTCCGGAACAAATAACGGCGCCGCCATGCAACCCTTGCAACGGCACCGAACGCAGGTGAAAATTGTCTGTATTTTTCCTTGTCTAGCACACAACGGCCCAAAAAGCAATACGGAATTTTGAGCCAAACACCCCGCGCTTTTCCCTTCGACAATCTGTTTTGCCTGACAGTATACTGGTCGCAGAAATCAAAACCGGAGGCGACCCGCCATGACCACCATGGAATGGATTTATCACGACCGAATCATCGCTATCGTTCGGGGGCTACCCCCGGAGCCGATGGAGGCCCTTGCGGGCGCCCTGCTGCGCGGCGGCGTGCGACTGGTGGAGATCACGTTCAACCAGGCAAAGCCCGATAGCTGGGCGGATACGGCCCGCTCCATCCGGCTGATCGGCGAGCGGTTCGAGGGCCGGATGCTCGCCGGCGCGGGCACTGTCATGACGCTGGAACAGCTGCAAATGGCCGCCGACGCAGGCGCACGCTACATCATCTCCCCCAACACGAATGCGGCCGTGATCCGCGAGACGCGCAGGCTGGGGCTTGTATCGCTGCCGGGCGCGCTGACCCCTACGGAGATCGCAGCCGCCCATGACGCGGGTGCGGATGCTGTCAAGGTATTCCCCGCGGGCGACCTGGGCCCGGAGTACATACGCGCCATTCGCGCGCCGCTTTGCCACATCCCGCTGCTGGCCGTTGGTGGCATCACAGACAAGAACTGTGCGGAATTTATCGCGGCGGGCTGCGCGGGCGTGGGCGTGGGCGGCAATCTGGTCAACAAACTGTGGATCGAAGAAGGCAAATTTGACAATATCACGGCGCTAGCGCGGGCATATACGCTTGCGCTGGGCCGGTAAGGAGGGCACCCCTATGGCAGGAATGGTAACCTTCGGCGAGATCATGATGCGATTGGACCCCGCGGGCTACCTGCGTTTTGTGCAGGCGGAAAGCTTCGAGGCCAGCTATGCGGGCGGCGAGGCAAATGTGGCGGTATCGCTGGCCAACTATGGGCACAGCGCGCGCTTTGTGACCAAGTTGCCCGATACGGACATCGGCCAGTGCGCGATCAACGCCCTGCGCCGGTATGGGGTGGATACCCGCTGCATCGTGCGCGGCGGGCCGCGGCTGGGCCTCTATTTTGTGGAAAAAGGCGCCTCTCAGCGGGGCAGCAAAGTGATCTACGACCGCGCGGGCTCCTCCGTCGCGCTCTCCACGCGGGAGGATTACGACTGGAACGCCGTGCTGGAGGGCGCGACATGGTTTCACTTTACGGGCATCACCCCCGCGCTGGGCGGGGCCCTGCCCGACATCTGTATGGACGCGCTGCGTGCCTGCCGCGAAAAGGGCATCACTACCTCCTGCGACCTCAACTACCGCGGCAAGCTCTGGAGCCGCGAGAAGGCTGGCGAGGTGATGGCCGCGCTCATGCCGCTGGTGGATGTGTGCATCGCCAACGAGGAGGACGCGGCGGATGTATTCGGCATTCGCGCCGCCGACACGGACGTGCAGGGCGGCAGGCTCAGCCACGAGGGCTACGTGGACGTGGCGCGCCAGCTCGAGCAGCGTTTCGGCTTCAAGGCCGTGGCCATCACGCTGCGCGGCAGCATCTCCGCCAACGACAACGACTGGGCGGGCATGCTCTATCAGAATGGAAAGGCTTGTTTCTCGCCCACCTACCACATCCATATCGTGGATCGCGTGGGCGGCGGGGACAGCTTTGGCGGCGGCTTGATCCATGCACTGGCCAGCGGCTTTACGCCGCAGGCGGCCATTGATTTCGCGGTTGCGGCCAGTTGCCTGAAGCACACCATCGAGCAGGATTTCAACCACGCCTCCGAAAAGGAAGTGCTTGCACTTGCGGGCGGCAACATGAGCGGCAGGGTGCAAAGGTGAGCCGATGAACATCTTCGTATGTATCAAACAGGTGCCCGCGACCAATAAGGTCGAGGTGGATCCGGAGACCGGCGTTCTGAAGCGCGCGGGGGTGCAGGGCAAAATGAACCCCTACGACCTGTTCGCATTGGAAGCCGCGCTGCGCCTGCGCGAGTTGTGCGGCGGCACCGTGACCGTAGGCACCATGGGGCCGCCGCAGGCGCAGGCTGTCGTCCGCGAGGCTTACCTGATGGGTGCGGACGCAGGCTATGTTTTCAGCGACCGGCGACTTGGCGGCGCGGACGTGCTGGCTACCAGCTACACGCTGTCGCAGGCCATCCGCAGCGTAGGGGATTTTGACCTGATCCTCTGCGGCAAGCAGACGACCGATGGCGACACCGCTCAGGTAGGCCCCGCCATCGCGGAGCATATGGGCATCCCCCACGCGGCGTGGGTCTCGCACATCGAGGTGGCCGAAAGCGGCGTGAATGTGGAGCAGCAACTGTCGGACGTGGTGGAGACGGTGCATATGCCCTTCCCTTGCTTGGCGACCGTGGAGCAGGACATCCACATGCCGCGGCTGCCCTCGCTTAAGACCGCGAAGCAGGTCGCGGATAAGCCCGTGCAGTTCGTGAGTCTGGATGCGTTTTTGGATACCGACCCCAGCCACTACGGCCTCTCCGGCAGCCCTACACAGGTGGAGCGCATCTTTCCCCCGCCCTGCGGCGTGGAAAAGGAAACGTGGTGCGGCGCGGACAGCGCCGTGCGCTTGCATGCGCTGTTGAAAGCATGGAAGTTTGTGTGAGGGGAGGGTCAAGAAAGTGGCACAGATCGCCGTTTTGGAGCGCAAATGCGACGGCTGCGGGCAGTGCGTGCTCTGCTGCCCGTTTGGCGCGATCGAGCTTACGGCGGGCAAACTGGAGTTCAACGCTGCATGCAGGGTGTGCGGCGTGTGCGTGAAAGCCTGCCCGCGCGGCGCCATCCTGCGTCTGGAGACGAAAGTGGATGCCGTCGATAAGGCCATGTGGAGCGATATACTCGTGTTTGCGGAGGTCAGCGGCGGCAGGCTGCACCCCGTTAGCCTGGAGCTCATCGGTAAGGCGCGCGAGCTTGCCAGAGGGGTGGGCTTCCAAGTGAACGCCGTGCTGGTGGGCAACAGTGTCGAGCCGTTTGCCGAGGAACTGCGCCATTATGGCGTGCATGCCGTCTACACCTATGACGACCCCGCACTCTCGTTTTTCCGCGCGGACGCGTTTGCCGCCTGTGCCGCCGATGCGATCAGAACGCTCAAACCCAGCGTAGTGCTTGTAGGCGCGACCTCGCTGGGCCGCAGCCTGGCGCCCCGGCTCGCCACGCGCTTCCATACCGGCCTCACGGCGGACTGCACCAGGTTGGAGCTGCGCCCAAACACCGATCTGGTGCAGATACGCCCCGCATTTGGCGGCAACATCATGGCACAGATCGTGACCGCGAATACCCGCCCGCAGTTTGCCACCGTGCGCTACAAGGTGATGGATGCCCCCGTGCGGCAGAAGGAGCCGCAGGGCGAGATCATCCGGCGGAGGACGCCGCGCGAGGTGTTCGCCTCCCCTGTGACGCACGTGCGCACCGTGCCGGTGCCCGCTGGCAAGACCATTTCCGACGCGGAGATACTCGTGGTGGGCGGGCGCGGCCTGCAAAAGGAAGCCGACCTGTCCCTCGTCCGCGAGCTGGCGGCGCTGCTGGGCGGCGATTGGGCGGTTTCCCGCCCACTGGTGGAGAAAGGTTGGGCGCCAAACAGCCGCCAGATCGGTCTTTCCGGCCGAACGGTGCGGCCGAAGCTCATCCTCACCTGCGGGGTGAGCGGCGCCATCCAGTTTGCGAGCTGTATGAATGCGAGCGAGCACATCGTCGCCATCAACACAGACCCGGATGCGCCCATTTTCAATGTGGCGCACGTGGCCATCGTGGGCGACCTGTATGCCATCATCAACGACCTGATCGCAAGGCTCAAGGAGGCGAAGGCATGAAGCCGTTCAAACGGATAGACGCGGACGACCTCGCCTTTTTCGAGCATTCGCTGCCAGGCCGCGTGACCTGTGGCACAGCGATCAGCGACGATTATGACCACGACGAGATGCCCGAGTACGGCCATTTCCGGCCGGAGGCGGTTTTGCAGGCGCTGTCCACCGCGGACGTGGCAGCCGTGCTGCGCTATTGCAGCGAACATAACATCGCCGTTACCCCGCGCGGCGCGGGCACCGGCCTGTGCGGCGGGTGCGTGCCCACGGAGGGCGGCGTGATCCTCTCCACCGAGCGGATGCAGCAGGTGCTGGAGGTGGATGTCCAAAACATGACTGCGACCGTAGAACCGGGCTTGCTACTGATGGCCTTTCCCAAAGCCCTCTCGGGCACGGGGCTCTTCTACCCGCCCGACCCCGGCGAAAAAACAGCCACCATGGGCGGCAACGCCATGACCAACGCAGGCGGCATGCGGGCCGTGCGCTATGGCGTGACAAGGGATTATGTGCTGGGCATGGAGGTCGTGCTGGCCAGCGGCGAGGTGCTCACCCTCGGCGGTAAAAACGTGAAGTGCTCCAGCGGCTACAGCCTGCTCGACCTGATGGTCGGCAGCGAGGGAACACTGGGCTTTTTGACCCAGCTGACGGTCAAGCTGGTGCCGGAGCCGCTCGTCAACCTGAGCCTGCTGATCCCGT
Source organism: uncultured Oscillospiraceae bacterium (assembly GCA_964584315.1). Classification (GTDB taxonomy): domain Bacteria; phylum Bacillota; class Clostridia; order Christensenellales; family Aristaeellaceae; genus CAXXOK01. The sequence goes on from CAZOZO010000031.1 coordinate 29,788, forward strand.
TTGAGGATCTGGACGCGTGCATCGGGGCCGTGCCTGCGGTGCTGGCCTGCGGGTGCGAGCCCACGGCGGTGGAGTTTATGCAGCGCGCAGTCATCGCTTCGGCGGAGGCGTACCTTGGCAAGCAGTTCCCCGATACCGACGCGGATGCCTACTTGTTGGTGCGGCTGGACGGCGCCAGCGTGGAGGCGTTGCAGCCCGCCATCCGCACTTTGACCGATCTCGCCCTCTCGCTTGGCGCCAAGGATGTGCTGCTCGCGGATACCGACGAGCGCAAGGAGAGCATCTGGAACGCGCGCGGCGCGTTTTTGGAGGCAATCAAGGGCAGCACCCCCAGCATGGACGAGTGCGACGTGGTGGTGCCGCGCGACCATATCGCGGCGTTCGTGAAAACGAGCATCGCCATCGGCGAGGCCGAAGGCGTGCGTATCTGCTCGTTTGGGCACGCGGGGGACGGCAACTTGCACCTGTATGCCTGTCAGGATGCGCTGCCGGAGGCAGTGTGGAAAACGAAGGTAGCCCGCGTGATGGACGCGCTGTATGCATCCGCGCGGGCGCTGGGCGGCGAGGTGAGCGGAGAGCATGGCGTGGGGCATGCCAAGCGCGGTTTCCTCGCCCAGTCCCTCGGGGATACGCAGCTCAAGCTCATGCGCGGCATCAAGGCGGTGTTTGACCCGGGCGGCATCCTGAACCCCGGCAAGGTCGTGTAAAGGGGTGCGTCCAGTATTGAATTGCATGATTCTTCAGCAATCGAGAGTCGGAATATTCTATGGTGCGCAAACCGCACGATGGGGTCGGGGCGAAATTCTTGGGATAAGCGCCCCTACGCCACCCACGAAGTTTTCTCCCTAAGGCATCCGTATATTCCATTTGGGAAAGCATCCCTTTTGCTGCACACTGTACTCGCTCTTTCGTTCCTTCGGTTTCCGCCGATGCGGCGGATACAAAAAAGAGACCGCAACCATGCGCGTCTCTTTTTGCGTGCCGTTTGGATATGCGCTTACAGCGCACACAAAAACTGATACAGCCGATCATCGCAGCCGGGCAACGGTTCGTGCCCAAAATCCGGATAGACCAGCATGTCCTTGGGCGCGGTGATCCGGTTGTAAGCCGCAAACTGCGTGGAGGGCGGGCAGATATCGTCCATCAGCCCCGTCGCCATGAGTACCCGACCGCGGATGCGCGCAGTCAGCTGCGCCACGTCGATATAGCCCAGCGTTGTGAATATCTGCTCCTCCCGTTCATGCAGCGGGTCGAAATTCCGGAAGTACGTGCGCACATCCTCATAGGCTTCCTTCGCCAGATCCATCTCCCATACGCGCCGGTAGTCGCACAGGAACGGGTAAACGGGGGCTACGCGCGCGATGCGTGGTTCCAGCGCGGAGCAAGCAAGGGTAAGTGCTCCCCCCTGCGAACCGCCTGTGGCGCCGACCCGAGCCGGATCCACGCCGGGCATGCCCATCACGATGCGCGCAAGCTGCGCCGTATCCAGAAAGATATGCCGAAACAGCAGGTTGTCCGCACCGTCCGCCAGCCCGCGCATGATGTGCCCGCTTAGCGTATTGCCGCGAACGCCGCCAACATCCTCCGATTGGCCGCCCTGCCCGCGACAATCCAAAGCCGCCACGTGAAAACCGCTGGCAACATAGCCCAGTTTATCGTTCCATTCACCAGCGCTGCACGAGTATCCATGGAACATCAGCACCGCTGGCGCACTTTTTTGCGCGTTTCTCGGCCTGAGGTACTTCGCGTGGATGCGCGCGCCGCGCACACCCGTGAAATAGAGGTCAAAACACTCCGCCACCGGCGTTTGAAAAGTGGAGGGCTTTAGCGTCACATTCGGCTCCACACTCTCCATCTCGGCGATGGCGCGCGCCCAGTACGCGTCAAAATCCGAAGGGCGCGGGTTGGTTCCCTGATAGGCGCGCAGCTGTTCCAGCGGCATGTCGACCATCGGCATACGCGGCACCTCTTTTCTTTGGCAGCCGAACCGCAGAAGGTCGGCATCTTCTTTGAATGAGTTTACACCAGAGCATGCTTTGTGGCAACGTCAGGCATCGGCCATTTGGACATCAAAGCCCATCATGCGGCCAAACGCGGCAATCTCGGCCATGTCCGCGCCATACACCAGCACGCTGTGGTGCGTACCGCCCGCTTCGCTGAACCAGCGCAAGAAGCGTTCCAACGAGACGCGCGGTTTCAGCCAGCCCCGAATCTGGTTGCGCAGGGCGCTTTCATCCCACTCCGGCGCAAGCATGTCCACCTCTGCCAGCAGCAGCGTAAAGCGCTCCGCCTGCAATGGCGCAAGGTTCACAAGCACCGCGGCGCCTGCCCGGTGGCATGCGAATGCACCCACCGTGTCGCCCACGTCGGTAAAGGGAAACGGCACATCTGTCAGCAGCGGCTTGTCAGCTGCAAGTGCCACATTCATCTCCGCCATGTGGCTGAGCAGCAGCACGCCGCGCTTCCAGTCCGGGCAGAACATCTCCACAAAGCCGGTCTGCGGGTATACGCTCATCAGCACGCCGGCCATGGAGGCGGTCAGCACATCGCCCTCGCCCGCATACCCGATACCCCGCGCCATCATGCGCGACAGCTCCACAAACGGCATTTTACCAAGCCCTGTAGCTTGTGTCACCTGCGAAAAATTGACGCTGAGCGCACCCAGCGCGTTCTGCGCTACCCAGCGGCGCAGCGTGAGCGCGGCGCGGGCCGCCTCGCGGTGGTTCTGCGAGGTGAGCGCTTCCGCGTCGAACTCCGCCAGATCATCGGCAACCTGCGCCTCGACCTCCGCTTCGGTGATGCTATCACGGATCGCCTGTGCCTCCCGCGGCACAAGGGGCACCACCTGTGCGCCCGTGACCGAAGCCAGCGTCTTTGCATCCACCCGAAAATCGCCCATGCCTTCGAACGGCTCGCCCACAAGCCCTACGCGCATCAGCTTCATGGTTGCGGCTGCCGCCGCAGCGCGGCACAACCCCGCCACGCGCGGCACGACGTCGGACGCATCCAGATGGCCGCAAACCAAGTGGAACGGCACGTTCCGGCGCTTGAGCATGCTGCAAAGGTCCTGCACACCGTGGATGCCATGGTTGCGGTCGATGGCCGTGAGCCCTGCCTCGACAATGAAGTCGCAGGTGGGGGTGGTATCCATCATGACCAGAGGAGCGTGCAACATTTCCAACGCGTCGATGGCCTCCAACGAGGGCGAGTAAGCCAGATGCAGCGTAACGACCGCCGCCACATCCAGCCTGTTAAATTCCTCCACCGCTCGTTCAAACTCGACGCGCACGCGGCACACGTCCGAAACGGTCACCATAAGCCCTTCCGCTTCCAATGCCCGCGTTACCGTTGCCAAAAACGGCATCTGCAACGTGCGCAGCGCGGGGTCCACATCGTCATACAGCTTGATATACAGGGGAAGAAGCCCGATATGGATCTTGCTCATGCTGTTTCCCACCTCCCGGGCGTTTGATAGGTCCCGCGCTGCACCGCATGGAGCAGGTCGCGCGCGTTTCCGGCGAATACGCGCTCGGCTTCCGGTTTTCCCAAACCCAGCCGCAGCAACGCGTCCTTCATCGCCAATGCTTCCTGATACAAAAAGAAGGTAAGTGTTTGGCCTTCTTCCGGGCTCACCTCGCGCATGCTCGGGTCACCGCTCACATCGCCATACAGACCGGGTGGCACGAGGTTCACGTAATGCCCTTGCTCGCATATGCGGCGCATCCGCATTCGGGTGATGGGCAAGTCGCTGCCAAACAGCACACGACGCGGCCCCACACTTGCCAAAAGCATCTCCAGCACATCCGGGTTGCAGTTCGCGCTAAAGTCAAACAGCAGATCGTCAAACGGGCTGAGCGCCTGCAGCGCGTCGCCCACATCATCAAGGCAATAGGCGCGCCCCACGTGCGCCAGAATCAGGCGGATGCGGGGGTAGGTGCGCTTGATCCACGCAATGTCCGCCAGATTGGCGGGATCCCTGAGCCGCCCGGGTCGCGGTATGTGCAGCATCATGATCCACCCATGGCGGTCGAGCACCTCCAACTGGTGGGGCGGAAAGAAATCGGGTATGCGGATATCGGGCTCGGCAATGTGCGGCGGCGCGAGGTTCAGGTAGCTCTTGAGCCCCAGGAACCCACCCTCCAGAGCATTGCGCTCCACTTCCGCGGCGCTCTGGCCGGGGTGGCTGAAATAAAGCGCCGGGTAGCCCTGCGCCTCGGCGCTGCGCTTTACATAGCCGTTGTGCAGGGTAAGGTCGTCATCGGGCTCCGGGTTGGCAAACACCATCGGCACCACACGCCGCCCGGGGAACAGCAACCGGTAGCTCTCCGCCAGATCGGCCGCGCTGTTGTCGCGCGCCACCAGATAGGGCCAGCTCACGGTGCGCAAATCCGCGCTCTGCGGCGTAGCCCAGAAAGATTCCAGCCACAGGTGGCTGTGGATGTCGAATAACTCCGGCGGCAAAAAGTCGTCAAGCTGCGTCTCGTAGATTCGCCGGTCCGTATCGGTGATCGGGAAAAGCGCCATGCTATTGCCCCTCGAGCGGCGCCATTCGCGCCGCGCCTTTTTGATAGCGTTCATAGACCAACCGGTAGCGTACCCTGTCCGGCCCCGGCTCCACCAGCCTGCGCATGCCAGCCAGCTGCGCGGCTCCCTCCGCGGGGCTTTGATAGACGCGCGCCGCGGTTCCGGCCAGAGCTGCCGCGCCAAGGCAGCCCGCTTCCGGTATGGCGGGCAGGGTAAGCGTCCGGCCCGCGATATCGGCGATCATGCCCGTCCACAGTGCGCTTTTGGATGCGCCGCCGGTCAGGATCAGTGCGCCATCCGCAGCGCCACCCAACGCCTGCAACATCCACACCGCCTGACAGGCGACCCCTTCCATGATCGCGCGCGCCATATGCCCTGCGCCATGCTGGAAGGTTAGCCCCAGAAAACCGGCGTTCGCTTTGCGAAGACCCGCAGGATACTCCGCGCCCGTAAAGTATGGATAGAAAGTGAGCCCGTCCGCCCCCGCGGGTTGTGCAGCCGCCAGCCGACCAAGCTGCTCGAGTGGTACCAATTCCGCCTGCCCCGCGGGCGTCAGCGCGCGGCACAGCCATTCCAAACTGCTGCCGCCGCCATCCAGCGAGAAGAGCGCACCCCACAGATCGGGCACGACATGGCGGCTGATGGCCGCTCCTTCAGGGATACCTGCATCCGGCGAGTCCAGCACGGCAACCGTGGCCCAAGCAGTTCCGGTGGCGATCAGCCGGTCGCTTTGGCTGGTCGCGCCTGCGCCCAGCAAGGCGCAGTACTGGTCGTGTCCGCCCGCGGCTACCGCCACGTGCCGCGGCAATCCCAGTGCTTCGGCTGCATCCGCCGTCAGCTCGCCCACGCTTTCGTGCGCGGGCACCAGCTCGGCAAGTCTGCTTGGGGCAATCTCCAACAGCGCGAGGATCGGCTCGCTCCAGCGGCCCGCCCTTACGTCCAGCAGCTGTTCCACGCCTGCGCTGGAATAATCCACCGCCGCGCGCCCCGTCAGGCGCTGCGTCAGGTAGCCGGGCACCGACAGAAATTGCTCTGTACGTTTGAAAATGTCCGGGCTGTTCTGCCGCAGCCAGAGAATCTGCAGCGCGTTCAAACCGCCGCACATCCCCCAGCCGGTGATCTCCTGCACCTGCTTAGCCCCTATGCGCGTGCGAAATTCGGCTTCCTGCGCCGCCGCGCGGGTATCCATCCACGAGATGGCGGGGCAAAGCGCCAACCCGCGCGCATCCACCGGCTGTAACGTGCCGCCCTGCGTACTCAGCCCAAGTGCGCGCACGGCCCGTTTGTCTTGCCCTTCCGTTACCGCGCGCACGGCGGCGGCCAGCGCCTTCCACCAATCCTCCGCCCGTTGCAGCGCATAGCCCGGCGCGGGCCGTTCCAGCGAATAGCGTCGCTCCGCGGTCGCTAGCACATGGCCGTCCGCCGTGACCAGCACCGCTTTCAGCGCGCTGGTGCCCACATCCACGCCGATCAGAAGGTCTATCATGCTTTCTGCTTTTCCTCCCAGGCACGCCGCACTTCCTCGTAGACGCTGTCCGGTATCTCCGGCGTAGGGAACGAACAGCGGGGAAGCAGGCTGTAGCCCGCAATCGCAGGGTTCGTGCACGCGTGGTCGTTCCGGTACGCATCGCGCGCAGCGGGGTCACGGAAGTCCGGCACATCATAGGGCCTGTTGCCGTTCAGGATGGAGCGGTAGCCCAAAATGCCCGGCAGCGCCATGTCCAGCGCCTGATATACGTCGATGATTTCCGCCCCGCCCGGCCTGCCCAGCAGCTTTTCCAGAAAATAATGCATGGTGTAGAAATCACCGCCGCCATGCGAGCCTACCGAGCGCGACAGCTCCGTATCCACAGCAGGCTTGGGGTAATAGGCGATATCCTGCGCGGTCAGCGGCGCGTCCTCCACAAAGCGGTGCACACGGTTCACGCCTTGCTGCCACCGGTCGGATTCCATCATGCCCTTTTGCCCGTAGATCGAATACCAAACCGAGCCGGGCTCGCGCTTCAGGTATCCGTTCAGGCTCTTGACCGTCGCGCCATTGCTCATCTGCATGACCAGCGTGCCGCTCGCGCCGCCCGCGTAGCCCTTTTGCCACATGTTGGGCACATTCGGGTTTTCAAAGCCCACCACGCGCACGGGACGCGTGCCGGTGATAGTCACGATGGGCCCCAGGCTGTGCGTGCAATAGTAGCAGGAGTAGAGCCGGTTACGCCAATGGTCGCGCTCACCATAGGTGATGTCGCCCCAGATGGCCTCGCAGTCATGCACATACTCGCCTTCGCCGTGCGTAAACTCGCCCAGCTCCCCCGCCCGATAGCAACGCTTCATCTCCTGCGTGGCGGCAAAATAACAGTAGTTCTCGGCATACGCATACACCTTGCCACTGCGCTCCACCGCCTCCACCAGTTCCACCGCTTGCGCAAGCGTCTCGACCGGCAGCACCTCGCTGCACACATGCCGGCCGGAATCCAGCAGCCGGATGGCAAAAGGCGCGTGCTCGTTGGCATAGTTGGCCAGCACCACCGCGTCCATGTCATGTTCAAAAAACATTTCAAAATCCTCATACAGCGCAGCCTGCACGCCGTGCTGTTCGAGCGCCTGCCTGCATTTGTCCAGCAGCGGCTGGTACTTGTCGCAGATGGCGACCAGCTCCGCATCGGGGTGGCGGCTCAGCACCTCGATCATCGTCATGCCCCGATACGCGCCGAAAACGCCGATCTTGATCTTCTTGCCCATAAACGTTCCTCCGGTACCGCTCAGGCCTTGATGGCGCCCACCAACAGCCCGGACGCGAAATATTTCTGTAAAAACGGATACACCAGCAGGATGGGGATGGTGGTAATGACCGTGACGCTCATGCGCAGGCTGTGCGCCGTGGTGATGAGGCCGTGCGCGGCCGCGGAGGCTTCCTTGGTGGGGGCTTTGACCGCAATGTAGTTATACAGGATATACTGCACGGGATACAGCTCTGGGTTGCGGTAGTTGTACAGCTGCGCGTCGATGTAGCTGTTCCACTGCCCCACGCACGCGTACAGCGTGACCGCGGCGATCACCGGCACGCACAGCGGCAGCACGATGCGCGTGAACACGGTGATGTATGTCGCACCATCGATCATGGCCGATTCCTCCAGCCCTGCGGGCAAGGTGGCCATGTAGGCGCGAATCAGCACGATGTTGAACACATTGGCCACGCCCGGCAGCACATATACCCAGAACGTGCCCGTCAACCCCAGCATGCGGATCAGGATATAGCTGGGCAACAGGCCCGCGGATACATACATGCTGAAGAACAGGAACCTACGGATCCACTTCACGCCCATCAGCTCGTTCTTGCTGATGGCATAGGCTGCCATGCTAGACACTACCAGCATGAGGAACGGCCCGACCACCGAGCGAGCGACGGAAACCATAAAGCCGCGCACGATGGTCGCATTGCTGAAGGCAACCTGGTAGCTGTCCAAGCTGAAACCGTTCGGCCATAACAGCAGCTGGTTGCCGCCGGTCTTGCCCATATCGCTGAGCGAATAGCACAGCACGTACCAGAACGGGTAAATCATCGAAATGGTGATCAGGAGCATCAGCAGTCCGTTTACGATATCAAATACGGAGACTTTCCGTTTCAACGCAGTCAAACCTCCCTTCCCGGCCTAAAACAGCGATTGATCGGTGGCTTTACGGGATATCCAGTTGACGCCCACCAGCAAAACCACGCTTACGAGGGTCTTGATCACGCCCACGGCCGTCGCGTAGGAGAAATTGCCCAGCTTGAGGCCGAAACGGTAAATATAGTAGTCGAACACTTCCATGGTGGAGATGTTCAATGTGTTGGTGAAGATGAAGAACTGATCCAGGTAGGAGTTGAAGATGGAGCCGGAACCCAGGATCAGCAGTACGACCAGCGTGGGCACGAGGTTTGGCAGCGTAACGTGGCGTATCTCATGATACCTGGTGGCACCGTCGATGCGAGCAGCCTCGTACTGCTCCTCCGGTATGCCCGCGATGGCGGCGATGAACATCACGCTGTTGTAGCCCAGGATGTTCCATACGTTTACTGTGATGATCAGGCCCCACGACGTGTTTGGGTTGCCCAGAATGTTGATGGATTTGTTGATGAGCCCCAGCGACTGGAGCGAAGCGTTGACCGCGCCGTCGCTCGAAAAGAGCGCGTAGATCACCGCATAGATGATGACCCATGACATGAAGTAGGGGAAAAAGCTGGCCGACTGTACAAAGCGGCGGAACCAGCGCCAGCGAACCTCCTTGAGAAACACCGCGAACGCCAGCGCGCACAGGAGGCCCAGCACCAGTGAAAACACGTTCATCACGATGGTGTTAATGATCACATGCCCCGCGCCCGCCGTATCGGTAAAAAACTCCAGAAAATAGGTAAGCCCCGCCCACGGTGCCTCAAAGATGGGTTTGCCCAGCTTGTAATCGCTGAATGCCATCCACCAGCCGAACAGCGGCGCGTAGGTGAATACGGCCACCGCAACCATCGCGGGCATCAGCATCAGGTACAGCTGGTGGTGGCGCGCCAGTTTGCGAAGGGTTCCCCTTCTGCGCTCGGCCTTTACACCTTGGGTCATGCTTGCGGCCTCCTCTGTAAGCACGCTCCCCTGCGGCACGCTTGCGTAGCCGCAGGGGAGCGTGGATCGGGTTCGTTTTGGCGGCACTTACGGCGCGGTCACATACTGTTCGTAGCGCGCCCGGTTGGTCGCCAGAATCTCGTTGTACTTATCCACGATGGTGCCGATGTTCATGGCTTCGTACTCCTGGTTGAGCTCCGCCCACGTAGCGTCAAAATCGTCCGCGGTGATCAGCTTGGTCGCGGACACGGCAATCCACGCCTTAAACTTCTCGTCCAGCTTGCCCTCGTCGCTGTCGGGGTCGAGCACACAGGTGGGCGCAAGGCCGGTGGGCGCCAGCTCGCCGGTTTCCGTCCAGTAGGACAGGGAGTTTTCCCAGCCAAGGCTCTTGTACGCTTCCTTCTGGCGGTCGGAGAGGAAGATCGCGTCGTAATACTCGGGAGCGGCTTGCAGGTTGTAAGCGATGCCCTGCGCGTCGCCCTGCTTGCAGGCGCCAAAGAACGAGGCAAGGTCAAACCCTTCATCCATCGAATAATTCGCGTTGGTCAGCACGCCGTTGATGTACGCGTCGGTGGGGGTGCGCTTGCCGTCCACCATGGTGTAATGCACGCCCTCAATGCCGCT
>CAZOZO010000032.1:0-39393 GCA_964584315.1 uncultured Oscillospiraceae bacterium
TCGCAGGCGGAAATGAAGAAGGCTGTGGAGAGCGGCTACTGGACGCTGTACCGCTACAACCCGCTTCTGGCCGACGAGGGCAAGAACCCCTTCACGCTGGACAGCAAGGAGCCGACCGGCGACTATCAGGCCTACCTCAAGGGCGAGATTCGCTACGCTTCCCTCTCTAAGCAGTTCCCCGATGTTGCGCAGGGCCTGTTCGAGCAGAACGAAGCCGACGCGAAAGCCCGCTACGCCAGCTACAAGAAGCTCGCGGAGTAAACGGCGCGCGAGCGGTCGCTGCCGCTCCCTTTGGGGAAGGGACTTGCGTCCCCTCCCCAACCTTCCCCTTGGTTGCGCGCCTGCGGGCGCGCCGAGGTGCGCAAGCGAGACGAATCAAAGCAAACGTCCTTTCCGGTTTGGAAAGGGCGTTTGTTTTTTCGTGGCCTGACAGCGGCGTATGGTAAGGAGAGCCCCCGAAGGGTGCAGGGGCGAGCGGAAAGCCCCTGCCCGCCCCACGCGGGGCGGCGCCCATCCGCGCAACGCAAGGAACTGAAAGGGGTGCAGGGGATGCCATCCCCAGCCAGCACGCAAGGGCGGATGCCTTGTCCCCCCAACTTTTACAACTGAAAAGCACTCTGCCAATCCACCCCATGGGATAGCCAAGGGCTCGCAAACCCTTGGTATGCGCCATCGGCGCGTAACCTTTTTCTGGGTTTGGGTATTGGTTTTTTAAGGTATACTATGGTATAATCGGTTTTGATAGCCTGTGCGCAGTGTAGGCGCTAAGGGCTATCCACAGTGAACAGGCCCCGGGGGCGCGGCCCGCGGGAGCGAGGGAGGATAAGGGCTTGAAGAAATCGCAGCGCGGCATGATGGGCTATGTTGTGCTCATCGCCGCATTCATATTGATCGCGGTGGTTTTGAACGGCGGGTTCGGCCAAACGGTGGATCGCCGCATCGAATACCCCAAGCTGCTGGAAGCGATCGAAGGGAACCAGGTTGCGTCGGTGGCCATCCGCGGTACGTCGCTGGTGGGCATCTACAAGGAGTCCAATACCGCGGTCACGGACTTCCCGGAGCGCAACTACGATTTTGAGACCACCATTGGCAGCGACTTTATCGACACGGTGCGGCAGATCACCGCTACCAAGACCGGCAAACCGCTGGACGAGGTGGGCGTGACCGATTTCAGCTTCACGGTGCAGTATCGCGCGCCCATCGTGACGCCGTGGTACATGGAGTTTTTGCCCTTCATCATCATCATCGTGATCTCGATGGGCCTGTGGTATTTCGTGATCGCGCGGCAGGGCGGCGGCAACAGCAAAGTGATGAACTTTGGCAAGAGCCGTGCCCGCATGAGCGACCCCGCCAAAAACGCCGTTACCTTCAAGGATGTGGCCGGGTGCAATGAAGAAAAAGAAGAGCTTCAGGAGATGGTGGATTTCCTGAAAAACCCCAAGGCCTACACCGACATGGGCGCGCGCATCCCCAAGGGCGTGCTGCTGGTGGGCCCTCCGGGCACCGGTAAAACCCTGCTGGCCAAGGCTGTGGCGGGCGAGGCGAACGCGCCGTTTTTCAGCATCAGCGGCTCCGACTTTGTGGAAATGTTCGTGGGCGTGGGCGCAAGCCGCGTGCGCGACCTGTTTGACCAGGCGAAAAAAGCCGCCCCGGCCATCGTGTTCATCGACGAGATCGACGCGGTGGGCCGCCACCGCGGCGCCGGGCTCGGCGGCGGGCATGACGAGCGGGAGCAGACCCTGAACCAGCTGCTGGTGGAGATGGACGGCTTCTCGGTGAACGAGGGCGTGATCGTGATGGCGGCTACCAACCGCCGCGACATCCTCGACCCGGCGCTGCTGCGCCCGGGCCGCTTCGACCGGCAGGTGACCGTCAACTACCCCGATCTGGATGGCCGTGTGGAAATTTTGAAGGTGCACAGCCGCGGCAAGCCCCTTGCCAAGGATGTGGATTTTGAGAACGTCGCCAAGCGCATGCCGTTCTCCACGGGCGCCGATCTGGAAAACGTGATGAACGAGGCCGCCATTTTGGCCGTGCGCGACCGCACCAAGAAGATCAGCCAGCAGAACCTGATCGACGCCATCAGCCGCGTGCAGATGGGGCCGGAGAAGAAGAGCCACAAGGTGACCCCGCGCGACCGCAACGTGGTGGCCTACCATGAAGCGGGCCATGCCGTGATCGCCAACATCCTGCCGGAGTGCGACGACGTGCACCTGGTGACCATCGTGCCCCGCGGCCAGGCCGGCGGCTATACGCTGAGCCTGCCTGCCGAGGAGAACGACAACCTGAGCAAGACGGCTTTGCTGGGCATCATCACCATGTCGCTGGGCGGCCACGCCGCCGAGAAAGTCGCGCTGGACGACCTGTACACCGGCTCCAGCAGCGACCTGAAGCGCGCCACCGAGCTGGCCCGCCGCATGGTCACGCAGTTCGGCATGAGCGAGATGGGCACCGTGTACCTCTCCGCCGATCAGGAAGTGTTCGTGGGCATGGAGTTTGGCCAGAGCCGCGAATTTAGCGAGCAGAGCGCCGCCGCCATCGACATGGAAGTCAAGCGCATCGTGGACGAGTGCTACGTGCGCGCCCAGCGCATCCTGACCGAGCATCAGGCGCAGCTTAGCGCCGTGGCCGAGGCGCTGCTCAAGCATGATACCCTTAGCCGTGCGGAGTTCGAGGCCGTGATGCGCGGCGAGACCCTGCCCGACGAGCCCGCCCCCGCTGTAAAAGAGCCGCAGGAAGAGCCCGAGGAAAAGGGCGGCTCGATCTCCACGCCCGCATACCGCCCCGCCGCGCAAACCATCGACGCGGACGACGGCGAACCCTTTATCGAGCCGTGACAGGCACCGACCTGCACACGCACAGCACGTACAGCGACGGGCTTTTGCCCCCCGAGGCGCTGTGTGCGCTGGCCGTGCGCAAGCACGTCGAGCGACTTGCCCTGTGCGACCATGACACCACCGACGGCCTCTTGCCCATGGCGGAGGCGGTGCGGGCACAAAACGAACGCGGGGTAAAACTTTCGCTGATCCCCGCCGTGGAGCTGAGCGCGGGGGCGGACGGGCGCACGCACATCCTGGGCTACGGGGTGCGCGCGGGCAGCCAGCCCCTTGCGGAGGCCATCGCGGCGCTTCGGCGGCAGCGCGAGGCGCGGGGTGCACGCATGGTGGAGGCACTGGCAGGCATGGGCGTGCAGGTGCCCCCGGAGCTGATCCCCGAGACCCGACCCGTGGGCATGACCATCGGGCGGCCGCACATCGCGCGGGCGCTGATCCACATGGGGCTGGTGAGCACCGTGGAGCAGGCCTTCGGTCGCTATCTGGGCGAAGGCAGACCCGCCTATGTGCCCCTCGTGCACCTGACCGCTACCCAAGCCGTGACCATTCTGCGCCAAAGCGGCGCCGTGCCCGTGCTGGCACACCCGGCGCGGCTTAAGCTGCCGCCGCAGATGCTGGAGGCGCTGGTCGAAGCCTTGACAGGCGAGGGCCTGATGGGCGTGGAGGTATACCACCCCTCTGCGTCGCGCGGCGACCTGCGCCAGCTGCTGGCCATGGCCCGGCGGCGCGGCCTGCTGATCACCGGCGGCAGCGACTATCATGGCGACGCGGGCAGTCGCGCTAAGCTGGGCGGCGTGCCCGCTGGCTGGCACAGCTGCGCCGCGGATGTGGCCGCGTTACAGGCAGCCATCGCGCAGGCGGGCGGTGTGCCCGTGTGCGCGGATACCTTGGCCTGAACCGGCCGCCGAGATGTGATATCGGCAGCGCTACATCCCTCTCCGTGTGATCGCGCCAGCCCCCACGTAGCTACGCGGAAGTATCCTTCGCGGCGCAAGTATGGCAGGGAGCGCGTATCCTCGTTCCCCATCCTGACCGAATGTGTCCCTTGTGACCCCGTGTGCCTGCGGCTAGGCCCGTCCGCCTGTGATCATGGGCCTCTTTGCACCGCAGGCCCCACGGGGCGATCAATGCCCGCCTTATGCTCGTACATCCCACCGCACGACTTTGTCCCGCCGCGCGAACGGCGTATGCCAGCCGCGCTTCCCAACCCCAAGCCCTTGCCGCGCGCCGCCCTTTTTCCGGCTGGTCGCGCTGGCCCGTGCCTTGGCCGCCGCTCCTCACCACCGCGACGTAAGATTTGCCTTTGATAAAGGAGCCACGACTATGCTCAACCAGGGCTACCGCCCCCCCCAGCAACCCACCAACCAGGCCAAACAGAACCCGGCCCGCGGCTATCCGCCGGGCTACGGCTACCCCGGCGCGGCGCAGATGCCCGTGGCCGCGGAGAGGCCCCAGCGCGCGCCGCGGCGCAAGGTCGAGCCCCCCATGGGCGGCGGCACGCCGCGCGGCCCCAAAAAGCGCAGCCTCAAGTGGCAGCTCATCAAAGTGCTGATCGTTCTTGTGGTGCTGGCGGGCGCGGGCATCTACCTGTACTTTAGCAAAATACAGTCCGACGTGCGCCCCTACACGTCCGTGTTTGTGGATAATGTGTATGTGGACGGCCTGAACCTCAGCGGCATGAGCTGGGAGCAGGCGAACAATGTTGTGCAGCAGCAGATCAACGACAAGCTGAACTCGTGGTACGTGCGCCTGCGCAGCCCCGCGGGCGCGTACAAGGATATCACCGCCCAGATGCTGGGCATCAGCCGCGACCCCTCGCAGGCGCTGGAGCAGGCGTGGGGCATCGGGCACAGCACGAGCGCGGTCAGCCCCAAAGACATCTTTGAACTGAAAGCCGAGATTGACACCGCCAAGGGCACCCGGTACGATTTTTCCAGCGTGGAGCAGAGCGGCGATACGACGCCCATCGACGATATCCTCGCTATGCTGGAGCGTGCGGCCTACGTGGCTCCGCAGGATGCCAGCGTGGTATCCTTCGATCCGGACAATGTGACCCAGCCCTTCACCTTCCAGCAGGAGGTGGTGGGCAAGCGACTGAATGTGGACGCGCTGCGCGAGCAGATTTTGGGCATGGTGGAGACCTTCACCAGCGGCGAAGTGCTGGTGCAGCCGGACGATGTGCGCCCCAAGGTGACCGTGGCCGACCTGCAACCCTACTACGCGCTGCGCTTCCGTGCCATCACGCCCATCGACGCCCACTCCACCGAGGAGCGCAACAACAACATCCGCGTGGCGTTTGGCAAATTCAACGGACTGGTGCTCAACGACGGCGAGCGTTTCTCTTTCAACAAGGTGGTGGGCAGCCGCACGCAGAAGAACGGCTTCTATCAGGCGTTTGAGTACAGCTACGGCGAGCTGACGCCCGGCTGGGGCGGCGGCGTGTGCCAGGCAAGCACCACGCTGTACCTGGCGGTGGTGCAGGCGGGCCTCAAGATCAGCGACCATACGTCGCACTCCACGCGCGTTACCTACACCGAGATGGGCAAGGACGCGACGGTCAGCGATACGCGCGGGCACGAGATCGACTTTGCCTTCCGCAACAACACGGGCAGCAAGGTGTTCTTCTCGGCGCACGTCATTACAGACCCGTCCAACAAGAAGCGCTTCCTGTGCGAGGTGCGCGTATACGGCAAGGAACTGGGCAACACCCATTACGAGCTGGAGACCGAGATCGTCGAAAAGCTGCCCATGCCCGCCGAGCCGGAGTACATCGAGGACACCAAAGCGAAGTACGTGACCTACACCGACGAGGAGCTGACCGTGATCGAGCCCAGCGAGGGCTATGTGGTGGATACATACCTGTGCACCATCGTGGATGGCGTGCAGACCGACCGCACGAAGATCGCGCGCAGCACCTACAAAAACCGCGCGGCCAGGATTTACGTGGGCGTGACGCCCCGAGGGTTCTGACAAACCGATTGATCGTCAAAGCGGGCACAGGGGTAAGACCCCTGCCCGCTTTTTCGTTTGCAAAAATCGAGTTCTCCGGCGACGCGCCAAAGGTGAGTCACACAGGCGCAGGGTCGCTGTTCGCGGCTTCTGTCGCGCCCATCTCGTCCCTCTCCCACAGCCCATACTGCGCCTCGTTTTTCAGCGCGGCCAGCATGTTCTCCTGCAGGCGCGGGTAGCGGCGGCCCAGCTCGGCGAGCAGCTCCTTCATCTCCTGCCGCTTGGTGTGGCCGTTGGCGGGGCAGGGGTTCACCAGCACGGGCAGATCCAGCTGTCGACGCAGGTGGATGATCTCCTTCTCCGGCATGTAGACCAGCGGGCGGATGACGGTGATGCCCGTGCGGCTCATGTGGGTCTTGGGGTGGAAGGTGTGCAGGCGGCCCTCGTAGATCATGCTCATCAAAAACGTCTCCAGCGCGTCGTCGCGGTGGTGGCCCAGTGCCAGCTTGTTGCAGCCCAGTTCCATGCAGGCCTCGGCCAGCATGGCGCGGCGCAGCTTTGCGCACAGCGGGCAGGGGCTCTGCCCTGCGCACTTTGCCTGCAAAATCTGGTACAGCTCGGTATGGCGTATCTCGATGGGCACGCCCAGCGCCTCGCTGTAGGCGCGGATGGCGGCGGTGTCCGGCGCCTGCTCGCCCATGGTGAGCATCACGGCCCGGAGCGTGAAGTCAACGCGCACATGCCGGTACAGGGCAAGCGCCTTGAGCAGCAGCAGGCTGTCCTTGCCGCCGCTCACGCCCACGGCGATACGGTCGCCCGGCGCTATGAGGGAAAAATCCTGATCGGCTCGGCGCAAGTGGCCGAGGGTGGCTTTCATCATCGCATGGCCTCCGGTGCGGGCGGCGGGGGCATGGGTGTTGCGCCGTCTGCGGTGACGGGCGTACCCATGGCCGAGGAGGCATTTCCGTCGGCCGTTGCATCCGAGTGTATTGAACGTTCCGGCGCGCGCGTGCCATCTGCGCCGTTTGGGATGCCCGCCGCACCGGTATGCATCGCGTCGCTCGCAGACGGCAAGCCTCCTTCCGTTGCCATGGCGACTGCAAAGCCATGATCCCCGCGCGCATCGGCAAGCACGGCGCGCCCCAGCAGGCACAACAGGTAGGGCGTGGTGAAGGCGAGTGGCAAAGCATAGCGGATGCCCACCGCATAACCCGCGGAGAGCAGGCAGGTCGCCAGTGTCGCCATGGCGGGCAGCAGCAGCCACGCCGCGCCGCGCCCGCGAGTGCGCCGCACGAGGTACCACAGGATCCAAAGCAGCCACACATACACGCCGATGGAGCAGAGCAGCGATATGCCCGGCAGGCGCGCGTACAGCTCCTCGGCGGCCAGCAGTTGCTGGCGCAGCACGGCCAGCGACTCGGGATGAGCGATGGAGAGTGTGGTCGGGTACTTTGGCGAATCCTTCGCCATCATGCCGGTGGACACGCTGCGCGCTTCGTTCAGCGGGTCCAGAAAGCCGCCGTTCAGGGCCCAAAAGGCTTTGGCGGCGCACAGCGGGTGGCGGGCCGTGAGCTGCGCCCACACGCCCGTAAAGGCAAGCACGTCCGCGCCGGTGTGGCCGTTGAAGTAGCGGTACAGCCGCCGCGAACCATCGGAGTGGGCGGGGTAGTAGGAGCTCGCCAGCGCGTCCGCCTCCAGTACGCGATCGATGGTCGCCATGCGTGCTGGGGTCGCCTCGGCGGGGTAGCTGCGCAGGATGCGCGCCGTCTGCTGGATGGGCACGCCCAGCAGGTCGGGCGTGCTATCCACATGGAACGCGACGTTTGCAACCACAAGGCTGTTGAACAGCCACAGCACCGCCAGCGGCGCGGCCAGCGCCGCCGCAGTGAAAGCGCGGCCCCGCCTGCCCGCGCGCACAAAGCGAACCAGCAGGTAGAGGCTCGCGGGCAATACGGACACGATGCCGTTGTGCCGGAGCAGCAGCACGCACAGCGCGAGCGCCGCGTACTGCACGCGCCATTTCCAGGTGCCCATGGCCTCGCGCGGGTGCAGCGCCGCGCGCGAAAAGCTGACCGTGAAAGCGACAAACGCCGCGGAGTAAGGCACATCCTTGATAATCACGGCGGCGCTGCCCATGGCGAGCGGCGACAGGGCGGAGACGGCGACCACGGCGAAACGCGCCGCCTTCGGGAAGCCCTCGCGGTGCAGCGAGGCGGCGACCCACGCCATCGCGGCGGAAAGCCCCAGCCATTGCACAAGCGTGCACAGGAACAGGCCCGCGTTGTCGCTGCCCAGCAGGCGGCCAACGCTCGCCAGCATGCCCGTCAGCCAGGTATAGGCCAAGGGGTGGTCGCTGGTCACGATGATCTCGCCAAAATACTGTTGCAGCACGCGGCCCCCGTCGCCGGTGAGCGCCCCCGGCCATCGCGCCAGCACTGCGGGCAGCCATGCCACCGTGATCAGCCCCCACGCCAGCAGGAAACCCCGGCGCACAGCACGCGCCGCAGGCGCGGGCTGGGGCCGGAGCGCATTTGCCAGCTGGGGCAACGACAAGAGCAGCGCCTTCATACCTGCCCAGAACATCGCAAAAAAGCCGAGCGCCTTAGCACATAGCAGTAGCGCGTGCGCAGGGGTCAGGAAGGTGTCGGCCGTGCTCCCGTCCACGCTGGCAGTGGCAATGGCTGCGAACACGGCGGCCAGCAGCGTGAGCTTCAGCCGGTCGCCCCGCCGCCATGCAAAGGGGCGCACCATAAAACGTGCGTTCAGCCAGACCAGCAGGGCAAACACCAGCGCGTGCAGCACCGGCCCACCCGCGAGCGACTCCAGCACCTGCCGCAGGTACAGGGTGATGGGCGCGCCCGCAGCCACATCCACATCCATTAGCAGCAGCGCCAGCGCCCCCGCCATGGACAGGCATAGCACCGCAGCGGCCCGCAGCAGCCGTTTCATGCCCCTTCGCCTCCCTTTTGTGGTCCATCGTAAAAAACCGCCCCGTGCCCCGCGCGCCCGCGCCTTGAACGGGCGGAGGCCGCGGAACGCGGGGCGGTACGGCGCCGTGGGCGGGGTCACCACCACCGGCACCGCGTCAGGCTGCGGCTTACGCCTTGCCGTTGGAACCGAGCACGTGCACGATCTTGTGCTGCACCATGGAGCGGATGCCGTCGCGCGCGTCGGTCAGGTACTGGCGGGGGTCGAAGTGGTCGGGATGCTCGGCGAAGTGCTTGCGCAGCTCGGCGGTGAAGGCCAGGCGCAGGTCGCTGTCGATGTTGATCTTGCAAACGGCCATGCTGGCGGCCTTGCGCAGCATCGCCTCGGGCACGCCCTGCGCGCCGGGCATGGTGCCGCCGTAACGGTTGATCATGTCCACATACTCGGGAATCACGCTGCTGGCGCCGTGCAGCACGATGGGGAAACCGGGCAGGCGCTTGCCGACTTCTTCAAGGATGTCAAAGCGCAGCTGGGGCTCGCCCTTGAACTTGAACGCGCCGTGGCTGGTGCCGATGGCGATGGCGAGGCTGTCGCAGCCGGTCTTTTTCACGAAGTCCTCCACCTCGTCCGGGTGGGTGTAGGAGCTGTCCTCGGAGGAGACCTTCACGTCGTCCTCCACGCCCGCCAGGCGGCCCAGCTCGGCTTCGACGGTCACGTAGTTCTTCTGGCTGTGGGCATAGTCCACAACCTTGCGGGTCAGCTCCACGTTCTGCTCGTAGGTCAGGTGGCTGCCGTCGATCATCACGCTGGTGAAGCCGCCGTCGATGCAGCTCTTGGCGGTTTCAAAATCGGGGCCGTGGTCCAGATGAACGGCGATGGGCAGATCGGTGTCCATCAGGGCGGCCTCAATCATCTTCATGAGGTAGACGTGCTTGGCGTACTTGCGCGCGCCCTTGCTGACCTGCAGGATGACGGGGGCGTTCTCCAGCTTCGCGCCTTCGGTGATGCCCTGAATGATCTCCATATTGTTCACGTTAAACGCGCCGATGGCGTAACCGCCGGCATACGCCTTTTTGAACATGTCCAGTGTATTGACAAGCGGCATAAGTGTGACCTCCTTCAAAATAAATACCGAGTTATTATAGCAAATACACCGTGGCTTGACTAGTAGCGATTGACATTTTAGGCGCAATCCGGCGCGCTGTAAATTTTGGAGCGCGGCTCGCGGGCGCGTGCAAACTGTGGTATACTTGCCCTGACCCCTATATTTGAAGGAGTGTTCGCGCCCATGAAACGCGTTTTGCTGTTTGCGCTGGTTTTGGCACTGTTTGTGCCCGCCGCGCTGGCCGAGGAGACCCCCGCCGCCCCCACGCCCGAGCCCGCGATCGTGCAGGACTATGTGGAGGACGACGGCATGAGCGAGGTCGTCGGCAAGATGGAGCAGGAGAAGCCCAGCATCGATGGCCTCAAGCCTCTGTACACCACCAAGATCAAGCTTTTGACCGCCAGCGGTACCGCTGCCAGCATCCGCGTCGCGCAGGATGACAACAGCAAGAGCCTCGGCACGGCGGGCGTCGGCGATACCGTGACCATCTACAAGGTGTACCCCGCCTATGTGTTGGTGGAGTTTGAGGGCATGGTGGGCTTCATCAAGCGCACCTGCATCGACGAGAACGCCGTGAACCTGAGCCCCGAGACCACCCCGCCCTACGGCGTGACCAAGTTCAGGTACGTGGCCACGACCACCGCGGTCACCCCCATCCATACCGACCCGGATAACGGCAGCTCCACCTTCCCCATCGAGGTGGGCGCGGGCTCGCCCGTGGCCATCCTGGACTTTGTGGACGGCTTTGCCAAGGTGCTCTACTGGCGCAGCTACGGCTACATCGACGCCAAGCTGTTGACCGACATGGTGGTGGTGTCGCCCACCGACGAGCCCATGAGCGCGGAAACGCCCATATCGGCTTTCAGCTCGTTTTTTAAATACAACAACGGCGTGGAGCTGAACGACGGCCGCGTGAAGAACATCGTGCGCAGTTGCGAGCTGATGACCCGCGTGATGCAACCCGGCGAACAGCTGGATTTCAACGCGCAGATCGGCCCGTACAAAAAAGCGAACGGCTACTTTCCCGCGCCGGTGCTGATCGACGGCGGCAGCCAGCCGGGCTACGGCGGCGGCACGTGCCAAAGCAGCAGCACGCTGTACAACACCATACGGCAACTGCCGGGCATCACGGTGCTGATGCGGCGCCCGCACGGCCCGGGCTGCGCGCGCTACCTGCCCATGCATCAGGACGCGGCCGTGGGCAACGAGAGCCTGAACTTCATCTTCCGCAACGATTATGATTTCCCCATCCGCATCCTTGCGCAGAGCGCGGGCGAGGGCGTGATCACCATTCAGGTGTTCCGCGGGGAATGATTGACAAAGCGCGATACACAGGGGCCGGAGATGATTCTCCGGCCCTTTTCCGTATGCGCGGCGAAGCATGAAATGATGAACGCCACTGGTTCAAACCCCGCGCGATGGGTTATAATAGCGATGGAAACCATAACCAGTAATCTGGCGGGCAAGCCCCGCAGCATAAACGACGCTTTACAGGAGGCCAAACCTATGGCATACAACATTTCTTCGATCCATGGCAGGGAAATTATCGACTCGCGCGGCAACCCCACGGTGGAAGCCGTGGTCACGCTGGAGGGCGGCGCGCAGGGCGTGGCCGCTGTGCCCAGCGGCGCGTCCACGGGCCAGTTCGAGGCACTGGAACTAAGGGATAAGGATAAGAAACGCTTTGGCGGTAAGGGCGTGCTGTATGCAACGCAGAATGTGGACGGCGAGCTGGCCCAGGCGCTGCATGGCGCGGACGCATCGCAAACCGCCACCGTCGACCGCGCGATGATCGCGCTGGACGGTACCAAGGATAAGAGCAGGCTGGGGGCGAACGCCATCCTCGCGGTGTCGCTGGCGGCGGCCAAGGCCGGGGCAGCAGCGCAAAACCTGCCGCTGTACCGCTTCCTGGGCGGCGCGGCGGCGCACACGCTGCCCGTGCCCATGATGAACGTTTTGAACGGCGGCGCGCACGCGGCCAACAACATCGACATTCAGGAGTTCATGATCATGCCGGTGGGCGCGCCCAGCTTCCGCGAGGGGCTGCGCTGGGGTGTGGAGGTGTTCCACGCGCTGGCGGCCATCCTCAAGAAAGACGGGCTTTCCACCGCTGTGGGCGACGAGGGCGGCTATGCCCCCAACCTTCAGACCGACGAGGAGGCCATCCAGTACCTGCTGCGCGCCATCGAGGCGGCGGGCTATAAGCCGTATGACGATTTTATGATCGCCATCGACGCGGCCAGCAGCGAGTGGAAGGGCGACCATGGCTACCTGCTGCCCAAGCATAAGACCACCTTCACGACCGACGGGCTGATCGACTACTGGAAGGGGCTTGTTGCGAAGTACCCCATCGCCAGCATCGAGGACGCGCTGGACGAGGAGGACTGGGACGGCTGGAAGAAGCTGACCGCCGCGCTGGGCGACAAGGTGCAGCTGGTGGGTGACGACCTGTTCGTGACCAACACGGAGCGGCTCAAGCGCGGTATCGAGGGCGGCAGCGCCAACTCGATCCTGATCAAGCTGAACCAGATCGGCTCGCTGTGGGAGACCATCGAGGCGGTGCAGATGGCGCAGAATGCCGGGTATACGGCGGTCATCAGCCACCGCTCGGGCGAGACGGAGGACACGACCATCGCCGACCTGGCGGTGGCGCTGAACGCTGGGCAGATCAAGACGGGCGCGCCGAGCCGCAGTGAGCGCGTGGCGAAGTATAACAGGCTGCTGCGCATCGAGGAGGAACTGGGCGCGGCGGCGGTGTATCTGGGCAAGAAAGCCTTCCGCAGGTAAAGGGAAAGGGGTCAAGGACCCCGCGCCGCAGCGCATACACCCTAGCGGCCGGTCAGCCGCGCAGCGGCTGCGATGCGAGCGACAATGCAGACCCTTCCACCATTCCGCAACACATCACAAAAGAGCCGGAGGCCCGCGCCTCCGGCTCTTTTTTCATTCATTTCAATGCAACGATTCGATGCATCGCGTTCTTCTCTGGAAACAGCCCAAACGCTTCAAACGACCCCTTTCCCTGTGCCCCGCGTCCTCCGCCTTGCCGCCACCACAGCCGATGCCAGCACCAGCATGGCCGCGCCCGCGACCCATGTGAGGCGAAAATCCCCATGCTGGCTGATAAAATAGCCCATCAACGAGGAGAACAGGCTGCCCACCTGCACCACGAACGAGTAAAGCGACAGGATGCCCGCGCGTTGCGCGGAGGGCGCCTCGCGGTTGAGCAGGGTCAGCTCGGTCACGTTGCCAAGGCCCAGGAACAGGTACACGCCCATGTACACGGCCAAAAAACCGCCTGCGCCTGTGGGCAGGATCAGCAGGCCAAGGCACAGCGCGGTGAGCACCTTTTGCGCCAGCACAAAGGGCAGGCCCGTTTGCGGGCGTTTGACCATGCGCTTCTCGGTCAGCTTGCTGCCCATGATCACGCTGAAAAACCCAAGGAAGCTGACCGCGCCC
This sequence comes from uncultured Oscillospiraceae bacterium, assembly GCA_964584315.1. GTDB lineage: Bacteria > Bacillota > Clostridia > Christensenellales > Aristaeellaceae > CAXXOK01. The sequence goes on from CAZOZO010000032.1 coordinate 13,273, forward strand.
AGCAGCCACGGCGCAGGGGAGAGGGAATCCAGCGCGGGCTGCCAGTATGTCTCCATCGCCGCAAGGCCAACGCCGGTGAAAAAGGCTAGCACAAACAGCACCGTAGCCATGCGGCTATGGACGACAAAGCCCAGGCTCTGGCGCGCCTGCACCAGAAAGGCACGCCATCCTGAGGGCGAGGCCGCCTCGGATGCAGATTTGCTCTCGGTGGCGACTGCCTCGGCAACATCCGTGCCGCTGAGCATCGCGCCCGCACCCATGGGCACATCGCCCAGCAGAGCCGTGGACTGCGCGGCAATGTCGCCTGCATGGGCAGCGCCCGCTCGCCGTGCCTCGTGCACCATCATCAGGGTGAGGGGGAACAGCAGCGCGCTGATGCAAAGGTTTACGCCCAGGTTGGCGACATACCCTTCGCCGATGCCCGCCAGCAAGCCGCCTGCCAGCGAGCCGACGGCCAACCCCACGCTGTCCAAAATGGTGAGCCTTGCGCTGACTTTCGCAATGGCGGCGTCGCCTTCCACATCGTCTACCGCCAGCGCGTCGATGCTGCCGGAGGCGAACGCCCGCCCAAGCCCGCTGACCACCACGCCCGCCACCAGCGGCAGGGCGCTGTGCGCCAGCAGGATGATGGCGTAGCTGGCGACGCTCAACACACAGGAGACGAGGAAAGCTCTCTTGCGGCCATAGAGATCGGCAAACAGGCCGGTGGGGAACTCCGCGACGATCACGGTGAGCGCATAGCACCCGATGACCAGCGACAGGGTGCGGATGTCCGCGCCGTGGGCAAGCAGCGCCAGCGCGAGCACGGGCGCAAAGATACCAGTCGTAATGCTTTTGAGCAGCACGATCCATTGCAGGCTCTTACGCATGGTCGCCCTCCTTCGCGGGGTAGGCGATCAGCGCATACTCCCACGCGTCGCCTTCTCTATCGGGGGCGTCGTGTTCCGCCACATAGGCGCGAATCATTTTGAACAGCTCGGTTGCCTCGGCTTTGGTCAGTCGCGAGACGCCCCACACCACATCGCCCGCCAATTCGTCCTCGCTTGCAGGGGGTTCACCGGAAGAGGCTGCGAGGGATTGCATCACATTGTCGGCAAAGCCGGTGAGCACGCTGTTCACGCCATTCTGGATCAACGCGAGGCGCGCTGGGGTCAGCTCGTCGCCCGCGTGGCAGCCTACGCGCACGTTGACGGGCAGCGCGCGATAAAAATGCGCCGTGATGCCGTGCACAACCTCGGTATGGTCCTGCGCGACGACACCCAGCCAAAGCAGTTTGCTCATGTGGTGCTGCACTGCCGAGGGCGAAAGGCCAAGCCGCGTGGAGAGCTGCTTCGGGGTGACGGGGTGGCCGCAGAGCGCCATCTCGCGCAGGATGCGCTGACGCTGGGGATTGACGTAGATGTCCAACTCGGTCTTACCGGTCAGGTTGATGATCTTCACGGCGTCCGACTCCTTTCACGCTACAGACAGTATAACATTACAGATAGTGTAACGTCAATCAGAATGTGGCGGACAATGATCGGGAGCCGCCCCTGCGGTTCATGCGGGCGTCACAAACGGTTGCTTTTCAAACAGGCGGCAAACAAGGCGTTGCTGTGCAGCCCCCGCGCCGCGCAAACGCAAAGCGAAGCCCCCGCCAAAGTATCAGGACGGGGGCTTCGCTTTGTTTGTCAGGTTTCTCTTCGGGTCGGTCGCGCGCCTTAGCGGAGCTTGAGCTCCTTGAGGCATTTGTCGCAGATCAGCTTGCCTTTGAACAGGTTCACATCACGCGCGTCATTGCAGAAAATGCAAGCCGGGTGATATTTCTTCAAAATGATCTGGTCGCCTTCCGTAAAGATTTCGAGCGTGTCCTTGATGGCGATGTCCATCGTTTTGCGCAGCTCGATCGGGATCACGATGCGCCCCAGATTGTCCAGCTTCCTGACAACACCAGTTGATTTCATCTTGGCAGCCTCCTACAGGATTGATCTTTGTAATCGGCATAATTTTACTGATTCCCCAATATTATGTCAATGTCACATGTGGGCGAATCCATTTCATATGTTCTGATGGAAAAACCTTGTAAAATAAGGGCCGAAGCCATATCCCCGTGACGGATGGCCTTAATATCGGACGAAAATGGTATGGATTCGAAAGTATTTTCGTGAAAACCCGATGGAAGAATTGAAATTTTATGTTGCAGATGTAACATGAAAAGTTCTGCCAAATCACCATGTGGTGCTTCCTCAGAAGGAGTTCTGCCCCAGAATCGCCATTATCTGCCCAGCATAACGGTTACTGAGATGCGGATTACGCATATATGTTATGTATAAACAAATACATAAGTAATCATAATGTGTCATGATGCCCGCCGCAGTAGCCCGGTTAGCGCCGTGATTTTCATGGGCGGCGATAGGCGGCTTACGCATTGACATTCGCTTGAAAACCAGTATAATGAACGCGTACGCAACGAACGGGAGAGTAGCCGCGCGATGTGCCAAAGAGAGCCGCAGATGCTGAGAAGCGGCGCACGAAACGCGGCGAACATGGCCCGGGAGCGTCCTTGCCCGAAAGGTAGGGCAGGGCGGCCGGGCGCCGTTACCGCCGCAAACGAAGCGATAAATCAAGGGTGGTACCGCGGGCATGCCCGCCCCTTCATGAAGGAAGGCGGCGGTTTTTTTCGTTCTTTTCTGACCCGGCTCACTGTAAAGGCCGCGCGGCGCAAACCGGCGCCGTTTCACAAACCCAACCATGATGAGGAGGCGTACCCATGCCTGACAAAAAGCCCTTTTACATTACCACCCCCATCTACTACCCCAGCGACAACCTGCACATCGGCCACGCATATTGCAGCGTGGCAGCGGACACGATGGCCCGCTTCAAAAAGCAGGAGGATTATGACGTCTACTTCGTGACCGGCACCGACGAGCACGGCCAGAAGATCGAGCGCAAGGCCAAGGACAAGGGCGTGACCCCCCAGCAGTATGTCGACCATATCGTGGAGGGCATCAAGGCGCTGTGGACGCTGATGGATGTGCAGTATGACGACTTTATCCGCACCACCGACGAGCGGCATATAAGCGGCGTGCAGCGCATTTTCCGCAAGCTCTACGAGCAGGGCGACATCTACAAGGGCTATTACGAGGGCTGGTACTGCACCCCCTGCGAGAGCTTCTTTACCGAGCTCCAGCTCAAGGACGGCAAATGCCCGGACTGCGGCCGCCCTGTGGAAAAAACCCGCGAGGAAGCGTACTTCTTTAAGCTGAGCAAGTACCAGCAGTGGCTGATCGACTACATCGAGGCGCATCCGAGCTTCATTCAGCCCGTGTCGCGCAAGAACGAGATGCTCAACAACTTCCTGCGCCCAGGCCTTACCGACCTGTGCGTCAGCCGCACGTCCATCAAGTGGGGCATCCCCGTCGATTTTGACGAGGCGCACACCGTGTACGTCTGGCTGGACGCGCTGAGCAACTACATCACCGTGCTTGGCTACGGCACGGCGGACGACCGGCTCTACCGCCGCTACTGGCCCGCGGATATCCATCTGGTGGGCAAGGAGATCGTGCGCTTCCATACCATTATCTGGCCAATCATCCTCAAGGCGCTTGGAGAACCGCTGCCCAAGCAGGTGTTCGGCCACGGCTGGCTGGTGCTGGACGGCATGAAGATGAGCAAATCGCTGGGCAATGTGGTGGACCCTGTTGTGCTGGCAAACCGCTACGGCAGCGACGCCATCCGCTATTTCCTCATGCGTGAGATGCCCTTCGGCAGCGACGGGCAGTTCAGCTACGAGGCGCTGCTCAAGCGCATCAACGCCGATCTGGCCAACGACCTGGGCAACCTGGTCAGCCGTACCGTCGCCATGGTGGAGAAGTACTTCGGCGGCAGCGTGCCCGCGCCGGAAGCCTATACCGAAGGGGACGCGGCGCTGATCGCGCTGGCCGAAGCCACGCCCGGCAAGGTCTGCGCCCAGATGGACGAGCTGCAGTTCTCCACTGCGCTGACCGAGCTGTGGGCGCTGATCGGCGAGTGCAACCGCTACATCGACCTGAACGCACCGTGGGTGCTGTGCAAGACCGAGGAAGGCACCCACCGCCTGAAAACCGTGATGTACGTGCTGTGCGAGTGCATCCGCTACGTGGGCGTGCTGATCGCCCCCACCATGCCGCGCACGCCCGCGCGCCTGTTTGCGCAGCTGGGCCTTGCGGAGGGGGAATGGACCACCGTGGAGTCGCTTGCCAAGTTTGGCGGTCTGCCCGCGGGCACGCTGGTCGCAAAGGGCGAGGCGCTGTTCCCGCGCATCGACATCCAAAAGGAGCTGGCGGACATCCTGCCCACGCCCAAGCCTGAGCCCAAGGTCGAGGAGAAGCCCGCCCCCGCGAAGAAGCAGGAAGCCAAGCCCGCCGAGGCCGCCGCGGAGGGTGTCGTGACCATTGATGATTTCTTCAAGGTGCAGCTGCGTGTGGCGCGCGTGCTGGCTGCCGAAAAGGTGGAGGGCAGCGACAAGCTATTGAAGCTGCGCCTGCGCCTGACCGAGGCCGAGCCGGAGCGCACGGTAGTCAGCGGCATCGCCAAGTTCTATACGCCCGAGGAGATGGTAAACCGGCAGGTGGTGCTGGTGGCTAATCTGAAGCCCGCCAAGTTGCGCGGCATCGTGAGCGAGGGCATGATCCTGTGCGCAAGCGACAAGGCCGATACCACGCTCAAGCTGATCTCGGTGGGCGAGGGCATGGAGGACGGGGCGACGGTACGGTGAGTGCACTTTTATTTGACAGCCATTGCCACCTGGAGGACGAGCGCTTCACCGGCGAGGTGGACGCGGCGCTCGCCCGCATGGCGGAGGCGGGCGTAGGCCGGTGCATCCTGGCGGGCAGCGATGTGGACAGCAGCAACCGTGTGGCGGCCATCGCCGCCGCGCACGGCAATGTGTACGGCGTGGTAGGCATCCACCCGCACGAGGCCAGCACCTTTGACGAAGCCACCCTGCCCTCGCTTAGGGCGCTGCTTTTACAGCCGCGCATCGTGGGCGTGGGGGAGATCGGGTTGGACTACTACTACGACCACAGCCCGCGCGACGTGCAGCGCGATGTGTTTGCGGCGCTGCTCGATTTCGCGTTTGAGCAAAAGAAGCCGGCGGTGTTCCATGTACGCGACGCGCATGGCGATGTGACGGACATCTTCCGCGCGCACAGGGGTCGCCTGCCCGCGGGCGTGCTGCACTGCTACACTGGCAGCGTGGAAAGCGCGCGTGAATACCTCGCCATGGGTTTTTACATCTCGCTTTCCGGCACGGTCACGTTCCAGAACGCGCGAAACATCCACGATGTGGCGCGCTATGTGCCGCTTGACCGCCTGCTGGTCGAGACGGACAGCCCCTACCTCGCTCCCGTGCCCATGCGCGGGCAACGCAACGAGCCCGCCTACGTGCGCTATGTGGCGCAGCGGGTGGCGGAGCTGCGCGGCATCCCCCTGGAGGAGCTGGCGGCGCAGACTACCGCGAATGTCGAAAAACTCTACGGCATATGAGAAAGCGGCGGGCAGGGGCATGACCCCGGCCCGCTGCTTCAGTCGACGTGCAACAAAAAAGGACGTACCCGCTTCGGTGCGTCCTGTTTTTGTTGTCTCTTATGGCTCAGGCTTCGACAGCCGCGGTGCCGGTAGGCAGCGCACGCTTCACATAGCCGCTGCGCAGGCAGCGGGTGCACACGTTCATATGCTTGACCTGACCGTTTACCTCCACGCGGACGCGCTGCACGTTCGGCGCCCAAAGACGATGGGTCTTGCGATTGGAGTGGCTCACGTTGTTGCCGTTGAGCGTGCCCTTATCGCAAACCTCACATAACTTGCCCATTTGCTACACCTCCTAACGGGAGATTTATGACTTCACAGCTTGACTATTTTATCACCCTTTTCGGGCTTTGGCAATAGGTGGCACGCAAATTTATCGCCAAGGCGTGCCCAAGCCAAATCAGAGCCCGTCAGGTGGCCGCGCTCAGCAGTTCCGCGGGGGAGAAGGGGTAAGTGAGCACACCCTCCACCTCGCTGGCCAGCTCGCCGGACTGGATAAAGAACACGATGTTCCCGTCCGCGTCCAGGTAAAAGTCGCTCTCCGGGTTCAGCGCGCGGCGCAGATCCGCCTCGGTGGTGCCCTCCAGATAGGCGCGGGTCTGCATGGCGCGCTCGCCTTCGATGATCTGCCAGATCAGCCCATACGCCAGCTCCGCGGCGTAGCTGGTGCCCTGCGCGGCCGCGCCGTCCGCCTGTTCAAGGCCCATGGCCTGCGACAGGGTAAGGGGTTGGCCTGCGTACACGCCGCTGCGGGCGAACACATCCGCCGTCCAGCTCTCCGCCTCGGCGTTGCCCTGAAAGCGGGCCGCCACCATCAGTACGCTCAGGTAATCGTCGCTGTTTTGCGTGATGCGGTAGCTGAGGCGCGTATACCACGCGGGTGCTCCAGTCTCGGGCAGTGCGCCCAGCTGGGCGGCCTCCGCCGTGCCCGCGCCCGCCGCGTCCTGCGACAGGGCCAGGTACCACTGGCTGATCTTCGCATCCGCTTCGGTATCGGGCGCAAACTGGGGGTATTGGTAGCTGAACACGAACGCCGCGCTCGCCGCGTCCGCACCTTCCGGAAAGGCGAGTTCGCCCGTAAGCGGCTGCGCCTCCACGGCGGGCGCGGCACTGGCCGCGGCCGCGCACAGGCACAGGGCAACCAGCAGGCAGCAGAAACGCCTCATGCGCGCACCCCCGTTTTTCACCCGACGCTTACCTCGTCCACCGCGAAGCTGTTTTCAAGGTAGGAGGTGTACATCTGGTAGGTGGAGGCCAGATCCTTGCGGTAGGAAAGCTCCGCCTGATAGATGTACTTGTCGGTGATGATGTACATGTCGAACACCGCGTAGCCTTCCTCAGTATCATAGGCGATGGTCGCATAGCTGAACGCCTCGTTCAGCGCGGCTTTCGCGCCCGGGATGCCCTTGGCGATCACGTCGATGTAGCCGGCCAGGTCGGCGGCGGTGGTGTTGTCCGCGCGTTTGACGAAGAAGCGCAGCGTGTCGTCCGGCAGGGTGGCGGATACGCCGTCGCCGTCCTCCACGAGCATGTCGTCACTGAACACGCTGGGGTAGAGGATGGAAAAGCCCAGCGTGGTGTTGATGTACTCGACCAGGATAGTCTCGGTATAGGTCTGCATGGCCTCCTCCATGTTCAGCTCCGAGCCGACGGAGAAGCCCGTGAGGCGGTAGCCGTTCAGGGCGGAGGGGTCGGCGCGGAAGCTGTACACGGCGCGGTCAAGCCAGTGGATGTCCTTGAAATCCGCGTCGGTCATCTGGCTCATGGGCTTCTGGCCCCAGTAGAGCTCGCCCACCAGCTGCACGCCCTGATCGCTGCCCGTGTTGACCGTGACCGGTTGAAAGCCGATGTAGCCGCTGACCGGCGTGGTCTGCGCGATGGGCTCCAGCGCGGGCAGCTTGGCCGCAAAGATCTTTTGCAGCACACCGGCTTGCAGCTCGGTGTTGCTCAGCATATCGGCGGTAAAGCCCAGCGAGGGGTCGGCGGTCAGGCCGCTGTTGAAAAACGATGCGATGAACGTCGGGGTCATGGTGGTCTCCTCATTGCCGACGGCCTCGGGCTCGTCGCCCGCGCTGACGGCCGCGCTGGCCACCAGGTCCATCAGCGGCTGCAACGCGCTGAAATCCGAAGGTTGCGCCTGCGTGGCGAAAGCCGTGCCGGCACAGCCGATGAGCAGGCAAAGCGAAACCGCCCAAGCGGTGATCCTGCGGGTCCAAAGCTGATTCATAGGGGTACCTCCCATACTCTCGGCGGCCATGGCCGCCGGTTTGCCCATCCACATCATAAGACGTTTGCGGGGCGCGTTTTTATCCCCGCTTGGCAATGCTGTCCGCGGCGGAGATGGCCGCGATGTTGCCCTCGCCCACGGCCTTGGCCACCTGCAGGGGCCTGCCCGTCACGTCTCCGGCGGCGAACACGCCATCCACATTCGTGCGCATGCCCCTGTCCACGGGAATGAAACTGCCCTCGGTGGCAAGGTCGGGCAGCAGCATGCCCAGCGCAACGGCGCTGCGGAAGATGAACACCCCGTCGTAGGTGTGCGTGCCCTGCTTGGTGGTCAATTGAATGCCCTCCGGTACGCGCGCGAGGGACACGGGCTGCTCCGCCACCATGGAAACGGTGGCCGGCATCGCGCCCGTATCGTGGCTCTTGAGGGCGTAATAGTCGATGCTGGCGGCCAGCGAGGCCAAAAAGTGCGTCTCCTCCGCGCCCTCGTGGGTGGCGGAGAGCACCGCGATGCGCTTGCCGCGGTAGAGCATGCCGTCGCAGGTGGCGCAGTAGCTCACGCCCATGCCCACCAGCGATTCCTCGCCGTCGAGCAGCACGGGCCGCGCCGCGCCCATGGCGAGCAGCACGGTCTTGGCCTCCACCACGTCGCTATCCACCAGCAGCATGAAGTTGCCGTCGTTGGGGAGTATCTGGCGAATCAGGCCAACGCGCTCCTCCGCGCCCAGCGCGAGCGCCTGCGCCTTGAACGCGGCGATCAGCTCCGCGCCGGGGGTTTCCGGCAGGCCGGGATAGTTGTCGATGCGCTCGGCGCGCGCAAGCCAGCTTGCGCTGTTTTGGGGGCCAACAAACAAGGCGGTCATGCCCCGCATGCGCGCCGTGATGGCGCAGCTTAACGCGGCGGGGCCGTTGCCGACGATCACGATATCATACATAAAATTGAAACAGCCGCTACAGTTCGGCTCTCCTTTCAGGGGTAAGTGTAACAAAACAATGACGATTTTGCAACGGTTTAGCGCGGTTTTCCTGTAAATTCTGGTAAAGCGGGGGTGCGTGGCGTATAATGGTGCGCAGGAATGGTGGGAGGGATACGCGTGGCGGAATGGAACCCGTGGCACGGTTGCCACAAGTACAGCCCCGGCTGCGCGCACTGCTATGTGTACCGCCGCGACGCGAAGTACGAGCTGGACGCGAGTGTGGTGAAGAAGAACGCGGCGTTCGACCTGCCTGTGCGCAAAAAGCGGGACGGCAGCTATGCTCTCAAAGGGCCGGACGACGTGGCCACCTGCTTTACCAGCGACTTTCTGATCGACGAGGCGGACGCATGGCGGCCCGAGGCGTGGCGCATGATGCGCGAGCGTGGCGACCTTACGTTCTTCTTCATTACCAAGCGCATCGCGCGGCTTGCGGCGGTGCTGCCGGAGGACTGGGGCGCGGGCTACGAAAACGTGACCATCGGCGTAACGTGCGAAAACCAACGTATGGCGGATGAGCGGCTGCCGCTGTTTTTGGCCGTGCCGGTACGGCGGCGGATCATCATCTGCGAGCCGATGCTCACGGCCATCGACCTGCGGGCGCACCTTGGCGCGGGCATCGCACAGGTGGCAGCGGGGGGCGAGAGCGGCGACGAGGCGCGGCTGATGCGCTACGACTGGGCGCTGTCCCTGCGCGAGCAGTGCGCGGCGGCGGGCGTGCCGTTCTGGTTCCGGCAGACGGGCGCGCGATTTGAGAAGGACGGCAAGGTGTACCGCATCAAGCGGCGCGACCAGTTCACGCAGGCGCGCAAGTCTGGGCTGAGTTGGCCGGGGAAGTGAACAGGGTTCGAGGGCAAGGCTCTTGGCAGGTTTCCAAAGGGGGAAGAACCCGCTGCGGGCGCAGGCTCAAGCGGATGCAGCGGTACGGGGGCTGAAGGCCTGCGGTCAGCACGGTTCGTGCTCAAAGCGATATCGGCAGCCGTTGCAACAGCCAACACCGCTTGTGCGGCCGCTCGTACGTAACGTTTGCCGCTCGTCCGGCCTGTGCCCCATTCTTCCCATACCCCATTGAGGGCCATATCAAACAAAAAGCGCAGGCCGCGCGGAAGCACCCGCTCCCCACTGCCTGCGCCGTTTTGCGCAATCATCTACGAAAGCTGTGCATACAGCCCCTTCACATGCTCGGCAAAATCCTCCGCGTTGGCCCGCATAAGCGCTTCGCCCAGCGCCGCCGTGGCCAACCGCGGGTCGTCGGGCACATGCCCGTCCTGCGGCCCGTTTCCGCCAAACTGTGAGCCGCTGGCCATGCCCAGCGCCGCGGTGTACAGCGGCTGACCCATGGGCGGCAGCTTGTCCAGCGCCACGCTGTCGGTCAGGGCCATCATCATGGCGGTCTCCAGCCGGTCGGCATGGCCGGGGTCAAGGCGTTCCGCGGCGATCAGCGCGCCCATGCGCGGCCCGTCAAACTCGGGAAACACGCAGCGTGCGCCGCATTCGTGCGATACCTCGTCGCACACGCGGCGCAGCGTATCCAGCTGGCCTGCCGCGCCGTGGCCGTTCACGACCACCGCCATGCGATAGCCCATGCGCGCCAGCAGGCGCAGATGTTCCCGTACGATGGCGGCAAACACCTCCTCGCGCAGGTACAGGCTGGGCACGCGGCCCGGCGCAAAGTCCATGCCAAGGATGTAGTCGTCCGCGCCCGCGGGCACGCGAAGGTTTGCGAGCATCTGGCGGCTGTCGTTGCGCTCGGTGCCGATGAACAGCGTGGGCGCCACCACCCCGCCTGTGATGGCCGCCGCGCGGCGCGCCGTCTCCTGCGCGATCAGGCCGTCGGTACCCATGGGCATGTGGAAGCTGTGCCACTCTACCGGCCCCACGGGCAGGTAGACCAGCGAGATACGCTCCTGCTCGGCCCTGATCTCCGCGGGACGGAGCAGCTCCATCTGTACGGTGCGCATGGTGCGCCTCTCTTTCCATGGCGGCGGAAACGCCGCGCGACGTGTTGCTTTTTTGCGTTGATGTATTGGATGGAGCCTACGCCTCGTCCTCCGCTTCGCGCCACGCGGCCTCGGCCTGCTCCAGCGCGTCGTAGAGCGCCTCCTGCCGGTTCTGCTCCTGCTGGTATTCCTGCGTGAGGGCAAGCAGCAGCGCCTGATCCGCATAGGTTTCCGGCTCGGCCAGCCTCAACTCAAGCTCCGCGATGCGGCGCTCGTTATCACCGATGGCCGCCTCCGCTTTGGCGACCGCCGCCTTCAGCTCCCGCAGGCGCGCGCTGGTCTGCCGGTCGCGCTTGCGCTCCTTGATGACCGAGGTGCGCGTCGCGCCCTCGGGCGCGGCTTCAGCGGGCGGGGTGGGCCGGTCGCGCTTCTCCAGGTAATCGTCAAAGTTGCCCAGGTACTCGGTCATGCCGTCCTCGTTCATGACCATCACCCGGTCCGCAAAGCGGTTGATGAAGTAGCGGTCGTGGCTGATGGCCAGGATCGTTCCGGGAAAATCGTAAAGCGCGTCCTCCAGCACCTCGCGGCTGTCCATGTCCAGGTGGTTGGTGGGCTCGTCCAAAAGCAGCAGGTTATCCTTGCGCAGCATCAGCTTGGTCAGCGCCACGCGGCCCCGCTCGCCGCCGGAGAGCGAGGCGATTTTGGCAAACACGTCGTCCCCGCTGAAGAGAAACAGCCCCAGCGCGCCGCGCACCTTGCTCTGCTCCATCGTGGGGAAGAAGTTCCACACCTCGTCCAGCACGGTGTGATCGGGGCTGAGCTCCTGCTGGTGCTGGTCGTAGTAGCCGATGTCCACGTTCGTGCCAAAGCGCACGGAACCCTTGTCCGGCACCTCGCGGTTCATCAGGATTTTGAACAGCGTGCTCTTGCCCACGCCGTTGGGGCCGATCAGCGCCACGCGGTCGCCCGCGCGCAGCTTGAAATTCACCCCGGAAAACACCGGCTTGCCCCCGAAGGTCTTACTGAGGTTTTTCACCTCCAGCGCGTCCTCGCCCATGCGGCGGCGCACGTCGAAGCTGAAGCGCACGTGGCTTTCCTCCGTGGGGCGGTCGAGGCGCTCCACCTTATCCAACCTTTTCTGGCGGCTCTCGGCGGCGCGGATGCTCTTTTCGCGGTTGAAACTGCGGTAGCGCTCGATGATCGCCTGCTCCCGCTCGATCTCCTTTTGCTGAAGTTGGTAGGCTTTCATGCGCGCCTCGAACTCCGCGGTGCGCTTTTTCATGTACTCGGTGTAGTTGCCGGTAAATTTGTTGATGCGCCCGGCCAGCATCTCGCCCATCGTGGTGCACACATGGTCGAGGAAGTAGCGGTCGTGGCTGATGATGAGCAGCGTGCCCTTGTAGCCCGTCAGGTATTCCTGAAGCCATTCGATGGCGGCCAGGTCCAGGTGGTTGGTAGGCTCGTCCATTAGCAGTACGTCGGGCTTCTGGAGTAGCAGCTTGGACAGCGACAGCCGCGTGCGCTCGCCGCCGGAGAGCGTGCCCACGGTGCGCCCGTACATGTCGCGCCCGATACCCAGGCCGCCCAGCACGCCGATCATCTCGCCTTCGTAGGCGTAACCCTCCATGCGGTCAAACTGCTCGGTCAGCCGGTGATACTCGGCGGACAGGCGCAGCGCGGCGGCCTCGTCCGCGGCGTGGGCGGCCAGCTCGCCCTCCAGCGCGCGCAGGCGTTTTTCCAGCGCGATCACGGGCTCGAATACGCGCAGCATTGCGCCCCATACCGTATCGGTCAGGGCGATATCGTCCACCTGCGCGAGGTAGCCGATGCGCAGGTCGCGGTTCATGTGGATCTGACCGCCGTCCGGCGTGTCCTCTCCGGATATCAGGCGCATCAGCGTGGTTTTGCCACAGCCGTTCACGCCCACCAGGCCCATCTTTTCGCCTTTTTGCAGGCTGAAGGTAACATCGCGCAGCACCTCGTGCGCGCCGAAACCCTTTTTGACATTCTGTACCGAGATCAGGATCATGCGACTAAACCCCTTGCTATGATATGCTGTGGGTCTCCAGCTCGTGCGCGGCCTCGCGCAGCTCCGCGGCGGTCATGCCGCACAGGGCCAGCGCCTGCTCGCTCGCCTTGGCGGCGCGGCGCAGCATCTGCGCGCCCTCGGTGCGACGCGGCGCGCGCTCCGCCTCGGGCAGGGCGTCCAGCGTCTGGAAGATCGCGTCCTCCATGGCGTCGTAGCGCTCCGCCTGCGCGAAGAAGCACGCGCAGGCCCACAGGTCGTCCGCGTTCAAAGCGCCCGCTAGGCTGTCCTTCAGGTCTACCAGCCGCTCGGCCCTAAGGTCGCACAGGCGCGGCTCGCCGTACAGGGAGCTGAGCAGCCGCAGGGCTTTGAGCAGCAGCGCCTCCGCCTCGCCATAGGGCAGGCGGGAGGTGGCTTTGGCTTTAACGTAGAGCAGCTCGCTCATCATAAAGCGCGGCACGGGCGGCAACAGCTCGGTAAGGCTCGCCTCGTCCAGCGTTTCGCCGGTGTGGAAGGGTACGCCGCACAGCCTGCGGCTCTCGTCGTCGAGCATCGCGTCGCGCTCCGCGTCGTCCAGCTTCTCGGCAAGGCGACGCATAAAGTCGCCCATCATCTGTATCATGCGCAGGATGTAATCCCGTTCAAAATCCATGCAGATAACCCTCCCTTTTGCACGCGCGGCGCAAACCAGTATACCACATCCGCGCCGTTTGCGCACGGGGCTGCACGCGTGCCCGGGGCCGTGCGCACATGCAAATTTTGCTCAAAAGGCTATACAGGGGCATCGGTTTCATGTACAATAAAAGATAGGATTTTCCAAACCGCGCCTTGCTTTTGAAGGGAAAGGAACCGCAGCCATGAAACGTGCTTTGCCGACCCTGCTGCTCGCCCTGTGCCTGTCGTGCCTTTTTTGCGCCGCGGCACTGGCCGACGAAGCCGGCGTTTTGACCGAGGGCGAGCTGGCCGCGTGGCTGAACAAGCTGCTGCTGTCCACCGTGAACGTGACGCCGCTGAATGACCCCGTAGGCGAGGAGTCGCTCACCGAGGACGGCTACGCCTTCCTGTACCCGCAGGCCACGCTGTATTACAACAAGCCCACGCTGGATCAAAGCAGCGTGCTGAACGCCGTGGCCGTGACCGACGAGGCGCTGGACATGCCCCGCGGCATCCGGCTGGGCGCGCCCGCCGAGATGCTCATGGCCGCCTACGGCTGGCAAAACCCCGGCCTGACGGGCGACGATACCTCCGCGCCGCTGTATACCCTCGACCAGCTGCCGGACGCGGCCTACTGGGCGTGGGCGCAGCGCGGGGGCACGGCGTTGCAGAGCGTGCAGTGCGGCATCCACGTGCACATGGGCGGGGGCCGCTACACCGATACGGGCGTGATCTACACCGTCGAAAACGGCGTTGTGTCCGCCATCCATGTATACGGCATCAGCGCCGCGACGGGGCTTGAAGCCGTGAAGGCGAACCTTGCCGCCGTGGGCGGCGGCGCGGCGGGCATGCAGCCCGTACAGGGCGTGACCGCGCAGAGCAGCGCCCCGGCCTTCGCGCAGGCGGATCTGCAGTTCAGCCGCATGGACTTTTTGACCCTGACGGAGAAGGGCGCGGGCGTGCTGTTTGGCACGGCCACCGGCGACGCGTGGGCGCAGGAGGAAAGCGGCGGCTGGCTGCATACCGTAAGCTACCCCGCCGCTACGCTGGTGTTTGCGCTGGACCAGAGCCGCGCGAACGCGAGGCTGGATTCGCTCTCCATCACCGGCGGCGGCTTTGCGGGCCCGCGCGGCCTGGTCGTGGGCACGGCGCTCATGGACGCGCTGGCGCTGTTTGCCAGCGACGGCGCGGGGCGGGTGAGCGACACGGCCGCTATCCTGTACGGCGACGGGCTAACGCCGCCGTTTGGCACGCTGGAGCGCGCGGGCGGCGACGCCACGCTGCGCTACGCCACCACGGCTGCGGTGGGCGGTGCGTCCTTTGCCGTGGCGCTGCACCTGACGTTTGTGAATGACCGGCTTACCGAGCTGATGATCTATCGGTATTGACCCTACGCACGGCTGGGAGGGATCCGCGATGAAGATCGACCTTAGCTGCCCGGTGGAGCTGTGGCAATACACGCCCCCCGCCGAAGGCAGCCCGGAGTGCGCCTTCGTGCTCAACAACCTCAGTGGCAAGGTGGTCGTCTCCGTACAGGTGACGCTGGTTTGCCATGCCGCCGATGGCACGCCGCTGCTTCGGCAGGTGGAGCGCGTGCAGGGGCTCTCCGCGGGCGCGGGCGAGCGCTTTACCATCTCGCTGCTGCCCACCCGCTGGGAGGACGTGAGCAGCGTGGAGCTGGCCATCGAGAAGGTATGGTTCGACAACGCGACCATCTGGCGACGCGGCACCGCCCCATTGACCGAGTACGAGAGCAACGCCCTGCCCCCGGGCCGCAGGCTGGATCAGCTGCGGTTCGTGGCCGGGCCCGACGCGGTTGGCTACCCCGTGGAGCAGGCGCGCGTGTGGGTGTGCGTGTGCGGCCGTGCCAACGAGCTGCGCGCCGAGCGTTGCTGCCGCTGCGAGCGCAGACGCGACACGGTGTTCGCAACCTGCTCGCGCGAGAATGTGGAGCAGCTGAACGCCGTGCACGAATCCAAGCTGCTGCAGGTGGCGCGCGCCGCCCGCGAGGATGCCAGCCGTTTGGCGGAGGAGCGCGAGCAAGCCCGCCTGCGTGAGACGAGGCGCAAACGCAGGGTGCGGCTGATGGTCATCGTGGGCGTTTGCCTGATGATCGTGGCGCTGGCAGCCCTCCAGTGGGGCCTGCCCGCCCTGCGCTATGCCAGCGCGGGCGCGCTGTTTGGCAACCAGCAATACGACGAGGCCCGCGCCGCCTATGTGGCGCTGGGCGACTATGCGGACGCGAAAACGCAGGTGCTGGCCTGCGACTACCGCAAGGCCGAGGCCCTGATGGCCGCGACCGACCCCGGCGAGCTGGAGAGCGCGGTGGATCTGTTCGCTTCCCTGGGGGATTATGCGGACAGCGCCGTCAAGCGGCAGGAGACCCTTTACCGTTTGGGCACCGTTGCGATGGACGCGGGCCGCTTCGACAGCGCCGCCGAAGCCTTCATGGCCCTTGGGGATTATCAGGACAGCAAGGCGCAGCTTCAGGAGTCGCAGTACAGGCAGGCCGCCAAGCTGCTGGGCGACGAGAGCTACGTGGCCGCGCGCATCCTGTTTGCGGACCTTGGCGACTATCGCGACGCGCCCGCGCAGGTGGCCGCGTGCGACTATGCGCTGGGGCAGGCCGCGCTGCTGACGGGCGACTATCAGACCGCCGTGGACAAGCTGACCGCCGCGGGGGGCGTCAATGACGCGGCGGAGCTGCTTAAACAGGCCTGCTACGGACTGGCGGAGCAAAAGCGCCTCGCGGGCGACCTGGAGGCTGCGGGCGACCTGTACCAGCGCGCGGGAGACTATACCGACGCGCTGCTCAAGGCCAACGGCACCCTGTACGAGCTGGCGCGCGAGCGCATGGACGCGGGCGACTATGAGAAGGCAGCGGCGCTGTACGCGCGCATCCCCACCTACCTTGACAGCGAGACGCTGGGGTGGGAGTGCGTATACCAGCAGGCGCTGATTTTCTATAACGCGGGCGACGATACGCAGGCGACGCAGCTCCTTTTGACCATCCCCAAGCATACCAAGGGCGCGGAGCTGCTGAGGCAAAGCCAGTACCGGCAGGCAGGCGCGCTGGCCGCCGGGGGCAAGGCGCAGGAAGCCGCCGCCCTGTATGAGCAGCTGGGCGCGTTTGAGGATGCGCCCGCCAAATTGACCGAGCTGCGCTACACGCTCGCGGAGGCGTCTTTTGCCACCGGCGATTTTGAGACCGCGCTGCCCCTGTACCAGGCGCTGGGTAAATACCGCGACAGCGCCGATAAGCTCAAGCAGTGCCAGTACGGCATCGCCAACGCCGCGCTTGCCGCGGGCGACCTGCAAAAGGCTGTGGAGGGCTTCTCCGCGCTGGGCGATTATCAGGACAGCAAGACCCTGCTTGAAAACGCCACTTACCAGCTGGCGCTGAACCTGAAAACCTCCGGCGATATGACCGCCGCGGTGGAACTGCTCAAGACCCTGCCGGACAACTCCGACGCGCTGAACCAGCTCAGCGAGATCACCTTTGGCGAGGCTGTGAAAGCGCAGGCCGCGGGCGATCTGGAAAAGGCGAGCGAGCTGTACCTTGCGCTGGGGGACTACGGCGAGGCGCGCGCCAACTACAACGCCTGCCAGTACGAGCTGGCCATGCGCGCCAAGGAGGCGGGGGACTACCGCAAGGCGGCGGCGCTGTTTGCCGCGCTGGGTGATTTTGAGGACGCCCCCGCGCAGACTGAGGAGTGTGACTACGAGGCCTACGGCCGCTACGCCACGCCCGCCCGCGCAGCCATGGAGACCGGTGCGTACAAGACCGTGATCGACACCTTGGAGGGTTTTGATACCACGGGCCTGCCTGCCGCTTACGGCGACCTTGCTGGCATGTATGAGGAAGCCTGCTACCGCTACGCCGAGGCGCTCTACGACGCGGGCAAGCCCTATGAGGCGCTGCCGTACTACCAGCGCATCCCCACCTTCAAGGATGTGGCGGATAAGAAGCTGCAACGCCGCGCCTACCTCATTCTGGGCGTATGGCAGAGCGAGGATGGCTCGCGAAGTGCCACCTTCCGGCAGGATGGCACCTGCACGCTGTTCGGGCAGGAGCTATACTTCGCGGTGGACGGATACGGCCTCATGACCGGCCCCACGGCGGACGCGCTCACCCTGACGCATAAACTGACCACCGTGACCGAAACCGCGCTGTCCATCCGCGTGCTCACGGACAAATACAACAACGTGTATCCCTTGAAGCGCGTGGGCGACGCGGCGGCGGCCATGGCGAGCGCGCCCGCGGCGCAGGCCACGGCGGTCGCCACGGATACGGCGGTTGCCACGCAGGCCGCCACGCCCACGGCGACCCCTGCCGCGACACCCACCCCGAAGCCCACGGCCACCGTAGCCGCCAGCCCCACCGCGACGGCTGCCGCCACGCCGAAGGAGTGATGGCGTGCGCAAGGAGCCATACGATCATGAACTGAACAGCACGGGCGGGCAGGCGAATGCGCCGGAGGGCGGCACCAACGCCACAGTGCCGCATGACGTGCCGGAAGGCGACGCGCCAGTGCTGGCCATGCCCGCCGCCGCTTCGCCAAAGCAAGGCCATGCCCAACCCCCGACAGCGGAGAGCGCCCCTGTCCAAGCAGTTCCCACGGACGCTATCTCCGCAGAAACAGCGGCGGCGACCGATATGCCCGCAGAGGCACCGCCTCAGTCGCCGTCCGGCGCTGCTTCCGAAAACGGCTGGTTAGCTGCGGAAAGCGCCAGCGGCATGCCAGGCGCGATGCCGTCGCAGCCGACCCCGGGCAGCATGCCCCATGACGCCGGGCCTGCTGCGACACCGGAAAGCGCCATCCCCGCCTCGGGCGCGCCTGCAAAGGCCACCCCCAAGGCGGAAAAGCCTGCGGACAGGGTCGAGATCGGCGTGCTGTATGGATTCCGCGCGCTGTTCGTGCTGTTTGTGTGCAATTTCCATATCTGGCAGCAGGGGTGGCTGGGGCAGTACGTAACGGTGTTTGGGCGCACGCTGGATCTTGACTTCTGGACGCGCGCCAGCTATGTGTTCGTGGACGGCATGATGCTGATGAGCGGTTTCCTGCTCTACCTGCCGCACGCGCGGCGGGCGGTGCACCATACGCCCGTGCCCACCACGGGGCGCTTTTACTACAGCCGATTCGCGCGCATCGTGCCCAGCTACCTCTTTTCGGTGCTGGTGATGCTCTTTTGCGTGGCGCTGCCGCTGGGCGCGTACCGTGACGATGCGGCCCGCAATTTCGACATCCTCACGCACCTCACGTTTACGTTCACGTTCTTCCGCGAGACGTTTGTATTCACGCCGTTGAACGTCGTGCTGTGGACGGTAGCCATCGAGATGCAGTTCTACCTCATCTTTCCGCTGCTGGTGCGCGCCATGCGCAAAGCGCCTACGGTGACGCTGTGCGTGATGGGCGCGGCGGGCATCCTGTTCCGCACGGTGCTGGCCGCCACGGTGCCGGATTTGACGGTGCTGCTCAACCAGATGCCCTCGTTCCTGGATGTGTATGCGCTGGGGATGCTGGGGGCCATCGTGTTCGTGCGGCTGGACAGGCGGCTGGCCGCCGCGCCGAAGCGGGACGCCCTGCGCGTGGCCGTAAAGCTCGCCGCCGTCGCGCTGTTTGCGCTGGCGGTGTACGCGCTGCAGGCGATCCTGCACGTGCAGGCGAGCAACGGCCTGCTGGGGGCGGGGCAGCTGCGCCTGTCGCAGTGGGCGGTGCGCCTGCCGCTGGCGGTCACGTTCCTTGCGCTGATGCTCGCGGCCATGTTCATGCCGCGTTCGCTGCAAAAGCTGCTGGATAACCGGCTGATGCGCTTCCTCGCGGTGATATCGTTCAACCTGTACATCTGGCATCAGGCGCTCAGCGTGCTGGTGGCGCGAGGGCTGTACCCCGCCACGCTGCACAGCGACACGCAGCTGCAACAGTCATTCACGCTGCTGTGCTACTGCCTGTCCATCGTGGCGGCGATGATCGCCACCTACGGGGTGGAGCAGCCGGCCGCCCGCGCTATGGAGCGCCTGTATCAAAAACACATTGCGCTTAAAGGAGCAAAACGGATATGAAAGACCCTCGCATGCTCAAACTGAGCCGCCAGTTGATCCGCTATTCCACGGCGATGCAAAAGGGCGAGCGGGTGCTGATCGAGATGTTCGGCCACCAACCGGAGCTGGTCGCTGCGCTGGTGGACGAAGCCTATGCCGCGGGCGCGGAGCCTGTGGTGCGCCTGAGGGACATGACGGTGATGCGCTCGCTGATGCGCGGCGCGACCCCCGAGAAGTGGGATTTTGAGGCCGAGAACGACGCGGCGCTGATGCGCGGCGTGCAGGCGTATATCGGCGTGCGCGCGAACACCAACAGCTTTGAGACCGGCGACGTGAGCGCGGAAAAGACCGCGCTGTACGGCAAGCACTACAGCAGGCTGGTGCACGGAAAGATCCGCGTGCCGCAGACGCGCTGGGTGGTGCTTCGCTACCCCACGCCCGCCATGGCGCAGGCCGCCAAAATGAGCATGGAAGCCTTTGAGGATTACTACTTTGACGTGTGCACGCTGGACTATGCCAAGATGAGCCGCGCGATGGACGCGCTGGTCAAGCGCCTCGCCGCGGCGGACAAGGTGCACATCGTGGGCAAGGGCACCGATTTGACGTTCTCCATCAAGGGTCTGCCGCCCATCAAGTGCGATGGCAAGATCAATATCCCGGACGGCGAGGTGTTCACCGCCCCCGTGCGGGACAGCGTGAACGGCGTGATCACCTATAACACGCCCAGCCTGCATATGGGCTACCAGTTTACGGACATCCGCCTTGTGTTCAAGGACGGCAAGATCGTGGAAGCCACGGGCAGCGATACCGAACGGCTGAACAAGGTGTTCGACGTGGACGAGGGCGCGCGTTACGTGGGCGAGTTCGCCATCGGCGTGAACCCCTACGTGACCGAGCCGATGCTGGACACCCTGTTTGATGAGAAGATCGCGGGCTCGTTCCACTTTACGCCCGGCCACTGCTACGACGAGTGCAACAACGGCAACAAGAGCGACCTGCACTGGGATCTGGTGTGCATCCAACGCCCCGAGTACGGCGGCGGCGAGATATGGCTGGACGGCGAGCTGATCCGCAAGGACGGCCTGTTTGTGACGGAGGACCTCCTCTGCCTGAACCCCGACGCATTAAAGTAAAAAAAGGATCAAGGGCACCGGAGATGAGAGGTTTGACGAGCGCAAGACGCGGTAGCGCCATGCGCGACGATCAAACCGACCGGATATGGCCCTTGCGGGTGCAGGGCAGAGCCCTGCGACCCCGCCGCAGCGTTCGACCGCAAGCGCGACAACAGCGCCGCAGGCGCTATGTCTCGCGCGGCAGTGTGCCCAAGTGGGCCCAAGAAGCCAACTCGTCCTAAGGGGGAGGTTGGGAGGGGGACGAAGTCCCCTTCACAAAGGCGCGGACGCGCCGCTCGTTAGGTTTTTAACAAAATATTCTAAAATGTCCGCGCGGCTCTTGCAATGCGCGGTTGTTTCCGTTACAATGGGTTGGGTCTTAAAAGACCCAAGACATGATTTATCAGGAGGAGATACCACAATGGTCAAAGTTGCGATTAACGGTTTCGGTCGCATCGGCCGTCTTGCTTTCCGCCAGATGTTTGGCGCGCCCGGTTACGACGTGGTCGCCATCAACGACCTCACCAGCCCCGCGATGCTGGCGCACCTGCTCAAGTATGACACCGCGCAGGGCCCCTTCGGCGGCAAGTTCGGCGAGAATAAGCACACCGTTTCCGCCACTGCCGACAGCATCATCGTGGACGGCAAGGAGATCAAGATCTACGCCGTGAAGGACGCCAAGGACTGCCCCTGGGGCCAGCTGGGCGTGGATGTGGTGCTGGAGTGCACCGGCTTTTACGCCACCAAGGACAAGAGCATGGCGCACATCGCCGCCGGCGCCAAGAAGGTCGTCATCTCCGCGCCCGCGGGCAACGACCTGAAGACCATTGTGTTCTCCGTCAATGAAGATACCCTCACCAAGGAAGACCAGATCATCTCCGCCGCCAGCTGCACCACCAACTGCCTCGCGCCGATGGCCAACGTGCTCAACAAGACGTACCCCATCGTCAGCGGCATCATGACCACCGTGCACGCCTACACCGGCGACCAGATGATTCTGGACGGCCCGCACCGCAACGGCGACCTCCGCCGTGCCCGCGCCGGCGCCGCCAACATCGTGCCCAACTCCACCGGCGCCGCCAAGGCCATCGGCCTGGTGATCCCGGAGCTCAACGGCAAGCTGATCGGCTCTGCGCAGCGCGTGCCCGTGCCCACCGGCTCCACCACGATCCTCGTGGCCGTTGTCAAGGGCAAGGACGTGACCAAGGACTCCATCAACGCCGCCATGAAGGCCGCCGTTTCCGCCAGCTACGGCTACACCGAGGAGCAGATCGTCTCCAGCGACGTGATCGGCATGTCGTTTGGCTCGCTGTTTGACGCGACGCAGACCATGGCCACCAAGATCGACGACGACACCTATCAGGTGCAGGTCGTTGCGTGGTACGACAACGAGAACAGCTACACCAGCCAGATGGTTCGCACCATCAAGTACTTCGCGGAGCTGGCGTAAGCCTGACGCGGGTAAGCTAACGGAATAAGGCACGCCCCCCGACGCGCAAGCGGAGGGGGGCGTGTGTTGTCTGCAAGCGGTCGGTCTCACAACACTGGTGGCAGGTTGTTGCACCTGCAAGCAAGCTTTAGCGTCACTCTCATGAAATCGTAATCTGCATCCACCTTGCCCGCCTTGCCATTTTCCCCAAAAAAGAGTATATTATGAAAGCTGTATTCCTTTTCACAAACCCGTTTGCAGGAGGTGCCTCCTATGGCTGGCAACTGGCAACTGAACGGCTTCTACGACGCTACCGCGCTGACCGGCTTGTATGAGGCGGCCCAGCGCAGGGTAAGCTGCCGCAGCTTTGCGGCCGCGCCCACGTGCGAGCAGTGGAACGTACTGCTGGCCGCGGTGGATACGCTCACGCTGCCCGGGGCGCGCATCGCGCTGGGCATGTGCGAAAACTCGCTTTTCCAGCCGATGTTCGGGCTGTTTATGAAGTTTGAAAACGTGCAGCGCTTCGCCGCCGTTATCGCCACGGACGGCGAGCCGCAGAGCACGGTGAACGCCGGCATCAGCGGCGAGATGTTCATGCTGCGCGCGGTGGAGATGGGCCTTGGCGGCGTGTGGGTCAGCGGTACGTTCAAGCGCGGTCAGGTGGGCATCAAGCTTAAGGACGGCGAAAAGCTGCTGGCCGTGATCGCGCTGGGCATCCCCAAGCGCGAGCAGGGGGAGAACCCCGCGCGCAAGCGCAAGGATATCGCCGCCATCTGCCCGGAGTTTGAGGCGCTGCACCCCGCCCTGCGCGAGGCTGCGCAGTATGTGCGCATCGCCCCCAGCGCCATGAACATGCAGCCCTGGCGCTTTACCATGCTCAGCGACAAAGCCGTGACCCTCGCCGTGGCCATGCCGCCCATGCGGCTCGACCTGGGCATCGCCCTGGCGCACGTGGTGCTGGCGCTGGGCAGCACGCCCGCCCAGTTCTCGCTGGACGATACGGGGCTGGTGGCGACCATCGAGCTGCTATGACGGGTTTTGACCAGCAAACGCTGTGGAGCGGCCTTGCGGAGCACCCCACGCAGGCCCCGCTGGCTGACCGGATGCGCCCCCGCACGCTGGATGAGTTCATCGGGCAGGGCAAGCTCGTGGGCGAAGGCAGACTGCTCAGGCGCGCTATCATGGCGGACAAACTCCAGAGCAGCATCTTCTGGGGGCCGCCGGGCTGCGGCAAAACCACGCTGGCGGGCATCGTGGCAAACATGACCGGCAGCGCGTTTGAAAAGCTGAACGCCGTTACCAGCGGCGTGGCGGATGTGCGCAAGGTGCTCAAAGAGGCGGAGGAGCGCCGAACGCGCTTTGGCAAGGCCACCTACCTGCTGCTGGACGAGTGCCACCGCTGGAACAAGGCGCAGAGCGACAGCATCCTGCCCGCCATTGAGAGCGGGCTGATCCGCTTCATCGGCTCCACGACCGAAAACCCCATGGCGAGCATGACCCCGGCCATCGTGAGCCGGTGCCGGGTTTTCCAGTTTGAGTCCCTGACCGCGGACGACGTGCTCACCGCCATGGAGCGCGCCCTGACCGACCCCGAGCGGGGCTACGGCCGCTACGCGGTTACCTGCGAGGACGGCGCGCTGCGCTACATCGCCCGCGTGGCCGACGGAGACGTGCGCACGGCCCTCTCCGCGCTAGAACTCCTGTTTCTGACCACGCCGGAGACGACCGACGCGGAGCACCCAAAGCCGCATCGCACCCTGACCCTCGCCGCCGCGCAGGAGAGCGTGCAAAAACCCGTCGTCAAGCTGGACGAGAGCCTCTATTACGACATGCTTTCCGCCTTTATCAAGAGCATGCGCGGCAGCGACGTGAACGCGGCGCTGCTGTGGTATGCGCGGCTGCTGTACGCGGGCGTCGACCCCAAGCTGATCGTGCGGCGCATCATCGTGCACGCCAGCGAGGACGTTGGGCTGGCCGACCCCGTCGCCATGCTGCAGGCGCACGCCGCGGCGGGCGCGCTGGAGGTGGTGGGCATGCCGGAGGCGCGCATCCCCATCGCGCAGGCGATCATGGCCATCTGCCTGGCGGAGAAGAGCAACACCGTGGTGACTGCCCTTGGCGCGGCCATGGCGGACGCCGAGGCGGGCGGCTTTTCCGCGGTGCCCGTATACCTGCGCGACCAGAGCTACCAGACCCCGCACAAGGACACCCCGCAGTACAAGTACCCGCACGACTATCCTGAGCACTTCGTTACGCAAACCTACATGCCCGAAGGATATGAGGACCGCGTGTACTACACGCCGGGCGAGCTGGGCAATGAAGCGAAGCTGAAGGCGCGCATGGCGCGAAGGTATGGAGGAAAGGAACCAAAGTGAGCCGCAAGCCCAGCCGGGAGATCGACGTAGGCAAGGCGTCCCTGTACGCGGTCATCGTGAACGTATCCGAGATCGTCGTGCTCATCGGGTTCGTGTTCTACGTGCTCTTTACCGACATTAACGAGAATAACCAATACGCCATCGAAGGGCTGGCCATCCTCGGCAGCCTGATGGCCTGCTGGGGCGCGTTTCTGGACATCCGTGAGGCGCTGATCACGCGGCGCAGGCTGCGTGTGATCGAGGAGCTGGAGGAGACCAACACCCAGATGGACACCCTGAACCACACGTTGCGTGCCCAGCGGCACGATTTCCTCAACCACCTGCAAGTGGTGTACAGCCTGATGGAGATGAAGGAGTACGGCGACGCGACCGACTACATCGAGAAGGTGTACGGGGAGATCCGCTCGGTATCCAGCTTCCTGTGCACGCGCTCCACGGCGGTCAACGCGCTGCTCAAAGTCAAGGCGGGCGCCTGCGCGGAGCGGGGCGTGGAGATCGTGCTGAACATCAAAAGCTCGCTGGAGGGCCTCACCATCCCCGCGTGGGAGCTGTGCCGCGTGCTGGCCAACATCTTCGACAACGGCATGGACGCGCTCAAGGGGCAGCCGTCGCCCCGCATGACCGTGACCATCGCGGAGGATCTGCGCGCCCACACTTTCACCATCGCCAACAATGGCGAGCCCATCCCGGAGGACATGGTGGAGATGATCTTCGAGGCGGGCGTGTCCAGCAAGGGCGAGGGGCGTGGCATGGGCTTGTCCATCGTGCGGGAGACACTGGAAGGCTACGGCGCGTCCATCGCCGTGTTGAGCGACGACAGCGAGACCGCCTTTACCGTAACGGTGCCCAAATAAAACCGGCCCCGTGCCACGCGCCGCCCATGGCGGCACAGCGGCGCGGGGTGCGGTGCTGGAAAGGCGTGCCTGAATGGAGCAATCCAAAAAGAAGTTCCTCAAAAACATGGTGGGCTTTTCGCTGACCACGTGGATCGCTTTCGCCGTGGGGCTGATCGCCTCGCCCATCGCTACGCGGCTGTTTTCCACCGACGAGATGGGCAGGCTGAACCTGTTCTTCACCTATTCGTCGCTGTTTTCCGCCACGTGCTACCTGGGGCTGGATCAGGCTTTCGTACGCTTTTACGGTGAGCCGCCCGCCCGCAGCAGCCAGCGCGGGCTGTTTACGTTCTGCGCGGTCACCTCGCTCATGGTGGGCGTGCTGGTGGCAGTGCTGGGGCTTTTTTTCTGGCGGCCCGTCAGCGCGCAGGTCATGGATGCGCCGGATATGGGCGTGTACCTGTGCCTGGCGGTCTACAGCCTCGCGCTGGTGGTGTTTCGCTACCTGTCGCTCAGCTACCGCATGGCGCAGGATGCGCGGCTTTACACCATTCAGGGCGTCGTGCAGGTGCTCATCATCAAGCTGGGCTACCTGACGGTGGCGTTTCGCAGCGCGCAGGCGCGGCCCGCCATCTGGCTGGTCACGGCCATGCTGGTCGCGCTGGTCGCGGTGTTCATGGTGCTGCAGCGCGGGCGCTTCACATGCGGCTTTCTGCGCGAGGTAAACAGGCCGTTTGTCCGCGAGTTATCGACCTTCGCCGCCCCGCTGATCCCGCTGGCGGTGATGGCGTGGCTCAACTCCTCTGTGTCGCTGGTGGTGCTGCGCAACCTGATGAGCGTGAGCGCGGTCGGCGTGTACAGCAGCGGGCTGGTGCTGGCCAGCACGGTCAACGTGATCCAGACCGGCTTTAACACCTACTGGGCCCCCTATGTGTACGAAAACTACCAGCGGGACGACAAGC
>CAZOZO010000033.1:0-39283 GCA_964584315.1 uncultured Oscillospiraceae bacterium
CCTCGCTGCGCGGGGCACGGTCGCCGTATGCGGGCTTGTCGCCGCGGGGCGGACGATTGCCAAAGCTTCCCTCGCTGCGCGGGGCACGGTCGCCGTATGCGGGCTTGTCGCCGCGGGGCGGACGGTTGCCAAAGCTGCCTTCACTGCGCGGGGGGCGGTTGCCACCCTGCGACGGGCGGCTTGCGAACGCGCCATCGCCACGGAGCGGGCGGCCAGCCGGAGCGGCGCCCCCGGATGCGGGGCGGCCAGCGCCGCGCGCGGGTCTGTTGCCGCTGTAATGCGCGCCCTCGTCGTCGAAGCCGCCTCGCTTTTCCGCTGCTTGGCGCTTGTCCTCGCGGGTGCCTTTATTGGTAAAATCCTTATAGAATGCCATGTGTGATTCCTCTTTCATCTTTGAAGGGCGTGTGGCGCGGCGCTCTTGCCCGCGCAGCCCCGTTTCAGTCGGCGGCATGTCTTGCCGCCCGGTTCATGTCTCCTGCGCGGCGGCATGCGCGGCCAGATAGGCCTTGCGCTCCGCGCGTACCTGCGCGGCTTTGCCGCAGCTCTTTTCCCCTTCGGGGCAGGCCCCGCGCAGGCAGCCCGCGCCCGCATCCGCAAACAGCTCGGGCGCTTCCTGATAGCACAGCTCGAACATGCGCGCCGCCATCTGCCGTATCTCCCACTGCGCGCGCTCGCACATGCGCAGCGCGAAGAAGTGCCTGAGCTCGCGGGCGTTCATGGTCATCACCAGCCGCGTTTCGCAGGCGTTGGGCAACACGAAGCGCGCATCCTCGTTCGCGCCCAGCTTCTGCTGCCAGCCCTCATACCAGGTTTGCATCTGCGCCATCTGCGCCTCATACTCCGCCACGGCGGCCTCGCCCAGCGCGCGCACCGCAGGCGGCACGATGTAGCCAAAGCCCTTGTGGTAGCTTACGTAACGCTGGCTCTGCACGCTGAAGCTGGCGATGCGGTGCCGCGTCAGCTGGGCCAGCAGCGCGCGGCTGACCCCTTCGGCCAGGAATGTGAAACTTACGTGCTCCAGCACGCTCTCATGCCCCATCTCGCGCACCTTGCGCAAAAACGCGCGCTGGTCCTGCGCGGCGATTTTTTCCAGCAGCGAGTCCAAATCGCCACCGGCGTAGCATAGCTTGGCCGCGAGAGCGACGATCGCCTCGCCGCCCGTTGTCACGCGCAGCAGTTCCACGCGCTGGTGTGCTTCCGGCATGGGGCGCCTCCTTACGGGGGTGGTGTTGCGGGCCTTTAAGCACCGGTGGTCATTGGGCGGCGCTCACGCGCGCGCCGGTTTCCGGCAGTCTCAGGCGCTCGCAGGCGGGTTGGCCGCCTCGAACAGTTCACGCACGCGCGGGTGCTGGCCGGTGAGGTACAGCCAGCCCACAAGGGCCTCCAGCCCGGTCGCGCGGCGGTAGTCCACAGGGTTCTGGTTTTTGGGGGCAAGGTGTTTGGCGTGGGCATTGGTGCCGCGCCGCACGATGTCCTGCTCCGTTTCGGTCAGCAGCGGTTCCACACGGCCAAGAGCCGCAGCCTGCGCCCCGGCGTTCACCAGTGCGGTGGCGCTCTTGTGCAGGGCGTGCACCCTTGCGGCACTGGTCAAAAGCCGCTGGCGCACGAGCAGATCCCATACCGTATCGCCGATGAAGGCCAGCGCGAGCGGGTTTTTCAGCGCCGCCTCCCGCTCGCCCATGGGCGCGCAGGCGATGCCCAAACCCTCCATACTTCGCCCGCCTTTCGCCGCTATTGCAACCTTCATGATAACATGAATGACTGGTGTATTCAAGCGCAGGCGGGTATTTTTGCAAAGTTGTACGCAAGCGGGACGCGGGATGCCTTCGGCTATGCGGTCATGACTGTGACTACGCCGTGGTACAATGCTGTTTTCCACAGTTTTGACACACGGCGTTTGCACCGGAATGGCTTTCCACAGTTTCCACAAAGTTTTCCTACAAACAAAGCCTTATCCCGCGCTGTTTCGCATATTTGCGTGGAAAACCCCCTCCGCGACCCCTATGGGTAAGTATGTTGGAAAGGTGAGGATTACGCGCCGAAAGCCCCATGTTTCATGGCTTCTCCCCGCAACTGCCTGTCGCGCGGGCGTTTTGCGGGCACCGCATATGCAATCCACATTGCCAGGCCCCATTTTGCCTGGATTTCGTCGAAATCGTGGAAAACTAGCCGTGGATAGACGTGTGGAAAGCCTGTTTTCCACAAGCAGTGGGGATAACAAGGAAAACGCGCTGCCCGCTCCCGCCGACCGGCTCCGCGGCTTGACGAGAGCCGACGCTTGCGTCTCATGTATGCAAGCAGCCTGCGGCGCATCATTGCCGTGTCAATCCCCTCCCCGCCCGGCGATTGCTCATCCAAAGAACATCCTGCACCCGCCAAACGGCCCTCGCCCGAGTTGCCGACGGGCAGCGATTACGCCCCGCAACACGCTCACGATCCATCAAAAGCGCATGTCCGCCGGCATGGCCAGCCTTGCACCCCGCCTCCGCCAACGTGAAGCGTCCTGCCCCACCGCGCCGGCATGCGCCTGTGCGGGCATGAAAATCTCGCCGTGCCTCTTGACATGCGGCATGGTTGCGGTATAATATCCTTGAAGGTCAAAGTTAGTCAAACTAGCTTTCGGTCGAGCCGTTCGTGCCCAGCGCCGCATGGTTCCGCCCGACCTTCGTTTTGCGGGCAGCGTTTGCGCCTGTCCCGCCCAATGCAAAAAACAACAAAAACCCGTCTTGAAGGAGGGCTGCCCATGACGAGCCAGCAATTTACCGAAAAGAGCCGCGCCGCACTCAGCGACGCGCAACAGATGACCGTGGAATACCAAAACCAGGAGGTATCGCAGGAGCACCTTCTGCGCGCGCTCATGGCCGACCCGCAGGGGCTGATCCCCCAGCTTTTGCAAAAGATGGGGCAAGATACGGACATGATCGACGCGCGGCTGGAAGCGCTGATCGCCCGCATCCCCAAGGTGACGGGCAGCGGCCGCGAACCGGATAAAATCTACATCAGCAGCGATGTGGAGCGCGTGCTGGTGGCCGCCCGCGAGGCCGCCCAGCAGATGAAGGACGAATACATCAGCGTGGAGCACCTGTTCCTGGGCTTGCTCCGCAAACCCAGCCCCTCGCTCAAGCAGCTGTGGCATGACCTGCGCGTGGACGACAAGGGCTTCCTTGCCGCGCTGCAAACCGTGCGCGGCAACACCCGCGTGACCAGCGAAACGCCGGAGGACACCTACGACGTGCTCAAGAAGTACGGGCAGGACCTGGTGGAGCTGGCGCGCAACCAGAAGCTCGACCCCGTGATCGGCCGCGACAGCGAGATCCGCAGCGTGATCCGCATTTTGACCCGCAAAACGAAAAACAACCCCGTGCTGATCGGCGAGCCGGGCGTGGGCAAAACCGCCATCGCGGAGGGCCTTGCCATCCGCATCGTGCGGGGCGACGTGCCCGAGGGCCTGCGCGACCGGCAGGTGTTCAGCCTCGACATGGGCGCGCTGATCGCGGGCGCGAAGTACCGCGGCGAGTTTGAGGAGCGCCTTAAGGCCGTGCTGGCCGAGGTGAAGAAGAGCAACGGCAAGATACTGCTGTTCATCGACGAGCTGCACAACATCGTGGGCGCGGGCCGCACCGAGGGCAGCATGGACGCCGGCAACCTCTTAAAGCCCATGCTGGCCAGGGGCGAGCTGCACCTGATCGGCGCGACCACGCTGGATGAGTACCGCAAGTACATCGAGAAGGACGCGGCGCTGGAGCGGCGCTTCCAGCCCGTGATGGTGAATGAGCCCAGCGTGGAGGATACCATCAGCATCCTGCGCGGCCTCAAGGAGCGCTACGAGGTGTTCCACGGCGTCAAGATCACCGATACGGCGCTGGTGGCCGCCGCGGTGCTCAGCAACCGCTACATCAGCGACCGCTTCCTGCCGGACAAGGCCATCGACCTGGTAGACGAGGCCTGCGCCATGATCCGTACCGAGATCGACAGCCTGCCCGCGGAGCTGGACGAGAAGCAGCGCCGCATCATGCAGCTGGAGATCGAACTGATGAGCCTGAAGAAGGAAGAGGACGAGGGCAGCCGCCGCCGCCAGGGCGCGCTGGAGGAGGAGCTGGCCCGCCTGAACGAGGCGTTTGCCGCCATGAAGGCGCGCTGGGACAACGAGAAGAGCGCCATCCAGAAGGTGCAGAAGCTGCGCGAGGAAATCGAGCAGGTGAACGCCCAGATCCAGAAAGCCCAGCGCGAGTATGACTTAAGCCGCGCCAGCGAGCTGCAATACGGCAAGCTGCCGGAGCTGACCAAGCAGCTGGCCGCCGAGGAAGAGGTGGCCGAGCAGACGCGCGGCGAAAACTCCCTTCTGCGCGACAAGGTGACCGAGGAGGAGATCAACCGCATCGTAAGCCGCTGGACGGGCATCCCCGTGACCCGCCTGCGCGAGAGCGACCGCGAGAAGCTCTTAAAGCTGCCCGAGGAACTGCACAAGCGCGTGATCGGGCAGGACGAGGCCGTGACCGCGGTCAGCGAGGCCATCCTGCGCAGCCGCGCGGGCATCGCGGATGAAAACCGCCCCATCGGCAGCTTCCTGTTCCTGGGCCCCACGGGCGTGGGCAAGACCGAGCTGGCCAAGGCGCTGGCGCAAAACTTGTTCGACGACGAGAAGAACATGGTGCGCATCGACATGAGCGAGTACATGGAGAAGTTCTCCATCAGCCGCCTGATCGGCGCGCCTCCGGGCTACGTGGGCTACGACGAGGGCGGCCAGCTGACCGAGGCCGTGCGCCGCAAGCCCTACTGCGTCGTGCTGCTGGACGAGATCGAAAAGGCGCACCCCGACGTGTTCAACATCCTGCTGCAAGTGCTGGACGACGGCCGCATCACCGACAGCCAGGGCCGCACGGTGGATTTCAAGAACACCATCATCATCATGACCAGCAACCTTGGCAGCCAGCTGCTGCTGGACGGGCTGGAAGGCGGCCACATCGCGGATTTTGCGCGCGAGGGTGTGCTACGCCTGCTCAAAACCAGCTTCCGGCCGGAATTCTTGAACCGCATCGACGATATCGTGTTCTACAAGCCCCTTGAGCGGGCCGAGATCGTGCAGATCGTGCGGCTGCAAGCCCAGCACCTGCAAAAGCGGCTGGAGGCGCAGGACGTACACATGACCCTCAGCGACGCGGCGGTGGACGCCATCGTGGACGCGGCGTTTGACCCCGCCTACGGCGCGCGCCCGCTCAAGCGCTACATCCAGAGCCATCTGGAAACGCTGATCGCCAAAAAGCTGGTGGCGGGCGAAATCTTCCCCAGTCAGGTGATCACCGTGGACGCGGACGACGAGGGCAGGCTGTACGTGCGGTAAGGCAACCACCATTCCTCAGGGTCAGGGGCCATGCGCCCTTGACCCTGTTTTTGCATGTTTGCGCCCCTTCCACGCGGCTTTCGACCCCCGCCGCTTGCAAACGCCAAGGCAGTTATGGTAAGCTTTGCCCATCACCCCGGAAAGGAGTGTTTGCGATGATGAAAAACGCCGTCAACATGGAGATTGTAACCTCACGGGAGGTATACGCAGCCTGATCTTCCGCGGCATACCTCCCATACGCCACCTTGGTTGAACCCAAAAAACGTATGGAGGGACCCTGCATTGCAAAACCTTTTTGATTACGGCGCGGACGAGCGCCTGTTTACGTTTGCTTCTTCTTATCCCGGCCTGAATCTGGCGCGGGTGGTATCACAATCCAGAGAGATCTACCGACTGATGACCGAGGGCGGCGAAACGCTGGCGGAGGTGAGCGGCAAGTTCCGCTTTGAGGCTGCCTCCCCCGGGGCCTACCCCGCCGTGGGCGATTTCGTGATGGTCGCGCCAGGCGAAGGCACGGGCGCGCATGCCACCATCCACCACGTGCTGCCGCGCAGGAGCGCCTTCGTGCGCAAGGCGGCGGGCGATACCGGAGACGCGCAGGTCGTGGCCGCGAACATCGACATCGCCTTCATCTGCATGGCGCTAAACCAGAACTATAATCTCAGCCGATTGGAACGCTACCTCGCCGTCGCGTGGGAGAGCGGCGCGACCCCCGTGGTCGTGCTCACCAAAGCCGACTTGTGCGAAAACCTGCCCGCCGTGCTTGCGGAAGTGGCCCCCGTAGCCCTTGGCGCGGAGGTGCTCATGACCCGCGCGGACGACCCCGCGGGCCTCGCGGCCGTGCGCGCCCACCTCAAGGCGGGCGTTACCGCCACGTTCATCGGTTCCTCCGGCGTGGGCAAATCCACACTCATCAATGCGCTGTTGGGCGAGGCGAAGCTTTCCACTGCCGGCATCGGCGCGGATGGCCGCGGCCACCACACCACCACCCACCGGGAGCTGATCCTGCTGCCGCAGGGCGGCGTGGTGATCGACACCCCCGGCATGCGCGAGCTGGGCGTGGAGGCCGCCGACCTGCGCCGCTCGTTTGCGGATATCGACGCGCTGGCGGAGAATTGCCGCTTTGGCGACTGCACCCACGGCAGCGAGCCCGGGTGCGCCGTGCGCGCCGCGCTTGCCGCGGGCACGCTGGACGCGCGCAGGCTGGAGAGCTACCAGAAGCTGCGGCGCGAAACCCGCTACGACGGCCTGAACAGCCGCCAGCGCGAGGGGGTCAAGATCGACGCGATGTTCGGCGGCAAAAAGGCCATGAAGCAGATGCGCGACGCCGCCAAGCAGAAGGCGGGCAGGCGGTAGGCGCGGACGTGAAACAGGTCGCGGGGCAAAGGCCCACGCCCGCTTCCCTTGCGGAATAACCAATGACAAACAAAAACAGGCTGCGGGGCGTACCCAGGCAGCCTGTTTTGCGATGAACCATGTCTGCGCAATAGCGTATCGGGCATGCTGCGCGCGTCACGGCGCGGCGTTTTCCGTCGCGTCGGGTGACGTCGCGTTTGCGGGCCGCGTGCCCGCCGCACCAGCCGCCGCTCCGCCCGCGGCCTGCGCATCAGTCGCCTGCGCGTCCGCAGCGTCCGTTTTGCTCAGCTCCGCCGTGCCCGCGCCCAGCGTCACCACGGCGGTCATGCCCAGGCGCACCTGGTCGTTCTGTGGAAAGTCGATGTAGCAGTTGTATGCCACGTCCGAGGTATCGGTGGTCGCGCTCACATGCGAGATGAGCGCCACCGTGCCCGTGACCGCCTGCTCGCCCGTCTCGTCGTAGCTGAACACGATGGTCACAGCATCGCCCTCGTGGATGTCCGGCAAATCATACTCGTCGATGGCGACCAGCACCTGCATATCCTCGCGGGGGTACACGGTGGCCACCGCCTCGCCCTTGCTGACAACGCCGCCCGTTTCCACATTGACCTTGGCCACGATGCCGCTCTGGTCGGAGGTGATGGTGTTGCCGGTCGCATACAGCCCGTCCAGCGTGCCGGTAACGGTCTCAAACAGCAGCTGCCCGCGCGTGACGGCGTCGCCTGCCTTCACGTGCATGGCGATGATGCTGCCCGTGCCCGTTACGGCCACGTCGGCGGTGCGGCCCACCGTGCCGCGCCCGATGCGCGTGGTGGCCTCGTAGTCCGCAGAGCGGAACAGCACGACCGTCTCCTCCATCATCAGCTCGCCCGCCGTGGTCTCCACCGTGTAGGTGGTACCGTTCACGGCGGTCACCACGCCGGTGGCTTCGTTGCCGCGCGCAGTATAGAGGCTTTTGATATACACCGTCTCGCCGATGTTCACGTACTTGTTGTCGCTGTTGTTATAGGCTTTCTGGATATCCGCGGTGATGGTGTACTTCTGCGCGGGCTCGATGTAGAGCACCGCGCCGCTGCGGGCGCCCACATCCTCCGCGCTGTCGCCCGCCTGCCCGAACACGCCGCTCACAGTGCCGTCCGTCTGCGCGTACACCTTGGTGGTGATCACCTGCGCGATCTCGCTGCCCAGCTTCACCTCGTCGCCCGCCTTCACATACACGGTGCCCACCGTGCCCCCAAAGGGGGCCAGCACGCTCACCGCCCCGCCGGAGACCACCGTGCCGTCGAACGCGGCTTCCGCCAGCGCGCCCGCGGGCAGCGCCGCGCACGCAAGCAACATCAGCGCCAGCGCGACCGCTCCACTCTTCTTCCTCATTTGCCTGACCCTCCCTCACATGCGCCGGAGCGCGTCGATGGGGCTCAAATTGCTGGCCTTGCGCGCCGGCGACCACCCGAACAGGATGCCCACCGCTGCCGAGAAGCCCACGCCCAAGGCGATCGCCCCGTAGGAAATCGTAAACGTCGTGCCCATCACATTGCACAAGATGGCCGATAGCCCGATGCCGAGGATCACCCCCATGATGCCGCCAATCATCGACAAAAGGAACGCCTCGATCAAAAACTGGATCTGGATCTGCGCAGGTTCCGCGCCGATGGCCTTTTTCAGGCCGATCTCCACGGTGCGCTCGGTCACGCTGGTCAGCATCATGTTCATGATGCCGATGCCGCCCACGATCAGCGAGATGGACGCGATGCCGCCCAGCAGCGCGCTCATCATGGAGAGCATGCTGTCCATCGTCTCCTGAATGCTGTCCATGGTGGTGATCTCGTAGGTGTCGTCCTCATAGGCGAACAGCGCGTCCAAGTAGTTGCCAAGCGTGGTCTGCACAGTGGAGGAGGCCGAGGCGCTGTCCACATAGACGGTGATGGAGGTGACCAGCGTGGCGTTGGTGAGCTTGAGCACCGTGGTGTAAGGGGCGATCACATCCACATCGCCCGCGGTAAGCTCGGTGATGGTTTCCTCGGTGCTCTCCGGCATCACGCCCACCACGGTGAAGTTCAGGTTGCTGATGTACAGCGTCTGACCGATGGGATCCTGACCGTAGAAGAACTCGTCCTGCACGTCGTGGCTGATGAGGCATACGCGGGCCGACTCGTTCATGTCCAGAATGTTGAGCTTGCGCCCGCGCTCCACCGCGTCGGTGGTGGAGAAGTAGAAGTCGTTTTTGCCCGAGAGGGTCATGTCGCTCTCGTAGGCGTCTCCCCGGGCGAGGCTGACGGTCGTGCTCACGCTGGGGGTTACCCCGGTGATATGGTCCAGCGCCGCGATCTCGTCCAGATTAGCGCTGGTCAGGCCTGCCTGCATGTCGTTGCCGGTGACCGATACGCTCATCGTGCCCGCGCCCATGGAGGTGAACGAATCGCTGATGGAGGTGGAAACGCCCGATACCGTGGTGATCAACGCGATCACCGCCGTAACGCCGATCATGATGCCAAGGATGGTCAGAAAGGAGCGCAGGCGGTTTTGCGTGATGTTGCCGATGGACATGCGCACGCTTTCCACAAACATGGTGAAGCCACCGGATAGTCGGTGCCAGAACGCCTTCATGCCAGCGCCCCCTCTCCCGCTTCGCTGAGCTCGCCATCCACGATGTTGACCATGCGGCGGGCGTTGCGCGCCACATTCAGGTCGTGCGTGATCATGACGATGGTGTTGCCGTCCGCGTTGAGCTGGCGGAACAGCGCCATGATCTGCTGGCCGGTGGTCTGGTCCAGCGCGCCGGTGGGCTCGTCCGCCAGCAGCAGCGTGGGCCGGGTGACCAGCGCGCGCGCAATGGCCACGCGCTGCTGTTGCCCGCCGGAAAGCATGTTGGGCCGGTGGTGCAGGCGGTCGCCCAGGCCCACCTTGACAAGCATCTCCTCGGCGCGGCGGGCACGCTCCCGCGGGCGCACGCCGGCGTAGATCAGCGGCAGCTCCACGTTCTTCTGCGCATCCAACTTGGGCAGCAGCTGCGAGTTTTGGAAGATGAACCCCACCTCGCGGCTGCGGATGCGCGCCAGCTCCTGCTCGTCCAGGTCGTCGATCAGGCTGCCGTTTAAGATATACTCGCCGGAGGTGGGCTTGTCCAGGCAGCCGATGATGTTCATCAGCGTGGATTTGCCGCTGCCCGAAGGGCCCAGCACCGACAGGTACTCCCCGCGCGCGATGTCAAGGCATATGCCTTTTAGGATCACGGCCTCCTCATCCCCCAGCGGGTAGGCCTTGACGATGTCCCGCATGTGGAAGAAGGTCTCTCTGCTCTCACTCATCGTTATCCCTCATCTCAGGCTAGTTCCTGCCGCCGAAATTGCCCCCGCCGCCAAAACCGCCCGGCCCGCCGCTGAAGTTGCTCATATCGGGCATGCCTTCGGGGAAGCCGTTGGTGGTGGTCTGCTCGGTGGTGGTCGCGCCCGTCAGCGAACTGAAGAGGCTCGCCAGCCCGCCTGCGCTGTCCGCGGCGGTCTCCACCTTGACGTATACCGTATCGCCCTCGTTCAGGCCGCTCTTGATTTCCACAAAGTTATCGTTGTCCACGCCCAGGGTCACGTCCACCTGCTGCATGGCGCCGCTCTCGTCCTTCATGAGCACGTAGGCGCTGTTGCCGCGCCCAAAGCTGAGCGCATCGCGGTTCAAGATGACCACGTCGTTCGCCTCTTCTTCCGGGATGGTCACGGTAACCGCCATGCCGGGCAGCACCTTCTCGGTGCTGGCAAACTCCGCGGTCACGGTATAGTAGGCGGTGGCGTTGCCGCCCGAGGCGATGCGGTTGATGTGCGTGATGGTGCTTTCCAGCGTGGTGCCCAGCGCCGTAACGCTTACCTCGCACGCCTGCCCCACGCTCACCTTGCTCACGCTGTACTCGTCCACACGCATGGATACCTTCAAATTGCTGAAGTCCACGATCTGGATCAGGTCGGCGTTTGCGGCCACGTCGTCGCCCTCCGCCACGCTGATCTCGTTCACCTCGCCGTCAAAGCCAGCCTTGATCAGCTCGCCGTCGGACAGGCGCATCAGCTTTTGCCCGAAAGCCACGCTCTCGCCCTCGCTCACGTAGATGCGGCGCACGGTGGCGGCGGCCTCGCTGGTGAGGGTCTCGTTGTTCACCACGCTGATGGAGCCGCTGAAGCTCATCGAATTGGAGATGTTGCCCCGCGTGGCGGTGTAGCTGCTATACGTGGTGGTGGCGCTGGCGTTCAGCTGCGGCCACACGAACAGATAGAACGCCCCCGCCAGCAGCGCAAGCACCACCAGCCAGCCGATCAGTTTGCGCAGGCGTTTTGCGCGCCGTTTCCGTTTCGCCAGTTTCACCTTTTCCGTTTCGCTCATGCCGGTTCACCTCATCCCACGCGTTGTCAGGCTGCCCCGCCCTGCCCGTAAGGGAGGGCGAGCATATCCACCGTGCCGCTCAACACGTCGTAATAGTAGAAATCGCTCTGCTGGTCGCCCGTGAGGGCGTAGGTCTGCCCCTCGACCGTCACGCTGAGGGTAAAGCTGCCCGAGGCATCCATGCGCACCGTGTACTCGAAAGCCTTGCTGGCCAGCCCCGCGGCGCGGTACATGTTATAGCGCACGCCGCCGGTAAAGCCCGCCGTGGAGAGCGCCACCGCCCTGTCGCCCACGGTGAACACCATGTAGCTCAGGCCGCTTGCCGCCAGCTTCTTGTACACCGCGCCGTCAAACGTCCACGCATAGGCCCCGCCCTGCGCCGTGCCATCCGCTGCGCTGAGGACGAGGGTGTCCGCGTCCGCCTGCGTATCGGCAGCCGCCCCATCGCCGCTTTCGCCCCAGGCGAGCAGGTTGGCCACGAACGGTTCCGTGCCGCCGTCATCCGCAAGGGTCAGGCCCAGTTGCTGCTGGCCGATGGTCAGGGTGTCCATCGCGCCTGTCTCCACCACGAGATCGACCCCGCCGTAAGCGGTCACGGTATCGTAGGTGGAGGTCGAGTGGTAGATGCTGCGCCCGCCACCGCCGCCGAAACCGCCGCTAAAGCCGCTAATGCCGCCGAAGCCGCCCGCGCCGCGCCCGCCGCCGATGACGATCTGCTCGCCCCACACGGCCACGTTGCCCGCCCGGTCGCGCACGCCCAACGTGCCTGCCGCGATCACGCCGCCGCCCGTGTAGGCCGCCGCGTAGGTATACACGCCGCCGCCCGCGCTGGTCAGCTGCGCTACCCAGCCGATGGGCGACGCCGTTGCGTTGAAGGTCACATTGTTTGCCCAGCCAAACCCGCTTGCTGCGTCGCCCGCGTAGAAGGTGACGGTGTTGCCCTCGCCCGCCTTGCACACCAGCGAGGGGCTTTCGTTATCGTAATTGACCGTCACGGCGGCGGTGGTCACGGTGTTCAGCGGGTCACTGGATGCAGTCAGGCGGAACACCAGCGCGTAGCTGTTGCCGGTTACCAGCCCCGCCGCAAGCCCGCCCAGCGAAGCCCCATTGCCAAAACCTTCAAACGTTACGCCGCCGTCGGTCGATATCTCGTACAGGTAGGTGTTGGCGGGGTCGGTATCGGTCACGGCAAAGGTGACGCCGTCGCTGCCGTTCACCCACATCCCGCCTTCTAGCGCGCGGCTGCCGATGCTGACCGCGTCCACCGTGAAGGTGGGGGCACTGAACGCGGCCATCATCGCAAAGGCCATCGGTTCCACGTCCACGCCCAGCCACACGTAGGTCACGCCCTCGGCGCTCTCCCCGTCCGGGCTCACCTCGGAGGTGATCACGCTGTACTCTGCGCCGAAGGTGTCCGGGTCGGGCGCGAGGGTAACACGCTCCAGCGCGGAAGCGCCGGTGATGGCGAACACATCGGTCGTGAGCAGGTAGATGGTCTCGCCGCCGCCTGCCTGCCGCAGCAGCGAGGCGAGCGACCCGTACACCCTGTCCTTGCCGGAAGCCATCCACGCCTCGCCCGTCTGCGCCGCCTCGGCATAATCCAGCACCACATGGTACGGGGCAGAGGTTGCCACGGTGTTCCCATCCGTGTCCAAAATGTAGAAAACGTAGGTAAACTCGCCGCTGCTCGTTTCGGCATAGGTATCGCCCTTCAGCGCCACGATGGCCGCGCCGTTGATGGAGATGCCGTAGCCATACTCCGCCGGCGCGCCGGAGAGCACGAACGACGGCGTTACGCTGGAGACCGTACCCTCCGCGTAGTCATAGGCGCGCACGGTCAGCTCCGGCGGGGCTGCCTCGCCCGCCGCTTCGGCCAGCGGCACTTCCCCCAGCACATCGGCCTGCATGAGCAGCGGCTCCTCCGTGCTCTCGGGTGCGGGTTCGGTTTCCGTGCCGTCTGCCGCGGCGGGCTCGCCATACACCACCGCGTAGGGGATGGACAGCGCCGCCGCCGCTCCCGCCGCGTCCAGTATGGCAAAGCGGTACTCGCCTGTGGCCGCGGGCGCATAGCTGTCCCCCGCGATGGCCTGCGGTTCGCCGCTGTCCACGATCACGGCATAGGCCATGCCTTCCGCCAGAGAAGGATAGGCATGCAGCGTAAAGGAGGGCGTACACGCTTCGCCCGCCGTATAGCCATTCGCTTCCACCATGATCTCGGCTTCCAGCAGCGCGCCGTCGTCCGCGGGCACATCCAGCTGCTGATCCAGCGCGTCCGCGGCGGTGGGCAAGTTGCCGGGCAGGCCCACCCACACGTACACGACGCCCGCCTTCATCTGCCCCGAGGGCCCGATGGCAGACACGATCACGCTGCGCCCGTCCGCATATTCGCCCAGCGCGTCACGGTCAACGCCGAAGGATACGCCGCTCAGCTCGCTTGCGGAATAGCCGGTCAATTCGATCACCCCCGTGGTGCACAGCACCACCGTGCCGCCGCCGACCATCGCGATGGGCAGCAGCTCCGCAAGCTCGCCGTAGCGGCGGTGTGCTCCCTCCGCGATCCAAGCGGGGCCGGTGCCCACGTTTTCCTCCGCCACGGGGGTCAACGCGGCGGGGTCGAGGTAGGGCTCGTCCGTTGCGGCGGGGGTCTCGGTGGCGGCAGGGTCGCCCGTTGCGACGGGGTCTTCCGAAGCCGCCGCCCCGTCGGTCGCGGCGGGCGTCTCCGTCGCGGAAGGGTCGTCCGTCACGGTGGGGCTTGGGGTGGCCGTGGGTTCGTCGGTCGCCGCCACGCCGTCGGTTGCAGCGGGCGTGCCGCCCGTATCGGCGGGCGGGGTGGGGGTATCAGCCACCGCCTCGGTGGCCGCTTCCTCCGCCGAGGCAAACGCGCCCGCGGCGCTCAGCACCCACGCGGCCATCGAGGCCACCAGGCACAGCGCCATCAGCGCGGCGAAAAGTCGTTTCATGCGAATCCCTCCCGCATCACTGGTCGATCGTCGTGACCGTCACGCTCATGCCCACGCGTACATCCGCGCCCGCCGCAAAGGTTGCATAGCCGGTGTACTGCGCCGCGCTGGAGGCCGTGCCGTCCGCGGCGGCATCCGCCTGCGCGTTCACATAGCTGATGCCCGTGACCGTGCCCTGCACGGGCTGGGCGGTATCCTCGTCCCAGTGGAAGGAGATGGACACCGTATCGCCCACGGCCACCGTGCTGAGCAGGTCCTCGTCGATGGCGAAGGCCACCTGGTAGCTGTCCGGCTGGTA
The DNA here is from genome assembly GCA_964584315.1 of uncultured Oscillospiraceae bacterium. Lineage (GTDB taxonomy): Bacteria > Bacillota > Clostridia > Christensenellales > Aristaeellaceae > CAXXOK01. The sequence continues at coordinate 14,321 of CAZOZO010000033.1, forward strand.
CAGGGTCATGAGCGCGTCGCCTTTGCTGACCATCTGCCCCGCCGCCACCTTGACCGATGCCACCACGCCCGCCGTATCGGCGGTTACGGTATCGCTCATGGCCACGCCCGCGTCCAGCGAGCCTTCGACCGTTTCAAACAGCAATTGGCCGCGCTCCACCGCCTCGCCCTCGCTGACCGCGAGGGTAAGCAGCCCGCCCGTGCCTGTCACGGCGATCTCCGCCGTGCGACCCACTGTGCCGCTGCCGATGCGGCTTTTGGCCGTATACTCGCTGTCGCGGTAGAGGTACACGGTCTCCTCCATGTACAGCTCGCCCGCCGTGGTCTGCACGGTAAAGCTGCTGCCGTCCACCGCGGTGATGGTGCCCTCCGCCTTGTGGCTGCCGTCCTTCTTGCAGCGGATATACACCGTTTCGCCCAGGTGCACATACAGGGTATCGATGCTCTCATAAGCGCTGTCGATCGAGCAGGTCACAGTGTACTTGCTCAGCGGCGCGACGTTCAAAACGGTAGTCTTGTCCAGCGCGTCGCCGGCGGCGGCGAACACGCCGCGCACCGTACCGTCCACCGGGGCGAGGGTCTGCGTGGTGCCCATGGCGAGCACCGCGTCGCCCGCGGATATCAGCTGCCCCTCGCGCACGCTCACGCTCCTGATGGTGCCGCCGTAGGGCGCGGTCAAAACAACGGTCGCGCCCGCGGCTACGTTGCCCTCAAACTCCTCCTGCGCCAGGGCGAAGGCGGGCAGCGTGAGCATGGCCGCCACGATCAAAGCCAGAAACCTCTTATTGCGCATCGCTCGTCGCCTCCTGCGTATTGGTGCCCGTCTGCTGCGGGCGCTGGCCGCCGACGGGCGTGCCCGTCGTGGCGGAGCCGGTCGCGTCGATCGCCTGCGCACCGGTGTCGGTCCGGGTGCCGGTCTGGGTCGTATCGGCTCCGGTCTGACCACTGGCAGCGATCTGGCTATCGGTCACAGCCTGTCCGCCGGTCGCCGCCTGCCCGTTCGTCGCTGTTTGGTCGTCGGCCGCCGTTTGTCCGTCGGTCGCGGTTTGCCCCGTGCTGTCGCCAAACTGCGGCATCCCCTCCGGCGGCTGGAAATTGCCGCCCATCCCGCTGGCGCTCATATCGTTGACGACCGTCTTTTTCCCAAACAGGAAGGTGTAGATATCCGTAAGAGTGAAGCCCGCCTGCACGCTTTCCGTGCCGGAAACGGCGTACACCGTCTGCCCCGGGGTCAGGCCGCTTGTGACCTCCACCGTCATGCCGTCGCTCAGGCCTGTCTCCACATACTGGCGCGTGTAGGCACCGCCCGCATCCTTGAGCAGCACGTAGGGCTTCCTGGCCTCGTCGAAGGCCAGCGCCGCCATGGGCACGGTGGTCACCCCCGTCACGCTCTTGTCCGGCAGGGTCACGGTGGCCTGCATGCCGGGCAGGATGTTCTCCGGCACGGTCAAATCACAGGTGACGGAGTAGAACGCCACACTGCCCTGCGACTGCGACACGCGGTTGATGTGCGCGATCACGGTGTCGAAATCCACGCCCAGCGAAATCACGCGCACCGTGCAGCTCTGCCCCACGGTCAGGCTTTCCACATCGTACTCATCCACGTTCATGGACACCTCCAGGTGCTCAAGGTCGCACACCTGCACCACCTGAAAGTTGGGCCAAATCCAGTCGCCCACCTCCACGCGGATCTCATTGACCACCCCGTCAAAACTGGCGGCAAACAGATCGCCTGTGGAGAGCAGCACCAGCGGGTCGCCCGCCTTCACGCTCTGGCCGGATTTGACGTACAGCGCCCGCACCGTGCTCGCCTCGCTGGTGGAAAACGTCTCTGACTTTTTAACGCTCAGCGTGGCGCTGAAGCTCTTCTGCGTGCTGATGTCGCCCGTCGCCACCTGATAGCTCTCATAAGTGGTCACGGCCCCCGCGGTCACCATGGGCACCACCACCACCCAGATGATAAGGCCCGCGAGCACCGCCAAGGCCCCCGCCAGCGCCCACTTTACGGTGCGCTTCACCTTTTTTTTACCCGTTCGTTTATGCTCCGGCATCGTGCCACGACCTTTCGCAAAGCTGTGCCCACGCGGCGGGTTTGCCCCCCTGTCCGCCTGCCACGCTGAAAGCATAGCGGCCCAACCTGAAACGAACCTGAAAGTGGCGGGCGATTCTTTTCAGCTTCCTTTCAGGTTTTACAATTATGATGCGCTTATCCCACAGCCATGTATTTTTGTGGTACACTGAACATACCGTGAGGCCGCTTTCGCGGCCATGGGGAGGCGGCAAGGGTGCGCATCCTGATCATCGAGGACGAAGTGCGGCTGGCGGGCACGCTGGCCGATATGGTAGGTATGGAGGGCTACACCGCCGACGTATCGCACGACGGCGAGAGCGGCCTTGACAACGCGATGAGCGGCATTTACGACGCCATCGTGCTGGACGTGATGCTGCCGCGGTTGAACGGGTTTGAAGTGCTGGCCCACCTGCGGCAGAACGGCATTAAGACCCCCGTGCTGATGCTGACCGCGAAAAGCGACCTTTCGGATCGCGTGCACGGGCTGGACATGGGCGCGGACTATTACCTGACCAAGCCTTTTGAAAATGCGGAATTTCTCGCGTGCCTGCGCGCGATATTGCGCAGGCAGGGCGATATCACGCCCGAGCGCCTGACCTTTGGCGACCTTGCGCTCACGCCCACCATGGGCGCGCTCAGCTGCGGCGGGCGCACGCTCACCCTCAGCGCGCGCGAGCTGGAGATCATGCGGCTACTCATGGTCAACCAGCACACCATCGTGCCCAAAGAGACGCTGCTGCTCAAGGTGTGGGGCTACGACAGCGACGTGAACGACAACAGCGTGGAGGCCTACATCTCCTTCCTGCGCAAGAAGCTCGCGCTGCTGCGCTCCCGCGTTACGCTGAGCGTGACGCGCAGGCTGGGCTACCGATTGGAGGATGGCAAGCCGTGATCCAGAAGCTTCGTAAAAAGCTGACTTTGGTGCTGATGGCTGTGGTGTGCCTGTTTATGGCGGGCATCCTGATCAGCCTGTTCGTGACCAGCAAGAGCGATTTTGAGCGCCGCAGCACCAGCGCCTTCCGTGAGCCGCCGCCCGTAGAGAGCGCAACGCCGCCCGCCGACCCCGCCCGCATCGACATGCCCGTGGCCATCGCGCTGGTGGACACGAGCGGCGTTATAACCATCAATAAAAACCAGATCTACTACCTGACCGACGAGGAGCTGGTCGCCATCGTGCAAAACCTGGCCCCGTCTGCCGAGGATTCCGGCCTGACCTCGCAGTACGACCTTCGCTACCGCCGCCGCGTGGGCGAGGATGGCAACACGCTCTACTTTTTGACCGACACGCTGCTGGAGCGCCGCGCCCTCAACGCGCAACTGCTCTACAGCGGGGTGATCGGCGTGGGCGCCATCGGGCTGTTCTTTCTTGTGAGCATGCTTCTGTCCAAATGGATGGTACGGCCTGTTGAAATGGCTTGGGAAAAACAGCGCCAGTTTGTGGCGGACGCGAGCCACGAGCTGCGCACGCCCCTGACCGTGGTGCTGGCCAACGCGGACATGATGGCCCAGAGCGGCCAGATCACGGACGATAAAAACCAGAACCGCCTGCAAAACATCCTGGCCGAATCGCAGCGCATGAAGGGGCTGGTGGAGAGCCTCTTGACGCTCGCCCGCACCGACCAGAAGCCCGCGCTGCAAAAGAAGGAGCCCGTGAACCTGAGCTACCTCGTCAGCGGCGCGACGCTCACGCTGGAGAGCACCCTGTTTGACCAAAAACGCGCACTGGACGTGCAGGTGGAGGACAACCTTTGCGTGCTGGGCGACCCGGCGCGCCTGCGCCAGCTAGCGGATATCCTGCTGGACAACGCCTGCAAATACGGCGCCGCGGGCACGCCCGTCACGGTGCGGCTGGCCGCCGCAGGGCGGCGCGAGCTGCTGCTGTCGGTCGCCAGCGAGGGCGCGCCTCTGCCGCCGGAGGAGTGCGAGAGCATCTTTGAGCGCTTCTACCGCTCGGACAAGTCCCGCGGCGAGGTCAAGGGTTACGGGCTGGGGCTGTCCATCGCGCGCAGCATCGCGCAGGAGCACGGCGGTCGCATCTGGGCGCAGAGCGACGGGGTCAGGGTGAACACATTCTTCGTGAGGCTGCCGCTGGGGGATGGCGGGCAGGGGAAAAGCCGAGACCCGGAAGGCGCCTGAACCGTACAGCCGGGAAATGCCTGATGGCCGTAAGCCGGAGCACTCCTATGGTTCGAATCAATATGGCATTTTCAGCACAGAAGCAAGGCCACTCGAAAAACGCCCATCAGGGTTTGAGGGCGGGACAGACAGCCGTCGCCACGCTGGAGATGCGGGAGAGCTACCCCGCCAAACCCTGCTGCAAACCGAGCATGGTTGATCAAAGCCGGAGCTGGTTCATCGCCAGCCCCGGCTTTTTGCATGTGCTTTTTCTGTTGCGAGCCGTATTCACGGTCGGGGTCGTTGGTATCTTTACCGAAGGTGCTCAGAGCGCAGCACGTATGGCGGCTGTGATTCGGTCGGGCATAGCCGACCGCGAATGCAGCTGCAATCGATGCGCCGATCACCACCAAAGCCCTACGCCATGGGCGTCATTTCCCCCACCAGCGGGTTTTGCAGCAGCGCGGGCGTGTTGTCCTGCGCCAAAGCCCACATCAGCTTGGTCACCGCCGCCTCGGTGGTCATGTCGCGCCCGCTGTGCACCAGCTCGCGCATCATGCCGCGGCCCACCTCGTAGACCGAGAAATCCGCCTTCTCGTGCAGGCACTGGCTCACCACCAGCACATACACGCCGCTCTCCGCCAGCGCCTGCAAGGCCGCCACAAGGTTGCGGCGGATGTAGTGCAGGCCGCCCAGCCCGAACGCCTCGATCACCAGCCCGCGGTAGCCTGCCTCGCCCGCGTAGCGGAGCAGATCGGGCGATGTGCCGGGGATCAGCTTGAGCAGCAGCACGCGCGGGTCGAGCCCCTCGCGCAGGCGGTATTCAGGCGAAAGGCCGCCCACGGGCGTGAACGCCTGCGGGTGGGTCAGGTGCACGCCCTCCACGTCGAAAAAGCCGCTCAGCGGAGCGTTGATGCTGGAGAACGCATCCATTGCGGTGGTATGGGTCTTGACGCAGCGCACGCCGGAGATCAGCTTATGGTCGAAGCACACGTACACACCGCCCGCATCCAGCATGGCGGCGGCGATGGCGCGGCGCAGGTTGCCGGGCGCGTCGGTCAGCGGATGGCCGATGGGCAGCTGCGAGCCGGTTAAAATGACGGGCTTTTGCACCCCCGCCAGCATGAAGCTGAGCGCGGAGGCCGTATAGGCCATGGTGTCGGTGCCGTGGGTGATCACCACGCCGTCAAACTCGCGCAGGGCTTCGTCCACGGCGCGGGCCAGCTGGCACCATTCCTCCGGCTGCATGTTGCTGGAATCCATCTGGAACACATCCCGCGGCTGCACCTCGCAGGGCAGCCGGTCGCGGATGGCACTGAGCAGGTCGGCGGCGGTCAGCGTGGGGACGAGCCCATTCTCGGTGGGCGTGCAGGCGATGGTGCCGCCGGTGGCCAGCAGCGCAAGGCGTTTGGGCATGGAAACGACTCCTCTCGTAAGGGGGGCAGTGATGGGCACGCACGGTTTGCTCGCTATCAGCGCTGTTGGCCGCGTAAGGGCTGCACAGCACGCGATAGGTCGCACGCCGAATCAATCGGCGGCGGCTTGCAACGGTCACACACATCCAAAACAGCAGTTGGGGCTGGCGGCGAAAGATCGCAGCGCCACGGGTACGGCTCACCGGAGCATGTTCGGTTTCAGGCATTTGCGGCAAGCCCCGCCAAGGCCGCCCGGGCACAGGTGAGGCGGGGTTTCGCTGTGCCTTATCCCGCAGCGCCCGTCAGCACCACGTCGGCTCCTGATAGGGCACGACCTCGCCGCGCTCGCGGGTTTTGACCAAATCGATCACCCGCTGGTTTCGGCTACCGCAGTAGAGCAGCTCCAGCGAGCGTTCCGCCAGCACGAAGCGTCCGTCCACCAGCACGTCCGCCTCGGCAAGCAGCGCGGCAGCGGCTTCGTCCGCCTCGGCACGCCTGACAAGCTGCTCGTAGGTAAAGCCGCTGTAGAGCCACACGTTCAGGCCCCGCGCATGCGCGCGGCGCGCCAGCTCGGCGCAGGCCTCCGCCTGCATGAACGGCTCCCCGCCGGAAAGCGTGATGCCGCTGAGCAGCGGGTTGCCGCTAAACTTGCGCGCCACGTCGTCCAGCGTCCACACCGTGCCGCCCTCCATGGGGTGGCTCTCCGGGTTGTGGCAGCCCGCACAACCGTGCGGGCAACCTTGCGTAAAGATGGCCGCACGGTAGCCCGGCCCATCCACGATGGAGTCGGTCACCAGCCCGTACAGGCGTATCGTATCAATCATCGCGTTTGTCTCCTTTGGTCTTGGGCGGCTCTGCCGCGCGGCATCCGTCCGCGTAGGGGCAGCCGGCGCACCCGCCAGCGCAGGCCCCGTCGCTTTTGCGGCGGCGCAGCATGCGAAGGAGCAGCCACACCGCATAGGCTATCACCACCAGCGGCAGCGTGACCGTCAGCACCGTGCCCATGCGCAGGCCCCCCTTCTCAGCCCAACCCCAGCAGGCGGCCCAGCTGATACACCAGCACCGCCAGCACCCACGCCAGCCCCGTTTGCGACAGCACGGTCAAAAACGCCACCACGCCGCTCTCCATCTCCCGCCGCATGGCCGCAAAGGCCGCCACGCACGGCATGTATAGAAGCACGAAAATCAGGTAGCTGACCGCCGAAAGCACACTGGGGAACACCGCGCGCACCGCGTCCAGCATCTGGGCGCTCTGCGCATCCACGCCGCTCAAAACCGCCAGCGTGCTCACCACGCTCTCCTTGGCCATGATGCCGGTCAGCACCGCGGTGGCGGCAGGCACGTTGCCAAAGCCCGCGGGCGCAAAGAGGGGGGCGATCAGCCCTGCCACCCCGCCCAGGATGCTGCTCTGCACATCGGGCGCGGGGGTCAGGCGGAAGGTGAAGCTCTGCAAAAACCAAACCGCCAGCGTCGCCAGAAAGATGACCGTGAAGGCCCGCATCACAAAATCGCGGCCCTTGTCAAACAGCTGACGCGCCACGTTGCGCGCCGTGGGCATGCGGTACTTGGGCAACTCCATCAAAAAGGGCGACGCATCGCCGTGGAACACTAGCTTCTTGAGCACCAGCCCCGCGCCGATGGCCACGAGGATGCCCGCGAGGTACAAAATGCTCATCACCAGCACCTGATTGCCACCGAAAAAAGCGCGGGTGAACAGCGCGTAGATGGGCACCTTGGCCCCGCAGCTCATGAACGGCGTCAGCATGATGGTAAAGCGGCGGTCGCGCTGGGTGTTCATGCTGCGCGCGCTCATCACCGCGGGCACGGTGCAGCCAAAGCCCATCATCATGGGGATGAACGCGCGGCCATTGAGGCCGATCTTGCGCAGCGGCTTGTCCATCAAAAACGCGGCGCGCGCCATATAGCCGCTGTCCTCCAAGATGGACAGCAGCAAAAACAGCATCAGGATGGTGGGCAGGAAGCTCAGCACGCTGCCTACGCCGGTCAGTATGCCGCCCACGACCAGGCTCTGCACCCACTCCGCCACATCCAGGCTGTGCAGGGCCGCTCCCACCCAATCGATGCCCGCCTGCACCAGCGCGGTGAAGCCGTCCGCCAAAAACGAGCCGATGGGGCCGAACGTGATGTAAAACACCAGCAGCATCATCAGCAAAAACACGGGTATCGCCAGCACCGGGTGCGTCAGCACGCCGTCGATGCGGTCGCTCACGCTGCCGTGCTCCTCCGCGCCGCGCACGAGGCACTTGTCCAGCATGCGCTCGATAAAGCGATAGCGCGTATCCGCCATCACGGCGGCACGCTCCATGCCCAGCTCGCCCTCCATCGCGCCCAGTATCTCCTCCACGATGTGGCGGGTCTCGGCGGTCAGGTTCAGTTGGGCGGCCATGGGCTCGTCGCCCTCGAACAGCTTGGTGGCGGCGTAACGAGTCATGACCCCGGCGGCTTCGGCCTGCGGCTCGATCAGGTGGCGGATGGCGTGCAGCGCCTTGTGCGCCGCGCCGTCGCAAATATCCAGCCTCGGCGGGGGCTGTTTTGTCTCCGCCAGCGCCATGGCACGGCGCACCAACTCGTCCAGCCCTTCGCCCTTTCGGGCGGAGATGGGCACCACCGGCACGCCCAGTGTTTTTTCCATCACGGCCAGGTCGATGCTGTCGCCGCGGCTGCGCACCTCGTCCATCATGTTCAGGGCCACCACCGTGGGCCGGCCCAGCTCCAACAGCTGGAGCGTCAGGTACAGGTTGCGCTCCAGGTTGGTCGCGTCCACACAGTTGATGACCACATCCGGCTTATCGGCCACGATGTAGTTGCGGCTTATGATCTCCTCCATCGAGTAGGGACTGAGCGAGTAGATGCCCGGCAGGTCGACGATCCTGACGTCCGTATACTCGGGCGGCAGCGCGCCCGCGGGCATGGGCGGGCGCAGGCTGGGCAGGCCGATGTGCGTCTGCCTGCCATGGTGGTGGTGGATCATCGTGCCGGTCTTTTGCTCCACGGTCACGCCCGGCCAGTTGCCCACGTGCTGGTTGCTGCCCGTGAGCTGGTTGAATAACGTCGTTTTGCCGCTGTTCTGGTTGCCCGCCAGCGCGAACACATACCCCATGCCTGCCGCCGCCTTTCCTCCGCTCAGGGCCGGATGCCGATGCTGCGCGCATCCTCAAGCCGCAGCGTGAGCGCGTAGCCGCGCAGGTGTATCTCCAGCGGGTCGCCCATGGGGGCGGTCTTTTGCAGGGTCACTTTGACGCCCGGGGTCAGCCCCATATCGAGCAGCCGCCGGTGCAGGGCGCCCTGCCCGCCTACTTCGGTCACGGTGGCGCTCTCGCCGGGTTTCAGGTCCGCCAATGTGGCGCGTGTCGTTTCGCTCATACGGTGCTTTTCCTTTCCTGCGGGGGATGAACCGGTGCTGTGCGCTCAGCGCTGCCGCTTGCTGCGCGCGTGGTAGTGCGCACGCCGAGCCGCGCTGGTCGCGCGCCGGTGCGGCACGGGACGCTTGCGGGTCGTAAGCGGTGCCCACGGGTCGGGCTCGGGCTGCGGCTCTTCGGTCAGCCAGCGATCCACCTCGCGCTCGATGATATCGGCGGCGGTCTCCACGCCGCGTTCCAGCCGCAGGCGGTCGCCCAGCTCGTTGGCGGCGATACGGTAGCTTTTCACGGTGGTCAGGTTGCGCAGCGCGCGCGTAAGCCGCGCCACGGTCAACGTTTCGCGGCTGATAGGCGTGGGGCCGAGCCCCAGCATGCGCACGCGCAGCGCCCAGAAGGGCTGGTCGCCCCCGAAGGGGATCACCAATGTGGGGCACCCCGCGCACAACCCGGCAGCGGTGGTGCCTGCGCCGCCGTGATGCACCACGGCGCTCACGTGCTCAAACAGCCAGTCGTGCGGCACATAGCCGTGCACGACAAAAATATTGTCCTGGGGCTCCGGCTCGCCGCCGCCCCAGCCCGTGGCCACCACGGCGCGCACGCCGCTCTGGCGGATGGCCTCCTGCACGATGGCGAGCGACTCGCCCGTGTCGCCGCTGGTCATCGAGCCAAAGCCAATGTAGATGGGTTTGGGCTCCGCGTTCAAAAACGCCTCCAGCTCCGGCGAGGGCTGGTAGTCGCACTCCCGCTCGCCCAGCCAGAAGCCCGTCATGTGGATGTGTTCGTCCCACTCGGCGGGGCGGGGCAGCAGCAGCGGGCTCATGGCGTACAAAACCGGCACGCGGTGCCCGTTCATGTGGTTGCAGGGCGCGCTTTCCAGCTTGCGGGGGCGCATGCCCTGTGCCTTGCGCCAGTCGGTCAGGTAATACAGCTCCAGCGTGCTGATCAAAAGATACGCCAGCGTGTATGTGGTGCGGTACCACACCTTGCCCGCGCGCAGGCCCGGTGCGGAGGAGATAGGCGTGTTGTCGTTGGGGTCCATGGGATAATAGTGCGTCTTGATGAAGGGCACGCCCTTCTGCTCCGCGATGGACTGGATGATGTTGCCAAAGTACGTGGCAACGATCACCTCCGCGTCCGCGCAGGCGTTTTGCAGGTCGCACAGGAACGGGTCGATGATGTTGCGGAACGTATCCAGCACCTGCTTCAAATACCCCATGCCCTTGACGCCCGGCTTCATGATGGAGCGCATGAACTCCCTCGCGTCGCCCGAGAGGGGGTAAAAACGCATCCCGTTTTTCAAAATCAGCTCTTCAAACTCGGTAAAGGCACAGATGGCCACATCGTGCCCCCGGGCGGTCAGCTCACGGCCCAAAAGCACGTATGGTTTGACATCGCCCGTCGAACCGATGCAGATCATGGTATAACGCATGCCATCGAATCCTCCCTAGCCGCTTGAGTCCTACCTGTGAGTATAGCGCACGCGCGGCCGAAATGCAACGTGGGCACAGGTGGCAACAGGGCTTGCACCAAGCCCGCAAGTCCTTTGCGTGCAAGGTTTTCACAAAGGTTTACACGGCGTTCACAGGGTGTGCCAGCCCATGCGCCCACCACGGAGCCATGGCGCAGCGTATATCCATGCTGCACAAGTCACCCGTAAACAGGGATGCGCCGGAAGCGCAAACCGGCCTCACAGTGAGACGAACACCAGCAGCGTGCCGCGCCCCACCGTGACGCTCGCGTCCCCGCCCGCATACAGGTTGCTTACCCCCAGCGGATGGTCGCAGGTGAGCAGCGCCCCGTTCAGCGGGTACTTGAGCCCCGTGAGCGTGACGCCCTCCGCGCGCAGGCCATGGCAAAACACCGACGCCACCGTGCCTGCATCGCGGGGCGGCAGCGCAAGGGTGCCGCCGGTCACGCCAAACACGTCAAACTCCGCGCACACCATGCGCGCCGCCGCGCCGCGGCGGCTCAGGCCACCCAGCAGCTGTAGGTTGGCCACGAAGTGATCCATCCGCCCGCCGCCCGCGCCGTACAGCGCAAAGTCGCGGTAGCCGCGCGCGAGGCCCTCACGCATGGCAAGGCCCATGTCGGTATCGTCCTTCTCGACGGGGAAAGTGAGCGTGGGCACGCCGGCGGGCCGCAAGGCCAGCGAGTCGAAATCGCCCACCAGCAGGTGCGGCGTCACGCCCAGCGCCTTGAGCGCCGTGTAGCCGCCGTCCGCCGCGATCACCAGGTCGCCCGCCGCGGGCGCAAAGCCGCGCGCGGTAAACTCGCCCGCGCCTACCAGATAGCATGTGGGCATGCGCCGCCCTCCTCTCATGGGTACAAAAGCAAAGGGAGCCGCCCGCCGTGGCGGACAGCTCCCCTGTGGCTCGGCGGGCCGAACCGATCGATATGGCGACCGCTTAGCGCTTGCTGAACTGGGGCGCGCGGCGGGCGGCCTTGAGGCCATACTTCTTACGTTCCTTCATGCGCGGGTCGCGCGTGAGGAAACCGGCTTTCTTGAGCGCGTCGCGCAGCTCGGGGTTGGCCTTGATGAGCGCGCGGCTGATGCCGTGGCGGATGGCGCCCGCCTGGCCGCTGAGGCCGCCGCCGTTGACGGTGACAAGAATATCCATCTCGCCGCCGGCTTTGGTGAGCTCCAGGGGCTGGCGCACGGTCATCTTGAGGGTCTCCAGACCGAAATAAACGTCCAGGTCGCGCTGATTGATGACGATCTTCCCGTCGCCGGCCACCAAGCGAACGCGGGCGATAGCACTCTTGCGACGGCCTACGGCACTGTATTCAACCTTAGCCATGATGATCTCTCTCCTTCCGCGTCAGTTACTTGATTTCCAGTTTTTCGGGGCTGCGGGACGCAAGGTCATGCTCCGCGCCGACGAAGATGCGCAGCTTCTTGGCCATCTGGCGGCCAAGGGGGCCCTTGGGCAGCATGCCTACGATGGCCTTCTTGACGGCGAAATCAGGCTTCTTGGCCATGAGGTCGCGGTACTTGGTCTCGTGCAGGCCGCCCGGGTAGCCGCTGTGCGTATAGTAGACCTTCTGATCCAGCTTCTTGCCGGTCAGGACGGCCTTGTCGGCATTGATGATGATCACATAATCGCCCGTATCCACATGCGGGGTGTAAATAGGCTTATTCTTCCCGCGCAGCACGCTGGCTACCTGGCTGGCGAGACGGCCCAGCACAACGCCTTCCGCGTCGACGACATACCATTTGCGCTGCACGTCCGCGGCTTTGGCCATGTACGTATTCAAGGTGGTATCCTCCTTCAGGGAATGTGGTCTGATAACGGTTGCGGCGCTTGATGGTCAGCAAACGCACGCGCTTGTTCAATAAACAGTCCGGGGCTGGCGGAGTCTATTGATGCCAAATCAGAGTGTAGCAAAAATGGAAGCCGCTTGTCAAGCAAAAATTGCGGACAAGCGGCGTTTCTTCAATACCCGCCGCTGGTGTCGCCGCCCGCGGCGCCCGCCTCGGCTTCGACAAGCGTGCCTTCGGCATAGCGTTTCTCGGCCTCCGCCATGATCTTGTCGGTGGCGGACACGCCGCAGCGGGTGGCCCCCGCGGCGCGCAGGGCAAGCACGGTGTCTAGGTCGCGTATGCCGCCGCTGCCCTTCACCTGGCACGCGGCGGGCACGCTTTTGCGCATCAGCGCCACATCCGCCACGGTGCAGCCCGCGGTGCCGTAGCCCGTGCTGGTCTTGACCCAGTCCGCGCCCACGGCGGCGGCCAGCTTGCACACGCGCGCCTTCTGCTCATCGTTCAAATAACATGTCTCGATAATGACCTTGACCTTCGCGCCGCGGCTGTGGGCCAGGTCGCAGATGGCCTTGATCTCGTCCTGCACGTACTGATCCTCGCCCGCCAGCAGGCGACCCACGTTGATGACCATATCCAGCTCCACGCAGCCGTCGTCCAGCGCGGCCTGCGCCTCTGCCAGCTTGATCTGCGGCAGATGGTTGCCGTGCGGGAAGCCGATGACCGTGCACACCTTGACAGGGCTGCCCTTGAGCATCTGCGCCACCAGCTTCATATCCGCGGGGCGGGCGCACACGCTGGCGGTACTGTACTTGAGGGCCACCTCGCAGCCCTTGCGCACATCCTCCTGCGTCAGGAAGGGCTGTAGGGTGCTGTGGTCAAGCATGGCGGCGATATCGCTGGGTTTGAGTTTCATGGTTGGTTCCTCCTCATACGCTTTAGTGGGGTTACTATGCTGCTCAGCCCCCGTAGGGCTTCATGCGGAAGTAAAACGGCGGGTAGTGCATCGTGGCCACGATGCTCTCGCCCGTTTGCAGGGCGGTCACATCCTCATCCTCAATGATGTACTGATCCATGACCTGCTCGATCACTCCGCGCACCTGCACAGAGGAGCTGAACGTCTCCACCACGCGGTGGCGGCCATAGAGGCTCTTGACATAGCCGCGGGCGGCGCGGTCGTGCAGGCGGAAGGCCACCACCGTACCGAACGCATCCAGGATGGTTTGCGCGCACAGCTCGCCATAGCGCTCGCGCAGGCGGCTGACGCCGGAGAGCGCCGCCGAAAACCGCAGGCCCTTGGCGCGCCCGTAGAGCAGCGCATCCTCCAGGTGGGCAAGGCGCGGCAAGGCGCACACATCGTCCAGCATCAGGTAGATGTTGCCCTCGTTCTCCTGACGGGCCATCGCCTCGGTGAGGGCCAGATCTAGGATGGCGGAGAACACCGCCCCCGTATCCCGTCCGCGCTGCGCATCGTAGCAGAGGAATACCACCTTGCCGCCACGTTTGCGCAGCGTCAGGCGGATGCCCATGCTGCCCGCGGCGTTAAAGCGCCCCTGAAACATGGCCCGCGCGGCCTGCTGCAGCGCCGCCACCACGGAGAGCGCCTGCCGCCCCGTGGGCTCGGCAAGGTACGCGCCCATGGCACGCAGCTCCGGCAGGCTTTCCAGTATGGTCTGCATGCTTTCCGCGTCAAACCCGTCGATCAGGCCGCGCAGCGTCTCGTTGTTGCGCAGCGACGGGTCGTTTTGGCGCATCAGGTACACAATAAGAGCAAGGGTCAGGTCGCGCGCGGCCATGGCGCTGTACGTGTCCGGCGCGGTTTTGATGCGCTCCTCAAACAGCGTGTCGCACAGGGCGGACGCATCCTCGATCAGGCGGTTTTCGTCGGTCAGCTCCGCAAACAGGTTCCACTGCGCCTCGCCCGTGCCGTCGCTGGCGCGCTGGTCATCCGCAAAGACGATATCGCCGGTCTGGCAAAACTGATTGGTGTGCTCGCCGGTCGGGTCGAGCACCAGCATGATGTCCGCGCTGGTCAGGTTGGCGCGCAGGTTGCGGATCAGGTGGCGCATCATGTTGCTCTTGCCCGTGCCCGGCCCGCCTAGCAGCAGGATGTGGCGGCTGAGCAGCGTATCGCCGATGGGCATGAAGCTGCTTTTGCCATTGCCGTCCGTGCCTACGAGCGACAGGAACGCATCGGGGTCACGGAAGGGGATATCCTTGGCGATCTGCAGGCCCTTAAGGATGGTGCGCTGATGCATGTCGGCTCCTTTACGGTCAGTCAGTCAAAATGTGCGTCGTGAAACAAAGCCCGCTCGCAGGGCCGCCGAGGCCAACCCCGGCTAAACCTGCGGCAGCGCCGCGCATCTGCGCTGCGATACTGAAACACACGGGCGCGCGCTGCTGGCAAACGGCGACAACGGACAGTGCCCTGCCGTTCGCCGCTGTCCAAAGCACCCCGGTTATTGTTTCCCCTTCTTCTTGAGCATCTCGCTCATGCGGCTGTACGATTGCGACGCGGCGCCCTCGCTGCCCCTGCGCAGGATGTATGCCAGCTTGGGCTTGGGCGGCTCCTCCGGCTTGGCGGGCTCCGCCTCGCCAGCGGGCTTGGCCTCCGCCTCCGGCTTTGGCTCCGGCTCGGGGGCCGCTCGCCTGCTCAGCTCGCGCAGACTCACGCGACCGATGCGCGCGGGCTTGGCAACCGTCGTAAGCAGCGCGTGTCCCTGCAACGGGGCCGAAGCATCGGGCGACTCCGAAGCGGCCGGCGCATCACCGTTTTCGACACCCTCCGACGCGGCGGTTTCATCGGCCGGGCTCGCTGGCACATCAGGCGTCTCGCGCTTGGCATCGCCGACGTTGTCTTCTTTCGCCTTTGCTGCTGCCGCAGGCTGGCTGGTCGGGCTTTGGCCCTTTGCGACCGCATGTGCGAGCTGGCCCGCAACCGGTGCAACGGCAGGCTTGTCGACCGATTTAATGTCCGCGGACTGCTTGCGGATATCGCCCCCCACGAACGAACCCGCCTGCGCCGTGCCATATTTGACCGGCGCGGGTGCGGGCTTTCCCCAGGTGCTCGTTTTCCCCTGAACAGCCACGGGCACCTCGTCGGCTTCCGGCACGGCCAGGGTATCCGGCACAGGCACAGCCGCCGCGGGCTTGACAGGCGCTGCGGGGGACGCCATCGGCTTTGCAGGGGCGGGCGCAGGGGTCTCCGCCTTGGGCTTGCCCGCAACGATGGGCGGCAGGTGCTCGGGTGCGGCTTCGTCCTCGCTGTCGTCCGCGCCCACGGGCGGGGCGGCGGGCGGTTCGGGCAGGGCGGCCTCGGCATAGGCCATGCGCAGCAGGCCCGCACGCATGGCATAACCGCTCTCGATGCTCTGCTCGCGCAGGGGGTCAGGCGCAAAGGCGATGCGCTTGCCGGTCACGGGTACCTGCGGCTCGCCCTCGCGGCCTTGGCGCTTGCGGGTCAGGTAGTCGATATCCGCGTCGTAGCCGCTCATCTGGCCGCGCCCGCTCTGCTTGCCCTCGCGGCGCACGACCTCCTCCAGCTTTGTGACGCGCTCGCCCAGCAGCTGGGCGGCCTTCTCGTATACGGGCGTGCCGGGCTCGATCTGCGAGAGCACCGTCTCGCGCCGGTACATCGCGTCTACCAACCGCCCCTTGTGCTCCTGAAGCACCGCCAGCAGCACGGCCTTGCGATACTCGGCGGGCGGCAGCGTTGTGTTCTCTACTGCGACGTTCGTCTCCTCCAGCGCGAGCTTGCGCTGGCGAAGCATCTCGCGGCTGTCCGCGATGTAGGCATGCCTCCCGATGGTGCCCTGCGGCCCCATGCCGCTGCCATAGGCAGGGTTGTTGATGGCTTCGCCCACCATGAGCCTGAGGTCGCGGTCGCGCACCACGGCCACGCGCACCTGATCCGGATAGCGGCCGCCAAAGGTATCCGCATCGTAACGCGGGGCGATCTGGTAGCCCTCGCACAGGGCGCGCGCGTCCAGCACCATGGTGCGGCGGTCGATATAGGCGGCAAAATCCTGCCAGGGGATCCACAGGTCGCTGATGAAATCCGCATCCGCAAAGCACAGCTGCGCAAGGCGCGCGGTGTGCTTGTCCACCGCCTCGGGGGCGAACAGGTCGCACGCATAGCGCATGGGCACGTACTGAAGCACGCGCTCGGCCTTGCGGGCGCTCTGCGTATACAGCCCCACGCTGGCGGTGTCGCTCTGCAGGCTGCGCACGATGGACAGATCCTGCAAGATGCGCGACAGCTCCTCCTGCGTGAAGGTGACGGGCGTGTGCCGCCCCGCGCGCAGGTAGTCCGCGGCAAAGGTATCGGCATCGTAGCGGTCGCCCGCGGCCACGCGGGTCTTGACATACTGCACAAACAGCTCCACCCGTGCGGTGATCTGCATGGCCTGCTCCTGCGTTTGCAAAAGCCCGCCGCCGCGCGGGTACACGCTCTCCGGCACGGCCACGGCCTGAAAGCCGCCGCCGATCAGGTAGATCATCAGCTTCTCGCCCATGAACGGGTCATATTGGGGAAAGTGATCCGCAAAGGCGCGATCCACGGTAAACACGCCGCGGCCCACAAAGCGCCCCTCGTAGTCGAAGTTGCGGCTGTAGTTATCCTCGGCGTACAGATCAGGCAGCTGCGCGTACATCTTTTTATGGTATTCCGCGGGGTCGGTGCTGAAGCCGGAGGGCGACACCATCGCGCCGCGCGCGTCGGTGGGGCCCATGTAGTCCATGTTCTGCACCAGCTCCACGGGAAAGATCGGCAAAAACGCCTCAAAGCGGCGCGGCACGGGCTGCTGCGCCTGAATGAACGCCGCTTTAGCCAGCGCGAGCAGCGCCTCGCGGCCAAGGCCAGCGTAGCTCAGGATGCCGCACGCGTTTTTTTCCATGGGCGCCTCCTTTCGCAATGCGTTCGGTCACGGGCGATCGGGCGACTAAAAATCGAACACGAATTGCAGCTTGGGCAACAGCCGGTCGATGGTCAGCTTGCAGTACACGGGCTGCGCTTCGCGGTCGGCCCGCTGCACGAACATCTGCCCGTCCTCCGCGCGCAGCATGACCAGCAGCGGCGCGCCCCCGTCGCAGCTGGCGGCCATGTTGTAGGCCAGCGGCATATCCGGGTGCTCGCGGTGGTAGAGCAGCGCCTCGTCAAACGCGCGGGCGGGCGGCGCGGCCTCGGTGTTTTTGTAGGTCTCAAACACCCGGTTGTGCAAAAAGCTCAGCGGGCTGTTGACCGGCGCGACCGGCAGGCGGAAGCGCATCTCCAGCATCTGGCACATGGAGAGGTACTCCAGAATGCTGGGGTGGAAGAGCTTTGCGTTCTCGCCCATGGGCACCCGGTCGTCCTGCCAGGCGATGGGCTGCCAAAACACATATCCAGGCCGCTGGCAGCCCGCCAGCACCAGTTTTTCATCCATGGGCGAGCGCGCGAACGTGAGCGGCCTGCGCCCCGTTTCCTTGATGGCCGTTTGCTGGAAGCGGATCAAAAAATCCCGCATGATGGGGGAAAGCGTACCGGGCATCGGGCGTACCTCCTTGGGGCGGTGCTATGGTCGCGCAGCGCGCTGCGCATGAGGGTTAGCGATAGGTGATGCGCAGCAGCGCGTCGCCGGTGCGCGGGTCGGTGGCGACAAGGGCGGTGCCAAACGGGCAGCGCAGCAGCACGCCGCGCTTGCTGTCGCGGGCAGGGTCGGCCCCGCGCAGGCACTGGAACAGCAGCGCGCGCTGCTGATCCGCCGTGCCGCGGCGCTTTATGCCCACCCCCGCCACCCAGAGCGAAACGGCGTGCAGCTTGTCGCCGTGCAACAGGCACACGCACGCCAGCCTGCCGCCCGCGACGGCGAAGGCAGGAAACGGAATGACCGCTTCGGTTTTGAGCTCCGCAGGCAGCGCCGCGCCGTCCGCAAGGGCGGCGTGGGCGCGCAGCAATTCCTGCCGCGGCATATGAGCATACAGTCGCGCGTTTTCGCCAAGCTGCAACGCGCCGGTGTTTTCGTCCCAAAATGGCATCATGCGGCTGCCCTCCATGCGTCGGGTAACATCCGCGCGTACGTCGTTCAAAGCAGGGTCAAGGCCGATGGAAATAAACGACTTTCCCCATGCAAGTCTATCATCCGGCCATAGGGCTGTCAATGATTTGCGCGGGGTTTTAACGATTTTTGCAGGAGTGCGCCCGTCCTTGCGGCAGGGGGGCAAATGTGGTAGGATGGGTCGGGCGGCGGGCCTTGGAACATGCCCTGCCCCTGCCAGACCGACGGGAGGAAAGCGATGCTCCGCCTGCACCAGATTCCCCTATCCATTACAAAAGCCGCGGGCCTTGACGAAACCCTCTGCGCGCAGCTCGCCGCGGAGCGTCTGCGCGTGTCCGCGCGCGATATTTTGAATGCCTCCGTCTCGCGCCGCAGCGTGGATGCGCGCGGTCACGGCGAGGTGCGCTTCACCCTTACGCTGGATGTGCGCCTGCGCTCGCAAGGGGCCGAGGCCGCATTGGCGAAGCGCTTTCCGCCCAACATGGCCACGCTTTTAAGCGAGGCGGACGTGGCGGCGCAAGACGTGTTTACACTGCCCGTGGAGCCATACGCCATGGGCCGCCCCCGCCCCATCGTGGTGGGCGCGGGTCCCGCGGGGCTGTTTTGCGCGCTGGCGCTGGCCGTGCGCGGCGCAAAGCCCATCCTTCTGGAGCGTGGCAAGCCCGTGCACGAGCGCGCGCTGGACGTGGCCGCGCTGGAGCAGCGCGGCCTTTTGGACCCCGAGAGCAATGTGCTGTTCGGCGAGGGCGGGGCGGGCGCATTCAGCGACGGCAAGCTGACCTGCGGCCTGAGTGACCCGCTGATCCGGGCGGTGCTCAAGACACTGGTGACGTGCGGCGCGCCGGAGGACATCCTGGTGGCGGCCAAACCCCACATCGGCACCGACCTGCTGCGCGGCGTGCTGGTGCATATGCGCAAGCGGCTTACGGCGCTCGGCGGCGAAGTGCGCTTTTCGCATCTGGTGACCGGCCTGCGCCTTGAAGGCGGCCGCGTGACAGGTGCTTGGGTGCGCGCAGGCGGCGGCGCGTCCCTGTGCATGGAGACCGACGCGGTATACCTGGCCACCGGCCACAGCGCGCGCGACACGTACGAGTGGCTCGAGCGCCTCGGCGTGCCGATGCAACCCAAGCCTTTCGCCATCGGCGTGCGCGTGGAGCATCCGCAGGCGCTGGTCGACAAAAGCCAATACGGCGCAATGGCGGGCACGCCCGGCCTGCCCCCCGCGGAATACAAGCTGAACGTACCCACGCCCGACGGGCGCGGGGCCTATACCTTTTGCATGTGCCCGGGCGGGCAGGTGATGAACGCCAGCAGCGAGGCGGGTCTGCTGAACGTGAACGGCATGAGCCAGCACGCGCGCGCGGCGGAAAACGCCAACGCGGCCCTGTTGGTGGGCGTGACCCCCGCGGATTTTGGCGCGGAGGGTGTACTGGAGGGCATCGCGCTGCAACGCGCCATCGAGCAGCGGGCGTTTGCGGTGGCGGGCGGCTATATCGCTCCCTGCCAGCGCGTGGGCGACTTTTTGGCGGGCAGGGCCAGCACGGGCTTCGGGGGCGTTTCGCCCAGCTACCGGCCAGGCGTGGCGGCGGGCGATGTGGCGGCCTGCCTGCCCGCATACATCGCGGACGGACTGCGCTATGCCCTGCCCAAGCTCGACCAGAAGCTGCGCGGTTTTGCCCACCCGGACGCACTGATGACCGCGCCGGAAACGCGCTCCTCCTCGCCGGTGCGCATCCTGCGAGACACGCAGCGGCAGAGCCCCGTCGGCGGGCTGTATCCGCTGGGCGAGGGCGCGGGGTATGCGGGCGGCATCGTGAGCGCCGCGGTGGACGGGCTCAAGGCGGCACTGGAGGCATAGCCCGCGCGCACCGGCGGATGAAGGCCACAGCGCCATGCGCTGCTCCGTTCATTCGCCCCGCCTGACACACCGCCCGCTCCTTTCGCCTATTCCTTTGGGGTTTCAAACGCGATTTCTCCGTTTCGCCAAACCAACATCAAGGGGGACTGCATTTGATCCGCGCGGTGCTTTTCGACATGGACGGCGTGCTGTTCGATACCGAGGAACTGGGCCTCAAGGCGATCACCAAGATTGCCGCAGAGCTGGGCTACCATGTGGACAGGGCCTTTTACCAGACCACGCTGGGCGTGCCCAACGCGGAGTGCGAGAGCATCTACCGCGCGGCGCTGGGGCAGGATTATCCCTACCAAACGTCCATGGAGCGTTTCCGCGCCTACTTTCGGGCGCACAACGAGCAACACGCCATGCCCCGCAAGCCGGGGCTGATGGAATGCCTGAGCGGCCTCAAGGCGCGGGGCATCAAAATTGCGCTGGCGACCAGCACCGTGCGCCCGCTGGTGGATATGTACTTTCAAAAGATGCCAGACATTGCCGCGCACTTTCACGCGACGGTGTGCGGCGGCGAAGTGCCGCGCGGCAAGCCCGCGCCGGACATCTACCTCGCGGCGGCAGCGGCGGTCGGCTGCGCACCCGGCGAGTGCGCGGGCGTGGAGGACAGCTTTTACGGCGTGCAGGCCGTGCGCGCTTCCGGCGCCTACTCGGTGATGGTGCCGGACATGCTGCCCTACGGCGAGCGCTTCGCACCGTTTGTGGATACGCGCCTTGAAAGCCTCCGCGAGCTCTGCCCGCTAATCGACAGGCTGAACAGGCAGGCCTGACGGCGCAGCGACGCGCGCGGCGATCAAAACGGCGCGTTCCCCGCCCGCGCCCGTCCGATTGTACATTGACATGCATCAAGCGCCGCCGCCCATCCTTCGATGGGCGGCGGCGCTTGATATTCATCCGTTATTCTGCCAGCGGCTGCTTGAGCAAAATGCTCTTGATGTGCCACTGGTTGTTCTCCTTGACCAGCGTGGCCGTATAGCGCCCCGCCTGCCAGCGCGGCGGGTACAGGTAGCCTTCGCCGTAGAGCTGCTTGGCAGCCTCGCTGTATGCGCGGTTCACGCGCCCGTCGATGCGCGGTATACGCTCCACAAACTCCACGCGCACGGTGCTCTCCCACGGCCAGCACCACATCCACGTCATCTCCAGCCGGTGGTCGATGCCGCGCACGGTATAGTAGATGTAGGGGCTCTGCCCGTCCTGCGCCATCAGCAGGTTCTCGTCGCGCTGCAAATAGCTGCTCTGGAAAAACTTGTTCAGCTCCGTCGCGTCCTCGCCCATCATGATGACCTGAGCGCGCTTGGCCATGCCGTCCTTGAGCACGATATAGACGTTGGTGGCGTTCATCGCGTAATAGAACGTGACCGTAAACAGCCCCAGCAATATGATGATGAGCAGCAGCCTGCTCGCCAGATACCAGATAAAGCGGCGCAGCCTTGTCATGGCGGTCAAACCCTCCTGCGGCATCAGCCTGTGGGCATTATACCGTAAAACGGCAAACCTGACAAGCAAGCAAGGGCGTAGGCCCGTTCGGTTTGATCGACGCACACGGCACTCCCGTGCCTTGCGCTTGTCAAACCTCTCATCTACGGGTCGCTCGCCGCTTGGCGGCGTTGTCTACTGGACAACCGCTTCCCTTCGATGCCCTTGACCCTGTTCCCGCTGCGGCGGAGGACCTTGCCACCCTCGTTTAGCCTTGAAAGCGCATCAAGCCTTGTGCAGGCGACAAGATTTACATGTTGACGGTGAAAGCAGCTGTTCTTTAGAGGCACCGTTCACGTGGCGGCGGGGTTCATCTGCTTGGTGTGGATTTATGCCCGTTCAAACAGGATATCCATCAGCCTTGTCCCGTCTTCTATCAGCGGGGTTATCTCCGCCTCGCGCTCGCAAAACTTGCGGGGCGCGCCGGGCGTGCGGCTGTCAAACACCGCGTAGGGCACGGGCGCGCCGTCGTGGGTGCGGGTGGTCAATAGCGTGGGGTGGTCGCTCAGCAGCAGCAGGCGGAAGGGCTCCCCACTGGCAGCCAGCCCATCCAGGATGGGCCCCACCACGCGCGCGTCCACGTATTCGATGGCCTTCAGCTTCTTTTCCAGGCTGCCCGCGTGGGCCATCTCGTCGGGCGCTTCAACGTGCACGGCGGCAAAATCGTCGCCGTCTTTGAGCAGCGCGTCCAGCGTGCGCTGCGCCTTGCCTTCGTAGTTGGTATCGATATCGCCGTTCGCGCCCGCCACGCGCGGTGTCTTGAGCCCACCCAGCGCCGCGATGCCCCACACCAACGGCACCGCGCTGATGACCGAGCCGCGCTTTCCGTATTTCGTTTCAAAATTCTCCAGTTTCATGGCGGTGGCCGCGCCCCAGGGCCAGATCAGGTTGGCGGGCAGCTGGCCCTCGGCCATGCGCCGCAGGTTGATGGGGTGGTCTTTCAAAACCGCATAGCTCGCAAGCATCAGGGCGCGGATGTCCGCGCAGAGCTTTTCGGCGGCCGCGTCGTCGGTCGCGCGCGCCATGTGCGGCAGGTAGGGTGCGATGGGTTGCCCCAGCACATTGTGCGGCTCGGTCAGCCGTACCGCGCCAAGGTCGCGTGCGGCGCTCCGCATCACGCCGATGTGGCGGAACGAATCCGTCACATGGATATGGAGCCCCGCGGCCTGCATCAGCGCCGCGAAGGCGGGGTCGCCGATCAGGTCGTTCATCAGGGTCAAGGCCTCGTCGCCGTGGATGTTGCCGCCGTTGTGGCTCTGGATGGCGAGGCCGCCCGCCTCCTGGGTCACGGCGCACAGGTTCACGCGCAGGCTCAGGCTGCCCTCCGGCAGGGCAACGCCCATGCCCGCCGCCTCCAGCACGCTGCGGCCCGTATAGCACACGCGCGGGTCGTTGCCGAAGATGCTCAAAATGGCCGTGTCGCTGCCGGGGGTCAGCCCGTCCGGCACGGTTTGGACACGCCCGAGCACGCCGCCTGCCACGCGGTCGAACGATGGAAGCGTAAGGCTCTCCAGCGGCGTTTGCCCACCCAGTTCCGCAAGGTACGTATCCGCCATGCCGTCGCCGATCACCAGTACGTACTTCACCGGTCAGCCCTCCCCAAAATTCGCTTTCCCAGCCAGTATAGCGCGCGGGGCAAGGGTTTTCAAGGCGGGTGCGGCAAAAGTACAATCCGCGCGGGTGGCAATTTTCCGCCGTTTCGTGTATACTTGGGTCGATAAAGCACCACCCAAAGGAGCATCCCGCATGAAGCGCATCGTTTTGACCGGCGGCGGCACCGCCGGCCATGTGACCCCGCATATGAGCCTGATTCCCCGCCTGATGGCCGCGGGGTACGATATCCACTACATCGGCACCGAAAAGGGCATCGAGCATGAGCTGATCGCCAAGATCCCCGGCATCACCTACCACGTGGTCAAAAGCGGCAAGCTGCGCCGCTATTTCAGCGTGCAAAACTTCACCGATCCCTTCCGCGTGATACACGGGGCGTTCACCTCCGTGGCGCTGATGCGCAAGCTGAAGCCTAACGTGTGCTTCTCCAAGGGCGGCTTTGTGAGCGTGCCCGTCGTGGTGGGCGCGTGGCTGGCCTGCGTGCCCACCGTGTGCCACGAGAGCGACATCACCCCCGGGCTGGCCAACCGCATTTCCAGTCTGTTTGTGGACAGGGTGGCCACCACCTTTCAGGAGTGTGCGGACGTGCTGGGCAAAAAGGCGACCATGACGGGCACGCCGCTGCGCCCGCAGCTGTTTGTGGGCAGCCGTGAAAAAGGGCTTGCCATGGCAGGCTTTGACGGCCAAAAACCCGTGCTGATGATGACCGGCGGCAGCCTTGGCGCGCAGAGCGTGAACGCCTGCCTGCGTGCGTGCCTGCCGCAGATACTGCCGCACATGGACGTGCTGCACCTGTGCGGCAAGGGCAACCGCGACGAGGGCCTGAACGGCCTTGCGGGCTACGCGCAGTTCGAGTTCCTCGCGGACGAGATGGCGGACGCGCTGGCCGCGGCGGATATCGTGCTGGGCCGCGCGGGCAGCAATACCCTCAGCGAGCTGCTGGCGCTGGGCAAGCCCATGCTGCTGGTGCCCTACCCGCTGGGGGCCAGCCGCGGCGACCAGATCAAAAACGCGGAGAGCTATGCCCGCCGCGGTCTCGCCCATGTGCTGCCGCAAGAGCGCATGACCCCCGACACCATGACCGCCGCGCTGCTTCGCCTGCTGGCTGAGAAAGACACGCTGAAAGCCGCCGTGGAAGCCTACCCCGTGAAGGATGGCACCGAGGCCGTGCTCGCCATGATCGAGGACGTGCAGGCAAAGCACAAACGCTGACGCGAGCGCCGCGCGAATGGGCGGCTTACTTGCCAAGCAGCCGATTTGCGCGTATACTGGTCAAGGTCAATACGTTATAAGTCGTATCCAAACCGACACATCGCCGGATGAAACCGCTCCGGCCCATAACGGCGGGCACGGCCCGTTTCGCAGCGTGCGAGGCGGAACGTTTCCTGCCCCTATAGCAAGGAGAGATGACCCATGGCCCGATTGTTCGGCACCGACGGCGTGCGCGGCATCGCCAATACGGAACTCACCTGTGAGCTGGCCTACCGCCTTGGCCAAGCCAGCGCCGCCGTGCTCGCCAGCGACGTGCGCCGCCCCACCATTCTGGTGGGCCGCGATACGCGCATCAGCGGCGAAATGCTGGAGAGCGCCTTGGTCGCCGGCATCTGCAGCGTGGGCGCGCGCGCCGTGCTGGTGGAGGTCATGCCCACGCCCGCCATCGCCTACCTGACCCGCTACTACGAGGCGGACGCGGGCG
>CAZOZO010000034.1:0-36334 GCA_964584315.1 uncultured Oscillospiraceae bacterium
TGTGCGACCGCGTGCTGGTGATGAGCAACGGCAAGGTGACCGCCGACCTGACGGGTGAGCAGATCACCGAGGCCGCGCTGGTGGAAGCCTCCGCCAAAAACCTGCACACCGGCAAGGCTGCCGCCACAACCGAAGGGAGCAACAGGCAATGAGCAACAGCAAAGGAAATGGCGGGCAGCGCGGCAATGTTTCGCTGGGGATGCTGCTCCTGAAAGGGCGCACGTTTATCGCGCTGGCGATCCTCCTGATCTTTTTCGGCTTCCGCGCGCCCAACTTTACGGAGTGGGGCAGCGTGGTGCTGATGGTGAAGCACGCGTCCATTTACGGCCTGCTCGCGCTGGGCATGACGATGGTCATCATCACCGGCGGCATCGACCTGAGCGTGGGCTCGGTCGTGGGCCTCACGGGTATGGTCGTGGGCGGGATGCTGATCGAGGGCATCCGCCTGCCGTGGGTGGCGGGCACCATTTACCCCAACGTCCCCCTGATCATTTTGATCGTGTTCGCGCTGGCGATCCTGGTGGGCTTCTGCTCCGGCCAGCTGATCGCGCGGCTCAAGGTGCCGGCGTTCATCGCGACCCTTGGCGCCATGTATATCTGCCGCGGCGCGGCCATGCTGCGCAGCGGCGGCGCGACCTTCCCCAACCTGTTTGGCGACGCGGCCAAGGGCAACCTGGGCTTTGACCTGATCGGCGCGGGTAGCATCCCGGGGGTGGACATCCCCTACTCCATCATCATCTTTATCGTGATGGCCGCCATCGCCGCGTTCATCATGAAGAAGACGCCGCTGGGCAACCAGATCTACGCCGTGGGCGGCAACGAGCGCGCGGCGCAGCTCTCCGGCATCAAGATTCACAAGGTCAAGGTGTTTGTGTACATGTTCAGCGCCATATTGGCGGCCATGAGCGGCATCATCATGACCAGCCAGCTGCGCGCGGCGCACCCCGCCAACGGCGAGAGCTGGGAAATGAACGCCATCGCCTCGGTGGTGCTGGGCGGCACCAGCATGAGCGGCGGCGTGGGCACCATCGGCGGCACGATCATCGGCGTGCTGGTGATCACCGTGCTCAACGACGGCATGATCATGATGGGCGTGAGCTCGTTCTGGCAGATGGTTATCAAGGGTGTGGTGATAATTGTGGCGGTTGTGATCGACCTGGCGCAGAAGGACCTGCAAAAGAAAGCCGCTTTGGCCGCGAGGCTGAAGTAATAACGCGGCCGCGCCGCGGACGCCGCGCCTTTTTCAGGCGGCGTCCGCGGCGCGGCGCAAAACCGGGCGCGGCTGCCCGTATGAGGAGGAACGAAATGGACGCAACCCAGATTCACGCGCTGGCGAACCAACGGCGCGCCGACGCAGTCACTATGATTTATCGCGCCAAAACCGGGCATACCGGCGGCGCGATGAGCTCGCTGGACATCCTGACGACGCTGTATTACGACGTGCTCTCCATCCGCCCGCAGGAGCCGGGCTGGCCGGATCGCGACCGCTTTTTGCTCTCCAAGGGGCACAGCGTGGAGGGCTACCTCGCGGTGTTGGCGGATCGCGGTTTTTTCCCCAAAGAGGAACTGCGCACGTTTTCACAGGCGGGCAGCCGCCTAATCGGGCACCCGAACAACCAGACTCCGGGCGTGGAGGTGTGCACCGGCGCGCTTGGCCACGGGCTGCCGGTGGGCGTGGGCATGGCGATTGCCGCCCAGCGGACGAATAAAGCCTACCGCACCTTCGTGCTGATGGGCGACGGCGAGCAGGCCGAGGGCAGTGTGTGGGAGGCCGCCATGGCAGCCGCCAACTACCGCCTGGACAACCTGTACGCGATCATTGACCGCAACGGCCTGCAAATCAGCGGCGCCACGGAGGAAGTGATGGCGCTGGAGGGTTTCAGGGCCAAATGGGAGGCTTTCGGCTGGGATGTGGCCGAGGCGGACGGGCACGACCCGGCGGCGCTGCTTGGCTATTTTCACACGCCGCGCCCCGCGGGCAAGCCGCACTGCCTGATCGCGCACACCGTGAAGGGCAAGGGTCTGCCGTTTGCCGAAAACCGCAAGGAGTGGCACCACAAGGTGCCCATGGCCGAGCAGCTCACGCAGGCGTATGCCGCGCTGGGTGTGAAAGGGGTGGATTGGCTGTGAAGACCGAAGCGGCCCGCGTGGCCTTTACCCGCACCCTGCTGGAGCTGGCGCGGGAGGATAAAACCATTTTCGCCGCCGCGACCGACAGCCGTGGCAGCGTGACCCTGACCGAGTTTGCGGATGCTTTGCCCCAGCAGTTTGTGGAGTGCGGCATCGCGGAGCAGGACGCCATCGGCATCTCCGCCGGGCTGGCCAACGCGGGGCTGAGGCCCTTCGTGTGCGGGCCTGCCTGCTTCTACTCGCTGCGCAGCGCGGAGCAGGTCAAGCTGGACATCGCCTACAGCCACGCGAACGTGAAGGTGATCGGCGTTTCCGGCGGGGTCAGCTATGGCGCGCTGGGCATGAGCCACCACGCCACGCAGGATGTGGCGCTGTTCCGCGCCACGCCGGGGCTGGAGATCTTCATCCCTGCGGACGGCCCGCAGACCGTGGCACTCACGAAGTATCTGGCCAAATCAAACGAACCCGCCTATGTGCGCATGGGCCGCGGCGAAGTGCCGAGCGTCTATGAGGAGGGCAACGCGCCCTTTACCCCCGGTAAGGCCAATGTGCTCCGGCGCGGCACGGACGCAGCCATCATCGCCTGCGGCGAAATGGTGTACCCGTCGCTCAAGGCGGCGGAGCTGCTGGCCGCGGAGGGCGTGAGCGTATCGGTATACGACATGCACACCCTGCGCCCGCTGGACGAGGCCGCCATTTTGGAAGCCGCGCAGACAGGCTTCGTGGTCACGGTGGAGGAGCACGACGTGCACGGCGGCCTTGGCGGCGCGGCGGCGGAGGTGCTGGCGCAGCAAAAGCCCACCAGGATGCGCATTTTAGGCCTGCCGGATGTGAAGCTCTTTACCGGCACCAGCGCTGAGGTGTTCGCCCACTACGGGCTGACGCCCGAGGGCATCGCGCAGGCCGTGCGGGCGGGGCGGTGAGCGTCGTGGAGCGGTATGTGGTCGCCATCGACCAGAGTACATCGGCTAGCAAGGCATTTTTGATCGACGAAAAAGGGCAGGTAGCGAGGCGCTTCAGCAAGGCGCACAAGCAGTTTTACCCGCAGGCGGGCTACGTGGAGCACGACGCGGCGGAGATCTGGCAGAACGTGCGCGAGGGCATCGTCGCCGTGACCGAAGGGCTGTTGCCCTCGCAGATATTGGCGCTGGGCCTGAGCAACCAGCGGGAGACCACCGTGCTGTGGGACCGCCTGACCGGCGAGCCGGTGTGCCACGCCGTGGTGTGGCAGGACGTGCGCGGCGAAAAGCTGTGCGAGAGCCTCGCGGCCCATGCGGACGAGGTGCAGGCCAAAACCGGCCTTGCCCTCTCGGCCTACTATCCGGCGGCGAAGGCGGCCAGCGTGCTGCGCGCAAACCCCGCGCTCATCGTGCGCGCGGCGGCGGGCGAGCTGTGCATCGGCACCGTGGACAGCTACCTTGTCTACCGCCTGACGGGCTGTAAAACCTTTAGGACCGACGTAAGCAACGCCAGCCGCACCGAGCTGTGCGACATCGCCCGCCTCCAGTGGGACGAGGGGCTGTGCTCGCTGTTTGGCATCCCCGTGCGCTGCCTGCCGCAGATCGTCCCCTCGGACGGGGATTTTGGCGTTACGGTGTGCGACGGCGTGCCCGCGGGCGTGCGCATCACCGGCGTGATGGGCGACAGCCATGCCGCGCTGTTTGGGCAGGGCTGCCTTGAAAAGGGGATGGCGAAGGCCACCTTTGGCACCGGCAGCAGCGTGATGATGAACGTGGGCGAGGCCGTGCCAAGGTCGCAAAACGGCCTGTCGGTATCGGTAGGCTTCGGTTTTGGCGGGCGCACCTGCTACGTGCTGGAGGGCAACATCACCTGCAGCGCCGATACGCTCGCTTGGCTCAAGGACGAGGCCGCCATGGTGCAGGACGTAAGCGACGTGGAGGGCATCGCCGCCAGCGTGGACAGCAGCGACGGGGTATACCTCGTGCCCGCGTTCAGCGGCCTTGGCGCGCCGTACTTCGACGGCGGGGCGCGCGCCATCTTAACAGGGATGAACCGCGGCACCACCCGCGCGCATATCGTGCGCGCCGCGCTGGAGAGCGTCGCTTATCAGGACGCGGACGTGATCGCCGCCATGCGGCTGGACAGCGGCGAAGCCCTGACCGAGCTGCGTGTGGACGGCGGCCCCACGAAGAACGCCCTGCTGATGCAATTTTTGGCGGATATTTTAGGCTGCGGCGTGCGCTGCGCGGCGCAGAGCGAGCTCAGCGCCCTTGGCGCGGGCTATATGGCGGGGCTTTCGACAGGGCTGTACGATAGGCTTGACGCCATACCCGCGTTCCGGCAGGCCGGCAAAGCCTACGCCCCCGCGATGCCGCAGGGCGTGCGCGACGCACGCTATGCAGGCTGGCAGGCCGCCGTGCGGCAGTGCCGCAGCTACTGACATAATCATGCACTTCGGGCCATGCCCGACGAGGAGGTACACCCATGGCACACTTTGGCGTACTGATCAGCAACCGCAGCTTCTTCCCCGACCATTTGGTCGTGACCGCGCGCGAAAAGCTGCTGGCGGCCCTGACCGCGTGGGGCCACACCTATGTGACCCTGAGCACCGATGATACCTTCATGGGCGAGACCATGAGCTATGACGAAGCCAAGAAATGCGCCGCGCTGTTCAAGGCCCACGCGGACGAGATCGACGGCATCATCGTGAGCCTGCCCAACTTTGGTGAGGAAACGGGCATTGCGGACGCCATCAAGTGGAGCGGTCTCACCTGCCCCATCTTGATCCAGGCCTGCGATGACGATTTTGACAAGCTGCAGCTGGAGAACCGCCGCGATGCGTTTTGCGGCAAGCTGAGCCTGTGCAACAACCTGTACCAGTACGGCATCAAGTATTCGCTGACCGCCCGCCACACCTGCCCCGTGGACGGC
Source organism: uncultured Oscillospiraceae bacterium (assembly GCA_964584315.1). GTDB lineage: Bacteria > Bacillota > Clostridia > Christensenellales > Aristaeellaceae > CAXXOK01. The sequence continues at coordinate 5,023 of CAZOZO010000034.1, forward strand.
GAGGAGTTCAAGGCAGACGTCGCCCGCTTTGCCAGCGTGTGCTCGGTGGTCAAGGCCATGCGCACCGCGCGCATCGGGCAGATCGGCGCGCGCGTGATGCCCTTCCGCACCGTGCGCTACTCCGAAAAACTGCTCCAGCAGGCTGGCATCACCGTGGAGACCGAGGATTTCAGCGAGATACTGGCGGACATCGCAAAGCTGGACGATGAGAAGCAGATCGCCGCCAAGGTGGAGGAGATCAGGGCCTACGGCAGCGTTGCCCCCGGGACAGGCACGGACAAGCTCACGCGGCAGGCCAAGCTGTGCATCGCCATCGAAAACTGGATGGCGGAGCACCACTGCGAGGCCAGCGCCATCCAGTGCTGGGACAGCGTGGAGGCCAACTACGGCTGCGCGATGTGCCTGGTCATGAGCATGATGGGCGAAAAGGGCATGCCCAGCGCCTGCGAGACCGACATCATGGGCGCGGTGAGCATGCTGGCCCTGCTGCGCGCGGGCGGCGTGCCGCCCATCTATCAGGACTGGAACAACAACTACAAAAACGAGCCCAACAAGTGCATCAACGTGCATTGCAGCAACTACCCTGCCTGCGCCTTTGCTGAAAAGCCGCAGATCGCCAACCTCGACATCCTGGCCACTACGCTGGGCACCGAGGTGAGCTTTGGCGCGCTCAAGGGCCGCGTGCGCCCCTCCGGCATGACGTACCTGAAGGTGAGCACGGACGATAAGAACGGCAGGATCAAGTGCTACCTTGGCGAGGGCACGTTCACGGACGACCCGCTGCCCACCTTCGGCGGCGTGGCCGTGTGCGAGGTGCCTGACCTGAACGGCCTGATGCGGCACCTGACCAAGAACGGCTACGAGCACCATGTGGCGCTGGCGCAGGCGAAGTGCGCGGACGTGCTGGAGGAAGCGCTGGGCAACTACATGGGCTGGGATGTGTACAGGCATAGCTGATAAGCGGTATGGAATGCAAAAAGGCGCGGGGGTACCCCGCGCCTTTTTACGCAAGCTGGCACAAAAAGCGCCGCCATCTTCGGCGGCGCATCGATAAAAGATTTGGCTTTCGGTTTGCGGTCAGGTTTCCAGCTCCTGCCAGCCCGGTATCGAATCCGCCGCGCCTTTGCGCCCCACGGTGATGCTGCTGGCCCGCGCCGCGCGCTCCAGCACCTTGGGCAAGGCATCGCCGCGGCTCAGGCCCGTGACCAGGTAGCCGGTGAAGGTGTCGCCCGCGGCGGTGGTATCGACCGCCTTGACCTTGAAGGCGGGCTGGAAGTACGTCTGCCCCGCGTGGCGGCAGTATGCGCCCTCCGCGCCCAGGGTGAGCACAACGCTGGCCTTGGGGTACTTCTGCGCCATGGCTGCAAGGATGCGGGCAGGCTCCGTCTCGCCGGTGATGGCTTCGCCCTCGATCTCATTCATCAAAAACCAGCCGACGCTTTCCAGCGGGTAGGTTTGCAGCAGCTCGTTGACCGGCGAGGGGTTGAAAGCCACCACCATGCCCCGCGCGGCGGCCTTGCGCATGATCTGCGCCGTGTTGTCCAGCTCGTTTTGCAAAATGATCATGTCGCCCGCGGCAAAGCCGGAGAGCACGTCGTCGATATCCGCGTCCAGCACGCGCACGTTTTCGCCCGCACACACGATGATGCAGTTCTGGCCGTCCCCGTCCACCTGGATCACGGTGTGCGAGCTGGCGCCGGCCACCCGCTTGATGTGGCGCGTATCCACCCCGTAGCGGGTGAGCGCGTCCAAAAGGATGTCGCCATCCTCGCCCAGGATGCCCGCGTGGTAGATTTCGCCGCCTGCCTTAGCGATGGCGATGGACTGGTTGAGGCCCTTGCCGCCGCAGTAGATGGTCATGCCCTGCGCCAAAATGGTCTCGCCCGGGCGCACGGTGTGCGGCACGGCATAGAAGCGGTCGATGTTCATGGAACCGTAGTTGAGGATCTTCATGTACGGGTGGGCTCCTTTCGGGTCGCCATGCCAACGCGGCAGCCGCCTTTGCGCGTGGCGTTCGTTGAGGATAGTATAGCATCGGCGGAAGGCGGTGTCAACAAACGTTCAGCGGTTGTTTGGGACGGTATTGCCTTACGTTGCGTGAAAATCGTTGCGATCAGGCGTAAACGTGTCAATGCGCGTTAGCAAAATATTCACCAACCGCTTGCATTTGTTTAGCCTTGTGCTACAATAGTAGCAGGATGGCTGCGCGCCGCGCCGCATGGGTTTGGGCGGCCTGCGCGCCGTTTGGAGAGGATGAACGAGCGGATGAAGATCAGGGTTCGCGATATCGCCGCCAAGGCGGGCGTTTCGCCCGCGACGGTCAGCAACGCGCTCAACGGCCGCCCGGGCGTGAGCAAGGAGAACACCCGCCATATCTTGAAGCTGGCCGAGGAAATGGGCTATGTGGGCACCAAGAGCGGCAAGAGCGCGAATGAAAAAAGCTATATGCGCCTGATCATGTTCAAGCGCCACGGCCTGGTGGTGATGGACACGCAGTTTTTCATGGAGCTGGTAGAGAGCATCGAGCGCGAGTGTCAGGCGCAGGGGCATGAGCTGATCATCACCCACATCCACATCGCGCACGACAGCGACTATAAGGAGCGCATCCGCGCCATCTGTGCGGAGGAGTGCGCTGGCATCCTGCTGCTGGGCACCGAGATGTATACCGAGGATCTGGAGCTGTTCGCGCACTGCGTGTCGCCGCTGGTGGCGGTGGATAACCTGTTTCGCCACGAGCAGGTGCACGCCGTGGTCATGAACAACTACGACGCGGGCTACAAGGCCGCCAACGCGCTGTATGCCGCGGGGCACAGGCGCATTGCCAACATCACCAGCATCGTGGAGTTCAGCAACATGCGCTACCGCCGCAAGGGCTACGAGGCCGCCATGCGCGAGCACGGCCTGCCGGTGGACGAGGAGTGCATCTGGCGCGTGACCCCTACGCTGGACGGGGCGTACCGCGACATGCTGGCCCTGCTGGAGAGCGGCCGCAAGCCCGCCACGGCGTTTTTTGCGGGCAACGACATCATGGCTGTGGGCTGCATGCGCGCGCTGGCGGAAAAAGGCTATGCCGTGCCCGCGGACGTGAGCCTGATCGGCATGGACGATTTGTCCATCTGCCAGTTCTGCACGCCGCCGCTGTCGACCATCCGCGTGTTCCGGCAGGAGTTGGGCATCACGGCGGTGCGGATGCTGCTGGGCATCGTGGACAGGCTGAACTACTGCACCATCAAGGCCGAGATGAGCGTTACGCTGGTGGAGCGCGGCAGCGTGACCACGCTTTCGAACGTCGGGGCGTAATCGCCCCATGGGGATCGTTTGCCGCCGCTGCTGGCGCCCGTGAGCGACAGTGGCGGCCGCGTTTCGGGCCGATCTTTGCACTTTTGCCGCGGCACACCGCCGCGGCTTTTCCGTTGCCCCGCTTGTACGCTGGTATGTTGACGTACTTGTATGGCAATGGTACAATGGGCGCAGCAATGCAACCTTTACAGGAAGCGCGAAAAGAGGCCCCGCCATGAACATCACCGAACGGTACGCGCGCGAGACCGCGCGCGACTATGCCCTGCGCATGCTCAAGCGCAACATCGCCAGCCTGGAGCTGGCGCCCGGGGCCATGCTCAGCGAAAACGAGCTGTCCGCTGCGCTGGGGCTGAGCCGCACGCCCATCCGGGAGGCGCTGATCGAGCTGAGCAAGATCCGCATCGTGGAGATATTGCCCCAGCGCGGCAGCCGCATCGCGCTGATCGACTGCGCCATGGTGGAGGAGAGCCGCTTTCTGCGCATGGTGCTGGAGAAGGCCATCATCGAGCTGGCATGCGACATGGCCCCTTCGCTCGACTTTTCCGCGGCGGAGGCCAGCGTGAAGCTGCAGCAGTTCTACATCGAAAACCAGATGCCGGAAAAGCTGCTGGAATTGGACGACGATTTCCACCGCGAGCTGTACCGGCTGACCAACCGCATGCAGACCTACGCGCTGCTGGAGAGCATGCGCCTGCACTTTGACCGCGTGCGCAGCCTGAGCCTCGCCACCGTTAAGGAGATCAAGATCGTGAGCGACCACGAGGCCATCCTGCGCGCGGTGCGCGCGGGCGACAGGGCCGAGGCCGCCGCGCAGGTGGCCAAGCACCTCTCGCGCTATAAAGTGGACGAGCAGGCCATCCGCGAAAAATACGCCGCTTATTTTACCCCCAAAGCGTGCTGACAGGGTCGCCCGCATGGCGCGGCCACGCGACTCCGCCGATACGGGCCTGCTGACCCGCCCGCCGCCAACGGCGCTGCGTAAAAAACCGAACCCGTGAAGGAGGCTTGGCCATGCGCTATGTTTTGCTTTTCAGGGGCTTGAACGTGGGCGGCAACAGCAAGGTCAAAATGGTGGATCTTGCGGACATGCTGCGCGCGCTGGGGCTTGAAGGGGTGGTCACCTATATCCAGAGCGGCAACGCCGCCGTAGACACGGCGCTCATGGGGGACGCGCTGGCGCGGCAGGTGGCCGCGGCGTTCGCGGCGCGCTTCGGCTTTGCGGCGGGCGTGGTGGCTCTTGATGCGGCGGAGCTGCAAAGCATCGTGGAGGGGTTGCCCTTCACCGCGGCGGAGATCGCCGCCGCCGAGGCGCAAAACACGGAGACCGAGCACCTGTACGTGTATCTGCTGCCGCAAAAACCCACGCCGGAGACGCTGGCCGCGCTGGCTGCTGCCGATGGTGAGGGCGACCGCCTGCATGCCGCGGGGCGCGCCGTGTACGCGCTGTTTGCGGACAGCGTGCGCACCAGCAAGGCCGCGCGGCGCATCGCCAAACACCTGCCGGACGCGACGGCCCGCAACTGGCGCACGACGCTGGCGTTGCTGGCGCTGGCGCAGGGCAAAACGCCGTAAAGCGGCTTTGGGTGTCGAAACGGCGCGTTTCGGGTGCCCGACAGTTGACGCGGCGCGCGGCGGGGCTTATGATACGGTGGCTGGCGAACGGCGCATGCTGCCCGTGCGCTGGCCTTTGTTTCCAATGATGGCGGATGGGGGCGTATCATCCATGCGGTTTCAAGCGTTTGGCGATCCATCAAACCCAACGGTGCTGCTGCTGCACGGCGCGGGCCTCTCCTGGTGGTGCTACCGCGACGCGGCGGAGGTGCTGGCGAGCAGGTATCATGTGGTGCTGGCCGTGATCGACGGCTACGGCGAAGCGGCGGGTGAGCCGTTCATCAGCATCGAAAAATCCGCGCAGGCGTTGCTTGCGCACATCCGCGAGGCATACGGCGGGCATGTGTTCGCGCTGGGTGGGCTGTCGCTGGGCGCGCAGATCGCCGTGGAGGCGCTGGCCCGCGAGCCGGGTGTGGCGGAATGCGCCATCATCGAAAGCGCGCTGGTGTGCCCGCTGATGGGCACCAAGACGCTGTTTGCACCCATGGCGCGCATGAGCTACGGGCTGATACGGCAGCGCTGGTTCGCGCGCATGCAGGCGGGGGCGCTGTGCCTGCCGGACAAACTGTTTGACGAATATTACCGCGACAGCCTGCGCCTGAGCAAGGAATCGCTGGTGAACACGCTGGTGAGCAACGGCGCCTACGCCCTGCCGCCCGCGCTGGCCCAAACGCATGCCCGTATGCTGGTGATCGCAGGGGAAAAGGAACCTGCCATCATGCGTAAGTCCGCGCGGATGCTGCACGAGGCCGTGCGCGGCAGCGAGCTGTGGGTGGTGTGCGGCATGAAGCACGGGGAATTGAGCCTGCAACACCCGCAGGCGTATGCGGATAAGCTGGTCGCGTTTTTCGACGGCAAGGCGGGCGCAACCGCCTGAAGGGATGCGCGGGCGCGGCGCTATCGCAGCGAGCAAGCGATGTTACGGAAGCGAAGGCTTGCGCGCGAAACGCGCCGCACGTTCACCCACGGCAAAACACACCGGATTTGCCTGTGCAAAAAAACAGCACCTCCGCCGAATGGCGGAGGTGCTGTGTCGTTCATGGAAAGGCTCGACTGGCGTATCAGAACACGTTGCCCGTCGAGAGCAGGTACACCAGATAATACACGCTGCTGTATGCGTGCCACACCAGCAGCATGAACGCCGCCAGAAAACCGGCGCTGCGCAGCCGCAGGGCCCGCTGCGCCTGCCGGAGCGCGCCGGAAGCGACTGCGCCCGCCTTGGCCTGCGCCATCAGCTGCTCGCGGCGCGCGCGGTAGTCCCGCACGGCGGCGATGAAGCGGGGCATCGCCACCACCCATAGCAGGAAGGCCACGCTCATGTTGGCCCAGTTGAAGTTGCCGTGGTTCACGCGCACGCCCGTCTCGCGGAAGCACATCGCCTCCAGCACGGCGAACGCGGCCATCAGCAGGGTCATGCGCACCGTTTGGTCGGGCGGCGCGCCCTTGCGGTAGCAAAGCGCCAGCGCGACCAGCGGGAAAGCGGCCATCAGCAGCATGCCGCGCACCGATGCCCACGCGGCAGCCCAAGTGACGCCAAACTCCACGCCGCTGGTATAGGGCACCACCACGCCCGTGTAGTACAGGTATTGCAGCAAAAAGTAGGCCACCGCGGGCATGAACGCGAGGATGATCTGCACGAAGTAACGCCAGTTTTTGGGGTAGCGTATCCACTGGATCAGGAAGAACACCGCCGCAGCGGGGATCAGCGCCTGTATGAAGGTGGGCTTGGCGGACAGGCTGAGCATCAGCAGAACGGCCAGCGCCACGACCTTGCGCCACGGCAGCATGGCGCGCGCGCCAGCGGTGGGCTGCAAGTCCTCGAAGGCATACCAGCAGTGCATGAGGTAGGGCACCGCGAGCAGCGCCGTGACCAGCACGATCAGCTGTGTGGGGTTGTGCCACACGGTGGGCGAGCCGATGCCGCGGTACACCGTGTCGTTCAGGCCTGCGATGCGGATGGGGGTCACCAGCAGGATGAGCAGCGCGCACAGCGTCGCCACGGCGGGGGCCACGCGGCCCTCCAGCACCACTACCAGATAGCGGTGCGTGAGCAGGTAGGCCACGGCCTTGCTGGCCGCGCACACGACCGCCGCGGCCCAACCCAGCGGCATGCCCACCTGAAAGAGCGCCGCCACAAACACATGCCACAGCGGGTAGGCCAAGCGGCTGGTGATGCTGTGCGGGTCCGTAAAATCAAACTCGCTGGCGATCACGGCGTGCTTGTACAGGTCGCTGTACTGGTTGCCAAACTCCCACAGGAACATATAGAGCGTAAACGCGGTCAAAACGGCCAGCGTGAGCCACTTGAACCAGTCGAAACCCTGCCTTTCGCCGCGCCTGCGCAGGTCGCGGTCCAGCTGCACGGGGTCAAACGTCATGCGGTGGATTCCTCCTTGTGTGCATATCATCAACAGATGCTCATCATAGCATGAAATCAGGCAATGGGCAAGCGAGCCATGTTCGCCCATATGACACAGTGACACCATGCTCAGGCGCGCTGAGAGGCACGCTCCCGTAGCTGTCATGCGGGGTTGGGCGACGGCTGCCGCCTTGCCGCGGTCAGTCCGGCGCTGTGGCCGCGGCTGTCATGGGCGTGCCTTCTGCGGATACGGCGACATCGGGCGCGACAGCTTCCGCGGGTGGGGTGCGTGCAGGCGTGCGATTGGCGGGCGCAACGCGCTGGGCGGCGGTGTCCGGCGCATCGCTTATCTCGCTTGTCTGGCCTGTGGCAGCGGCTTCCAGCTCGGCGGTCAGCGAGGTGAGCTCCATCCACTCCTCCCGGCGTAGCCAGCGGCGGGCGGAGAGCAGGCGGTGGCGCTCGGCCTTGCGGCGCGCCACTTCCTTCACCTCCACGGCGTACAGGGCATCCATGCGGGCGACCAGCGTGTTCACGATGCGCAATTTTTCGTCGTTGGCGGGTGCGGCGGGGTCGTACACCACGCCCTGCCCGATGGTCAGCGTGCGCAGCTGCTTGCTGGCGTACACGGGCAAAAACACCACGCGCTTGCGCGTTTTGGCGTAGCAGGCGGGGGCGATCATCGCAAAGCCGGTATACAGCTCGCCAACACCCTCCAGCACGTAGCCGCGCTGGCCGGGGGCGTCGGGGCGGTCGTGCTCGGGGAACAGCAGGATGTTGTCGCCCGCCTGCATGGCCTCCACCGTCTGGCGGAAGGTCTTGACCAGCTGGCGCGGGCTGTCGCGGTACACGGGGATGGCCTCCAGGCTCTTGAATGCCCAGATGCACACGGGGCTCAAAAGCTTAGTAAGCGGCAGCTTGAGCCACTTGGGCAGCCAGTGCTGGCGCACCATGGTGTTTTCGTAGATGTGGCGCACGATGGCGCTCTCGTCCATCATCTTGTCCAGCGTCCACGGGCGGAAGCTGATGGGGATGTAGAGGTTTGCGACGATGGGGCCGTACAGCTCGCCGTGGTTGCACACCAGCACCACGGTGCCATCCTCCAGCCCCTGCGCGTTCTGCCGCCCCAGCAGTCGGTGGTAGTACAGCGGGCGGATCAGCAGAATCAGCAGCTTGAGGCCGAAGCGGTTCTTGTGCCTGTGCACCACCACGTCGTCCAGCTGCTTTTGCAGGGCGGGGTTGGGCTCGTCCGCAAGGGTCAGGAAGCGGCGCAGCTTTTCAAAATGCCGGTTGTTCATGGGGAAGTGCAGCACGCTCAGGATGGCCGCGGCCAGCAACAGCAGCGGCGGCGCGACCATCAGCGGGCGGAAGCTGCGCAGCACGAACGCAAAATCGATGGTTTGCAGGTCGATGCCCGCCGGCAGGCACAGGATGGCCAGCAACACCAGCGCGATCAGCTGCCCCAGCAGGATGGCAAACTCGGTATACACGGCGCGCACGCGGTCGTAGCCAAGCGTCTGGCTGTGCAGGCCGTAGGCGGCCACCTCGGCCATCTCGCGCTCCAGCCCGGCCAGGCACGTGACCGATACCGACAGCCCGCCGCTGCTCAGGCACAGCGTCAGGTAACTCAGGATCAGGCTCGATGCGCCGCCCAGCTGGCGGTAGAACAGGATCAGCCCATAGCTCCACAGGCACAGGCCAAACAGCAGCAGCGGGAGCAGCGCAGGCCTGCGGTGCCGAAGCCGGGTGAGGATCAGGTCGGTCGCCTCGCGCAGCAAAATGGTGCAGCCCACCGAAAGCGCAAGCCCGGTGATGACCTCTGCCGTCGCGATGCCGATGAAGGTATACACCATCACCAGCGACACCTGCAGCGCCACCAGGATGAGCAGTTGCATCCGCCGGTACGCGCCGTAGGCATGCACGCCCAGCAGGCTCTGCGCCGTGCGGCGCACGGTCTCCGCGTCCACGGGCTCGGGTTCGCGCAGGAGGGCGATCTCGCGGCGCTCGCGCAGGAAGGTGTAGCCCTCCAGAAGCACGCTCAGGCCGTAGCCGCCCAGCGTTTGCCACGCGGTAAGCCACGGCAGCGTGCGGAAGAACACCGGCAGCAGCACCGCCGCAGGCACCAGTTGCAGCGCGGCGTACAAAAGCCAGAAGGCCACGCGCCCCATGCGCCCGCGCATCACGCCCGCCACCAGTCGCCGCCCCCAGATGCTGCGCACCGTGAGCACCAGCACCACGGTAAACAGCGTCCACACGCTGGGCGGGGCGCTGAACACGGGGTAGATGGAAAAAAGGATCAGCGAAAACAGCAGCAGGAGCGCCATCAGAAGGGTGCCGGTCACGCGCATCCGGCGGGTCAGGTAGCGGCGGTTGTCGCCCACGAACGTCTGCGCAAAGGCGGCGGCCACCGCGCCGCTCAGGTACAGCGCGCCGCCCAGCACGGGCAAAAGGCCGCATGCGCTGCTCACGGTCATGGAATACAGGTAGTTGTACAGGGTGCTCAGCGACATCATGACCAGCATCACGCGGCGCGGGCTTGGCGTAGATTGCACGTCGGCTCTGCCTCCTTTGGCACCAGAGATGAGCGTGTGCCCAGTGGGCACTGCGGCGTAGCCGCAAGCGAAACGGCGGGACAGGGGGGCTTTGTCTCCCTCCCAACCGCCCCCCTATGGAGACGCGGTGGAACGGGGGATGGGGAAACGAGGCGTAACGAGGGGAACGGGCACCATCGTGTCCGTAAGAACGGGGCGAGGGAAACGAAAGGGTGGATGGGCAGTTGGGTATAGATTACCACAGGTGCGCGGCGCGGGCAATGGGACAGGAATGATAATCATGGGCGGAGACGCATCGGCGCGGATTGTAAAAACCCCGCCGCGGGCGGCGCAAACCGCGGCGGAGGGGTTATCATTGTAGGGGAGCGGGAGGTCAGTCCGGCTGGGCGGTATGGATGGCCGCGGCGAGAGCGGTCAGCAGCGCGTCGCCCTGCTCCGCGAGGGGTTTTGCGGGGTCGTAGCGCAGGGGCTCGCCCACGGAAAACACGCGGGCCCTGGCGTCGATGCGCACGGGCCAGAAGGCCAGCCCCAGCCCCGTTTGGCGGGCAAACGCAGGCGCCACCTGCAAAAACCCGCTGTTCAAGCCGGACTCGTGCGCCTTGAAGCCCTTGGGCTGCTCCGGGAAAATCAGCAGCGGCTCGCCCTCCTTGAGGATGCGCAGGCTCTCGCGCAGGGTGCGCATCACGCGCATGTCGTGGTACACGGGCACGGTGGGGGCGGTGCGCAGGATGGGCGGCATGATGGCCGCGGCGATGTAGGGCAGCGTGGCATTGAAAAGCGGGGCCAGTTTGCTCTCGGGCGGCCACCAGTAATCCTGCCGCACGTAGGCGGGCACCTCGCGGGCGCTGAGCACCTGCGCGTTCATCCACGGGTGAATGCTGTCGGCCAGCGGAAAGTGCGCGCACATGTACATGGGGCCCAGCGCGCCCGCGTGGTTGGCGATGAACACCGAGGGCTCGCCCGTGAAAGGCACTGCCCACTCCGTGCGCATCGGGCGGGTAAAGAGGCGCACGGCGCCGCGCCAGAAGCGGTATCCCTTTTTCAGTTGCATGGTTCAACCCCAATTCCGGTGATGATGGGCGAATGATTGCGTATCAAGCCGCGTGAGCCGCGCCGCGGCAGACGGACGGTTCTTTATACCATATCCGGCGGCGGATGTCCAGCGTAGCGGGCATCGCGCGGGCGCGCATATAAATGTAACACAAAGATTAGAAAGGCGTAACGGGCGGCGCACGGCCCTCACGCTATAATGGTACTACAACATGTTGGGGGTTTGCGAAATGGCAAGGAGACAAAACTACTATATCTTTGCGCCGGAGAAGAAAAAACGCCGCGGGCCCGGGTGCCTGGTTTTGCTCCTTTCCATCCTGTTTGCGGCGGTCGTGCTCGGCCTTTTGACCAACGCGGCCATGAACCGCCGCACCGACCTGTTGACTGAAAAAGTGCGCGTGATGTCGCTGAACAAGAAGTTTGAGAATTTTACCGTGCTGCACATCTCGGACATGCACGGCAGCGAGATGGGGCTGGACGCGGATGCGTGGCGCACGCTGCTGTATGGCAAGGATTTTTCCGCCGTGGCCATGACGGGCGATATGGTGGGGCGAAACGGCGACTATACGCCGCTGGTGTCGCTCATCAAAACGCTCAAGGGCATCAAGGCGGATGTGCCCGTCTACCTGATCGCAGGCGACGAGGACCCGGCGCCCGTGATGGCCGAGCTGCACGGCAACCCCGAGGTGCTTGCGGAGTGGGTGCGCGCCGCGCAGGACGCGGGCGCCGTGTATCTGGACAGGCCCGTGGCCCAGACCGTGGGCAAGCTCACGGTGTGGTTCACGCCGGAGTACCTGTACAGCGTGGACGTGGCGGGCATGCAGCTGAGCCTGACCCGCCAGAAGGAGGATATGGAGGCCCGCGGCCAGCAGTACGAGGGCGAGGGCGGCGCCAGCTACCGCGCTCTGTGCTACCGGCTTGACGCCATCACCGCCTCCGCAGCCGCCGTCAAGGCCATGACGAAGGATGATTTGCAGATCGGGCTTACGCACGTGCCTCTGATGGCGGACTATGTGCGCGAGATGGTCGACTGGGCGGACGAGCAGGCGATTTTCACCTTCCGCAGGCTGTCGCTGGTGGTGGCTGGGCACTTCTGCGGCGGGCAATGGCGGCTGCCGGGGCTTGGCCCCGTGTTCGTGCCGGAGAAGGGGTGGTTCCCCGGCGATAATGGCGTGGTAGGGATGCAGCGCATCAACAGCATCAGCCAGTATGTGAGCGGCGGGCTTGCCGCCAGCGACTTTTACCCCATGCCGGGGCGGCTGTTCAACACCCCCAGCATCACGCTGCTGAGCTACACCGCGCGCATCGAGTAGTGCCGCCGCGCGGGGGCGGCACAGCGCATGCCGCGCACCCTGCCGAGAGCGGGCAACCTGCCCGGGTGCGAGGGCGGCGGCCCCCGTCAAGCGGGCGGCGCATACCCGGCCCACCGCTTGACTACGGGGCCCTAAGCGGGTACAATAAGCATACTTTACGTGCGTAACCGTTTTCGATCCATACAGGCCTTTTACCATGTTGCCCGCGCGTGAAGCCGAATCGCCGGCATGGCCGGCTCGAAAGGACGGTTGCCTATGTTCGGATTCCGCCACGAAGGGCGACGCGTGAAGCACATGGATCCCATCGTACAGATGACGCCTTACCTGATGCCCATGCGCTGCGACGCGCAGGTGTTTTTGCAGCACGACATCGACTACGAAACGCTCACCCGCTACATTGCGGACAAGAGCCGCAACGAGGGCGTCAAGATCACGTTTCTGGAAGTGATCATCGCCAGCTACGTGCGCGCGATATCGCAGGTGCCGGAAGTAAACCGCTTTGTGATGAACAAGCAGTACTACAATCGCAAGGAGCTCACCTGCTCCATGACCATCCTGCTGGATACCGAGGATGGCAGCATTCAGGAGAACGTGATCAAGGTGCGCTTTGACCCCACCGACACCATCTACGACGTGCAGGCGCGCCTCGTGGCCAAGATCGAGCAAAACCGCAAGCCGGACAAGCCCAGCTTTGCCATCAAGCTGGCCTCCGCGCTCATCAAGATTCCCGGGCTGGTGTCGGTTGTGGTGTGGTTCCTGATGCTCTTGGATCGCTACGGCCTGATGCCGGGCGTGCTGATTGACGAGCTTCCCTTCCATGCCAGCATGTGGATTACCAACAACGCCTCCATCGGCCTGCACAGCGTGTACCACCACATCTACAACTTTGGCAACTCCAGCATGTTCTTTGGCATGGGCACGCCGGAACGCGGCTACACCGTGGACGCGAAGGGCAACCCCAAGCGCTGGTGCACGCTGCCCGTAGGCATCACCGTGGATGAGCGCGTATGCGGCGGCGCGACGTATGCCAAGCTGTTTACGTGGATGAAGCGCTGCCTGCGCAACCCGGAGCTGCTGGACACCCCGCCGGAGCAGGTGTTCTTCAACGACGGCGTTACCTACAGCGTGCCCAAGCCGGAAGGCGCCTACAAGCCCGCGCCCAAAGCGGCGGTCGCCGCGGAGTGAAGCGCTGAAAGGCGCTCATAGGCGTGTACCCGCCATGTAGCGTGCATATGAAAGCGGAGCAGGCGATATGCCTGCTCCGCTTTCATATATGCCGTCGCGTTCGGCCGTCAGCCCTGGGTGCCCGCCGCGCTTTCGGTAGTCGCGCCGTCCTGCGCGGGGGCGGTCAGGGTGGTGATGGCTGTGGCCGTATAGCCGCTGGTCGCGTCGCCGGTCACGGTCACGCTCACCGCCGTGCCAACGCTCAGGTCGGCAAGGGCAAGGGTGGTGCCATCCTCATTTTGGATGGTGGTGCTGCCGGTCACGGCGACGGTGAGCGACTGGCTGGCCTGCGCCTGGCCATTGTCGTTTGCAGGCTGCTGGGGTGCGTTGCCATTCCCGCGGTCGCCCTTGCCGCCGCCCTGCGGCGCACCGCCGTTTCCGCCGGGGCCGCCGCCGTTTCCACCGGGGCCGCCGTTGGGCGCGCCCTGCTGGGCATTGCTCTGCTCAACGGCCTGCGGCGGGTTGCCCGGCTGCGCGCCGTTTTGCCTGCCGCTGCCGTCGCCCTGCGGCGGGTCGCCTGCGGGCGGCTGCCCGCCCATGCGGATGTCAAGGGTGATGCTGCCATCGCCAATGGCGGTGATGGTCCCGCTCACGCGGCCATCCTGCACGCCGCCCCCCTGCCCGCCCTGCGGGGTCATCGTGGCGGAGGCGGTGGTATCGGCCGTGGTATCCTCGGCCACGGCGAAGGCCGTCATGCTCAGCAGCATTGCGGTGGTCAAAAGCAGCGCCAGTATGCGTTTCATTGCGTTCATACCTCCTTGTGTTTTCCTGGGGATGTGCGGAGTATAGCGCGCGTGGATGGAGGTTGTGTGAACAGCGCGTGTTTTTATTACGAAATATTGTGGAATGCGTAATAAAACTGAAACAATTATGAGGTACAAGTCGAGCGCATGCCCTCGTCGGGCACAAAGAGCGGCGCAAACATCTGCCCTGACACGGGCATCGCACGTCGGGAAGGATAACTACCTTCGCACCAGCACGAACATTTTTGCTGTTAGGCTTGCATAACGGGCGGTTTTTTGATATCCTAGGCGTGGCACTAATTCGAGGAGGCGGCACATGAAGGCGTTACGCGACGCGATCATCAACCAGGGCTTTGGCATCGGGCACGATATTGTCAAGGTGGACATGTTTTTGAACCACCGGCTGGATATCGCGCTGCTTACGGATATCGGGCAGGCATTCCACGAGGCGTTCATGGACGAGCAGGTGGATATGATCCTGACCATCGAGGCCAGCGGCATCGCCGCGGCCATCACCACGGCGCAGGCGTTCGGCAATGTGCCGGTCATCTTCGCCAAAAAGAGCAAGACCACCAGCACCCTGAACAGCGACGTATACGAGGCGCGGGTCTACAGCTTTACCCACCAGACCGAGAACTACATCCGCATCGCGAAAAACTACCTGCCCGGGGGCGCGCGTGTGCTGATCATCGACGATTTTCTGGCCAACGGCGAGGCCGCCGAGGGGCTGACCGAGATCGTGCGGCAGGCGGGCGCGACGGTGGTGGGCATCGGCGTGTGCATCGAGAAGGGCTTTCAGGCGGGCGGGCAGCGCCTGCGCAACGAGGGCTACCGCGTAGTGTCGCTGGCCACGGTCACTGGCATCGAAAACGGCGTGTTGCAGCTGGCCGACGCCGAGGCCTGACCCCCGCGGCGTTGACACAGGCAGGCCCGCGTGGTACAATGCCCGCGTACCCAATGATTTGATGACGAAACGGAGCTGGAAAGATGCGCAAATAACCCTGCCACCCCTTGCACACGGAAGGGAGCGTAAAGCGCCCGCCGCACAGCGGTCGGTTTGCTTTGCATTTGGCAGGAGAGCGCAGCCGGAAGGCTCTGTTTATTTGCGCTTTTTTGTCGTCTCCCGCTAGAAACGGAGGCGATTTTTAGATGGCGATGATCCAGTTCCAAAACGTGACCTTTGCCTATGACGGCAGTTACGACAATGTGTTTGAAAACCTGACCTTCCAGATCGACAGCCGCTGGCGGCTGGGGCTGATTGGCCGCAACGGGCGCGGCAAAACCACGCTGCTGCGCATCCTCGCGGGGGAGCTTGACGCCCGTGGGCAAATCGTGCTGCCGCTCGCGCCCGCGCTGTTCCCCTTCCGCGTGGCGGACGAGGATGCGCCCACCCTTGCGGTCATGCGGGCCTGCGCGCCGGATGCGCCGGACTGGCGGCTGATGCTGGAATTGAACGCGCTGGGCGTGCCGGAGGAGGCCCTTCAGCGCCCCTACAATACCCTGAGCCGCGGGGAGCAAACCAAAGTGCAGCTTTGCGCCCTGTTTGCCCGCGACGATACCTATCCCCTGATCGACGAACCCACCAACCACCTTGACCTTGCTGGCCGCGCGCTGGTGGCGCGTTACCTGAGCGGCAAGGACGGGTTTCTGCTGGTAAGCCACGACCGGGCGTTTCTCAATGACTGCATCGACCATACGCTGGCCATCAACCGCGCGAGCGTGGCCGTGCAGCGCGGCGGCTTTGATACGTGGGAGCTGGAGTTTGACCGCAAAAACCAGATGGAGCAGGCGCGCAACGAGCAGCTGAAAAAGGATGTGGCCCGCCTGACCGAGAGCGCCCGCAGGCAGGCGGAGTGGAGCCGGAACACGGAAAAAGGCAAGTACCATGTGCACCAGAGCGAAGTGGCGGCGGTAGATCGCGGCTACATCGGCGCGCGCGCCGCCGCGATGATGAAACGATCGCTGAACACACAGGCGCGCATCGAGCGCGACATTGAGGAAAAGAAAAGCCTGATGAAGGATGTGGAGCGCGTTGGCGAGCTGAAACTGAGCCCCCTGATGCATCCCAAACGGATGCTGGTCGAGGTGCGAAACGGCACCGTGGCCTACAATGTTCGCACGGTGTGCGCGGGCGTGAACTTTTCGTTGGCGCGGGGCGAGCGCATCGCGCTGGTGGGCCGCAACGGCGCGGGCAAGAGCAGCATCCTGAAGGCGCTGTGCGGGCAGGGCGGCGCGCTTCAGGGCGAGGTGAACGTGGCGGGCGGGCTTACGGTCAGCTATGTGCCGCAGTCCGCGGGGCACCTGAACGGCTCGCTCAAGGGCTTTATCGCGGAGACGGGCGCGGACGAGACCCTTTTCAAAGCCATCCTGCGCAACATGGATTTTGGCCGCCAGCAGTTCGACAAGGCCATCGAAAACTACAGCGAGGGGCAGAAGAAGAAGCTGCTTCTGGCCCGCAGCCTGTGCCAGCAGGCGCACTTGTACGTGTGGGACGAGCCGCTCAACTATATCGACATCTTCAGCCGCTTGCAGCTGACGGATCTCATTTTGGAGGCGCAGCCCACGATGCTGCTGGTGGAGCATGACCGGGCCTTTGTGGAGCGGGTGTGCACCAGGGTGGTGGACCTGGACGCGGCGGAGGGGTGAGCGGAGACAGAGCGTGCCTTACCCGCAGCGACGCATGGCGGCACGCAGTGTGAGCGCCGCAGGCGGAGCGTTGCGGGGCATGAGGGAAATTGGAATATCATAGAATAAAGGCGGCGGACGGGCTGAATGCCCGTCCGCCGCCGCCCTCTACAGCGCCGTTCGGTTGACGTAGAGCACGCGCCAGTAGGCGCCGTCGTCATGCCACTCCAGCGCCGAAACCCCGCAGAAGTCGATCTTGAAGCGATACCTGAACCACGCCGGCATGCCCAACACGGCGCACAGCGTGGTGCGGATGATGCCCTCGTGGCACACGATGGCCGTATCCCGCCCGTCCCGCTGCACGTCGCCCAGCAGCGCCATCATGCGCGCGGTGGCCTCAGCGCCTGTCTCGCCCTCGGGGAAGCGAAAATCCGAGGCATGGGCGGTGAAAGCCGCCCATAATTCGGGGTATCGCTCGGTCACCTGCGCCTCGGTCAGGCCGTCAAGCAGGCCGCTGTCCAGCTCGTTGGCGCGCACGTCCACCGCGGGGGTCAACGATAGCCGCGAGGCCAGCGGGCGAGCCGTTTCCGCCGTTCGCAGGTACTGACTGATGACCACGTGCTGTACGCTGCTCACGCCCGGCAGGTCGGCCAGCGCCGCGGCCTGCCGGTGGCCGCGCTCGGTCAGCGGCTCGTCCTGGTGGCGCAGGGCAGGATTAAAGTAGTCGCCCGCCAGCTTTTCGCCGTGGCGCGCAAGGTAAACGATCATTACTGGCACCCCCTTTACGGCAGCATTGTACCATTGGCGCGCGTGGTTGCGCAATGCGGCAATATGGACGGGTGTCGCAAGGTGACCCACAAGCCGCCGCGATCGCGCAACGCGACAGGATAGCGTCGGGCGGCAGGGAGCCGCATACCGCAGCGTGTGCGGAGGGACTAGCGGCAGGAGTGCGCCCGATCTTGCGAGACAGCGAAGCCGAAGGCGGCAAGGCAAGCCATGCAGCGCAAGGTCGTGCTGTGCCCTTGCCTAGTCAACCTCCGCACGCTTGCGGCCATGCGCCGTTTGTGGTACACTGACACAAACAGATCGACCCAGCCTGTTTTGTTGTACACCGCGACTAAAACGTTTTCGATAATCGGAGGGGAAGCGCCATGCAGTACGGCTACTTTGACGAGAGCGCCCGCGAGTATGTGATCACCAACCCGGACACGCCCGCGCCGTGGGCCAACTATCTGGGTTCGCCCGCCTACGGGGCCATCATCACCCAGAGCGCGGGGGGCTACAGCTTTGTGCAAAGCGGGGCGGCAGGGCGCATCCTGCGCTATACCTTCAACCAGTTTGACGAGCCGGGCCGCTACCTGTACCTGCGCGACGATGCCAGCGGCGATTTTTGGAGCGCGTCGTGGAAGCCTGTGGGCAAGCCGCTGGAAACTTACCGCACGGAGTGCCGCCACGGCACGGGCTATACGGAGTTCACCAGCGAGTACGCGGGCATCCGAAGCCGCGCGCTCGTTTACGTGCCCATGGGGCAGGCGCACGAGGTGTGGCGGCTGACCGTCGAAAACACCGGCGATGCGCCGCGCAGCCTGTCCGTGTACGGCTACTGCGAGCTGACCAACGATTCAAACTATGAGCAGGACATGGTCAACCTGCAATACACGCAGTTCATCAGCCGTACGGAGCTGGTGGGCGACCACATCGTGCAGCACATCAACGAATATTGGGACAGGGAACCCAGCGGCGAGAACGGGCGTGAGCGCGTCTTTGGCATGGTGGGCGCGCCGGTCGCGAGCCACACGGGCAGCCGCGAGGCGTTTTTGAGCAGGAGGCGGTTCGATGCGCCGCAGGGCGTTGTGGACGGCAAACTGAGCGGGAAAGACTGCTACAACGGCAACCCATGCGGCGCGCTGCACACTGCCTTTACGCTGGCGGCGGGCGAGCGGAAAACGCTCGTGTTCATCCTGGGGCAAAAGCGGGCGAGCGAGGCGCGCCCCCTGCTGGACCGGTACGCCGCCGCGCCCGAGGCCGTGGCCGAGGCGGAGCTTGACGCCCTGAAAGCTTACTGGCACGGTCAGCTGAGCGGCCTTCAGGTGCACACGCCGGATGAGAAGTTCAACGCCATGGTGAATACGTGGAATGCCTTCCAGTGCTTCACCACCGTGGTGTGGAGCCGCGCCGCGTCGCTGATGTACTGCGGCCAGCGCAACGGCTATGGCTACCGCGACACCGTGCAGGACATACAGGGCATCACGCACCTGAACCCGCAGCTGGCACGGGAGCGGCTGCTCTTTATGCTGTCCGCGCAGGTGCATCACGGCGCGGGCCTGCCGCTGGTCAAGTTTACGCACGACCCCGGCCATGAGGACACGCCGGAGCAGGAGAGCTACGTAAAGGCTACCGGCCACCCGCACTATCGTGCGGACGACGCGCTGTGGCTGTTCCCCACGGTGTACAAGTACATTGCCGAGACGGGGGATACGGCATTCCTGACCGAGGTCGTGCCCTACGCGGACAAGGACGAGGGCACGGTGCTGGATCACCTGAAGCGCGCCATTGGCTTCAGCATGGCGCACATAGGCCCGCACGGCATGCCCGCGGGCCTGCACGCGGACTGGAACGACTGCCTGCGGCTGGGCGAGAAGGGCGAGAGCACGTTTGTGGCTTTCCAGCTGTACTACGCGATGCGCCTGTTGGAAGAGCTGTGCGCGGGCGACGCGGATTACTGCGCCTGGCTGGCCACCCAGTGCGATAAGCTGCTCGCCACCATGGACGGGGTCTGCTTCGAGGGTGACCGCTACATCCGCGGCTTTACCGAGGCGGGCCGCGTGATCGGCAGCCGAAACGACAAGGAAGCCAGCCTGTGGCTGAACCCGCAGAGCTGGGCGGTGATCAGCGGCGCGGCGACGGGCGACCAGGCAGAGACCATCATGCAAACGGCGTTTGACGGCCTGAATACCCCCTACGGGCTGATGCTCATGAGCCCCGCCTACCGCTTTGAGGCGTTCGACGGCGCGCGGATGCTGCTGTTCAACCCCGGCACCAAGGAAAACGCGGCGGTGTTTTGCCAGCCGCAGGGCTGGGCCATCCTCGCGGAGGCGTTGCTGGGGCACGGGAGCCGCGCCTACCGCATCTTTGCGGAGAGCTCGCCTGCCAGCTTCAACGAAAATGCCGACCTGCGCGGCATCGAGCCGTATGTGCACGGGCAGTTCATCGAGGGCGCGGAGAGCCCCAATGCCGGGCGCGCGCATGTGCACTGGCTCACGGGCACGGCTTCCACAGTCATGGTGGGCTGTGTGGAAGGCATCCTGGGCTTGCGGCCCACGCCGGATGGGCTTCTCGTTTCTCCTGCCATCCCCGCGGAATGGGCGGGCTTCACGATGCGCAAGGTGTTCCGCGGCAAGGTGGTAAACATCACCGTGGACAACACTGCGCACCGCGAGAGCGGCGTAACGCGAATGGTGCTCAACGGCGCGGAACGCCCCGCAGGGTTGATCCGCGCGGAGGAGCTGCTGGCGGAAAACGAGCTGATCGTGGTGTTGTAACGCCGCGCGGCGTACCCTTGGGACACGCGGATGGGCGGATCGGCGACGCACGGGCATAGGCGGGCAAGCACTGGCCCTGCTTGTGCGAACCGACTGGCGATCCGATAGGCAACAACCCTGTTCAGAATGCTCTGCCCCATGGGTTAGCGCAAGAATAGAAGTACGGCCCGCACGGGTATTCCGCGTGCGGGCCGTACTTGCGCGCCAAAAAAAGCCCGCCCCGTTGCTTTGGGGCGGGCTTAAGTCGTTTTGTGTTGTTAGCCTACCGTGACCGCCAGCCGCCAACTGCTTCCGGCGGTGTGCTCGTCTACGGTAAAGGCATAGCTCAGGTCGTTGGCGCCTGCCACATCGGCCCAGTTAACGCCGTCGCGGGTGCTTTGCCATTGCAGCTGCACGCCCACGCCGTCATACCCGGTCAGCGTGGCGACCAGCGTGACGGTATCGCCCATGCGGAGCGTTTCCGGCGCGACCAGCGCAATGGACACGCTGCCGGTTACGGGAGCGGCGGGCGCATCTGTGGGCAGGGCTTCCGGCGTGGCTTCGGCAATCGCTTCGGGGGCGGCCGTTTCGGCGGGCGCATCGTTGGTCAGGGGGTCGGGCGTAACGGCAGGGGCGATATCCTCCGCGAGGGGCGGCACTGCGACGGGGCAGGCGGGTTCCGCCGGCTCCGCCAGTACGGCGGTCAGCGTACAGAGGGACAACAATATGGCCACGGCCAGCGAAACGGTCTTTGTCAGCTTCATGCGCGCCCCCCCTTCCTTTTCAATGTTGCTATATGAGTATAGCTGGCGGGGGTTACAGAAGCAGTTACAAACCAGGCGGGCGGGCCGGAAATTTTGGGCGGCGGGCATGGGAGCGGAAACGCTTGGAAAGCAGCGTTTTACAACGCGATCCTTGATAGCGTAGCGCAGCGCCTTGTGATGCAAGGGCGAAGGATTGACCGTGGCGAACAAATGCCGCGTGCAGCGCTTCCGGATGTGCCGATGGCGGAAACGCTTGGCAGGCAACCCTTTGCGCTGCGTCACAAAATTAACGGGGCACCTTCAGGCAAAACAGGTTTCCCTACAGCCCGCGTAGGGTATACCAAGACCAACCAAATGCGGAGGAGTGGATGGCCATGGCTTGCACGGTGACGGTTACGGGCGGCATTCTGGAGCAGAACGAGATCGACGCATACATTGCGCGCGCAGTGGAAAAGTACGGCAAGGAACCCCGGCATATCGACCTGAAGGTGGATGGCGAAGAGGTGGAGCTGCAATACGATTTTGGCGGGCAGAGCTTCCAGCGCATCCGCCGCATCACCGGCTACCTCGTGGGCACGCTGGATCGCTTCAACAACGGCAAGCGCGCCGAGGAGCACGACAGGGTCAAGCACTCGCTGTAACGGATACCGATTCAAACCAAGCGCAAGGAGCCCGCGGGGGCTTTGCCCTCCCGCATCGCCTTTGGGGTCTGCCACGCGGCGGCCCTGCAACGCGGAAGCGGCAACCTGCTCCCCTGTTCATGCGCAAACCGTTTGATTCCGTATAGGGGCGCTTGCCCGAAAAGGCCGGCAGACGGCAAAAAGCCCGGAACATGCGTCCGGGCTTTGTTTTGCCTGTGCGGGAGGCTGGGAGCGGCTTAAATCTGCGAGTTGAAGATGTTGCGCAGATTGTAGACCACGTTGCTCTCGTCCGCCTTGGTGCTGCTGGCCTCGTTCACGTTGCTCAGGGCGGAGAGGCCCGACATGTCTGCGCCGCTGCCGTAGCCGATGGTGTGGATGGGGATGCCCAGCCCCTGCGCCACGGGCACGATCTGCTCCAGGCTGTAGCCGCGGTTTTGCACGCCATCGCTGAGCACAAACAGCATCAGCTTGGCGCCCGGCAGGGTCTGCTTCGCATCCAGCAGCAGGCGCAGGCCCTCCAGCACCGCGTCGTAGGTGGCGGTGCCGCCGCCCGCGGATAGGTCCTTCACCGCCCCGGTGAAGTAGGCCTTCTGCTTGCCGCTGAACTCGCCGACGGGCAGGTTCACGTACACGTCGTCCGCATAGCTGACAAGGCCGATGTAGTTGCCCTCGCCGATGTACTGCGCGGCGTTGACCAGCGAGCTTTTGAGCTCCTTGATGGGCGTGCCGTCCATGCTGCCGCTGGTATCGGCCACGAACACAGCCACTACAGGCTGGCCGCCGTCCTTGTTTTCCTTCCACACCTTTTGGGCGGCAAAAAGCTGCGCGCCTTTCAGGTTCAGCGGTTCGCCCTTGAAATCGTCCAGTTTGTTGAAGCCGTAGCGCACGGCGTCCGCCTGTGCTTCGGGGGCCTTGCAGTAGTCGATGAACAGCTGCAATGCGGCCTTCTGATCCGCAGTGATCTTGCCCATCGCGTACACGGGGTTGTCGTGCCGCACGCCGAAGGGGGTGAACACGTAATCGCTGAGGGTCGGCTCTACGGAGTAGGCCTGGTATTCCATGATCATCGCGTCCAGCACGCCCTTCTTGGCGCTCTCGCGCATCTGGGCGGTGGTATACGCCACGGGCGGCACCTGCTTCTGGAACGCCTGAAGCTTTTCCACGGACTTGGCGCTCAGCGGGTCGGCAGGGTCGAAGGCCTGCAGCATCGCGGTCAGGATATTCAGGCCCGTGCTGCTGGCGTAGGGGTTGGTGTAGCCCAGCAGCAGGTTGCCATCCAGCACCGCGTCCAAAATCTTGGGCAGGGTCACGTCGCCGTATTTGGCAGTAAAATCCGCGTAGGCCTTTTTACTCATCAGGATGCCCGCCGTGTTGCCAGCAAGGCGCGTTTCCATCTTCTCATACGGCACGCCCGTGGCGGTGAGCATCTCGGCCCACAGCTCGTTGGTGGGGCTGAAGGCCGTGGGCACGTACTTGCCGCTGGTGATAAACTCGGTGGCAAGGCCCGAGGCGATGGGCCGGATGGACACCGTCGCGCTGCGGCCGCCCACCGCCAGGCCCGCCTTGTTAAAGCGCTCGGCCACGAGGTTCAGCCAGCCGTCCATGCCGCTGCCGGCCTTCTCCGTGCTGGCGATAATCTCCACATTCACGCTGCCCGTGCCGGTCACGCTCAACGGATAGTTGGTGATTTCGGGCAGCTCGTCCGCGGGGCTGGATACGCCGGAATCACCAATGTCCATGCGCGCCGCTACCTCGCTCACGTTCACCTTGGTCATCAGGGCGTTGAGCGTCTCCTTGGCCTGGTCGGGCGTGAGCGGCGCCTCCGGCCCGCAGGCGGTCAACAGCGCAGCGGTGAGTGTGAGCGCAGCAATCAGTGCCATTCCTTTACGCATACGACGCATCTTGGGTCTCCTCCTTAGCGCGCATCCATGCGGATGCCGTCGTTGGCCAGCGAGCGGATCACGTCGGTCATCACCTGCAGATCCATGGTCTCGCGGCCCGCCTTCTTTTCCTCCACGTAGCGCACCGTTTCGGTCAGCAGGGTCTCGCAGCGGTTCAAAACATCCTCGTTCTCGGTCAAAAACACCTGTATGGTGCGGGCGTGCTCCGCAAACACGGCCTCACGGCGGCGGGCGTTGGCCTCCTGCGGGTCGCACAGCAGGGCGCGGTTCAAAACCAGCACCAGCTTGCGGCACAGTGTCTGCTCGGCGGAGGTGAGCGCCTCCTGCGCCTGCGAAAGCAGGTTCACCTCGTTGCGCTCGATCAGCTCTGTCATCTTGGCCTGCTTGCGCGCGATGTTGTCCAGCTGGTCGAGGCCCTGCGAAAGTAGCTGCGCAAGCTGGGGGCGCTCAGTCTGGAAGCGCGTCAGCTCCGCGCGGATCTCGGCGGGGTCGAGGGGCTTGTCCGGCGCGAAGGTGAGCTTGATGGGCATGGCGTCACGCCGCTTTTTCGCGCGCGTGGCCGCGATCCAATAGGCGATATTCAGCCCCACGGCCAGCACGCCCCATACGACCCAGTACAGCACCGTAAGCGCATCCGCGCTGCGGATGCCGTAACGGATGATCATGTCCGTGCGGCTCAGGGTCAAAAGCCACAAAAGGCCAACGAGCAGCACCGCCTCGATCAGGATGAGCCGCGCCTTTCGCACCCAGGGTGTTTTCATGCCATCGCCTCCGTATCGCGCTTGTTTTGACCAGTATATCACAGACGTTCCGGGGAAGATATGTATTGTATCCAAGATGTCGGTTTTTGCGCCGTATTGGCGCGCGGGGCACACTGAACGTGACTGCGCCGCCCCGGGCGCTGCGCTGCCGTCAGGCGTGGCAAGACTTTGCCGCGCCGCAAGCCGCGGCCGGGCTAAACACGCCAGACCAAGACCCCGCCAAGCGCGCCGCGCTACTTGCCCGTAGCCCCGAAGCGGGCGGCCATGGCCTGCGAAACACCCGCGCCGTCGCACGGCGGCTCGCAGCCGCCCACGCCCTTTTCGGTGCCCGCGGCGCAGGCTGCGCGGTAGTAGGCGGCCTTGCGGTCGATATGGTCCAGCTCCTTGCGCAGGGCGGCGATGCGCGCCTCGGTGGCCGCGCGGTGGGCAAGGATGATGCGGTAACGCTGCTCCAGCGTTGCGTCGCCCTGCCCGCACAGCGCGACAAAGCGGCGTATCTCATGGATGGGCATGCCCGTGTTTTTCAGGCAGGTAATGATGCCAAGCCAGTCCATGGCTTCCTCGCCGTATACGCGACGGCCGCCGCCGTTGCGCGCCACATCGCACAGGAGGCCCTCCCGCTCATAGTAGCGCAGGGTGGAGGCGGTCAGCCCCGTGCGCTGGGCCACCTCGCGGATGGAATACTCCATTTTCTTTCCTCCTTTTGGGAATAGCGTATTGACTTAAAGCTTACTTTAAGAAGTATACTCCAATCGAGGGTAAATGCAACACTTCGTAGCACATTGTGCAGAAAGGGTTTGACATATGGAAAATTTTACGTTTTACGCACCCACCTATTTCAGCTTCGGCAAGGACAGCGAGCAGCACATCGGCGGGCTGGTGAAGCGCTTTGGCGGTCATAAGGTGCTGATCCACTACGGCGGCGGCTCCATCAAGCGCAACGGGGTGTACCAGCGCACGGTGGATTCATTGAACGCCGCGGGCGTCCCCTTTATCGAGCTGGCGGGCGTGAAGCCCAACCCCCGCAGCGGCCTGGTATACGAGGGTATCGACCTTTGCCGCCGCGAGAACGTGGATTTTATCCTGGCGGTGGGCGGGGGTAGCGCCATCGACAGCGCCAAGGCCATCGCCGCCGGCGTGCCCTATTCCGGCGATTTCTGGGATTTTTACATGAAAGGCGTCCCCGTCAATGAAGCGCTGCCAGTTGGAACGGTGCTGACCATCGCCGCCGCGGGCAGCGAGGGCTCGCCGGATACGGTCATCACCCACGAGACGGGCATGTACAAACGCGGCGCCAGCGGCGAAGTTTTGCGCCCCAAGTTCAGCATTCTGAACCCGGAATCCACCCTGACGCTTGACCTGTACCAGACGGCCTGCGGCATCACGGACATCATGGCCCACGTGTGCGAGCGCTACTTTACCAGCACCCGCGACGTGGAGGCGACCGACCGCCTATGCGAGGCAGTGCTCAAGACCATGATCGAGGAGAGCCCCAAGGTGATCAAGAACCCCGCCGACTATCAGGCCCGCGCGAACATCATGTGGGCGGGCATGGTGGCGCACAACAACATCGTGGGCGTGGGCCGCGCGCAGGACTGGAACAGCCACCGCATCGAGCACGAGCTGAGCTCTCTGTACGACGTGGCGCACGGCGCTGGCCTGGCTGTTATCATGCCCAACTGGATGCGCCATGTGATGGCCCACGACATCACCCGCTTTGCGCAATTCGCCGTGCGCGTGTGGGGCTGCGACATGAACTTCCAAAACCCCGAGCTGACCGCCGCGGAGGGCATCGCGCGCTTCCGCGCATTCCTGACCGACATTGGCATGCCCGCGACCTTTGCCCAGCTTGGCGCGAAGGAAGAGGACATCAATACGATGGTCGATCACCTGTTCAGCGTGGAAGCTGAGCCCCTGCCGGGCTTCATGCAGCTGTACCGCAAGGACGTGGAGGCCATCTACCGATTGGCGATATAGTCTGACCTTACGCTCGCTTTCATAAACACAATCGCGGCTCCCTCCCCGTTGGGAAGGGAGCCGTAGATATTTGTGGAGCGTCGCTTTGCGACGCTGGTAACATCATGCAAAAACGCATCCAACCCACGCAGCAAATTCTCTCCTGTTGCCTGAATACCGAAAGACGGGGAAGCGAGGGGTCGCACGCAGGCGGACAGGCTTGTCGGCGGCGCTTTAGCGCTGTACGACTGTCCTGTACGTCAAGGGCGACCCCTCGCTTTAGCCCGCCG
The DNA here is from genome assembly GCA_964584315.1 of uncultured Oscillospiraceae bacterium. Lineage (GTDB taxonomy): Bacteria > Bacillota > Clostridia > Christensenellales > Aristaeellaceae > CAXXOK01. The sequence goes on from CAZOZO010000034.1 coordinate 31,631, forward strand.
CGCAAGAAGGCGACACCCGAAGGGTGCAGGGGCGAGCGGAAAGCCCCTGCCCGCCCCGCAGGGCGGCCCCCGCGCACGCGCCCGCAGGTGCGCATCCCCCGCGCACGCACCCGCAGGTGCGCATCCCCCGCGCCCGCACCCGCAGGTGCGAAGCCCAAACATAATATAAAAGAAAAGACTCCTTCCAAACCGGAAGAAGTCTTTTCAAAAGCGTCGCAACGCTCGATGGGGACATGGGGCACCGAAATGCCCCTTACTTCGCGTACTCGGTGCTGCGCGTTTCGCGGATCACGTTCACGCGGATCTGGCCGGGATACTCCAGTTCTTTCTCGATGCGCTTGGCGATGTCCTTGGCGAGGACCTTGGTGCCCTCGTCGGTCACGTCCTCGGGCTTGACCATGATGCGCACCTCGCGGCCGCTCTGGATGGCGAAGCACTTCTCCACGCCCTGGAACGAGTTTGCGATCTCTTCGAGCTTCTCAAGACGCTTGATGTAGTTTTCAAGGCTCTCGCGGCGGGCGCCCGGGCGCGCGGCGCTGATGGCGTCGGCGGCCTGCACCAGCACGGCCTCGATGGTCTGCGGCTCCACGTCGTTGTGGTGGGCAAGAATGGCGTGGATCACGTCCGGGCTCTCGTGATACTTGCGGGCCAGTTCGCCGCCCAGCGTCACGTGCGTGCCCTCGGCTTCGTGGTCAACGGCCTTGCCGATATCGTGCAGTAAGCCCGCGCGCTTGGCCAGCGCCACGTCCGCGCCCAGCTCGGCGGCCATCATACCCGCGAGGTGGCTTACTTCAATGCTGTGCTTAAGCACGTTCTGCCCGTAGCTGGTGCGGTACTTGAGGCGGCCCAGCAGCTTTACCAGCTCGTGGTGGATGCCGTGCTGGTGCGTCTCGAACACCGCCTGGTCGCCCGCCTCGCGAATCTGGTTGTCGACTTCCTTCTTGGCCTTCTCGACCATTTCCTCGATGCGCGCGGGGTGGATGCGGCCGTCCACGATCAGCTTTTCGACGGCGATGCGGGCGATCTCGCGGCGCACGGGGTCAAACGCGCTCACGATCACGGCCTCGGGGGTGTCGTCGATGATCAGGTCTACGCCCGTGGCGGTTTCCAGCGCGCGGATGTTGCGGCCTTCGCGGCCGATGATGCGGCCCTTCATATCGTCGTTGGGCAAGGTGATAACGGACACGGTGCTCTCCGCCACGTGATCGGCGGCGCAGCGCTGGATGGCCAATGCGATGATGTTGCGGGCTTTCTTTTCGCCTTCCTCGCGGGCCTTGCCCTCGATGTCGCGCACCATGGCGGCGGCGTCGTGGTAGGCTTCCTTCTGGATGCGGCTGACGAGCATCTGGGTGGCTTCGTCCTGCGTCATGCCGGCGATGCGCTCCAGTTCCTCATCCTGCCGGGCGCGGCTCTGGTCGAGGGCTTCCTCGGCCTGCTGCAGCTGCGCGGCCTTCTGGTTAAGCTGGTTCTCGCGGTTCTCCAGCGAATCCGACTTTTTATCGAGCGTCTCTTCGCGCTGGATGATGCGGCGCTCGCTGCGCTGCACTTCGGCGCGGCGGTCGCGGCACTCGCGGTCCAGCTCGGTCTTGAGGCGCAGCACCTCCTCCTTGGCTTCGAGGATGGTTTCCTTCTTGCGTTCGTCGGCCTTGCGCATCGCGTCGTCCAAGAGGTTCTTGGCGTATTCTTCGGTGCGGCCGATTTTCTTTTCAGATGCCTGTTTGCGGTAGGCGTAGCCGCCTGCCATGCCCAAAGCGGCGGTGGCAAGGGCGATCAGTATGGCGAGCAAAGGGCTCATGGGTACAATCGACTCCTTTCGGTGTAAAGTATTGATTTTCAAGTCATGGCGGGCGCGGGCGGCTTTGCGCAAACACAGAAAAAAGCCCCCGGGCAACGCCCGCGCGGCTGCTGGTGCTTCATTTCAAGGATGGCGCTATGCCATATGCTCCGACGTTACCGGTTACACGCCTGTGCGCGGCACGGCAGGGCCGCCCAGCGCCAAGCGTCATCGACGCGCAAAACATATAAGTCAGGGGCGCATGCGCGCACCTTTCGCAAAACCCGCCGCCAAAGCGTTTGGCCGCGCGCGGGCGATGGGCCCGTTTGCGTTGCGGGGGAAGCCGATCCATGGAATCTATGCCAATAACAGCAGGGTGTGTATACCGCTTTTGGGCGGTATCCCCATCAGCCGACATCGTTATTGTATACGCAAGTGGGACATCTGTCAAGCAAACGGGCGGGGCCTGCCGCCTACGCGATTTACATTGTATGGAAGGCGGATACGGCTGATTTGTAACTACTTTTCGCCATTTTTGCCACCCGTGGGCCACGCGTCGGCATGCTTTGCGATTGAAAATTTCTTTGTATTTTTTTGGTGCCTTCTCGCGTGACGCGCACAGGCGGGGGAGAATCACATCCTTGAACGGCAGGGGCGGCGCTAACCCGGGCCCGCGCACATCGCCGCGCGCCAGACGCGGGTACGCTATGGCTGATGCGCTTTACTCTGCGGCGTTTGGCACGCCGTTTGCGGGGGTCGTAACGTCGCACGCCGCGATGCCCGCGCCGCCGGTCGCCGCGGCATCCGCAACATCGCCCGCCAGCGCGTCCGGCTGGGCGGCGGATTCATTGCCCGCGCACTCCGGCTCGCCGGCGTTGCCGGAGGGTCCGCGGCCCGGCAGCAGCGTGCTCTTGCCGCGGCCAAAGTTGCGCCATACGGGGATGGCGAACACCAGCCCCAGCGCGATGTAGACCATCATGATGGTAACGCGGTCAAGCAGCGAGGCCGCCACGCCCTCGGTGAACAGGGCGCCCAGCATGACCGTGGCCACGCCCATCACGCTCTCCTTGAGGCCGATGTTGCCGGGCACGATGGCCACGATGCTGCTGAGCCAGCTCACACTGCTGTAAAACAGCGCCTCATACAGCGTAACGGGCACGCCCACGGCGCGGAAGCACACCATGGTGGTGACCAGCTTGCCCAGGTTGCCCAGCACCATGCACACCAGCAGCCGCCACAAAAGGCCGCCGTTGCGCACCAGCGCGTTGAAGCCCGCGATCACCTCGCCTACGAGCTTGATCTTCTTCAGACGGCCGGAAATGCGGCTCTCCGCGTGCCCGCACAGCCACAGGAAGGCAAGCAGCCCCGCCACGCCCACCAGCGATATCAGCCACAGGGTGAGCGGCCACGCACCGTCGATAAACCCCATGCACAGCAGCGCCACCACGATCTGCAGCAGCGAAAAGCCAACGCCGAACACCATATTGCCCGCGCCCATCGAAACGCTCTTGACATACGCAAGGCCCTTGACGCGCTTGTAATACGTGGCGGAAAACACCAGATCGGCACGCATGGGCAGCACGTAGGCGATCGCGTTGCTCACGCACACCACGCCCATCCAGTCCACCAGCGACAGTTTGAGGCCATAGGTGCGCAGCATCGCAAGGTGGTACAGGCTGTTGATGAGTGCGCTGATCAGCCCCAGCCCCAGCAGGGCCGCGAGCACATCCGGCGAGAGCGACAAAAGCCCGCGCATCTCTGCCCAGTGGGTGGCGACATAGTAGGCCAGCAGGCCCACGAACAGCACGAACAGGATGGTCGATATCAGGGTTTTGAGGTCAGGCTTGCGAGCGGTTTTCCCTTCGGTCATGAGCGTACTCCTTTACGGGTGCGGATTCGCCCGCGAAGGGCGGGGAAATAGGCTGTGGCGTGAGATCACGTTTTGGCAGCGGTTCTATTTACTTGGGGTTGTGGAAAAGCTGGAGAGTATTGACTCTGCGGTCTTTTCATCCATACCGGCGGTGGCAATGCTAAACATCAGGTCGTTGGCGATGGTTAGATACATCTCTATTTCCTCGCCCTCAGGGGATGCGATGGTCATGTGATTAAAAATCTTGTTCGCCTATCGTCACCATCTCCTCAGCGACTACTTCTCCTGTGCTCATTTCGCTGACTATAGGCTTTATCACACGCTTGAGCAGCGTGAGCAGTTTCATCGAAAAGCCGGTGGCATCGTTTACCTGCACCTGAATGGTGGCCAAGGAGTCTGGCGATGCATACATTTCAGCTTCAACTTGATTCGCTTCGTATAGATCGATGAATTCCTCGTCCAACCCGATCGAAGCGGCTACTTCCTCCTTGTTCTGCAACATATAGTCGCGGATCGCATCCTGATCGAAGTAGACCCAGTCGGCTGGAACCGTTAAGCTGTAACCGAAACCGGACTTGTACGTCGTGGTATCGCCCTCGGCGGCGGCGAGTGTGGCAAGCATGACCATCATCACTGCGGTAAGCAGAGCCAGTATACGTTTAGCCATCGGTTGCTCCTCGCTTTCGGTTGCACGTCTTGGCGCGCCATGAGCCGATTATACCACCCGCGCCGCACGCGGGCAAGGGCGGAGCAGGCAAGGCAACGGAAAGCCGCGCGCTGCTTGCCTGCGCGACGTGCCGCGATAAAAAACCGTTGACAACATGCCCCAAAATCGATAGAATATACTTTGTTTGGGGCGTAGTCGTGCGGACATGCGGGTGTAGCTCAATGGCAGAGCTCCAGCTTCCCAAGCTGGTCACGTGGGTTCGATTCCCATCACCCGCTCCAACCGCATGCAAATCGTACCGACGAAATATCGGAACCGAATAAGGGAGGAACATTCAAATGGCCAAGGCACATTTTGAACGCACCAAGCCGCACGTAAACATCGGCACGATCG
>CAZOZO010000035.1:0-35188 GCA_964584315.1 uncultured Oscillospiraceae bacterium
TCAGCTTCGGCACCAACGACCTCACCCAGATGACCTTCGGCTTCAGCCGTGACGATGCCGGCAAGTTCCTCACCAGCTACTATGACACGAAGATCTTTGAGAGCGACCCCTTCGCCAAGCTGGATCAGGATGGCGTTGGCAAGCTGGTCAAGATGGCCGTGCAGCTGGGCAAGGAAACCCGCCCGGACATCAAGCTTGGCATCTGCGGCGAGCACGGCGGCGACCCGAGCACCATCGAGTTCTGCCACAAGGTGGGCCTGAACTACGTGAGCTGCTCGCCCTTCCGTGTGCCGATCGCGCGCCTGGCCGCTGCTCATGCCGCCATCAAGGGCAAGAAAAAGTAATCGAACAGTGCACATGGGCCGCCGGAGCTTTGGTTCCGGCGGCCTTCCTTTATACCAGGGAAGGAGCGCCTTATGGTGATACGTCCGCTCGCGCCGGAGGAGACCGGCGCGGCCCTCGCGCTGGCATGGCGCGTGTTCATGCGCTTTGAAGCGCCCGATTATCGTCCGGAGGGGGTCGAGAGCTTCCGCCGAACGATCGAAGACCCTTCCTTTGCCGCGCGTATCCGCTGCTACGGGGCCTTTGACGGCGATGCGCTTGCGGGCATGATCGCGACCCGAAGCGAAGGTTCGCATATCGCCCTTTTCTTCGTGGAGGAGGCTTACCACCGGCAGGGTATTGGCAGGCGGCTGTTTGAGGCCATATTGCCGGACGTGCCGGGGGACACCGTCACGGTCAATTCCTCGCCCTATGCGGTGCCTGTATATCAACGGCTTGGATTTACAGCGCTGCAAGAGGAGCAGGAGACCGATGGCATCAGGTACACGCCGATGCGCCACACACACACGCGGGCGGCCACGGCCGACTGACAGCCATCGCACAGATGGATGTGCTTTCACCAAAAAGCGTTCGCAGCCAAGGCGAAGTCGCCATGGCTTGCGATGTGCCGTATGCAGCGCGTCAGTTTTTGCCGCATACGAAAAGGGACACGCAACGGTTGTAGCGAGTCCCTTTGATTGCTTATTTGTTACTCGATGGGTTCAAAATCACTGGCCGGGTGCTTGCACACGGGGCACACGAAATCCGGCGGCAGGGTGTCGCCTTCGTAGATGTAGCCGCAGATCTTGCAACGGAAACCCTTCGACTTTTTCTCGGCTTCCAGCTCCTGCCCGATGGGCTCAAAGTCGATGGCGCCATGCTTGCAGATGGGGCAGATGTAGTCCGGCGGCAACGTATCGCCTTCGTAGATGAAACCGCAGATTTTGCATCGGAAGCCTTTGACCGTTTTCTCCGGCGGCTGGGGCTTGGGCTTGATATGGGTGAAGTAATCATCATAGGTCACGCTGGGCTCGTCGCTCAGGATGCGCGCCTCGGTCAGCTCCACCACAAACACGGTGTGGGTTTCATAGTCGTGCATGCCCACCGTTTTGCAGGAGATGAGCGCATTGCAGTTCTGCGTGAGGTACAGGATGCCGTTGTGCGCGCGCGCCACACCGTCCAGGCCCGCAAACTTATCCGCGCTGCGGCCGCTCTGGTAGCCAAAGCGCTTGAACATGTCAAAATCGACGCTGCGGCTCAAAACACTGATGTTGAACTCGCCGGATTTGACCATCATGTCATGCGTGTAGTTGAGCTTGTTGACCGACACTACCATGCGGTTGGGCATGTTGGTGATCTGGTTGACGGTGTTGATGATGCAGCCGTTATCCTTATCGCCGTCGCGTGCGGTCAGCACGAACAGGCCATAGCTGACCTTGAATAGGGCGTTATTGTCTACCATGGGGGTCTCGTCCGCCTGCGCGGGGGCAGCGGTCTGCTTGACCTGCGGCACGATCTGCGCGGCCAACGCGTCCAGCTCGGCGCCCTGCTCCGGTCGCAGGGTGGAGCGGATGTTCACTTCCGGCTCGATCAGGGTCACATGCTTCATTTCGCCCAGTATCCTGCGGATGCCCGATGATGCGGCGGGGGCCCAACTGCCGTTCTCCAGCAGGGCAAAGGTGCGGTTTTGAAGCGCATGCGCCTTGCAGTCGAGCAGGTAGCTTTCCATCGCGGGAAAGATGCCCGCGTTGTAGGTTGCACAGGCCAGCACAATGTGGCTGTAGCGCCATGTTTCGGCCAGCAGATCACTCACGTCGGTCACCGATACATCATAGAGGGCGACGCGCGCGCCGCGATCCGCCAACCTGCCTGCCAACGCTTCCGCGGCATTCTGGGTATGGCCGTACACGGTGCCGCACACGACCAAGACGCCATGCTCCTCCGGCTCGTAAGTGCTCCATTTATGGTACTTTTCCAAGTACCATGCAATGTGCTTGCGCCAGATGGGCCCGTGCAGCGAGCAGATGCGCTCGATCGGCAATGCTGCGATTTTTTTGAGCAGCGCCTGCACCTGCATGCCATACTTGCCCACGATGTTGGCATAGTAGCGGCGTGCCTCCGGCAGCCACTCGCGTTCAAAATCCACTTCGTCGGCGTACAGGTTGCCGCCCAGCGCCCCGAAGGTGCCAAACGCATCCGCGCTGAACAGCGTGCGCCCTTTGGGGTCGTAGGTGACGATCACCTCCGGCCAGTGCACCATGGCGGCGGCGTAGAAGGTGAGCGTGCGGGTCCCCACATCCAGCGTTGCGCCGTCGGCTACGGTATGCACCTTGAGCCCTTCGATCTCGCCGAAGAACTGGCCGATCATCCTCTTGGCGACGGAGGAACACACGACCGTGACCTCCGGGTAGCGCTCGACCAGCAACTGGAGCGTGGCAGCGTGATCCGGCTCCATATGCTGCACGACCACATAGTCAAGCTTGCGACCCGCAAGGCCTTCCTTCAGGTTTTCGAAAAATACATCCGCCACCGCGTGATCGACCGTATCCAAAAGCACGGTTTTCTCGTCCAGCATCAGATAGGCGTTGTAGGAAACGCCCTTGGGCAGGGGAAACAGGTTTTCGAACTTGGCAAGCCTGCGATCATTGCCGCCCACATAGAGCAGATCGGCCGCGATTTGGCGTACACAGTGCATCGGATAACCTCCCTTGTTAACGTCCCCTCTATTTTACACCGAGAAACCGCGCGTGAAAAGGCCCTTATGCATGTATGATGCTTGATTTTTTTAAGCTTTGCCGCTTTGCGGGGTTGACAGGCAACAGCCCTTATGATAAACTTCTAAATCGTCAGCGGATTAACCGCGGATGCGCCAAAAGCGATGGCGGCACCTGCGCCTGTAGCTCAGTTGGATAGAGCAACGGCCTTCTAAGCCGTGGGTCAGGGGTTCGAATCCCTTCAGGCGCGCCAAGGGTATGGTGGGTATAGTTCAGTGGTAGAGCGCCAGATTGTGGCTCTGGAAGTCGTGGGTTCGAGCCCCACTACTCACCCCATTTTCCCTTCCTTGGGGTATCGCCAAGCGGTAAGGCACGGGACTTTGACTCCCGCACCGTAGGTTCAAATCCTGCTACCCCAGCCAAGATTTCCTGCGAACGGATATCAAGCGCTGGCGGAGGGCTGATATCCGCTTTCGTTTGCCCATGGGCGACGGAAGCGCCCGAAAAGACACGGCTCGCTGCTGCGGGCCGTGTCTTTTCGCTGCCGCATGCGGCATATGCCGCGCCAGCCACCATGCGAAACCATGCCAGTGTGCAACGGTGTGGTTACCACTTGATCTGGTACCAGACCAGCGCATCATCCGGCACGTCGACGGTCTTGCCGTCTATCGTGTGATAGCGGTACAGGGCGGCTTCCGCGATGCGAACGGAGGGAAAGAATTTAATGCTGAAATACTGGCTCCCATTCCCGTTCTTCTGGTTTGGCTTCATTTCTATCTTGTCGACGATAAAGCTGCGCATGGTAGCGCCCTGCACGCCGCCCCACAACAGCAAATCGCCGTACTTATCGATGGCGCGAACCCTGAACTGGAATTGATCGACTGTGTACGGCGAGCGGTTACGCGCGACGACCCTGACATACGGGTAGCCTTTGATGCGCGAGAGCCTGCCCCCGACGATCGTCACAAGCGCATAATCCGGGGCGAGTGTGGGTGGCGCGGGCGTGACGGTTGGCGCGGGCGTTGGATTGGCGACTGCCGCCGCGTTGTAGAGCAAGTCTTGTTCCTCGATGGTCATCACCCCGTCGACGCGCAGGGCGTTGCTCTTCTCGAAGGCCTTGACTGCCTTGACGGTCGCCGCGTCAAAGCGTCCGGTGGGCTGTGCTGCAAAGTAATTCAGTTCGGCAAGACGCGCCTGAAGGTTCAGCACTTCGACCCCCTGCGAGCCAGACGAGAGCTCCACATAGGGGTACGCCCCCAGCGCCTTCAGGCGCTCGCCCGCCTCTGTCCAGAGGGTAAGCAGCTCGTCGGCGGGCATGGCGCTGATGTCCACGCTCGTCTCCGCCAGAGCGACCCAAGGGCACAACATGAGCACCAATAAAACGGCAATCAGCTTTTTCATGGATATACTCCCTCTTTCCGCCCAGATTATACCATATCCGATGCTATGTAACCATCAATTCTTGTTGCATTCAATGCGACAATTGCGGGAAAAAGCGAGACATATCAAGGCTTATGACACGAACCAATATATGATGCTGCAAAAAAGCACGGCATTCCGCCTGCGCGGAGGCCGTGCCTAAATATCTACTGATGTCAAACCAAGTCGATTTAGCCTGCGCTCAAAATCATACCAACGTGAACGCCGCGCCATTCTCTGTGGCGGCGTTGGGGCCGATGAACGCCATGAACGCGCCCGGTTCGGACTGGTATCCGCTTGCCGTGTGGTACTTGAGCATATCCACATCGATCGTAAAGCGCACTTCGCGTGCCTCGCCCGGCGCAAGCGTGAGCGCCTGATAACATTTGAGCATTCGTACCGGCCTTGCATAGCTGCCCGCCATATCGCGCAGGTAGAGCTGCACGGTCTCGGTGGCTGCCAGACTGCCGGTGTTGCTTACCATCGCGCTGGCGGTGAGGGTATCGCCCCCGCCCATCGCATTGGCAGACAGCACGACATCGCCGTAGGCGAAGCTCGCGTAGGTCAACCCATGCCCAAAGGGATAGAGAGGCTCGTTGGGTGCGTCGAGATAGCGGGAGCGGAAACGCTCGGGGTCGGCCTTGCCATGTTTTGGGCGGCCGGTGGGCAGGTGGTTGTAGTAGAGGGGCAGCTGCCCCAGCGTGTAGGGGAAACTCATCGTGAGCCTGCCGCTGGGGGATACACGGCCGAGCAGTAGATCCGCGAGGGCGTTTCCGCCCTCGGTGCCGGGGTACCATGCCTGCAATATGGCCTGTGCGAGACCATCCACCTCGGTCAGCACCAGCGGCCTGCCGCTGAACACCACTACGGCTACGGGCTTGCCCATGGCACAGGCCTTGCGCAGCAGCCGCATCTGCGGCTCCGGCAGGTCGAGGTGCGCGCGGCTGCCCGCCTCGGCGCTCATGGAGGGGTGCTCGCCCAGCGCAAGCACCAGTTTATCGCAGCCGGCGGTTTTGGAAAGCAGCGTGTCCAGCTCCGCGTCGGTCACGGCGGGAGAGGTTCCGTCCGCATTGACAGAGCAGCAGGGCAAGATAGCAACGCCTTCGCGGCCTTCCAGTGCCTCGGCCAGCGATACACACTCCGCCTCGCGGCCCTCGCAGTGCCAGATGTCCAGCATCTGTTTGCTGGCGGCATAAGGGCCAAGCACCGCAAAGGTCTCGCCCTCGCGGATGGGCAGCGCGGCGCCGTCGTTCTTGAGCAGCACCATGGAGCGGCGCGCCAGCTCGCGCGCGGCCTCGCGGTGTGTGGCGCACAGGTGCAGCGAAGCCTCTGCGGCCTCGTCCGCATGGCCGAACGGGTGGTCGAAGAGCCCCATCTCCTCCTTCAGGCGCAGCACGCGCAAAACGGCGGTATCCAGCATCGCCATGGTGATGCGCCCCTCCGCCAGCAGCCGCTCGCCATGGGTAAAGAAGGTTTCCGACACCATTTCGATATCCACGCCCGCGCAGATGGTGGCCGCCGCCGCGTCGGCATTATCGGCGCTGAAGCCGTGGTTCAACAGCTCATACACAGCGGTGCAATCGGTGATGGCCACCCCGTCAAAGCCCCATTCGCCGCGCAGCAGGTCGGTAAACAGCCAGCGGTTGCCCGTGCAGGGCACACCGTTTAAAGCGTTGAAAGCTGTCATCACCATACGCGCGCCTGCGTCGACGGCCGCGCGGTAGGCGGGCAGGTAGCTGTCGTGCAGCTGATAATCGCCGATCTCGGTGGTGTTATAGTCGCGGCCCGCCTCGGCAGCACCGTAACCCGCAAAATGCTTCACACAGCAGGCCAGCGCGCCGCGCTCGTTGAGCGGTGCGTTCTGATAGCCCTCCACGAATGCGGTGGCGTACCGGGCGTTGAGCCACGGGTCCTCGCCGGTGCTCTCGATCACGCGGCCCCAGCGCGCGTCGCGCACCAGATCCGCCATGGGGGAGAAGGTCACCTGCAGGCCGGAGACCGAGGCCTCCAGCGCGGCGATGCGCGCGCTCTCCCGTACCAGCTCCGGCGCAAAGCTGCACGCCATGCCCAGCGGCGAGGGAAAGATGGTGCGGTAGCCGTGGATCACATCGGTCATAAAGATCAGGGGGATGGCGTGCGGGTGGTTTTTGAGGTGCTCGGTCTGGATATCGCGCACGGCTTTGGCGCCCGATGCGCCCAGCAACGAGCCCGCGCTGCGCACCAGCTCCGGGTCGAGGGTGACACCGTAGCGGATGCCCATGAGCTTGCCGCCGTTCCATGCTTCGCCGGAGAGTTGCGAGAGCTGGGCCAGCTTTTCCCGAACCGTCATGTGGGAAACCAGTTGTTTCAGGTCTCTCATAGGGGTTGCTCCTTTATGGCGGCGGGCATGGCATACGCCCGCCGGACTGTTGTTTCACCATAGCACGAACAAATTATTAAGTCAACATAAGAAATGACATCTGCGTGCAAAAGTGCCAATATGTACGACGTTCATGTTTGAAATAACCTGTTGACAACCATAGCATCTATCGTGTATAGTAAAGACGCGTTAATAAACTCATTTAATTATTTAACGACCCAGAGCGCCCCCATCAAACATGCGGGAGGATAAATCGCTTGTACGGCAGTTTGGAAACGGTGGGGCAGACCCTGCAGGGGAAACGGGTGGTGGCGGGCTTTGATGCGTTTATCGACACGCTGGCTCGCCCTGTGAAGGCATACAGGCCGGATGGCACCTTGCAGTTTTATGAAACCATGGGCGAGCTTGCGGCCTTTATTCAAAGCCGCGCGGGCAAGAGCGGCACGCTGCAGCTGGAGGATGTGCAGGAGCGGCTGGGCGGCAATGTGCCCATCCTGTCGCGCGCGCTGGGCTGCCTGAAGGTGCACACTACCTGCATCGGCGGGTTTGGCGTACCTGAGCCGCACCCGGCGTTTGCGGAGCTTGCCCTGTGCGGCGAGGTGCTCAGTATTGGCGAGCCTGCCAAATGCGTTGCGCTTGAATTTGCGGACGGCAAGCTGATGATGGGCATGGGGCAGGCGCTCCACAGCATCACGTGGGAGTTGCTGGTAAACCGCCTGGGCGTGGATGAGATGGCCGCGCGCTACAGCGCGTGCGATCTGGCGGCGTTCCTCAACTGGAGCGAGACGCCAAACGCCACGGGCATCTGGAAGGGCTTCCTTCGCGATGTGGAGCCGCGCCTGCCTACCGGCAAGTGGATGCTGTTTGACCTGAGCGACACGGTAACGCGCGAGGCCGCCGCACTGATGGAGGCGCTGGACGTGGTGCGGCGCTTCGGGGCTCGCCACCATGTGGTGATGAGCCTGAACGAGAACGAGTACCGCGACGTATGCCGCGTGCTGGCGCTGCCTGCGGACGAGCCTGAGCGCGCTGCGCGCGTACTGTGCAGGCAGCTCTCGCTGCACACGCTGTACCTGCATTTCATGGGCGTGGGGCACTGCATGGGCGAAGGGCGCTTCCTGAGCCTGCCCACCGTGAACATTGACAGTCCTGTGCTCACCACCGGCGCGGGCGATAACTTCAACGCCGGCGTGATCGCCGGAATGTTGGCCGGTTTGCCGCTGGAGGCGGCCCTGCGTATGGGCACCATGACCGCCAGCTTCTACGTTGCCACGGGCCGCAGCCCTACCTTGCCGGAGCTTTGGCAGTTCATGGCGGCACATGAGCACCGCCCCATCGAGGCGTAACCAAAATCGCCCGCCAGCGGCGATGAAGGAGGCTGATCCCCATCGATTCTGCAAGCCATCGACTAACGCCCCACCGACTGGGCAAGACCCTACGCAGCCAGAAATACCTGCTGATGATGGTGCTGCCCGGCATCGTGTGGATGGCCGTGTTCTGCTACCTACCCATCTACGGGTTGCAGATCGCCTTTCAGGATTACAAGATCACCCACGCGCTGGGCACCAGCCCATGGGTAGGGCTGAAGTACTTCGCCCGGTTCCTGAGCGACCCGCTGTTCTGGCCGGTGATGAAAAACACGCTCGGCATTAGTTTTTACAAGCTGCTGTTCGGCTTTACGCTGCCCATCGTGTTCGCCCTGCTGCTCAATGAAGTGCGCTACCCGCGCTTCAAAAAGGTGGTGCAGACGGTATCCTACCTGCCGCACTTCCTGTCGTGGGTGGTGCTGGGCGGCATCATGATCAACTGGCTTTCGGACGTGGGGTTCATCAACACCTTTCTGGTCGCCATCGGAGCGATCGAAAAGCCCATCTCCTACTTGGCCAACCCCAAGTATTTCTGGGGCATCGCGGTGGTTTCGGAGGTGTGGAAGGAGCTGGGATGGAGCGCCATCATCTACCTGGCGGCCATCGCGGGCATCGACCCCGCGCTTTACGAGGCGGCCACCATCGACGGTGCGGGCAGGCTGCGGATGATCTTCAGCATCACGCTGCCCTGTATCGCGGGTACCATCTCCATCCTTTTCATCCTGGCGGTGGGCGGGCTGATGGGCTCCAACTTCGACCAGATCTTCGTGCTCAAGAACCAGCTGAACCTTTCCTCCAGCAATGTGATCGACATCTACGTGTACCAGACGGGCATCTCGCGCACCAACTACTCCTACGCCTCGGCCATCGGGCTGTTCCGCTCGATCATCTCGCTGGTGCTGCTGGTGGGAGCCAACACGATGAGCAACCGCCTGCGGGGCACGTCGCTGTTTTAAGGGAGGGGGAGAGTGTTATGAGAACCAAGCCCGTGCGCAGACGCGTCTGGACCCGAAACCGCGCGTTCGACCTGCTGGTCGTGCTGGTCATGCTGGTGATCTGCTTTATCATGCTCTACCCCATCTGGTTTACGGTGGTCAACTCGCTGAACAACGGGCAGGACGCGCTGCGCGGCGGCATCTACTGGTGGCCACGCATGTTCAGCCTGGAGAGCTACAAGGCGGTGTTCAAGAACAGCGATATCTTTACCGCCTTTGCCGTCACGGTGGTGCGCACGCTGATCGGCACGCTCACCAGCGTGCTGTTCACGGCCATGGTAGCCTACGGCCTGTCCAAGCAATACCTGTGGGGGCGCAAGGTGTTCATGGTGATTGGCGTGGTCACGATGTTCTTCGGCGGCGGGCTGATTCCCACATTCCTCACCTACAAGCAGCTGGGGCTTTTGGATAACTTCTGGGTGTATATCTGGCCCATGCTGTTCAGCTTCTACAACGCAGTCATCTTTATCACGTTCTTCCGGCAGTTGCCGGTGGAGATGGAGGAATCCGCCAAGATCGACGGTGCCAATGAGTTTGTGATCTTCCTGCGCATCGTGTTTCCGCTGTCGATGCCGGTGGTGGCGACCATCGCCCTCTTTAACGGCGTCGCGCACTGGAACGACTATTTCAGCGGCGTGATCTACATCACCAACGAGACGTGGCTCACCCCCATCCAGACCTTCCTCTACCGCGCGGTGGCGGAGGCATCCTCCAGCACGATGATGGCCAAGATGCCAGCCAGCGTGCGCATGTCCGTGGTCACCTCCACGACCATCAAGCTGGCCACCATGGTGGTGACCACGGTGCCGGTGGTCATTATCTACCCGTTCCTGCAAAAGTACTTTGTTAAGGGAATGATGCTGGGCTCAGTCAAGGGCTGACCGGCTCATCAATAGAATAGGAGGGAACGAAATGTTCAGCAAGGGAAAACGGGGAATCAGCATGGTACTGATCGCGGTGTTGCTCGCGTCGCTGTTCACGGGTTTTGCCGTGGCCGAGGCGCCCACCGCCACCAGCGAAGTGGAGCCGGGGTGGAAGCTTGACACCTCGCCCATTACCATCAACTGGTATGTAAATTACTCGTGGTATGTCTCCACCTGGGATACGGCGCTGTACTCCCAGTACATGGAGCGCAAGACGGGCGTGAAGATCAACTTCATCGTGCCCGCCGGCAACGAGAGTGAGAAGCTCAACACCATGATCGCCGGCAACACCCTGCCGGACATCATCACCATCGAGACCACTGACCCTGCCTACAAGCAGATGGTATCCGCGGGTCTTTTGTACTCGGTCAACGACCTTGCCGACCAGTACGACCCCTATTTCTATCAGGTGACCGAGCCGCAGACCCTCAGCTGGTTTGCCAGCGACGATGGCAAGACCTACGGCTACCCCAATGCATCCATCACCCCCTCGATGTTTGACAAGGCCAACACCATCAACTACCAGACCTTCCAGGTCAAGAAGGACTATTGGGAAGCGCTGGGCGAGCCCAAGATGGACACGCCGGAGAACTTCCTGGCTGCGCTTGCCGCCGCCAAGGAAAAGTACCCCACCGTGGACGGCCAGCCGCTGATCCCCATCGGTTTCCATGACTTTACCGAGACAGGCAACCTCTCCTTTGACGATTACCTGCTCAACTATTTGGGCGTGCCCATGGAGATCGATGGTAAGCTCTACGACCGCCGCGAGGACGCGGGCTACCTGACATGGCTGAAGACCTTCCGTAAGGCCAACGAGATGGGTCTGCTGTCGGACGATATCTTCATCGACCAGCGCCAGCAGGTGGAGGAGAAGATCGCCCAGAACCGCTACTTCGCGCTGCTGTTCCAGAACTGCGACTTTGTGGCCGAGCAGCAGGTGCTCTACGAAAAGGACCCGAACAGCATCTTCTACGCCATTCAGGGCCCCAGTGCCGGCAACGCTCCCGTGATGCCCGGCCAAAGCATCAACGGCTGGACCATGACCTGCGTGACCAAGAACGCGAAGGACCCCGCGCGCTGCATCCGCTTCATGAGCTACTGGATCAGCCCCGAGGGCACGCGTGACTGCACTTTCGGCGAGGAGGGCGTGACCCTTCAGCTGGACGCGGACGGCAACCCCAGCCTGACTCCCGAGTACCAGAAGATGTACGAAGAGGACGCCACCAAGTACTACGAAGTGACCGGCGCCGACCCGCTGTGGATGCTGGCCAACCCGTTGATGGCGAACCTGTGGGCCCCCAAGCCCGCCGTATACCTTGAGCAGATGTACAACTGGGCCGATCCCTACATCGTGAGCTTTGCCCAGTATGAGAACCTCGAGCCGCCGGCCGATACCGCGGAGGCGCAGATCAACGCGGACGTGAAGCTCCTGTGGGGCGCCACGCTGCCTGCCTTGCTGCGCGCGCCCACGGAGGAGGAATTCGACGCGATTTTCCAGAACTATGTAACCCAGAGGGATGCTTTGGGTTATGCCCAGCTGCTCGCGTACAAGCAGGCGCAGCTGGAGATCAACAAGGCCAAGCTCTTTAAGTAAAAACGGGCTTGCCCTGCAAGCAGCGGCAACAGCGCGTACCGGAAGGGAAAGTGGTCGCGGGTGAAGGCACTGTGCGCGGCGGATATGAAGAACCTGAACCGCAAGATGATTTTCGACATCGTCCGCCGCGAGCGGGAAGTGACCCGGGTGGGGCTGAGCAAGCTTACGGGCATGAGCAGCCCCTCCATCGTGACCATCGTGGACGAGTTTGTCGAGACCGGCATCCTCGTGCCCGCCGGCGTGGAGGAGACCACCGGCATCGGGCGCAAATCGCTAAGGCTGCGCTTCAACCCGGACGTGATGCTGTCCATCGGCATCGAGTTTGAAGGCGATTGCCTGTCTGCAGGCGTGGTCAATCTGGATGGGGACATCTCCTTCCAGATTCTCTCGCGCATCCCCGCGCGTTTCGGGCAGGCATTCTTCGACGTGCTCGCCGCCAGCATCCAGCGCATCGAAACGCAGCTGGAAAAGATCAAGAAAACCTATTACGGCATCGGCCTAGGCATCCCGGGCGCGATCAATGTGCACTCGCGCACCATCTACTTTGCGCCCTACATCGGCGTGATGCAGTCCACCGACATCTCCGAGATGGTGCTGGCCATCGAGAAGCGCTTCGGCAAGCCCGTGTTCCTGGAAAATGACGTGAACGCAAGCGCCATCGGCGAGTATTATGTGGGCCGTTACGACCAGAAGGATGACCTTTTATATGTGTCCATCGGCGCAGGGCTCGGCGCTGGGGTGATCCTCGGCGGCAAGCTCAGGCACGGCCCGCACTTCATGTGCGGGGAAATCGGCTACTCGGTCAGGGAGCACGCCCAGCCTGTGACCGTGCGGGAAGTGGGTTGGCTGGAGCGGCAGATATCCTCCGAAGGGCCGGACCCGCAGTTTGGCCTGCGCATCAACAGCGGAGACGCGACGGAAAGCGATATGCGCCATGTGGTGGAGCAGACCGCGCCGTTCATCGCCAACATGGTAAATACCCTCGACCTGCCGCTGGTGGTGCTTGGCGGCACCGCCACGCGGCAGATGGGGGAGCGATTCATCGACCTGTACCGCGAAAAGCTCCGCACGCTCACGCTTTTCCCCGCTCGCGTGGAGCCGTGCCAATCGGAATACGCGGGCATCGTAGGCACGGCGATGATCGCCTCGAACCAGCAGTGCAAAAACATTTTGTAACCAACATGTGAACCGAGACGGGGCCGCGTCCGGCATGGAGCGGCCCCTGCTCTATCGACGGAGAGGAGCGTTGCCCTTGAGAGCCCCCAAGATCGTGTTTATCGGCGCGGGCAGCATGTCGTTTGGCATCCCCACGTACCGTGACCTGTTCACCACCCCGTCGCTGAAAGGCGCCACCCTGGCTCTGGTGGATATCGACCCCGAAAACCTGACTCGCATGTATGAGCTTGCGCTGGCTTTCAACAAAGCCAGCGGCATGGGCATGACCATCGAGCGCACCGCACAGCGGCGCGAGGCGCTGTCTGGCGCGGATTTTGTGATCAGCTCGCTGGCCATCGAGCGGTGCGAGCTGTGGCAGCACGATTTTGAAGTGCCCAAAAAGCACGGCGTCCGCCACACGCTGGGCGAGAATGGCGGCCCCGGCGCGTTGTTCTTCACCATGCGCACCATCCCCGTGGTCATGGACATCATCCGCGACATGGAGGCGCTATGCCCCAAAGCATACTTCCTGAATTTCTCCAACCCCGAAACGCGCATCGTGCTTGCGGTGAGCCGCTTCACCAGCATCCGCTGCATGGGGCTATGCCACGGCATCTTCATGGCGCAGCACGACATTGAGAAGATCATGGGCCGCCCGCGGGGCACGGTGGAGGTGCTGGGCGCGGGCATGAATCACTTTCAATGGATCATGGCCATGCGCGACCGCGAGACGGGCGAGGATCTCTACCCCGCCTTCCGTGCGCTGGAGCCTGCGTTTGACGCCGGCTTTATGCCCTACAGCCGCAATATGTTCCACCGCTTCGGCCTCTACCCCACCTGCTCGGACGACCACCTGGGCGAGTATCAGGCCTACGGCTGGGAAGCGGGCGAGGAGGGCTATAACTTCGCATGGGACGCGCAGGAGCGCGAGCGCATGAAAGCCGATGTGGCGGCCGTGATCGCGGGCAACCGTGACGTGAAGGAATGGTTTGCCAAGTCGGGCGAAAAGGCGGTGGAGGCCGTAGAGGCGCTGCACTTTGGCACGCCTGTGCGCCTGCCCAGCGCCATCGTGCTCAACGACGGGGCCATCGGCCAGCTGCCGCCGGATGTGGCGGTGGAGGTGCCCGTGACCGTGGACGCGTTCGGCATCCACCGGCACATCATGCCCAAGTTGCCGGATGGCATCATCGGGTTGATGACCAATCAGGTGGCGGCGCAGCGCCTGTCCGTGCTGGCGGCGCTCAAGGGCAGCAAGGAGATCGCGCTGCAGGCGCTGCTGTGCGACCCCACCATCAATGATACCAAGGCGGCCGTGGCGATCGTGGACGAGCTGTTCGAGATCAACCGCGCATACATCCGCCCTTGCCTGTGAGGAGGCACGCGATTGGATAAACTGATCTTCAACACGCCGGAGGCGCTGGGGGAATATAGCGCCGCGCTGATCGACCAGACGCTGCGGCAAACGCCGGAGGCACTTCTGTGCATCTCCGCGGGTGATACCCAGCGCCCCATGCTGGCCGCCATGCGACGCTGGGGGCCAGAGCAGCGCGGCCGGCTACGGCGTGCGCGCTTCATCCTGCTGGATGAGTGGCTGGGCCTCGATGCGGGCGACGAGGGCAGCTGCGAGCACTTCATGCGCACGCAGCTGTTTCAGCCGCTGGATGTGCCCGCAGAGCGGGTGCACGGATTTGACGCGACGGCGCGCGACCTGCGCGCCCAGTGCGAGGCAACCGATGCATGGCTGCGCGAGCACGGGCCCATCGACCTCCTGATTTTGGGCACGGGCATGAACGGCCACGTGGGCTTCAACGAGCCGGGGGCCGACCCGGCGGCGGGGGCGCACAGCCTCATGCTGGACGCGCTCACGCAGGCGGTGGGGCAGAAGTACTTTGGCGGCAAGCCAACGCCCCGCGCAGGCATCACGCTTGGCCTGAAAGACCTTTTGGCCGCGCAGCGCGTGCTGGTGCAGGCGACGGGCGCGCATAAGGCGCCTGTAATCCAGAACGCGGCGGCCGTCGCCACGGACGCTGCGCGCATGGCGGGCGATCTTATGGTACCGACGGTAGCTCGCTTTTTGGCGCTGCCCAATACGCTGTTGGTGGTAGACTACGCGGCGGACAACCCTTTGCCCGACGGGCAGTAAGGAGGCAGTCATGCGCTACTGGGTATCGGACGCGCTCACAGCGCGGAAGCCGGACGCGCGACAGCCCGAGGTGCCGCAGCTCACCTGCGTAGCGGAAACGGTGCAAAACGCGTGTGAGAGCATGCAGGTGGTGCTTAAACAGGAGCATGGCTTCACACTGCGCGGCGTGACCGTGACCGGCCTTGACGTGCTTGCACCCGAGGTGCGGCTGCAGCGCTATGAGACGTATGCCGACGGCAGCGTGTGGCCGGATGCGCTCATGCCGTTCACACCCGTCACGGTGCCCGCGCAGCACACACAGAGCGTGTGGGTCACGCTGCACGTGGCGGCGGATGCGCCTGCGGGCACGTATCATGGGGAGATCGTCCTAGAGACCGATGAGGAGACCATCTCCGTGCCCGTGCGGGTCACGGTATACGGCATCCGTTTGCCGGACGCGGGGCTGGCGAAATACAGTGTGGAATATTGGGTGAGCCTCGCAGGCTTCTGGTGGCGTTCGCCGGATGCAGAGCAGGACCGTGACTTCGTTCGCGAGCAATATGGCATCGAGCGATACTCGCCCGCGTGGTGGGCTTTCACCGCGCATGTGCGCGATGTGATGAAGCGCAACCGCATCAACGTGTTGTATGTGCGCACGCAGGATCTGCTGGCGGCGGGCGATACGTACCGCAGTGCGGACGGGGCGTGGCGGTTCGACTTCAGCGTGTTCGACCGCTTTGTGGCGCTGTTCCTTATGGGAGGGGGCATCAAGCGGCTGGCGGGGTTCCATATCATACAGCAGACGGAGGCGCGGTTTGTGCACACCGTCGGCAAAGGATTGGACGGCAAGGCGCGCATCGTGGATGCGCCACTGGGCAGCCCCGAGGCGGACGCGTGGCTCACGCAGTTCCTGCCCGCGCTGTGGGTGCACCTCAAGCAGATGGGTTGGGACGGCCTGTGGCTGCAGCACATCGAGGATGAGCCCGCCGACCCCGCGCCGTGGCGCTATGGCAGGGAGTACATCCGGCGTTACATGCCGGGTGTGCGCTGCCTGGATGCGATAGACACCCAACGATCCGCCCCCGGTCTGCAAAATGCGATGGATCTGTGGGTCCCGCGCACGGATATCTATGAGGAGAACCGAGTCTTCTACGACCACCGCCAGCGTATGGGCGAGGAGCGGTGGACGTATACCTGCTGTGTGCCCAACACGCCCAACTGGCTCAATAAGTTTACAGACCGGCCCGTTTTGCAGAGCAGGTTGCTGGGCTGGGCATGTTTCGCGCTGGGCTTCACGGGCTTTTTACACTGGGGTTTCAACTACTGGGATGTGGACGATGTATGGTTTGGCATGAGACCGGACGCGTACTTTAAGGGGGACGGCTACATCGTATACCCTGATCGCGAGCGGCAAATGCTGCTGGAAACGGCGCGGCTGGATGCGACGCGCGCCGCGGCGGAGGACTACGAACTGTTGCGCATGCTGGCTGAGCACGACGCTGAACTGGCATATGACATCGCTGGCAGCGTGGTGCGCAGCTTCCGCGATTTTGCGTGGGACACGGCGGCCATCGTCAGTGCGCGGCGCCGTTTGCTACAGGCGCTGGACGGGCACTTGCGGCGGGAAGCGGCGAAGGCATAGGTTGACCTGACAAGCCATGAAAAGGGAAGCGCGCAAACCGCAATAGCGGCCGACGCGCTCCCTTTTGCATGTGAGATTACTGATAGCGATCACGGATGCACAGGCCGTCTGAGAGGGGCATCCGCAGATCAGGGCATCAATGATTCAATCGGTACATGAGCCTTCTCCGCAAGAAAGGCGAGCACCGCGGCATTGAACGCCTCGGGACGCTGCCGGGCAACCATGTGCCCGCCATCGAGGAAAAGCAGCCTGCAGCGGGGCAGCGAGGCGGCAATCAGCCGCGTGTGCCGCGCGCGGATCATGTCGTGCGTGCCCGCGACCACCAGCACCGGCATATACAGCACGCGCAGATCCTCGGGACGGATGTGCGGCTCGCGCACCATCAGGCGGAACAGGTCACGCGTGCGCCTGCCGCGACCAAACAGCCTTGCGGTGCAGGACGTAAACCCATACACCGCGTAGATGAGCCCAAGCGAAAGCGCCGTCATGCCCTGTGGATACAGGTTTGCACCATTGAGCACCATGCGGCGCACGCGCGCAGGGTTGCGCAGGGCAAACAGCAGGGCGATGTTGCCGCCGTCCGAGAAGCCGATGATATCGGCCTGCATGATGCGAAGGCCATCCATGAACGCGAGCAAGTCGTCCGCAAACTGAGACAGTGTAAAGGGAGCACTGCCGCGCGGCGATGCGCCGTGCCCGCGCGTATCCACGGCGATCACCCGCCGCACTTGCGAAAGTGGCTCCATCTGGTTGGTAAAATAGGCGCGGCTCTCGCCGTTGCCGTGCAGCAGGATGAGCGGAAAACCCGTGCCATGCTCCTCGTAGGCCAGTTGAATGTCCATGGCGCACCTCCTGCGGCCATTATAACATGCGCGCGGCGTTTGCGGCAGGGGGGGCGTGCAAACTGCTACGTGGCAGGAGCGTCTGGCGGGGCCAGCCGATCGATGGGCGAGGAGGCAACGGCAGAAGTGAGGGCAGGATGGGTACGGAGGCGAAAGCGCACATGGCGGGCTTGGTGCAAAACACAGGCTGCTTGGCCTGCATCGCAAGCCGCGAGGCAGCATACCTCCAAACGGTGCAAATTCATAAAACGCAGCAGTGACTCGCTTATAGCGCATCGCGCAAAACGTTTTCAAACCGTTCACAACTTGGCCTTGTTATTTTTGACGTGCTTTGTTATAATCACATACTGAGACAGTCGATTTTGAAAGGGGTACTTTGCCAATGACGTATTTAGCGCAAACGCTGCTCGGCCTGACCGGAGCGGCTGCCACCACCGCCACCGCTGCTGCGGGCACCACTGCAACCGCCGCGCAGGATGGCGGCCTCCTTACCCTCGTGCTCCCCATGGTGCTTATGTTTGCCGTGTTCTACTTCCTGCTGATCCGTCCGCAGCGCAAGAAGGATAAGAAGGTTAAGGACATGCTCTCCGCGCTGAAGGTCGGCGACCGCATCAGCACCATCGGCGGCATCTTCGGCACCATCACCGCCATCAAGGACGACACCATCGAGCTGACGGTCGGCAAAGACAACGTCAAGCTCATCATGGCCCGCTGGGCGATCCGTCAGGTGGAAGACGTCAAAGTGGAAAACGACGTCGAAGTGCTCAACTGACCGCACAGAATGCCACAAAGCCCCCGCCGGAACGCGCGGGGGCTTTTGCGCACCCGCGCGGGCGAAAGTTGCGCCGCAGCTTGTCAAGCACGGTGCGATGATGTATAATCAAAGGCGATCGTTAAGTTGTTTGGAGGGAATTATTCATGAAACATATCAAAACCGTTGCCCAGCCCTGCCTGCGCCAGTCCCTTGCCACCGGCGGCTGCGGCGAGTGCCAGAGCTCCTGCCAGAGTGCCTGCAAAACCAGCTGCACCGTGGCCAACCAGAGCTGCCAGAGCCGCGACGCGCAGGTGCTCGCGGGCCGCGAAGGCAAGACCAACCACGCCGCCAAGTGACATCGCCCCTTGGCTGACGGATCAAAGCCCCCTTGCCGTTTGGCGCGTGCTGTTTACGGCGCGCCGTACAGGCTGGCGGGGCTTTTTCCATGGAGCGCGGCCACCCATCCGCGCAGATGGCGCCTGATTTGATGCCGCCCATGCCGATTATGTGGCCTGGGCGTGCCCGAAACGGAGGAAATATCAATGATACACCTGTTCCGCGCGCTGGATATGCCCATGGCGCTGGATGTGGGCAGCGGCGCGGTGCATGCGCTGGATCCCATCGCCTTTGACGCGCTCACCCTGCTGACAGAGAACCCGGCGCTGACCGATGCGCAGATCACTGCCGCGCTGGCCGAGACGCACCCCGAGGCTGAGGTAAAAGAGACGGTCGCGGAACTGCGCGAGCTGATCCGCCTTGGCTACCTGGACACGCCGGATGATTACACCGGTGTCGATACGCTGGATACGGGCGTTGTCAAGGCTATGTGCCTGCACGCCGCGCATGACTGCAACCTGCGCTGCCAGTATTGTTTTGCCGATACGGGCGAGTTTCATATGCGCAGCCGTTCGCTGCTCAGCGTCGAAACCGGTAAAAAGGCGCTGGACTGGCTGGTGCAAAAGAGCGGCAACCGCCATAACCTGGAGGTGGATTTTTTCGGCGGCGAGCCGCTGATGAACTTTGCCGTCATTCAGGAGGTGGTTGCCTATGGGCGTGCGCTGGAAGCCAAGCATGGCAAGCACTTCAAGTTTACCACCACCACCAACGCCGTGGGCCTGACCGACGAGATCATGGATTACCTGAACCGCGAGATGGAGAACGTGGTCATCTCCATCGACGGGCGGCCGGAGGTGCACGACCGCATGCGCCCCACGCCCAACGGCAAGGGCAGCTATGCGCTGATCGTAGACAAGGCCAAGCGTTTTGTAGCCAAGCGCGGGCAGAAGCAATACTACCTGCGGGGTACCTTCACCCGCTATAACCTCGACTTTGGCAACGATGTGCTGCACTTGGCGGACGAGGGCTTTGAGCAGCTCTCCATCGAGCCGGTGGTGACCAGTGCGGACAAGCCCTATGCCATCCGTGAGAGCGACCTGCCCTCGGTTTTTGACGAGTACGAGCGGCTGGGCAAAGAGTACCTGAAGCGCCGCGCCGATGGGCGATGGTTCAGCTTTTTCCACTTTATGGTGGATTTAACCGGCGGACCCTGCCTCAAAAAGCGCTTGACCGGGTGCGGCGCGGGCAACGAGTATGTGGCTGTTACGCCGGAAGGCGACATCTACCCCTGCCACCAGTTCGTGGGGCGCGAGGGGATGCGCATGGGCTCGGTACTGGATGGCACATTTGACACCGCCATGCAGAACCGCTTCAAGCAGAACCATGTGCTCACCAAGGAGAAGTGTCGCGCGTGCTGGGCGCGCTTCTATTGCAGCGGCGGCTGCGCGGCCAACGCGCATGCCTTCCACGGCGATATCGGCCAGCCGTATGAGCTGGAGTGCCAGATGGAGCGCAAGCGACTGGAGTGCGCCATGGCGATCTTCGCCGCGGAGCAGGGTGCGGCGGAGTAAACGGAAAAGGCCAAAGGAGCGTGCGACCCGCTTCGGTAAACGGCTAAGCGTGTGAAGCGCATGCAGTTTGCGGACATGTTTTTTCGGGTATATTACGATGTAAGCGCAGGCGGTTGCACTGCATCGGCGGGTATTGCACGTGACCACCGGCGCGATTGTGAATAGCGGAGATGCGCAGGTTTGCAAATCTTCTCCATTTTCTTCATGGGTCGTTCACGGTGTGGTCAAAAATAGGTGTTATCATCCAATCGTAGTAAGGAGGGATTGAACCATGAGTACTACGAAAAAGAATATCTACGGTATCGTTGCGATTGCTCTGGCGCTTCTTTTGGTCGTGGGCAGCGTGATTACGTTTGCCCGGATGAACGCGAATGCGTCCGCCGAGGCGGTCACGGTGGCCGAGAGCGCGACCGTCGTATCCAGCCCGTTCACCGACGCGGTGACCAAGGTGAAGGACAGCGTGGTGGGTGTGAACAACTACACCAGCGCGTCCCGTAACAGCTACTACGGGTTTGGCAACTTTGGCGATTTTGGCAACTTTGGCGGCAATGACGGCAGCGGCGACAGCAGCAACGGCAGCCAGTCCGGCACCCGCGAGGTGCTGCAGAGCAGCGGCAGCGGCGTGGTGATCGCGGCGAACTACGTGCTCACCAACTACCATGTGGTGGACGGCGCTTCCTCACTGGAGGTAACCGCGGGCGACAAGACCTTCCCCGCCACCGTGGCCGGTTCGGATGAGAAGCTTGACCTGGCCGTGCTCAAGGTGGAGAACCTCGGCATCGCGCCCGTGACCGTTGGCGACAGCGATGTGCTGAACGTCGGCGACTGGGCCATCTGCATCGGCAACCCCCTGAGCTTTAACGGCACCACGACCGTCGGCATCATCTCCGCGCTCAACCGCGAGGTGACCAGCGAGAACTACGACATCTATGGCCGCCGGGAAGACCTCAAGAACTACATGATCCAGACGGACGCGGCCATCAACGCCGGCAACAGCGGCGGCGGCATGTTCAACGTAGCGGGTGAGCTGATCGGCGTGCCCAGCATGAAGTACACCGGCAGCTACTACTCCGGCTCGTCGGTGGAAGGCATCGGCATGGCGATCCCGATCAACGCGGCCAAGCCTTTGATCAGTGATGTGCTCAGCGGCAAGACCAGCGCGGGCACCACCACGCAGAGCGGCTCGAGCAGCGCGGATACTGCCACCAAGCCCCGCATCGGCGTCACGGTGACCAACGCCAGCGACTACTTCAGCACCCCCGTACAGCAGGGCATTCTGCCCAGCGGCGCGTATGTGACCAACGTGGAGAGTGGCTCGCCCGCCGATCAGGCTGGCATCAAGACCGGCGACATCATCGTCGAGGCTGATGGCACGGTGATCACGTCCACCTCGCAGCTGATCAACATCCTGCAGGCGAAAAACGTGGGCGACAGCGCGACCATCAAGCTGTACCGCTCCGAGGGCCTCGCGGATGCGAAGACCGTAGATGACATCAAGGACGGCACTTACCAGGACGTGACGGTCACGCTGGCGATGCTGGACAACGTCAAGCAGTAAAGAATACAGCCTGAAACGGCACAGTAAAGGAAACGGGCGCGGGGGAAACCCTGCGCCCGTTTGTTTGCTTTGTGCTCGCACCCGCTGGCCTTTTCAACCGCCGTGTGGAGAAGCTGTCAGTGATGCTTACGTCTACGCTTGGAATGGATAATTCCTTTTTTGGCAAAATAGTAGTCCTGAAGAAACAGCCTGGCAATACGGGGGTACTTGTCGCATCGTCTCGCAAAATGGATGGTTCCCAGCGGAAAGCTAACTGCCATTATCAAGGATAACCCGGAAGAAATGAGAAACAGGATACGGGCGTCTGCTTCAAGATTCACTTCAAACAGGGCAACGCAGAGAATAATGATCGCGCAAACAAACATCACAATGGCCACGAATATAATCGCGAAAACCGCTTGTCCCAAGTATGCCTGTTTTACTTTTCCGCCAAAGATATCCTTCAAAATCGCTTCTCCTATGATGGTTTAGAGAGAATACATCCATGGTCGATTCATATCAAAAATCGATTAACATCAAATCTTACCACACCCGCTCATCCATAACAAGCCTGAACGATATGGCTTCGCCGTGCCGGAAAACGAAGGGGCGGGAGGCTTTAAGCCTTCCGCCCGCAATCGCATTCGGTTCAGGATACACACGCACTTTACTGCGCGCCCGCTGCCTCCGCGCGCAAATCGGCGATCAGCGCGTTCAAGAACTTGACCGCATAATCGTCGTTACCACCGTTGGCCAGCACGCACAGCACCATGCCCTCGTTGGGCAGGCCATAGTCCGCGAGCGCCGTCAAGCTGTCGGCGGGCACGCCCATCACCTTCTGGCCGTCGGCGTGTTGCAGGGTGGCCGCCGCAAGGTCGATACCGCTCACATCCAGCGCGCCGCTATCGATATACGGACCCAGCTCCAGCGTGCCGTCGTTGGCGGCGATGTTCAGGAAGCGGGACTTGGCGATCAGGTACACATCGCCTTGGCCGGCGCTCACCCACACGGTCAGCTGCATGTCGCCGTATGCATCGTCAAAGGTGACGGTGGTGGAGGATACCTCCTCCATCTCGGGCATCACATCATGGTGGATGCGGGCGACCAGCGCGTCCAGTGCGGGGTTTTCGGCCATTGCGCCCTCGGCGAAAAACTCCACCTTCGCGCTTTCCGGCGGGCGGTAGCGCGTGGTGGTGAAGATCAGGTTCCACCCAAACACAGCCAGTACGACCAGCAGGATGTACTTCCAGAAGCTGTAGTGAAAATGGTTTTGGATGCGGCGCTTGGTCACCGGCAGATCGATTCGCATGGCAGTCACTCCATAGGCGAAAACCGCGCGGCGTGGCGCGGCTTTCGGTCGTTTTACTTCTGGGGCTTCATGGTGGGGAACAGTAGCACGTCACGGATGGAGGCGTTATCGGTCAGCAGCATCACCATACGGTCGATGCCAAAGCCCAGGCCGCCCGTCGGGGGCAGGCCGTATTCCAGCGCGGTCACAAAATCGTCATCCACCTCGGCGCGGATGCCCTCGGCGGCGCGCACGCGCACCTGCTCCTCAAAGCGGCGGCGCTGGTCGATGGGGTCGTTCAGCTCGCTGAAGGCGTTGCCCATTTCGTGCCCGCTGATGAAAAACTCGAACCGCTCGGTCAAATCTGGGTTTTCCGGTTTGCGCTTGGCAAGGGGGCTGATATCCACAGGGTAATCGGTGATGAACGTGGGCTGCACAAGCGTGTGCTCGACATATTCGTCAAACAGCGCCGCGAGGCAATCGCCGCGCTTGGCGTTCTTCTCGTAATGCACTTCCAGCTTGTCAAGGCAGGCGCGGGCCTCCGCGTCGGTGTGCCAGTCGGCATAGTCCACGCCGCAGGCATCCTTCACGGCCTGCGCCATGGGGATGCGCTTCCACGGGGCTTTGAGCTCGATCATGTCGCCAAGGTAAGGCACGAGGGTCGTGCCGCACACCTTCTGCGCTACGGTGGAATAGAGCTGCTCCACCATCTCCATGACCTCGTTGTAGTCCACAAAAGCCTGATAGGTCTCCACGCTCGTAAACTCAGGGTTGTGGGTGGCGTCCATCCCCTCGTTGCGGAACAGGCGGCCCACCTCGTATACCTTTTCAAACCCGCCAACGATCAGGCGCTTCAAATACAGCTCCGTCTCGATGCGCAGGAACATGTCCAGATCGAGCGCATTGTGGTGGGTCTTGAACGTGCGGGCGGCGGCGCCGATCTCAACGGTCTGCAAAACGGGCGTATCCACCTCGATAAACCCGCGCGCATCCAAAAACTCGCGCACGGCGCTAATGATGCGGCTGCGCTTGCGGAAGGTATCGCGTACCTCGGGGTTCACGACCATGTCCACATACCGTTGGCGGTAGCGCAGGTCGGGATCCTTGAGGCCGTGGTACTTCTCCGGCAGCACCTTGAGGCACTTGCTCAGCAGCGTGAGCTGCTGCGCGTGCACGCTGATCTCGCCCTTCTGCGTGCGGAAGGCGGTGCCCACGACACCCACGATGTCGCCCAAATCCCAATCCTTGAACGCGGCGTAGGCATCCTCGCCCACGTCGTCGCGGCGCACATAAAACTGGATCTGGCCCTCGCCGTCCAGCATGTGGGCAAAGCTCGCCTTGCCCATGATACGCTTGCTGACCATGCGGCCCGCGATGCGCACCTCCTGGCCCTCCAGCTCGTCGAATTTCGACAAAATCTCCTCGCTGCGGTGCGTCACCTGAAAGCGGGTGATCGCATACGGGCTGCTGCCTGCATCCGTAAGCCGCTGCAGTTTCTCGCGGCGGATGCCCTCCTGCTCGCTGAGTTGCTGCGCGGTCGGTTCGGCTGTTTGGAGGTTCTGCGGGTCGACGTTCATGCGTTTCATCCTTTCAATTTGGGTGGGGAAGGGGCTCAGCGGCTGATCTCGAGCACCTTCATCTTCACGGTGCCGCCGGGCGTCTCGATGGGCACGACATGGCCCACCTTTTTGCCCAGCAGCATGGAGCCGATGGGGCTCTCGCTGGAAATTTTCATCTCGCGGGGGTTGGTCTCGTTCGCGCCCACGATGGTGAAGGTCTGCTCCTTCTTGAGCGTTTGGTTCATCACCTTGACGGTGTTGCCAACGCCGATGGTGTCGGTGGTCACGTCGTCGTCGTCGATCACGATGCAGTTGCGCAGCGTGTTCTCCATCTCGACGATCTTGGCTTCGATGCGGCTCTGCTCGTTTTTGGCCTCGTCATACTCGGCATTCTCGCTCAGGTCGCCAAAACCGCGCGCCACGGCGATCTGATCTGCGATCTCGTTGCGACGCACGCTGATGTAATAATCCAGCTCGGCCTCCAGCTTTTTATAGCCTTCCTTGGTCAGGACTGTCTTTTTTTCCTTGGTCTCGGCCATGTTGCTACCCCTTTCTCGGTGCGGGCGGCGGGGAGAATTCCCCGACAGATGCACAATACGCACCGTTGCGCACGCGGCGTGCTGCCGGTACATGCAACGGTGCCTATCAATAACTGAACCATTATAGCGCATGTGCCATGCAAAGTCAACGACTGGAAAACCGCCACCGCGCATGATCCGCGCACATTGGGGGCCTTGCGGGCAGGGACAAAGCGCCGCACACAGTCTTGAGCCCTGAGAGGAAAGACGTTCGGTTGCGGCGAATGATTCGTACAACCATATTTAATGAAATGACGCAATACTTGTCCGCATACTGGCAGCAGGATTCCCTGATACACGGCCCGTGTTCAAGGAGGAAAACGCATGTATATCAAAAACCGCCATACATCCGCCGCCTTCAAGCTGATAGCCGCCGCCGTCACGCTTTACGGCCTCTGCCTGAATACCGGCATACTCAAGGGCGCGTTTGAGCCCTTCAAGTTCCTGTACTTCACGATCCTGAGCAATGCGTTCTGCCTAGCTGTGTTCGTAAAGGAAGCGGTGCGCGATGCGCGACCCCATGGAGGCTCGCGGGGCAACGCGGTTGGCATGCGCCTCAAGGGCACTGCGGTGATGGCAATCACGACCACGATGCTCATCTATTGGGTACTGCTGGCTCGCATCCACTTTGCCATGGAGGAGAAACCCGATCTGCTGACCAACCTGCTGGTGCACCTGATCGTGCCACTGCTGATGATCGCTGACTGGGCACTGTTTGACCCCAAAGGACATATCAAGGCGGTTGATCCGCTGTGGTGGACGCTTGCGCCACTGGGCTATTATGTGGTTACGGTCATTGCGTCGCTTCTTGGCGCGCGCTACATGGAAGGCGGGCGCTACCCGTACTTCTTCATCGACGCAACGGTGCTGGGTTGGGGACGCACGCTGCTCAACGTAGCGCTGGTGGCCGCGGGTTTTATCGCCATGGGGTATGCCTTCTATGCGCTGGACAAATGGCTCGGGCGGCATGAAGAACGCAGGACAGTAAAGACACGTGATGCATAGACAACGAGGCATCATGCTGCCCACGCACGACTTGCCTACAGTCCGTCAAAACCCTGTTTTGCTTGACAAAGCCACCCCCTGCCGTTATGATAAGGGATGATTTTGAGATATTGGTGGAGGGAATCGGATGGCGGCTTTGACCATGGACAAACTGGTCGCCCTTTGCAAGGGGCGCGGCTTCATTTTCCCGGGCAGCGAAATCTACGGCGGTCTGGCCAACTCCTGGGACTACGGCCCCCTCGGCGTTGAGTACAAAAACAACATCAAGCGCGCCTGGTGGCGTAAATTTGTGCAGGAAAACAAGTACAACGTGGGGCTTGACAGCGCCATCCTGATGAACCGCAACGTGTGGGTCGCCAGCGGCCATGTGGGCAACTTCAACGACCCGCTGATGGACTGCAAGGCCTGCAAAGAGCGCTTCCGTGCCGACAAGCTGATCGAGGACTGGGCCAAGGAGCACGGCGAGGAAGTGCAGGCCGACGGCTGGAACGACGCGCAGTTTGAGGCCTACATCACGGAGCACGCCATCCCCTGCCCCAGCTGTGGCAAGCATGACTTTACGGGCATCCGCAAGTTCAACCTCATGTTCAAGACCCATCAGGGCGTGAACGAGGACAGCGCGGCCGAGCTCTACCTCCGCCCCGAAACGGCGCAGGGCATCTTTGTCAATTTCAAGTCCATCGTGCGCGCCACGCGCCGCAAGCTGCCCATGGGCGTAGGGCAGATCGGCAAATCGTTCCGCAATGAGATCACGCCGGGCAATTTCATCTTCCGCATCCGCGAGTTTGAGCAGATGGAGCTGGAGTTCTTCTGCAAACCGGGCGAGGATATGGAGTGGTTCACCTACTGGCGCGGCTTCTGCCGCGATTGGCTTTTGAAGCTGGGCATGAAGGAAGAGAGCCTGCGCCTGCGCGACCATAAGCCCGAGGAGCTCTCGCACTACTCCACCGCCACCACCGATTTTGAGTTCATGTTCCCCTTCGGCTGGGGCGAACTGTGGGGCATCGCGGACCGTACGGATTTCGACCTCAAGGCGCACCAGCGCGTGAGCGGCGAAAACATGGAGTATATCGACCCTGTGACCAACGAGCGTTTCGTCCCGTATGTGATTGAGCCTTCGCTAGGCGCGGACCGCGTGGCGCTGGCGTTCCTCTGCGACGCCTACGAGGAGCAGGAGCTGGAAGGCGGCGACAGCCGCGTGGTGCTGCACCTGCACCCGGCGCTTGCGCCGTTCAAGGCCGCCGTGCTGCCGCTCCAGAAAAACAAGCTGGGCGAGCTTGCCACCGAAGTGTTCCAGCGCCTCAGCAAGAAGTTTATGGTCGAGTATGACGAGACGGGCTCCATCGGCAAGCGTTACCGCAGGCAGGACGAGATCGGCACGCCGTTTTGCATCACCGTGGACTTTGACACGCAGGAGAACGGCACCGTGACTGTGCGCGACCGCGACACCATGGCGCAGGAGCGCGTCGCCATCACCGACCTGGAAGCTTACATCGAAAAGCGCATGGAGTTCTGATTTCACAAAGCCGCGCGTGCCCGTGCCGCGCGGCTTTTGCCTGCCCCGGCGCAACCAACGGTTGCAAAAACGTCAAACGCTGGTATATGGCGGGCTTGAACACCACCTGATACTATGGGTGCGAGGTGATATGATATGACCCTGAACGAAACCCTGAAAACGTGGCGCGTGGCGCACGGCTACTCGCAGGAACAACTGGCGGAAAAGCTGGATATCTCTCGGCAGGCTATCGCCAAATGGGAGAGCGGCGCGGCCCTGCCGGAGCTGGACAGGCTCGTGCAGCTTGCGGCTCTGTACCAAACCACGCTGGACGAGCTGGTGCGCGGGCAGAGCGCCTGCGCACCCTTGCACCTGAATACCATGGCGCTTGATATGGACACCGGCGCGCTGATCGCCTTTCTGCTGCGCGCGGGCGAGCGCACCTATGCCGGCAAGGGCAAGGAGGCGGACACGCATTCGCGGCCCCAGTCGCACGACTTGATGTATGAGGAAGGCGATTACCGCTATATCGACACCTACCTTGGCGGGGTACGCTTTGTGGGCGAAGAGGCGCTCTACTGCCGGGGCGAGTGCGTGTGGGGCATGAACTACTGCGGCCGCACGCTGGGCGAGGGGTTCACAGGCGACTTTTTGCACGCGGCGCTGTTGTTGCGTCCGCAGGAGATACCCTACCGCGGCCCGAGGCTGTACCGCGACGGGCGCTTCACTTATCACAACACGGTGGAGGGCGATTTCAGCTGGTTTGGCGGGCATGAGGAGATCTACTGCGACGAGCGGCGCGTGTACGAGCTGGTATACCACGGCGGCCTTGTGAAAGCATAGGCGGAGTACTGTTAGGCATATCAAACCGCATTTGACACCTGCGCCTTTTTTTGCTATGATACGCAACGGACTTTGCGGCAAATTGTCGCAGCCCGCAAGGAGGCGCGGATCATGGCCGAATCCAGGTGTGGCCTTTTATGCAGCGAGTGTAAGTGGAAAGCCATCATGAAATGCGATGGCTGCTTTGCCATCAAGAAACCCTTTTGGGGCCCCAAGTGCCCTGTCAAAAGCTGCTGTGAAGATAAAGGCAAAGCGCACTGCGGGCAGTGTGACCGCTTCGCCTGCAAGCAGTTGCACGAGTTTGCATTCGACCCCGTTACCAAGGACGAAGGCGACCGCATTGAACGACTGGAGCAATGGGCGGCGGAAGAACGCTGATCTGTGGCGGGCGGAGCGATTCCGCCCGCTTTTCCATCTCCCGCTTTGTGACAGAATTATCACTTTCGATTGACAACCGAAGCGGGATGGTTTATGATGGCCCTGCTGTTATGGTTTCATAGCAGCATATCTTGTCCAGACTGGAAACGTCAGGCCTGTCGGTCACGGATGGAGGCGGGGCATAAGGCGCGAGGCGGCGCTGCCCAAGCCATAGTATCTTCATGACAGGAAGGGCGGCAGTCGATGGACGGCGGCATGGGATGTCGCGCACCTGACCACGCTCGACCGTACAACGGCCTGAACGTTTGCAGACAATGATGCTGCGCGGGGCTGTTTTTTTTGGTCTGTTTTGGTCCGGTCACGTTGTAAATGGCCATACGGAATGCTTTGGGACGGATCACGGCAAACCGAGTGTGCCGAAAGGCTTAAGGCAATGCGGCCCCCTATTTCGTTTTGGCGCGAATGTGGTATAATTGGTAAGCGGTATATGCCGCGGGGAGGCGAAGCGGATGGATTTTGCGGGCATCGCATGGTGGCAGTACCTGCTGTTTGCGGCCATCGGGCTGGGCTTTGGCATTTTGCAAAGCTGGCTGATGAAGCTGGCGGCGATGGGCGACAAGCCCCGCAGGTGGCTCTACGCCGTCAAGTTTGCCCTGTGGGTGGGGGTGCTGGTCGCGCTGGCGCTCTACTCACTTCCGCTTTTGGTTGTTACGGTCGCAGCGGCCACGCTGTCGCTACTCATCGGTTCCGCGCTGATGTATCGCAGAGCGCAGAGGGAGGCGCGTTAAGTGCTTGAAGTAAGCCTTTACCCCAAGGAATTTCATGTGCTTGGCGTGAACGTCGGCTTGTCGGTGGCCATCTCGTGGTGCGTGATGGCTGTGCTTTTGACCGCTATTTTGCTGATCCACTTTCTGGTGGTGCGCCGCCTGAAACCTGTGCCCAAGGGCGCGCAGAACCTGATCGAGCTTGTGGTGGACGGCGTGCACCGCTGGAGCGAGGGCAAGGTGGGCCACGCGGCCGATTTTGTGGCCCCCGTGGCCATGACGCTGATGACGTATGTGTTCTTCAACACCGTGATTGAGCTGTTCGGCCTTCCCCCCGCCACCGAGGATATCAACTGCACGTTTGCGATGGGCCTTTGCACCTTCATTACCGTGAATGTGACGGGGCTCAAGTTCCGTGGCGGGGTACGCGGGCGCATCCGCGGGCTGTGCAGCCCGTCGCCCATCGTGATGCCCATCCGCATCCTGACCGATCTGATCGCCCCCTGCTCCATTGCCATCCGTCTATTTGCCAACATCATGGTGGGCGGCATCATCATGCAGCTGATCTACGCGGTGGAGCCCATCATCCTGCCGGCCGTGGTCGCCTCGTATTTCAACGTCCTGCATGTGGGCATACAGACTTTCGTGCTGGGCCTGCTCACGCTGGTATACGTCAGCGAGGCCATCGAGTAGCGTTATACGCGCTTTGGCGCATAACGGATAAACACCGCAGATAAACCAAGGAGGATATGACTATGACACTGGGTATCATCGCCATTGGTGCGGGCATCGCCGCGCTGTGCGGCGCGGGCGCCGCGCTGGGTATGGGCAACGCGACCGGTAAGGCGGTCGAGGCCATCGCGCGCCAGCCGGAGGCGGCGGGCAAGATCAACTCCTCGCTCATGTTCGGCCTGATCATGATGGAGACCTGCGCCGTTTACGCGCTGCTGGTGGGCATCCTGATCGTGTTTATCCTTGGCGCCAAAGTGTGACGGCGTTCCCATGACCAGGAAGGAGGGATGAGAGCGTGGAGGGTATGTTCAACCCGCTGTCCATCCTGCTGCATGTCGTCAATGCCGCGATCCTGCTGATCGCGCTGTATTTCCTGCTCTATAAGCCGGTGCGCAAGTACATGAACGCCCGCACCGAGGGCGTTGCAAAGGGCTTGCAGGACGTTTTGGATGCGCAGGAGCAGCTCAGGCAGGAGCAAAACAAGTCGCGGGCGGATGTCGAAGCCGCCCGTAAGCAGGCTGCCGATGTGGTGGCGCAGAGCGTTTCGCAGGCACAGGAGCAGGCGCAGCAGATTCTGGAGGACGCGCACACCGATGCGGAGCAGACCATCAAGCGCGCCCGCACCGAGTCGGAGTTCCTGCGCAAAAATGCACGCAACGAGATGCGCGACGAGGTCGCCAGCCTCAGCGTCATGCTGGCAGGCAAGATACTGCAGCGCGAGGTCAAGCAGGACGACCATGCCAAGCTTGTGGAAGACTTCCTGAAGAAGGTGGAGTGAGCCGTGAGTGAGGAATTGAGCGTCATGGCGACCCCGAGCGGTGAAGAACAGCACGCTGGGCGCACCATCCTGCGCGGGCGCATCATCTCGGGGCTGCCGCTGCCCGTCGCCGCGCAAAAGCGCATCGTGCAGAGCTTTGAAGCACTGTTGGGCAACCATGTGCGCCTGAGCTACCACATCGACCGCACGCTGATCGCGGGCGTGCGCGTGGAGATCAACGGCTGCGCGTATGACGGCACGCTGCAGGGCCAGCTGGCGGGTGTGCGCAAAATGCTGACGCGCCACGATGAGGAGGAGCTATGACGCAGACATCTTGGAAAACAGTCGGCCAGAATTTGCGGGAGCGGCTGACGGGCTACGAGCGCACGGTAGACGTGCGCAGCACGGGCAAGGTGCTGTTCGTAGGCGACGGCGTGCTCCACATCGACGGCCTGAATGACTGTAAGCTGGGCGAGATGATCGAGCTGGAATCAGGCAGCTTCGCTATCGCCATGAATCTGGAGGAGAAACTGGTGCTGGCCGTGACCCTGGGCGAGGACGCGGGCATCGGCGTGGGTATGAGCGCCTACGGCACGGGGCGCGTGCTATCCGTTCCCTGCGGAGACGGGTTGCTAGGCCATGTGGTGGATCCGCTGGGCATGCCGCTGGACGGCAGCGACCACATCCCCGATACGGAGCTCAGGCCGCTGGAAATGGCTGCGCCGCCTATTTTGAGCCGCAAGCCGGTCACGGTGCCGCTGCAGACGGGCCTTTTGGCCATTGACGCGATGGTGCCCATCGGGCGTGGCCAGCGCGAGCTGATCATTGGCGACCGCCAGACAGGCAAGACCAGCATCGCGGTGGACACCATCCTGAACCAAAAGGGCGCCAACGTGGTGTGCATCTATGTCGCTATCGGCCAGAAGGCCTCCAGCGTGGCGCAGATGATCAACCACCTGCGCGAGGCGGGCGCGATGGAGTATACCACTGTGGTGAACGCCAGCGCCGCGGACAGCGCCACCATGCAGTATATCGCGCCTTATGCGGGCTGCGCCATGGCGGAGTGGTACATGTACAGCGGCCGCGATGTGCTGATCGTTTATGACGATCTAAGCAAGCACGCCGTCGCCTACCGTGCCATGTCGCTGCTTTTGCACAGGCCACCGGGCCGCGAAGCATACCCGGGCGATGTGTTCTACCTGCACAGCCGCCTTTTGGAGCGAGCCGCGTGCCTGAGCGACGACCTGGGCGGCGGCAGCATGACGGCACTGCCCATCATTGAGACGCAGGCGGGCGATATCTCCGCGTACATCCCCACCAACGTCATCTCGATCACCGACGGGCAGATTTACCTTGACACCGAGATGTTCCGCGAGGGCATCCGCCCTGCGGTCAACGGCGGCCTGTCGGTCAGCCGTGTGGGCGGCGCGGCCCAGTGCAAGAGCATCCGCAAGGTGGCGGGCAAGTTGCGTCTGGAACTGGCGCAGTACCGCGAGTTGCAGGTGTTCGCCCAGTTCGCCAGCGATATGGACTCCACCACGCAGGATAAGCTCAAGTACGGTGAAAAGCTGACCGAGCTGATCAAGCAGCGCAACAACTCGCCGATGCCCTTGGCCGTGCAGGTTGCATTCCTATACGCCGCCACGCAGGGCATGCTCCCCAAGGACATGACCATGAAGAGCCTGCTCCAGTTTAAGGAGGGCTTTCCGGAATACTTCCGCGCCAACTATGCCAAGCTGGTCACCGCGCTGAACGTTTCCGGCGAGTTGAGCCACGCCAATGAGACGCTGCTGCGCGTGGCCATCGAAAACTGGCTGGGCGGCATGGACAACTGGCACCCGGACTACGATCTGGACACGCCCGCGGCGCATTGCCCGGTCGTGCCCCCGCCGGCAGGTGAGAGCAAATGAGCTCGATAGCGGAGATTCGCCATCATATCAAGGCGATTGGCGAAACGGCGAAAATCACGCGCGCCATGCACCTGATTTCCTCCGCGAAGATGAAAAAAGCCCTGCAGGCGCACGACCAGACCGTGCAGTATTACAGCCTGGTGCGCTCCAACATGCGCTTCATCCTGGACAACGCGCCGGACGACTTCCGCAGTGATTTTTACAAGGCCAACGGCAGGCGGGCCTGCTATCTGGTGATCGCGGGAGACAAGGGCCTGTGCGGCGGCTATAACCACGATGTGCTCAAGCTGGCCTATCAGGAGATATCCAACCCGCGCCACCTGAACACGCGGCTGGTGACCTTCGGGCACATGGCGACTGATTTTTTCCGCCGCAAGGGCGTGACCGTGGATGCCAGCTACCTGACCGCCGTGCAGAACCCCACCATCGACAAGGCGCGGGAATTGGCCGCGGAGCTGTGCCGCCGCTACCGGCACGATGAGTTTGACGAGGTGTTCGTCATCTTCACGCAGATGCTCAAGGGCGGGGTGATGAAGCCCACGCGCCTGAGCCTGTTGCCCATCACCAAGCACACGGTGCGCCACGTGCCGCCCATGCATACCCCCACCAGCGGCCTTGATTTTTGGCCGGACGCGCGCGGTGTGCTGGACAGCATGGCCCAGCACTATGTGGTAGGCGTGATCTACAGCTGCCTGGTGCAGAGCTTTGCCAGCGAGAACCGCGCGCGCATGACGGCCATGGAGTCCGCCACGCGCAATGCGGACGAGATGCTCAAGAAGCTGCGCCTGCAACTGAACCACGCGCGGCAGGCCGCCATCACGCAGGAGATCAACGAGATCATCGGCGGCAACCCGGACAGCTTTACGCTGTAGCCAGCCCGCCGCCTGAGCAGCCCCGCGAAGGGGCATGGCCCACCGTGCAACGGCAGACCTATGGGCAACCACGATCGAAAGCTGTGTTACCCATCCCAGTTCGGGAAGGAGAAACGCTATGACCAAGGGAGTATTGATCCGCATCGCTGGCCCGGTGGTGGATGTGCGCTTCCGCGCCGGCGAGGTGCCGCCCATCCACACGCTGCTCTATGTGCTGGATGGCGAGCGCAGGGTGGCGGCGGAGGTTCACGAGCATCTGGGCACCACGGTGCGCTGCATCGCGCTGGAGGCCACGGAGGGCCTCTCCCGCGGGCTTGTAGTGGAGAGTACGGGCGCGCCGATCACCATCCCCGTAGGGCCGGAGATGCTGGGCCGCGCCATCGATGTGCTGGGCAGGCCCATCGACGGGCATGAGCCGCCCGTAACCGCCCAGCAGATGCCCATCCACCGCAAGGCCCCCAGCTTTGCCCAGCAACAGCCCGTCGCCACCATTTTTGAAACGGGCATCAAGGTGATCGACCTGCTGGCGCCTTACGCGCGCGGCGGCAAGATCGGCCTGTTCGGCGGCGCGGGCGTGGGCAAGACGGTGCTTATTCTGGAGCTGATCCACAACATTGCCACCGAGCACGGCGGCTACAGCGTGTTCACAGGCGTGGGCGAGCGCAGCCGCGAGGGCAACGACCTGCTGACTGAGATGACGAACAGCGGCGTGATCAAAAACACCGCGCTGGTGTTCGGCCAGATGAACGAGCCGCCGGGAGCGCGCATGCGCGTGGCCATGACAGGGCTCACGCTGGCGGAATATTTCCGCGATGTGCAAAAGCAGAACATGCTGCTGTTTATCGACAACATCTTCCGTTACATTCAGGCGGGCAGCGAGGTTTCCGCCCTGTTGGGCCGCCTTCCCAGCGCCGTGGGCTATCAGCCAACGCTGGCCACAGAGGTGGGCGACTTGGAAGAGCGCATCACCTCCACCAACGACGGCTCCATCACCTCGGTGCAGGCCATCTACGTGCCTGCGGACGACCTGACCGACCCCGCGCCCAGCGCCATCTTTACGCATCTGGACGCGACCACGGTGCTAAGCCGCGCCATTTCCGAGATCGGCATCTACCCGGCGGTAGACCCGCTGGACAGCTCCAGCCGCATCCTGGACCCCGCGGTGGTGGGGCAGGAGCACTACAACGTTGCCCGCCGCGTGCAGGAGGCTTTGCAGCGATACCGTGAGCTTCAGGACATTATCGCCATCCTCGGCATGGAGGAACTGAGCGAGGAGGACCAGAAGACCGTGCTGCGCGCGCGTCGCCTGCAGCGCTTCCTCAGCCAGCCGATGTTCGTGGCCGAAGTGTTCAGCGG
>CAZOZO010000036.1:0-31668 GCA_964584315.1 uncultured Oscillospiraceae bacterium
ATACGCGGGCCACGCACACGCCGCCCTGCTGCAGCGCCGCCACGATGGGGCTGCTCTGCCCCATGAAAACCTGATCCTGCTGCAGCACGCGGCAGCGGATAGGCCACTTTTTGACCTGCCCGTACTGGTTGAGCCAGT
This sequence comes from uncultured Oscillospiraceae bacterium, assembly GCA_964584315.1. Classification (GTDB taxonomy): domain Bacteria; phylum Bacillota; class Clostridia; order Christensenellales; family Aristaeellaceae; genus CAXXOK01. Next base: position 139 of record CAZOZO010000036.1, read on the forward strand.
TCGCCATAAACGACATCGCCAAGGCGCTGGTGCCGTTCTTGCAAGGCTCGCCGTGCTCGTTGTGGCAATCCATGCAGTACAGGTGGATGCATTTGATGATCTCCGGGTGGATGTCGCCCCGGTCGAAAAGGTAGCTGATGGCGTTGCGCAGCGTGGTGGGGCCGCAATCGTACTCCGTCGCCTGATAACTGAGCGGGTTTCTCATGGCGCCTCCTGGCATGGGCAGGCGGCACGCCGCCTTGAAATCAGCCTGATTATAGAGGAGCGGGGCCTTGCCGTCAATGCTTTTTCATAACGGTTTTGCGCCGTGGGACGGTGGTGTGTTTACGCGGGTGTAAGGCTGCGCAGCAATCGGTGGTGCGGGAGGGCAATTATGCCTGCGCGCCGCGCAGCAAAAGGCGTGCGGACGCTGCTGCCGCGCGGGTGCGCGGGCCGCCCGGCTCGCCCCGCCTGTTTCAAACAGCGTCGAAACGTCCAAACCCAAAGAAGCGGCGCGAGGGATTGACAAACGCGCAGCATATAATTATACTAATCCCACGCATTTACTATACTAAGGAGGCGAACGCCGGATGTTAAGCCCCATTTCCACACCCAGCAGCGCCACTTTCACCGCGCGATGTAGCGAGGTTTCAAACCCATAGCGCATGTGGCGGCGCCCGCCGCCGCGCAAGCCGATGCCGCCAAACCGCGCGGCGCGCCCGTTTCGCAGCCACTCGCCGCAGCGCGGGTAGGGTATGGGTTTGAAACGGCATAACCCCTGAAATCATATATGGCATATGGGCGATAAATGTGCTATCATAGCGCATCGAAACATCCCCAAAACACCCCATCATGAAAGGAAGCGTAAGCCATGGAACACACGAGCCACTCCCTTCGGACGCGGCTTTTGAGCCTTGCATTATCCCTGCTGCTGCTGCTCTCCCTTGGCGTTACTGCCGCCGCCGCCGAGGGCGCGGATAAGGTCGTCAACATCGGCGTGACCAGCACGCTGGGGTCGCTCAACCCCCTGCTGCTGGACGCGGGCGAGCTGAACAAGTACGCGCAGGGCATGCAGTTCCTGCCCCTGTTTGACCTGGACAAGGATTTGAACGTCGTTGGCATGCTGGGCGAGTCGTTCGCTACCACCGACAACATCACCTACACCGTCAAGCTCGACCCCGCCGCCACCTGGTCGGACGGCACGCCCATCACCGCGGACGACGTGGTGTTTACCGTGCTCAAGCTGACCAGCAAGGCCGTGGGCAACGTGACCATGGCCGGCTACGCCGCGCTGGCGGGCTTTGACGAAAACGGCAACAGCCCGGACGGGGCCACCTCGATCGAAGGCGTGACCAAGGTGGACGACAAGACACTGAACTTCGTGTTCAAGGCCCCCACCGCGCCCGCCACGTTCATCAACTCCTTCGCGCGCTACCTGCTCACCATCCCCAAGCATAAGCTGGAGACCGTTGCCGATGCCGACCTGGCCACCACGGATTGGTTCAACCACCCGGACGCGGTCAGCGGCCCCTATATCGTGACCGAGTTTGACAGCAACCACTACATCAGCTACGCCGCCAACGCCGCCTACTGGCGCGGCGCGCCCAAGATCGGCAAGCTGAACATCAAGATCGTGGAGGGCAGCCAGCTGCTGGCGGGCCTCAAATCCGGCGAGATCGACTTTGTGCAGCCCACCACCGGCGCCATCCCGCAGGAGGATCAGGCCGGTATCGAGGCCTTGGCGGGCGTGACCAGCGTGCGCGAGAAGCCCCTTACCAGCCAGCTGGTGTTCTTTAACACCGCCAAGGTGCCGGATGTGCGCGTGCGTCAGGCCATCCTGTACGCCATCGACCGAAACCTCCTGCTCACCGGCCTTCTGGAAGGCCGCGGCGAGGTAGTGGACGGGTTCCTCTCCAGCCTCTCCCCGTTCTATGACGCGTCCATCACCCCCGTGGCCTACGACCCCGCCAAAGCCAAGGCCCTGCTGGCTGAAGCCGGTTGGGACGGCAGCCAGAAGCTCAGCTTCGTGGTCGACAGCGGCGACAGCACCTTCGTGCAGGGCGCCAGCGTGATCGCCGCGCAGCTGGCGGAGGTGGGCATCACCGTGGAGATCCGCACGGTGGATTTTGCCTCCATCTGGGACTATGTGTTCGGCGGGGATTTTGATCTCTTCTCCGTGCAGTATACCTTAACGCCCATCGATCCGTTCCCGGATGTCAACTGGCTGCTGGGCGCGGGCAACTTCCTGGCCTACAGCAATGACGAGGTGAGCGGCCTGCTCACGCAGATCGGCTCCGCGAAGGACGATGCCGCCACCCGCGCCATCTACACCCGCATCAACCAGATCGTGCAGGCGGAGGTGCCGCTGTTCAACGCCTACGTGACGGCCCCGCTGGGCGTGGTCAGCAACCGGCTGGTGAACGCCGAGCCCCATGTGTACGGCTCCTTCAACCATGTGGAGCTGTGGGACATCGCCCCGTAAAACGGACGGGCGGAGGCGGCGGGTGAAAAACGCCCCGCCCACGCGCGCCGGAACGCTTGGCAATCGCTTCAACTGTGGTATAATCTAACCGCATACTGTCGGGAGGCCGTATGGTTCGCTTACGGCCTCCCTTCCGATTCTATCTATGCCGCGCTGCGCGGGCTTGGCGGCGGAAAGGGCACCATGGCGCACCTGCTTACGGTAAACGGCCTGAGCGTCGCCTTTCGGGGCGACGGAGGCGACAACACCTATGTGGACGGCGTGGGCTTCCATGTGGACGCGGGCGAGACCGTGTGCATCGTGGGGGAATCCGGCTGCGGCAAGAGCGTTACGGTGCTGTCGCTGATGGGCCTTTTGGGCGAAAACGGCCGCGTCACGGCAGGGGAGGCGGTGTTTGACGGGCAGGACCTACTGGCGTTGCCCGCCCCCGCGCTGGACAAGGTGCGCGGCAACACCCTCACGATGATCTTTCAGGACGCGATGAGCAGCCTGAACCCCGTTTTGACTGTAGGCGCGCAGCTGACCGAAGCCATCCGCGCGCACATGGATCTGCCCAAGGCCGAGGCACAGGCCCGCGCCCGGCAGCTGCTGGGCCGCGTGGGCCTCGCGGAGCCGGAGCGCGTGATGCGCAAGTATCCGCATGTGCTCTCCGGCGGTATGCGCCAGCGGGTGATGATCGCCATGGCGCTGTGCTGCGGCCCGAAGCTGTTGATCGCGGACGAGCCCACCACCGCGCTGGACGTGACCATACAGGCGCAGATCATGCGGCTGTTGCACGAACTGAAGGAAGAATACGGCATGGCGCTGCTGCTGATCACCCACGACATGGGGCTGGTGGCCGAGATGGCGGATCGCGTGCTGGTGATGTACGCCGGGCAGGTGGTGGAGGAGGCGGACGTGGGCACGCTGTTTCGCACGCCGCGCCACCCCTACACGCAGGCGCTGCTGCGCTCGGTGCCCAGCATCCGCGACGGGGCGGGGCGGCGGCTCAACGCCATCCGCGGCGTGGTGCCGGAGCAGTACGAGCGGCTGACCGGCTGCCGCTTTTTTGGCCGCTGTGAGCGGGCCGTGCCGCAGTGCGAGCACATGCCCCAGCCGCTTGTGCCCGTGACGGAGGCGACGCTTGCGCGCTGCTGGCGCGCGTGCGCGGAGGATGCCCCCGCCGGGGGCGGCACAGCCGCGCCGGAGACGCCCGCGGAGCCGGGTGGCGCCACGGCCGCGCCGGACGCGCACACCGCCGACGCGGTACAGGAAGGGGGGTGCAGCCGTTGACGGACACGGCAGGCCGACCCGCGCTGCTCACGGCGCGGGGACTGACAAAGTATTACCCCGTCAAACAGGGCGTGATCCCCCACACGGTGGGGCAGGTGCGCGCCGTGGATGGCGTGGATTTTTCGCTGCACCGCGGCGAAACGCTGGGGCTGGTGGGCGAGAGCGGCTGCGGCAAATCGACGGTGGGGCGGCTGATCGTAGGGCTGGAGCCGCCCACGGCGGGCGAGGTGCTGCTGCACGGCGAACCGCTGGCGGCCAGCCTCAGGCGCAACCGCGCGCAGCTGAAAAGCCGCGCCTGGCTGCAAATGGTGTTTCAGGATACGTACAGCTCGCTGAACCCGCGCAAACGCATCGGCGATATTTTGACCGCGCCCATGCTGTACCACGGCGTGGTAACGCGCAAGGGCGCGTGGCGCGCGGCGTGCGACCTGCTGGAGCGCGTGGGCCTGCCCGCCGCCGCGTTTGACCGCTACCCGCACGAGTTCAGCGGCGGGCAGCGGCAGCGTGTGGGCATCGCGCGCGCGCTGAGCCTGAACCCCGAGCTGATCGTGTGCGACGAGCCTGTGTCCGCGCTGGATGTGTCCATCCAGGCGCAGATACTGAACCTGCTCAAGGATTTGCAGCGCGACATGGGGCTTACGTACCTGTTCATCGGCCACGGGCTGGCGGCGGTCAACTACGTGAGCGACCGCATCGCGGTGATGTATTTGGGCAAGATCGTGGAAGTCGCGCCCGCGCGCGATCTGTTCGCGCTGCCCGCGCACCCCTACGCCATGGCGCTGTGCGACGCGGCTCCCGAGCCCGACCCCGCCTTGCGCGGGCGGGCGCGCATGGTGCTGGGCGGCGAGGCGCAGGCGGGCAGCGACATGCCCGCGGGCTGCCGCTTCCACCCGCGCTGCCCCTACGCCACCGACCTGTGCCGCCAAAGCGAGCCGCCGCTGGTGCCCGTGGAAGGGCTGCCCGCGAACCGGCTGTGCGCCTGCCACCACGCGCGCGAACTGCTCGCCCGCAAGGGGGGTGCGCCGGTATGATGCGCTACATCCTCAAACGGATCCTCATCGCCATCCCCGTGCTCATCGGCATCACGCTGATCGACTACGTCATCATGTGCCTTGCGGGCAGCCCGCTTTCGATGATGCAGGGGCCGCGCGTGTCGCAGGCTGCGGTGGAGGCAAAGGCCATCCAGCTGGGGCTGAACCAGCCCATCTACATCCAGTACTTCACGTGGCTGGGGCAATTGCTGAACGGCAACTGGGGCTATTCCATCAAGACCCACCAGCCCGTGCTCGCGATGATCGGCCAAAACCTGGGGCCCACGCTGCTGCTGATGGGCACGTCGCTGGTGCTGGGCTTCATCATCGCCATCCCCGCGGGGGTATACAGCGCCACCCACCAGTACAAAAAGGGCGACTACGCGGCGGTCACGCTCTCGTTTCTGGGCACGAGCATCCCAAGCTTTTTCCTGTCGCTGATACTGGTATACGTGTTCACCGTGCGGCTGGGCTGGCTGCCCTCGGACGGCATGACCACGCTGGGCACGGGCGGCGGCTTTTGGGATGTGGCGCGCCATATGGTGATGCCCGTGCTGGTGCTGACGGCCTCGCTGGCGGGCAGCAACATCCGCTATGTGCGCTCCAGCATGCTGGAGGTGCTCCAGAAGGACTACCTGCGCACCGCGACGGCCAAGGGCATCGGGCGCGGGGCGGTGGTGCGCCGCCACGCCGTGCGCAACGCGCTGCTGCCCATTATCACCGTGATCGGCATGGAGCTGCCCATGCTCATCGGCGGCGCGGTGATCGTGGAGCAGGTGTTCAGCTGGCCGGGGCTGGGCCTGCTTACCATGTCAGCCATCATGGGCCGCGACTATCCCGTGATCATGGGGGTCAGCCTGCTCTCCGCGGTCATGGTGCTGCTGGGCAACCTGATCACCGATATCCTCTACGCGGTGGTGGATCCCACCATCCAGCTGAAGTAAGGGGGCGCGCGCATGACGGGTACGGACGCGGCGGAACTGCCGCAAAGCCGGGGATATTTTGCCACCGTGGCGCGCCGCTTTGCCCGGCACCGGCTGGGCATGGCGAGCCTGTGCTTTTTGACGGTGCTGGTGCTGATGGCGCTGCTGGCGCCCTTTTTGACCCCCTACGGACCGGACAAGCTGGTGGGCAAGTTTTCCGCACCGCCCAGCGCCGCGCACCTGCTGGGTACCGACCAGGTGGGGCGCGATGTGCTCACGCGCCTGCTCTACGCCACGCGCGTGTCGCTGCTGGTGGGCTTCATGGCCACGGCCATCGCCACGGCGGTGGGCGTGGTGCTGGGGCTTGTGTCCGGCTATTTCGGCGGTGCGGTGGATATGGTCATCATGCGCTTTACCGACATGGTGATGAGCTTTCCCTACATCCTTCTGGTGCTGGTGGCGGCGGCGGTGTTCGACCCCGGGCTGTGGAACATGATTTTCATTTTGGGGTTTGTGGACTGGCCGGGCGTGGCGCGGCTGGTGCGCGGCAACGTGCTCAGCCTGCGCGAGACAGCCTTTGTGCAGGCGGATATCGTGGCCGGTATGCCCACGCGGCACACGCTGTTTTCCGAGATTTTGCCCAACACCATCGCGCCCATTCTGGTGTACGCCACGTCGGTGGTGGCCATCTCCATCCTGGACGAGGCGGCGCTGAGCTTTTTGGGCATGGGCGTGCAGCCGCCGATGGCCAGCCTTGGCAATATGCTCAACGGCGCGCAGTCCATCACGGTGCTCACCAACAAGCCGTGGCTGTGGGCCCCGCCGGGCGTGGTGATCATCCTGCTGGTGCTGTGCATCAACTTTGTGGGCGACGCGCTGCGCGACGCGGTGGACCCGCGCAATTTGCGCTAGTCGGGTCAAGGGCGAAAGTTTTCGCCGCTCGCCGCCCGGCGGGATAAGCCGCACACGGCGGCGGCACTGCACCAAAAGCGTGACAAAGCAAGCAAAAGCGAGGCGGAAGCCCCGCTTTTTGCATGCCTGGGTCTGCAAAAATCGATGCAAAAAAGAGTACAACTTACGAAAATCGTACTTGTATGGTATTGTCTTTTTGTGTGCTTTGTGCCATGATAGCCGCGGTACGCTCAAAACACCCCCGCGCGGATGGTAAGGAGCACACCATGCAAGCATTGCAGCCATTGCAACCGGACGAGCGCCTGGAATACCTGTCCCTCCTGGCGGAGCAGTACCCCACGGTGCAGGCGCTGTGCACCGAGATCATCAACCTGCGGGCCATCGTGAACCTGCCCAAGGGCACGGAGCATTTCATCAGCGACCTGCACGGGGAGTACGAGGCCTTCTGCCACATCCTGAACAACGCCTCCGGCGTGATCCGCGAAAAGGCGGAGGCGCTGTTTGGCGGCGAGCTGGACGCGCAGGAAATGAACGAGCTGCTGACCCTCCTGTACTACCCTGAAGCGAAGCTGGCCCAGCGCAGCGAGCAGGGCGCGACCAGCGCGGCGTGGTACGCGCGCCGCGTGGGGCAGCTGATACGCCTGTGCCGCCTGCTCTCCTCCAAGTATACGCGCAGCAAGGTGCGCAAGACCATGCAGCCCGCCTATGCCTACATCATGGACGAGCTTTTGCACGCCCAGCCGGACGAGGACGACAACCAGCTCGTCTACCACCAAAAAATTCTCGATACGCTCATCGGCATCGGCGGCGGGGACGAGTTCATCCTCTCGCTGTGCGCGCTGGCTAAGCGGCTGGCGGTGGACAGGCTGCACATCGTGGGCGACATCTTCGACCGCGGCCCCCGCGCGGACAGCATCCTCGACCTGCTGGCGGGCCACCACGCGGTGGACGTGCAGTGGGGCAACCACGATGTGCTGTGGATGGGCGCGGCGTGCGGCAGCGAGGTGTGCATCGCGGCGGTAGTGCGCGGCTGCCTGCTCTACGGAAATATGGAGATCCTCGAAACGGGCTACGGCATCAGCCTGCGCGCGCTCAGCCTGTTTGCGCAGCGCGCCTACCCCATGCTGCCGCTGGAAGAGGCGCAGGCGCACGCGGCGGCGGTGCTGATGTTCAAGCTGGAGGGCCAGCTGATACGGCGGCGCCCCGAGTACGGCATGGCTGCGCGCCTGCTGCTGGAGCATGTGGCGGGCGGGCAAACATCCATCCTGCTGGACGGCGCGGAGCGGGCGGTCAACCCCCTGCTCCTGCCCACCGTGGACGCCGCCGACCCCTACGCCCTGCGCGCGGACGAGCAGGCGCTGATGCAGGAGTTTCGCGCGGCGTTTGCGCAAAGCGAGCGGCTGCACCGGCACATCGCGTTCCTGTACCGGCAAGGCGGGCTGTGCCGTGTGGAAAATGGCAACCTGCTGCTGCACGGGTGCGTGCCCATGACAGAGGGCGGCCAGCTTGCCCACGCCCCCTTTGCGGAGGGGTCCTGTGCCGGGCCGGAAATGATGCGCCACCATGAGCATTTGGCGCGCAGGGCCTATTTTCAGCGCGACCCCGCCGCGGTGGATTTCATGTGGTATCTGGGCACGGCGGAGCGGTCGCCCCTGTGCGGGCGGCGGCTGCGCACGTTCGAGCGCATGTTTGTGACCGACCCCGCTGTGTGGCACGAGGCGCCCGACCCCTACTACCGCCACTGCGAAACGCCCGAGGGCTGCGCGCGCGTGCTGCGGGCCTTTGGCCTGAGCGAGACGGAGGGGCACATCGTGAACGGGCACACCCCCGTGCTGGCAGCCAACGGCGAGAGCCCCGTCAAGGCGGGCGGGCGGGTGATCGTGATCGACGGGGGTTTTTGCCGCGCCATGCAGGGCAAGACGGGCATTGCCGGCTACACGCTGATCGCCAACAGCCACGGCATGCGCATCGTGGCGCACCGCCCCTTCACCAGCATCGCGGACGCGCTTGCGCAAAACCATGACATCCACGCCGATCTGCAGGCCACCCTGCCCTTTGCCCGCCGCATGATGGTGGGCGACACCGACAACGGCCGCCAGCTTTTGCGCCGCATTCAGGTGCTGGAGGAGCTACTGGGCCTGTACCAGAGCGGCTGGATGCGCGGCAAGCAGCGGTAAGGGGAAGGGGAACGGCATGCGGTTGTGCGGCGCGGCAGCGGCGGGCAAGATAAGACGTAAAAAAGTCGCATTTGGGTATTGCAATTTCGCCCGTCGGTTGATATAATTATCAGGCTGATTCGGACGCAAGTTCGGAAAAGCGCGTGGGCTCGTAGCTCAGCTGGATAGAGTGTTTGACTACGAATCAAAAGGTCGTGGGTTCGAATCCCGCCGGGCTCACCAAGGAAACCCGCCTGAAATAAGGATTTCAGGCGGGTTTTACTTTGTGTAAAGTACGCCGTAGGGATCATATTTTGCGGGTTTGACTGACACCAGTCAGTCAAACGGTCAGTCAAACAATTGGGTTTCAGGGCTCGTTGCACTGTTGGATAGTAAATTTCGATGGAAACCCCTGCTAAGGGAGTAGGCTGGGTTAACCGGCGCGAGAGTTCAAATCTCTCCTTCTCCGCCAAAGCCCGTCGCAAAAGGATTTGCGACGGGCTTTCTTGTTTGGGTCAGTATGGGTGAATATGTGGGTTAACGTTTCTACTATCAACGTACTGTCAACATAATCGTTCTTATATTAATCATATAACATGTCCAAATTGCTAGTCCGCAGCTTCCAACCAGCGTGTATGTAATACACACTCGTAGGTGATTATAACGAGCGCAAGAATTCACATCACAAAGTTCTGTCTTTAATGAACGTAGCAGGTATCATGGCTAGCATAACTACTGCGCACTGCGAAACAAATAAAACCGCTAAATGTAATACAATGATAGGCAAGTTATTTTCTTGGTAACGACAAAAGATTATCTCGCTGATATGCGTTTGGTGTCGATTTAACGTATTTCTCATAATTGACACTTAGGCACGGAATAACATCAGGATATGGGCTCACGTTCACCTTAACTGTTCTAGGATACTTTATCAAAAAATCATATAAGTCGCTTTTTTTATAGACCGATATGGCCCCGTTTGACTCAACGTAGATACTCTCGATTTCAAGAAGATTATTCGAGACTTCACAACCATAACACATGTGGATAGCCACCGCATATATCATTGCAGATACCTCCCAGCAAGAATCGGATATTATATTCTGGGTTTATTTACATTTTCCTCCTTTTTCATGAGTATAAGGTAAATAGACTATTTCGGAATTTTCCGTTGTGTTAACCGAAAAATGTGGTTTCCACCCACCCTCTAATTGATGTATACTGTTGACGTGAAATATACCCCGTGGAGGTTCTCATATGACTGAAGCAGAGAAGCGGTCCGCTGTCAAAGAGTTTTTAACATATTGGAAGGGCAGGGGCTACGAAAAAGGTGAGAGCCAGAAGTTTTGGCTCTCACTACTTTCGAAGGTATTTGGTGTTGAGGACCTCGATCAGTTTATCTTCTTTGAAGATCGGGTTATGCTTGACCACACCAGTTTTATTGATGGTAGCATTCCATCCACACATGTTTTAATCGAGCAGAAAAGTGTGGACAAGGACTTACGCAAGCCTATCAGGCAAGCAGATGGCAGCACTTTGACTCCTTTTCAACAGGCTAAACGCTACTCACAAGACCTGCCCTATTCAATGCGTCCGCGCTGGATCGTAACATGCAACTTTCGTGAGTTCTTAGTCTACGATATGGAAATTCCATCTGGCGAACCAGAATCCATTTTACTTGAGGATTTAGAGAAGGAATACCATCGGCTCAACTTTCTGGTCGATACGGGAGATGAAGGAATCCGCAAAGAAATGGAGGTATCCATCCAAGCGGGTAGTCTTGTTGGCGTGCTGTATGATGCAATCCTGCACCAATACCATGATCAACAAAACCCCGATTCTCTCAAAAGTCTCAACATGTTATGCGTTCGGTTGGTTTTTTGCTTGTATGCTGAGGATGCTGGCATCTTTGGACGACATAGCCAATTTCATAACTATCTCAACCGCTTTGAAGCGCGGGATATCCGCCGCGCACTAATCGACCTATTCCATGTTCTGGACACTGCACTAGATGAGCGAGACCACTACCTAGATGACAACCTCAAAGCTTTCCCCTATGTTAACGGGGGACTATTTTCGGATGAGAACATTGAGATACCACAGTTTACCGACCGTATAAAGCATCTATTAATTCATGATGCCAGTGAGGATTTTAATTGGAGCGAAATAAGTCCAACGATTTTTGGTGCGGTTTTCGAAAGTACGCTCAACCCTGAAACTAGGCGCTCTGGAGGTATGCACTATACCTCCATTGAAAACATCCATAAGGTGATCGATCCGCTGTTTCTTGACAGTCTGAAGGAAGAGCTGCAAGCTATTAAGGACATCCCGCTTGACCGAACTCGTCAAGGCAAACTTAAGGAATATCAGAAGAAGCTTGCAAGTTATACCTTTTTGGACCCCGCATGCGGCAGTGGTAACTTCTTAACCGAAACATTCCTTTGCCTACGCAGGCTCGAAAACGAAACCCTTCGCTGCCTGATCGACCTAGAAAAAGGACAAACCTCAGGGCAGATCATGTTCGGAATTACTAACTTAAACCCCATCATGGTATCAATAGGTCAGTTCTATGGTATAGAGATCAATGATTTTGCTGTGACAGTAGCACGCACAGCATTGTGGATTGCAGAAGCTCAGATGCTTACTGATACCGAGCAGGTGGTTCACATGAACCTAGATTTCTTGCCCTTGAAGACATATGACAATATCCACGAAGGAAATGCTCTTCTGCTTGATTGGGACAGTATAATTTCTTGCCAACGCTTAAACTTCATCATGGGTAACCCACCATTTTCTGGCGCGCGAGTTATGAGCAAGAATCAAAAGGAGGACCTTAATCACGTTTTTTGTAATCAAAGAGGGGTCGGAAATCTTGATTACGTATCCGCATGGTTCAAGAAATCGGCCGACTTCATGTTTGGAACAACGATTATCGCTGCATATGTTTCAACAAACTCAATATCGCAAGGGGAGCAACCGGCAATCCTATGGTTACCTATTATTGCAAAAGGGATGGAAATCATTTTTGCAAGACAGTCTTTCAAATGGGCTAGCCAATCAAACGATCCCGCAGCAGTTCACTGCGTTATAATTGGCTTTACTCATAATGCACGTAACATCGATAAAAAAATATTCGTATCAGAACAATCTGTTCGTAAAGCTGACAGTATAAATGCTTATCTGCTCGACGCACCGAATGTCTTTATCGAGAGCAGATCTAGAACATTGAACGGAGCTCCCTCAGTTCATTATGGTAGTTTCGCGCTTGATGATGGAAACTTCACAATCAGCGAGAGGGAGTATCTTACTTTGTGTGCTCGTGATAATCGTATTAAGCGATTCTTGCGTCCATTTTGCGGGGCTCAAGAGTTGATACATAATCAGAAACGATTCTGCATATGGCTTAAAGGCGTTCCACCAGAAGAAATCAATGCTTCATCAGATATCAAGACAAAGGTGGAAAACGTCCAGAAATGGCGTTCCAGTAGTGAGCGAGCGAATACACGCGCATTGGCAATGACTCCAAGTCTGTTTGCTGAAATCAGGCAACCCGATACCAGATATCTTGCGATACCTACTGTATGTTCGGAACACCGAAGATATTTACCGATGATGTTTTTGCCCGCCGAGGTTATTGCATCTAACCAGCTCTATCTCGTTGACGATGCGACTATCTACCAATTCGGAATTCTCATGTCAAATGTTCATATGGCATGGATGCGAGCAGTGGCAGGCAGACTGGAGATGCGCTATCGCTATTCGGCCAATATCGTTTACAACAACTTTCCCTGGCCTACCCCTACTTCTGAGCAAACAGAGAAAATAAAACAAACCGCTCAAGCTATCCTTGATGCACGTACGTTGTACCCAGATAGTAGCCTTGCTGATCTGTACGATGAAGTCACCATGCCACCAGAATTACGTAAAGCTCACCAGAACAACGACCGCGCAGTGATGCAGTTGTATGGTTTCGCAATAAGCACAACCGAGCCCGAATGTGTCGCTGAACTAATGAAGATGTACCAAAAATTCGTGAGATAACATTTCTGCCTTGTCCTTTGTCGAGCAGCATTTCGCACCAATAAATGATTGTAGGAGCATTGTAACATGAAAATTAAGGAACTATGGAAAAAGTACTATCCAGGTATTGTTATCGCTGTAATCTCGTATATAGTGATTGAAATCGGGAAATGGATTTTTACCATTTTCCCCTCATTAGGCAATGGTCTTATTGGAGCGCTTAACAGTCTCCCATATAGACAAGCAGCAACCGCAGGTAATAATGACGTTGTATCGATATTATTGTCTATTGTCCTCGGTGGTGTTACAGGAGTAATTGTTTTACCGTTTCTACAAACATTGAAGAGTCTGAAACACTTGAAGACTGTTGAAAAGATGCTATGTGAAGGTAGCCTGCAAAAAACTACTGTTGCTCGCTCAACATCCGTTAAAAGTGAAGAAACAGAGAAAGAATCATATTCTGAAGAGTTGCTTAAGATAAAAACGTCACTAAAACCCGCTTTGCTCTCCTCGGGTATTCTTATAATCTTTTCCCTACTTCTTTACGTTTTTTTATTCCTGTCAATTATCAAACCAACACATTTGCGGGATCAGTTTGATAGGAATATATTATTGATAACACCATATACACAGATTTCAGAAATTGATTATTTAAAATCTGAATGGGTACAAATGAGTAATGAAGATGATTATAACATCATATATAAGAGAATTGATGAAATCGTTATTCAAAACTCCTTAACAAAACAATAGGATGTATAAAGTGCATTTCCAAGGCGCTCCATATGATTTCTGGAGCGCCTTGTTTTATGGGTTTCTTATCTAATGTTTTTTCGGAGGTATGTTACTCCATGCTTCTTATTCTTCTCCTTTCAATATGCTCACCACCCCCTTCACCCCCGCCGCCACCTGCGCCAAATTCATCTCCTGCCACTTGGCCTTGACCGCCTGCAGCACCTCGTCGCTGTTCACATTCCACCCCTTGCTTTCCAGCACCGTCAGCGCCAGCCGCAGCTTCTCTTCCCCATTAAACCGGCCCACCACAGCCTCGGCATATTCCACGGCCACCTTGGCCGCGTCCAGCAGGTTCTTCTGTTTCAGCCAGGGCACCGCCACATCCCTCAGCCACGGCAGCACATACGTTTTCGCCGCCCACGTGGCCACGCCGCCCAGCACGGTCAGCGCGCCGCACAGCACCCAGATTACCACCTGCGTCACAATCGCGCCGGTGTCGATGGCCACCTCGGCCACCGCGCTCGTACACAACAGCACCAGCATCAGGCAAACCATCACCCAAAGCACCTTTTTCATGATACCTTCTCCTTATCCGCACGCCGGTTTGTCGGCGTCGCTGTCGTCCTGTTCCCCGCCCATGGTCCCGCTGTACTTCTTCATCAGCCACTTTTCCACCGCGCTGTTGCCGCTGTAGGCGGTAAACGCCACAATGGCATAGCTGATGTACGCCCTGCCCAGCTCCACCACCGCATCAGTGTCATGAAGGCTGTAGCAAAGCACCATTCCCCCGATGCAGATTACCGTCACCGCCGCGGTCACAGCCACGATAATCATCTTGGAAAACTGCACATAGCGCCGGTTCGGCGCGCGGGCTTGCCCGCTCGTTTTGCGCATGGCGTCACTTCCCCACGCCGATCAGGTAGGCGTCCAACTGGTCGTTGGCGGTTTTGAGCTTATCCACGCTGTTGCCGTTGATCTCGTGGCTCAGCAGCGCTTTCATGGCCACGCATTGCACCTGTAACATCCGGCGTAGCTCGCCCAGCTGCGCTTCGTGCGCGTCCAGGCGGCGCTTGTCGTTATCCAGCTTCTCGTCGTGGTCTTCCAGCGCCTGCGCGGTCGTTTCCTCCTGCTGGCGGCGCGGCTTGCGAAAACCGTTTATCGCTTCCAGCCCCTTGCTCACGGTGTATAGCGCCCCCAGGATCAGCAGCACCACCACCGCCGCTGTTTTCAGGCCGTCAAAGGTCAGGGTATCCATGGTGTCCTTCTCCCCTCTCAGCACCCCGTAAAGGCTCGCAGGCGGGTCACCGAGGTCTGGTAGTAGTGTTCTGTAATCTCGATGCCCGTCACATCATGGCCGGTGCGCAGGGCGGCTTCTTCCGCCGCGCCGCTGCCCATGAACGGGTCCAGCACACGCCCGCCCGTGGGGCAGATAGCCAGCAGGTCGCAAAGCAGCGGCACAGGTTTCTCCGTCTGGTGCAGCCGCTTCGCGCCCGTGGGCATAGAGTAGCTGTACAGGCCGGGCAAAACGCCGATCTCCCTGTCGGGCGGTATCGCGCCCTTGCTGCCCCACACAACAAACTCGCACTGCTGCTTGTACCGGCCCAGTTGCGGGCGGGGGTTCACCTTGTCCCATACGGCCACGCCGCGCCACAGCCAGTCAGCCCATTGCATCGCGTCGGTCACGCTGGGCAGCTGCCGCCAGTCGGTAAACACTGCGATCACTGCGCCGTCGTTGCACAGGGCGCGCGCCGCACCCATCCAGCGAGCCATCCAGCCCACCCAGCTGCGCTGATCACGCCCGTCGCCCTCAAAGTCCATGAAGCGGTTGCTGTCGATGCCATACTTGTCCTTGGTGGAGCGCTGCTTGTCGCGGATGCTCCCCCCGCCCGATGCATACGGCGGGTCGGCAATCACCATAGCGTAGCCGCTGCGCAGCTTCGGCAGCGCCTCCAAACTGTCCCCGTGAATGATTTCGGCGGTGTTCTGTGCCGAATGAAAAATCATGTCGTTCCTGCCTTTCATCGCCTGCTTACCACAGGCTTATAATTTGGCGTAGATGCTGCGAAGCGCTGCCACTTCCGCAACCGTCAGCGTGATGGTCACCGCGTCGCCGTCGTCGCTGTCCCCGCTGTCCTCGCCGGTGATCCTGTCGAGGTATTCGCGCTTCACATAGCCCTCGATACCTTCCCAGTACACGCGCGCCCAGTCGGCGTTCACTTCCTCAAGCACCTGCACCAGTGCGCCGTTGGGGATGTCCCCCAAATCCTTGCCGCTGATGCTCGCCGCCGAGCGGATGTTCAGGATGCCGCCCGTGGTCGTTACCTTCGCGTCATATAGGGTTGCCATGCTTGCCCCTTTCTGACCGGTGTCGCCGGTCACGTCGTCATAGTTAAGGCCCTTCAGCCGCCCGAAGTAGGCCCATTTGCCCAGCTTGCCATCCGTGGTGATGCCATCGATGCCCGCCGCAACATCCTTCGTGCAGTGCGTGATCACCAGCGGGGTTTCCCCTGTCACCACACCGATGTGGTAGTAGTCCCTAAGGTCACCGGTGAAGTAGCGCCCGCCCACGAGGTAGCGTTTGTGCAGGCTGTAGCCGCTCTGGTCGGGGCTTCGGGCTTTGTACACCACATCGCCCACATGCAGCGACCCCGCGCTGGCGATGGGGGTCAGCGTCTCCATCTGGCAGCGGGCGAAGTAGTTGCTGCTGTGCATTGGGTAAGCCGCGCGCCCCGCCGCATACATCGCGCCCATCAGAAGACCCACGCAGTCGCACACGCCGCCTTTGCCCGTGCCGCCCGTTTGATACCTCGGGGCGCTGGCCGCGATCCGTCCGATCCCCCTCAGAAAGGTCATAACCCCTATCGCCATGTTTGCCTCCACGCAAAACGGGGCAGGCTTTCGCACACCCCGTCAAATTCCCAAACGTCTGTTAATTTGCCCGCGTCACAGCGCCAGCTCGCGCTCAAACGCCTCTTGCGCTGCCCGCAGCTGGTCATAGGACACGGTGGGTGCGATCATCATCCCTTCGTACACCCTGCCTTGCGAATCCGTCCAGCTCTCGCCCTCCGGTATTACGCGGTATCCCTCAATGTAAGCCCTGCATTTCCCCGCAAAGTACCCTGTGATATCTTCCCAGGGAGTCATCCCTTCTCCACAGGTCACATGCACGCGATAATCGCTGTCAAGGTAATACATCGCTTTCCCTTTCTAGCGTTCGAGCCACGCTTGTAGAATTTTATAACTCCCAACATCGCTGACGCCAAAAATTATGTAGTAATTGCCGTTTAGGGCACTTACGTCCAAGGAGATTGTGCGCACGGTTCCAGAAGCATCACCGACGCCTTGCGCGGTGTATGCAGCCCACGCGTACGCGCCAGTTACAGGATGGGCAGCTATTACGGCGTTATTCCCCGACACTTTTTGCACCTTGAGTTTTAAAAAGCGATAGTCGGTCAGGTTGAGGGCTGTCGTTTTCCGCAATGTAATCAGGTTGGACGAGCTCATGGTCATGGTAATATACGTTGCGCTTTTTACAACGCTATAGGTTCCGCTGCCCCAATCCTGCAACCAAGCACCACCTATCGCTATACGCTCGTCGCCATCTTGGTACAGCCATGCATACCATTCCACCCATGCGCTGCCGCTGTACGTATAGGCATTTACAAACACCCACGTACCGCTTACATACTGCATGCACAGGCACGGGTAAAGCCAGCTTTCGGGCGTTTCGGTCACTCGCAGAGGCGTCTGTGCTGTTCTGGACGTATCACACCAAACATCACCGTTTGCAGGGCTGGTCGGCTGTACAGTCCCGATCACGACTTTGCCAAGCGTCACGCTTGTGATGATGGCCATCTCGTAAGTAGAGGCCGTCGCAGGCAGGCTGGCTGCGTTTGCATAAGCCTTCACTTTCAGGGAACCGGCCTTCCCCCCGCCGCGCCGCATGATCATAGCCTGTGCCAAATCAGCGCACCACCTTCAATACCAGCGTCAAATCGACTGCCGGTTTATCCTCATAACACTTCACCGTCAATTGCCCCGCTACTGTGTCGATCCGCCCGATACAGCCGTATGCCTCAAGCTGGGCTTTCGCGGTAGCTGCCGTTTCGCTCAACACCACATCCACCAGCGGTATATCGGTCTCAAGCAGCCCCGCCACGGCCACCGTTTGCGTGTAGGGCGCTGTTCCGCTCCATCCGTTTGCGGGCAAGTTGGCCGTAAAGGTCAGCGGCGCGCGCTGCTGGATCATGTTGAGCAGGTTTCCCGCCGCGTCCTCGCCCAGCGCATCCTGCACGCTTGCGAGCCATGCGATAAAATCAGCCATTTCGTCGGCCTTGAATTCGGCCAGATCCGCCTGTACCTGTGCGTACAGGGTCGTAGTGTCCAGCTCGCCGATCATCGTTGCCAGCCCGCACACGGCGCTGTCCAGCCGCGTGTCCGTGATCGCGCTCTGCGCAATGCTTGTCGCGCCCGCCGCCACATACACATGTCCCACGCACAGTTCATGGATGTCTGCGGTACGGGCGGGCGCGGCGGCTACCGGCGTGGCTGCGGGCGTACCCGCCACCACATAGGCGTTAATCGCCCTCAGCGCACGGTTCCAGCGCACCATCACCGCGTCGTAGCGGTTCAAGCTCGCATGGGCGGTGGGTAGGTCCAGCGCCAGCGGTGCGGTGTTTCGGTACCGGTAACCGTTGATAAACGCGCTGCCGATGCCCAGCGATACGCTCATACTGCCCGCGATGGCAGACAAAGCCAGCGTTTCGCCGCTTTTAAGCACCACGCCGTTTGAAACAAATGTGGCAAAGTATTCCGCCCAGTCTTCGGCTTTATATTTTCGATCCTTGCTGATACTGTTAAAAAAGCTTGATTTCTCTGCCATGCGTTCCTACCTGCCTTTCGCCATCTGGCGTATCGCGGTTTTCAGTGAAGGCGTGCCCTCGCCAAAGGTCACCGTGATCTCGTGCTTGTTGCCCTGAACCGTAAGCGTTATTTCGGATATCCGCACATCCAGCGCCACGCCCCAGCGGCGGTTGATGCACGTCACACGGTCGCCGATGTCGAAATCCGTCTGATAACTGGTTTGTGCCGCATCGTTCAGCGTGCCCTCGAAGGTCAGCTCCTCCAGCGCCTTGCGAAGTTCCTCGCTGCCGCGCTGCGTCAGGGCGCTTGCCACCTGTTCCGGCGTTCGGGTTTGCTCCATGCCGTCTGCGTCGGCATACTGCGCGGCAATGTCGCTGGCTTCGACCGCCATTTCCCTGCGCGAAAGCCCTTCGGCCTCGTCGCCCACGGTGGCGGCGGTTTCCGCGCCGTGCACATAGGCGGTCGACTTGAGCGCTTCACTGCCGCGGGTATAGCTGTGTGCGCCCAGCGTGTCAAACTCGGCTGAGAATATGCAGGGTTCAAGCATGGTCTGCCCTGTGGTCAGGTTCCGCCCCTGATACACGTCAAAACGGTGCAGTTTTGCCGCCACGTCGGTATGCACCGTAAAGCCCAGTCCCGCGGTGCTCAGCAGCCCTTCCACCGCGTCCAACAGGTTCGCGCGTTCCTCGCTGGCATAATCGCCAATGGCCTCGCCCATATCCAGCGGGGGCGCGCTGAGCACCGTATGCGGTATCTGGCGGCGGGCGTCCACAGGCGCGGTCAGGTTCTCGGCGATCATATGCCGGATAATCTGCTGGCCGCTTTGCCCGCTGCTTACGATCTGCCGCAGCAGGATTCGCCGGTTCAGCCAACTCATTAGGCTGATGCCCCGCAGCTCCAGTTGTTCCATGCCCTGCGCGTCCTGCGATATATGGCAGTAGCATATCTGCATGGCTTCCGCCGTACCCTGCATCACCAACAGGTTGCCATCGGTCAGCAGTTCCGCATAATCCTCGCGGTACGGCACCAGCAGGCTCATTTCGCCCGCCGTCTGGTATCGCCGCGTCCAGATCAGCGAAGTGATGGCCTCGATCACGCCCAGCGCGTTCAGCTCCGTGTCAAACACCCTGATCTCCATCGTTACACCCCTAGGTATTGATTGCTGAACTGGATTCGGGCAATCAGGTTGGCCGCGTTCTGATCCGCGTCACACGCAAACAGGTTGTCGCCAACCGCCAGTTGCAAAAACGTCGTTTCCTGATCCAGTAGCCGGAAGATGTTGGTCGTAACGCCGCCCCGTATCAATACCGCTTTCTTTTGCCCATAAGCCGTCGTGATTTCGATCCGGTCGCCGCTCACCATCTCGGTGTTCACCTTCACAAAGGCGAGCGTCACCGCGTTGGTCAGCATCGGGTTCACTACCGTGCCTTCCGCCTCAAAGATGATCTTCATGCCGCAGGCTACATCGCCCGCGTTTTCCACGCTCACGATCAGGTCGCCTGTGCGGTGCCCCACGGTCCATTCGTCGGTCAACTCAAGGCCATCCGCATCGTCGAAAATCATACCGCCTTCCCACTCCACAATCTGCGCTTCCACCTGCGTTTCCTCCTGCCAGAAAGGGCTTGGGCAGCGCAGCTGGATCATGAATTGCGGAAAACGCCCGGGGGTGTAGTTGGGTGCGGTTTCGGCATAACAGGCGATACGCCTGCGCAGGGTGCCGCAAACATACGTAAGCTCGCCTTTGCCCTTGGGACTCATCACATGGTTCAGTCGTTGCCGAAGCTCAATCTGCCTGGGCAGGCTGGCCGCCCGCAGGTGGCCGGTCAGCTGGATGTCACGCGCTTCGATGGCGCTGGCCACAAACGTTTCTCCGTCCTGCCCGATGGTCGTGGAGGCGCTGATCTTGCTGGACACGTCGCTCAGCCCGTCCACATCCCGTGCCACGTCCACATGAAAATCGGAGTATACAGAAAACTCGGTCACCTCGCCGCTGCTGTTTGTGTAGTACAGCCGCTCGACCACATTTTCACCCCCTCACACGGCGAGCAATCCGCTGGAATTGCCTTGCCGCTTCGCGCTGTTGGGCCGCATAGCTCGTTTCGCCTACATAGAAGTTCTGCGTAATGCCAACACTACCGCCTTTGACCTCGCCGCTTCTGCTTGTGCTGCCCCGTAGGTCGGGCACGCTCCACTCCGGCGCAACCGCTGTGCGTTTCAGCCGTTCGGCTACCAGCCGTTCGGCGGCGTCCATGCGCTCATCAAAGCCCATCTCATAACCCATCGCGCTATACACGCCGATGGATTTAAAAACGCGGCTTGGGCTTCGCTGGCCCAGCGCGTCCTTGGCGGCCTGTATGGCAGCGTTCATCAGGCGGTTCATGGTGGTGGTCACGCTGCCCAGTTTGCTGTTCAGGCCGTCGATGAACCCCTGCATGTTGTTCTGCCCCACCGTGTAAAAACTGCTGTACAGGCTCATCGCGTTCTTTGCCATCCCCGCAATGCCCTTGGCCTTAGTCGTCGCGGTCGCGCTCCGGCTTTGCATCCCGCTGGCAAACTGGGTTATGGCGCTTGCGCCTGCGTCGCGCAGGTCAAGGGCGCCTTCGAACAGGGCTTCCATTGCTTCCGCCGCTGCCGTGATGCTTTTCTGCGCCGTATCGTCCACCATGCCCGCGGTGATGCCAGCCGTGATATCTTCGCCCACCGGCACCATTACCTGCGCGGGGCTGTGGCTGTCAAACACCGCCCGCGTCTGTTCGATCACCTTGTCCCGTAGCGTGGTCAGGTCATCGGCGGTCAGTTCGTTCGCCCGTTTACCGATGCCCGCCGTGATGCCGTCCACCAAATCGCCGCCCACCGCGTCCCCGCGGGCGATCAGGTCCATGGTTTTCAGCGCGGCGGCAAGGCTGCCGTCCAGCGTGGTCACATCCAGCTCATCAAGGCTTCCGCTGTCCAGCATCGCTTGCAGGTAGGCTAGCAGCGGGTTGCCTTCCAGCCCTTCCGCCTGCCCGATCTGCTCCTCCATCGCGGCGCGCATCTGCATCAGATAGGCGTCAATCTGCGTGTCAAAGCTCGCGGGGTCTTCAAACATCGCGTCGATATCCGCCTGCGAAATGTCCAGGCCAAGGTAGCTTTTCAGGTTTTCCGGCGTCAGCATCGCCTTTTTCTCATCCGGCTCAAAGCCCTCGCCACTGGTCAAACTGTCGATAAACTGCCGGTATTGGTCATGAAGGGTCGCATATTGCTTGAGCGCGGCGGCAGCATCGGGGTTCACCTTCGCCATACCGTCAAACAGCTTCTGGTATTCCGCCTGCTGCGCCGCAAACACGCCGGTATCCACCTGCTCGTCCGCGGTAAACACGGCGGCCATGTCCGCCTTGGCTTTGCTCAGCATTTGCTCGGTTCGAGCCGTTTCCTGCGCGGTCAGTTTTCCACTCTCCAGCGCGGCGTTCCAGGTGTCGATATCCGTCTGATACTGTGCTATGGCGGCCTCGTTGGCCGCGTGCCGGTCAGCCGCTTCATTGGCATATAGTTGCTTGGTATAACCCAGCGCCTCGCCAAAGTCCCGCTCAGTGCCCTGTCCGCCCTTCACCCGCTCAGCACGGGCTTTGAGCACCTGCGTGGCGCTATCCTGCGCAGCGTTCAATTCTACGCGCACCTTGCCCAGCTGATCCAGCAGCAGGTTCAGGTTGGCGATTTCCTCTTCGGTCGGGGTGCGCCCGTCCTTGTAGATTTGCTTGGCCAGCGCGATGTAGTCGGTTTTATACTGTTCCAGCTCACCGATCAGTTCCTCGGTCTTGGCACCCAGTCCGCTGGCCAGCTCATCCGCTCGGGTCTCGCTGAACGCGCTTTGGCCGTTATCGTCGACCACCGCGAGCAATGCGGCTTTAAAGTCCGCCTTCTGTGCAGCCAGCTGTTCCTTGGCGCGGTCGATATCCGGCTGTACCACATCGTTCACATAGCGGGAAATGGCCTTATACTCCTTCTGGGTAAGCTTCGCGCCGCCGCCGCTGTCTTCACCAAGGAAGCCGTCCAGCTGTTCCTTCAGCCCCGTGGTGTCTGCGTTGATCGTCACAGTCACTTCATGGGTCTTGTCTGCGGCAGCGATACCGGCATTGATGCCATCTGTCACCGCGTCCACACTGGTTTGTGGTACGTTCAGCTTCAGCTCGGCCAGTTTTTCATCCAGCGTCTTGTAGCTGGAAACCAGCGCAATCACACCCGCCGTCAGCGCCGCTACACTCAGGCCCACCAGTACGGCGGGGTTCGCCGCCATCACGACGTTAAGCGCCCCCGCTGCTTTACTGGCGGCCAGCAGCGTGCGCACCAGCCCGCCCATCGTCATCACAAAGCCCGTCACCTTCGCAGCCATAAACCCAATGCCGATGGACGCGGCGCCTGTTTTGATGGCTTCGATATGCTCGACCACCCAGCCCAGCGCGATGCCCAGCGTGTTCAGCGCGCCCTCGGCAAAGTCGCCCGCTGCCTGCGCGGTGCTGGCGATCACCTTTTTGCCGTAGTCCCCCTGCATCCATGTGTTGAAGCGCCCGATAACTCGGTTCACGGCAGGTGCAAGCTTATCGCCCATGGCCGCCTGCGTGTTTTCGGTTTCAAGGCTCGCAATGCGCATCTGGTTAGCCAGGCTGCCGCTGGTCTTGGCAAAATCCCCCTGCGCCTGTTGAGTGGCGTTTAGCACAAACTGGTACCGAAGCGCCACCTTCTCATCGGCAGTCATGGCGCTGGTTTTCTTGGTAATGCCCTGCGACAGGGCGAATGCTTTCAGGTTAGCTTCAGTCATCACGACGCCCAGCGACTTGAGGCCTTCTGCCTCGCCGGAAATCACGCCCGCGAACAGTTTCGCGTTCGCCTCGTCCGCCGTGATATTCCAGAAACTCGCAAGGTCGCCGGATAGGCCGGTGAGCGTCTTGCTCATGTCTGCGGCCTTCGTTTTAAGGCCCATGGCGTTTAGTGCCGCGCCCATCTTGCCTGCATAGTTTTGTGCTGCCAGCGACGACAGGCCAAACTGCTGTGCCGCGCTGTCCGCAAATGCCTTGATATCCGCCTCCGAACCCTTGAAGGCCGTGGAAACGACATTGTCCACTTCCTGCAAGTCGCTGGCGAGTCTAACCCCTTGCTGCAGGAATGCCTTTAGCTCATCCGCGCCGCGGCGCAGCGCGTCGCTGGTCAGGTTACTTACCACACCCTTAAATACCGTAAACCCGCCCGAGAGCTTTTCCACAGTCTGCTTAGCTGCGTCGGCGGCAGCACCCATGTCGCGGGTGGCCGCCTCCGCTTTCTCAAGGTCGGTGGCGGCTTTCTCGCTGGCTGTGCCCATACCGGCCATCGCGCCTTCGGCGGTGGCCAGCTCGCTTTGCATCTTACCAAGAGCGCGCATGGCCTTGTCGATCTTCTGGGCGTACAGTTCCTGCGCTTCGGTGTTGCCCTCATAGGCTGTGTCCGCATACTTGATCCGGTCGCTCAGCGAGCGGATGAGTTCCTCCTGCGCAGCGATTTCGCGGCGTAGCACTTCCGCCTTGGCCTTGTTGGCTTCCATGCTGTCAGCGTTATCCATGAAGCGTATGCTGGTCAGCTTGAGCTCACGCCCCAGTTGGCTCACGTTCTTGTAGCTGCGCGCCAGCCCAGCGGCATAATCCCGTTCGCCGTCCAGTACCAGCTTCGTTTTTATCTCGCGCGTAGGCACGCCGCAAGCACCTCCAGCATTTCCTGCCGTTTTTGCATCTCCGTTTCCTGCTGCCACAGGTACAGGTCATAGATTTCGCCCACGCACATTAGGCGGGCGTCCGGCATGGACACTCCCGCCTGCAGCGCGTAGGAAAGATGGCGCAGCGGTTCGTTGCCGCTGCGCCGCCTCAGTTTTTTTCAATCGCCTCCGCCACCATATCCACATCGCCGCTGCCGGTCTGGTGTTGCATGGTAAGCCCCGCAGAAATGGCCTTGCACATCGCCAGCGTGAGCGGCTCGATATCCGCGGGGCGGGCGTGCAGCCTGAGCCACTCCTCGGTGATCGTCGGCTTTTCGCCAAGGTATTGCTGACCTTGCCGAGCCAACACCGCGATGGTAAAGGGCAGTACGTCCAGCAGGCGCACGCCGCCTTCTGGCTTGTCCGCATTGCGCGTGGCCAGCTGCTCGGCGGTCATGCCCTTTTCGATCTCCAAGCGAATCTCACGCTCCGCTTCGCTTTCCTCGCCTTTGAACACGTCAAAAAGCGTATCCACGCTGCCCAGCCGGTCTGCGATCTCCATCTCAGCGCCCAGCGTGAAAAGCAGCGGAAGCTGCGCATCGTCAATGATGCAATAGGTGATCTTACGCATACTTCCCTCCGCTTACGAGCCGCTGCCGTTCTGAATGTTCGCCTTGGTATTCAGCCAGGCAATGGCCGCCGCCAACGTGGCACAGGTACGGCTCTTGCGGAAGCGAAGCTTGCCTGTGTTGTCCAGGTACACGCCCAGCGCCTTGCCTTTGAGCGTGGGGGTCTGAAACTCCATCTTTTCGCCTTTGGTGGTCAGGCTTTCGTCCGGCTGCTTGAACTGAACCTTGTGGAACCAACGGGCAATGTAGCTGACTACATTATCCTTCTTGCGCACCTCCACATAGCCCGCACCCACATAGGGTGCACTGTCGCTGGTGATCTCGTATTCTTCGCTGCCGGTTTCGCCGCTCTTCTCGGTTCCCAGCAGGTCAACCTGTGCCTCGTCGGCGATGTCATCCACGCCGATGGTCAGTTCCGCGCCGGTCACGCTGTTGTCGCTTTCCACCGTGACGCCCTCTGCAAGCAGCTTCGCGTCGTTGGTTTCATAGGTCACACCGATGTTCATCGCGTACCCCAACGCCTTGCCCGCCGCATACGTGATGGACGCATTCTCCGGTTCCGCCGTAATCTTGGCGAACACAGGCCGCATAACGCCGATCTTTGCCATGGTCAGTCTCCTTTCATATAGCGGTTTCGTACGCTTTCCATAGCGTAATCGACCGCTTCCGCGCATTCCTGTTCAACGGTATCCACAAAATGATCGCCGGTGTGGGTATCCTTCCGGCCTTTGGAGTTTTTCCTGCCACGCGCCGCCTTGCCCGCCCGCCACCCAAAGTGCAGCAGAAAGGCTTTCTCAGCGTTTCGCACGCCCTTTTTGTCCATGCCGCGGGGGTAGATTTCCGATTCGATGGCGCCGCCGCGCTGGGTGGGTTCATCTGCGCGCACATTGTCGCGCATATCGCCGGTGTCCACATGCTTTAACCCAGCGATCACGCTCTTCCAGGTGCCCACGATCACCGTCGCCCCTTCGGCCACCATTTCGCGCGCCATGGGGGCGGTTGCCTGCCCTAGGCGGCTCAACTCCCGCGCCATCTCATCCACATTGACGGATTGAAATCGCGCCACCTAGCCCACCTCGCAGTCGAAGATGTGGCGTATCAAGCCCGTGTCTGTGTCCCTGTCCACAAGGTGCTCCGCCGCAATCTCCACACTTTCTTCAATCGCGGCTTCAATGGTGGCGGCCACAGTGTCGTCTTCGTCCTTGGTATAGCGATCGATCTGTACCTTCCAGCCGCCAAGGTTCTTTCCGTCCGCATGGTGGTTTACGCGGCGATACTCGTGCCACACGGTGCATGCGCCGGTGCCCACGGCTACATTGTGGGTTGCCTTTGGGTCGATGCACACCAGCCATTGCCTGAACGCGTCAAGCGTCATCTGCGGCCATCCTTTCCAGTGCCAGATCCATGCTGAGTGGCGTCACATCCTCAGGGTATTGCACCTGCCGGATATGGTAGCTCGTACCGTCGTGTGTCACGGCCACATCCAGCGTGGTCACGCCTTCCCGCCGTGGCGTGCGCAGGCGGTTGTCGATTCGGTAGCCCACCTGCACACCCTGCGTGTAGCGCATCGCGCCCACGGTCTTTTGTGTAAAGGGCAGCGTCTCTTTGAGCGTTTGCCCTTCCACGGGCATTTTACCGGGTTGTGCCACGTTTTCTACGGCATAGATTCGCACGATGCCGTCAGGGTAAGTCTGGATTGTTTTCTTGCCTTGCAAGGTAGCGGCTCACCTCCTCGCTCAGCTGAAAGTAGCTCAGGTCGCCCAGGTAGCTGGCCGTGAACTGATCCAGCGCCCCGCTGCGGGCATACAGGCAGTAATTGATCAGCAGCTCGCGCGCCTTGCCCTCCTGCGCATAGTCCTGCGGCGCGCCCGCGACGCCGTCAAGGTAGCTGGTGCCGCGCGCGATGATGCCCGTTAGCTGGTCGTTAGTTGTCGCTTCATCCCACGTGATGGAAAGGGCGCTGCGTATCCCTGCAAGCAGCGCCCCAGCCTGTTCGCCATTCGTCATACGCAACGTCCTTTCGTTTTGGCGGGCATGGCCGCCTTACGCCTTGGTCACCACCACAATGTAGTTGCGGCTGGCGTTACCATTCGCCACCGTGATCTCCACCACGTTCTCGCCCACGTTCCACGTCGCCGCAGAGCCGTTGGCAATCTCGGTGCCGTTCACCTTCACGGTCACGGCGGCGGCGCTGTCACGCTCGGTCGCGGTCACGGCATTGGTGTTGTTGGTGGTGCTGGCAGTGTAGTAAATCTTATCCGCGTTAAAAGCGGGGCTCAGCGTCAGGCTGCCGATGGTCAGCGTAGCAAGCGCCACATCCGGCGCGGTCAACGCGTCGGTGGCTTCCTCGGTCAGCACACGGTAGGCGAGGGGTTTCAGCCCGCTGATATTCACGCGCACGAAGCTCACGTTGTCCATCGGGCGGCCATTGGCATACAGCTTGATCAGGTACACGCGCTCGTCTTCCAAAAAGCGGTATTCGTCGCTGTACTCGATCTTGCCATCCTTCGCCATGCCTGCGCCTGCGAAGTAACGGCTGGCAATGCCCATCACCGCTTCGCCCTCCGGAATGCGCACGCTCTGCACCACGCGGGTGGGGAAGGGGAACACATCGCGCACAAACTGGCCGCTGGGGGTCAGCATGGTGCTGGCAGGCATAACGCGGCGCAGGTAGTCGGCGGGGTTCACCACCAGCAGCACTTCGCTTACCACACGGGGGTTGCCGTTGGCCGTTTTGGCAAGGTGCTGGGCGATAAACGCGCCGTAGGTGTCCGGCTGAAAGTTCATCAGCGTCACCAGCGGTTTGAGCGGATACACGCCGTCCGTCACGGTAACGCCCGTGCCCACCTGCCGGTTCATGCCAATGGGCATATCTTTGCCCGTACCGTTGATCACGCCTTCCTCCAGCCCCACGGCCAGCGCCTCGCCCAGCACCGCGCGCACATAGCGGTCCAGCCACGCGGGGCCAAGGTCGAGCATCGCCTTGCCCACGGGCATGAAGGCGGTCAGCTTCACAAGGTTCATCGCCAGCTTGGTAAAGCTGGAGCCGATCTCCTTGGTGATGGCGTCGTCCAGCTTGCCCCAGCGCGCCAGCTGCGCCTCATGCTCGTTGATCAGCCATTCCGTCACCAGCGAGGTGTTCTCAAAGCTGATCGCGTCCAGCAACGGGTGGCTGGTCGTCAGGTCGGTAAAGATCGCGTCGATGGTCGTCTTGGGAAAGGCTACATCCAAGGACGTGAGCGCCTGCTTGGGGTCCTTGGCGCGCATGGCGGCGATCACCTGCGTGTAGTAGTCCTGCTCCGCGGCGGTCAACTGGCGCACGCCGCGCTGGGCAAGGATAGTCACATCCGCTGCCTGCGCAAGGCCCTGCGCTTCCTTCACCACCAGTTCCTGCATCGCGGCGGCAAAGCCGTCAAACGCTTGCACCATCTGCTCGGGGTCATTCTGCGCGATGGCCGCGCCCAGCCGTTCCTTGAAGTCGTCACGCTGCTGCTTGATCAGGTCGAGGTTTTTCATGGTCGGTTCTCCTTTCATGTTTGGGGTAGCAAAAAGCGGCTGCGCGCTCAGCGCCGCCGCTTATGGTTTGTTGGTGGTCGTTTGGCCGTACCGGCCAAAGTGGGCAAACAGGGCTTTCAGTGTCCGCTCATCGCCCTGCACCGCTTGTGTGGGCTTGGGTTCAGGGTCCTGCTGCACTTGCGCCAGCGCAGGTTCGGTCATGGCAGGCGGGGGCTTCAGCATTACCTCGGCCTCGCTGGCGGTTTGCAGCAGCATCATGCGCTGCATCAGCTGGGCTTTCATGTCGCGGTTGGCCTGCGCCAGCGCCGCCGCAGCGGTCTTGCCGTCCATGCCGCCTTGCTCGCGGATTTCATCCACCAGACCGATGGCTAAACAGTCCTGCGCGGTCAGCCACGTTTCCGCCCCCAACATCTCAGTAAGCCTTCCCTCGGTCAGCTTGCCGCCGCTTTTATGCAGGTACACCTGCCGGTTGCCCTGCATGATCTTGTCCAGCGCGTCCGCAGCCTCACGCAGCTGCGCGGCGTTGCCGTAGGCGGCGTTCATCATGTTGTGGATCATCAGCATGCTGTTGGGGTAGGCAACCACCGCATCCGCCGCGCACGCGATGATGGAGGCAATGGAGCACGCGAAGCCGTCGATGTAGGCGGTTTTCTGCGCGGGGTGCCGCCGCAGCTGGCAGTAGATGCCGTACCCCTCCACCACGCTGCCGCCCATGGAGTTGATGTAGAGATTGATTTGCGTAACGCCCGTGTGCGCCTCCAATTGCTTGCGGAAGTAGTCCGCGCTGGTTTCACTGGTCACGTGCGCAAGGTTCCAGTGTTCGTCCAGCTCGTAGTAGTCGGCGCACACTTCACTGTAGATGTACAGGTCCAGCGTGCCACTGCCTGCCTCCTGCCGGAACTGGTATTTCAACTTGTCCAAAAGGTTCCCTCCTTTCGTGCGTGATTAGGGCAGCCCAAGGAGCGGGGCCAGCGCGTGCCAGCGCCCCATTATGCCGTCTTTCCATCGTTGTTGCCCTCCATCGCGTTGTTCAGATCACCCGCTTGGGCGTAGTTCTTGGTCATGAAATGCTGGCGAGCCCAGGGCTCGTCGATCTCCGCTTCGCCACACGCGCGCCGGATGTCGTTGATGCAGAACGAGCCGCTGCCGATCAGCTTGTCAATGCTGGTTGCCACCGTCAAAAGGTCGATGTGCTGTATGGTCTTGGTGTCGATCTGCACATACGTGCCTGCCAGGAATCCCGCACGCCCGCTGCGCTTGCGGTTGATTTCCTCCTGCATCATGTCAGTCAGCGGGTCAATTGTCACGGTCAGCAGCGTGCCCATCGCGTCCTTGGTGCCCTCCACCGTGCCGCGCATCAGGGCGGGCGGTATGCCAAAGCCGCGCGACGTGAAGTCGCTGATGTCGTCGATCATCGCGCGGATGTCGCGGGTGGTTTCGCTGGAATACGTTTTGCTGGCGCTGTCCTCGTAGGTATAGCCCTGCGGTAGCGGCAGCACCGCGCTGTTGGCCGTGAAGAAGGTCTTGAACTTGATGTTGAGCAGGTCGCTCAGCGCGCGCTGTTCCTCTTCGTTGCCTTTCGTCATCGTCGGCAGTTTCAGGATGCCGCGGCTCCCGCGGGATCGCTGGTACTGTGCGGCGGCATACTTCAGCAGGCGGTTGTAGCTCTCATACACGCGGTCGATCACCTTGCGCATGTCCTTGTTGCCCAGCTCAAAGTACAGCACATCGCCCATGAAGAATGTTTGCGCAAACGTGTAGTCATCCACACGCACGCCTGTAAACTGATGGTCGTACAGGGCATATGGCTTGTGGGTAAACTCGTCCGCCACCAGCATCTGCCCGCTTACCTCCACCACCAGCGCCTCGTTGCGCAGGTACAGTGCGCTGATCAGCTTACGTAAAAACTGTGTGCTATTCTGGTTGCGGTTGGGCTCCACATTCCACAGGTAGTACTCTTCGCCGCGCTTTTCCTTGCCGCTTACAAAGGTGCGAAACTCACACTTGCTGATCAGGTTTGCGATCAGGTTGATACTCGACCACATGCACAGGTCGCGGATGCAGTAATCCATGGCCGCGTGCTCATAGGCGTCATCGGTGATCGGGTCATTCACCACCACGTTTTCCCGCACGCGCCGCAGGAAGGCAAGAATCCCCGTACGCTTCACCCCCTCGCTAATACGTCATGACGTCCGGCATGTCCATAAGGCTGCCCGCAGCCTCCGCCTCGCCCACCGCGCCCACACACGCCGCCACCAGCGCCATGAACGGGTCGGTCTTGCGCGACTTTTCTTCGATCTTGCCATAGGTATAGTTGCCGCGGCTCTTGTTTACGCCTTCGCTCACCAGCTTTGTATTGTTCACCGCCCAGCGCATCAGGGGGTTGTCGCCCCAAATGAACAGCCGGTTCGTAAACGCGCTGGCGATCACCGGTACCACCATCGCTTGGTCGCTCGGTCGTACGAATTTCACGTTGCCGTTTTCAAACGAAAAGCCGCGCCTGCCCATCACGCGCAGCAGCAACGGCCAGCGGAATTTGTCGATACACAGCATCTTCACATGGTAGCGGCCAAGGTAGTACTCGTCGATCCATTCCGCCACCGCTTCCACGTCGATCTCCGGCGCGTCAACCAGCGTCAAAAGCCCAACCTCCGCCCATTCGCGCCACGGTATCTTCAAGCGGCTCAGGTCTTTGGATTGCAGGCAAAGCCACGAGTGCGTCAGCCATACGATCCGTCCGCGCCACGGTATTCGCAAGCCCACGCTCAGCATATCGTCGATCAGCGCAAAGTCGATGCCAAGGATGGCCTCGCTGCCCGTGATGCCTTCCGGCATAGGGTCGCACGCCGCAAGGATGTTCTCCCACGGGGTCACTTCAAGGTCGGCATGGCGTTCGATCAGGTTCATGCGCTTGACCACAAAGCTGGTCGCATTGTTCGGGCTTAGCTTCCACTCGCGGTACTCCTTGCGGATTTCTTCCCATAGGTCCGGCAGATATGGCAGCGAGGGGTTCGCCTTCACCCAGCAGCGTTCGTCGTCGATTTCCGCGCGGCTGTCCAATCGGCAGATGAAGGGCAGCAGTCCAAGATCAGGCGTTTTCCCTTCGAGTATTGGCAGGGACATAGCCACCATGTCGTCCAGCGGACCGTCGCGCACCTCGCCGTTGGTGGTTGCGTACAGGCGGCGTGGGTGTGGCTTTTTGCCAAGGCCTGTCGTAAACACGTTGATGTTCGCGTAATCCCCGTATTGATGGATCTCATTGAACACCACCATGCCGCTGCGCAGGCCGTCCTTGCCCTTGGGGTTGTTGGTGC
>CAZOZO010000037.1:0-31603 GCA_964584315.1 uncultured Oscillospiraceae bacterium
CCACGCATGTGCTGGACGTGGCGGAGCGCCTGTGCGACGATATCGGCATCATCCGTCAGGGCAGGCTGATCGCCAAGGGCGCGCCTGAGACCTTGATGAAGAACGATAGCGCCGACACGCTGGAGGATCTATTCCTGAACCTTACCGAGAAGGAGGCGTAAGGCATGTTTCCGTACCTGAAACTGCTGGTGCGCCAACGCCTTGCGGCCTGGAACCCCATGACCTGGCAGCGCGCGGGCCGCAGCAAGGCGCGCACGGTGGCAAGCTTTGTGGGCTTCGGCTTTTTGGCGCTGATACTCTACGCCATGCTGGTGGCCATGGAGTACTTCCTCTCCGGCGCGTTTGCACAGCTTGGCGAACCGCAGACCATGCTGGCGCTCACCGGCCTGCTGTGCACGCTGCTCGTGGTCGTCACCAGCTTCTTCTATGTGCTCAATGAGCTGTTTTTCAGCAAGGATATCGCGTTCGTGTCCTCGCTGCCCATCTCCTCCCGCTCGCTGCTCACGGCCAAGCTGCTGCGCATCTGGCTTGGCGAGGCGTTGATCGCGCTGCTCGTGTGCCTGCCCGCGGTGGTGCTCTACGGCGTGGGCAACGGCATGGGGGTGCTCTACTACCTCAAGGCCCTGCTGCTGGTGCCGATGATGCCCATGGCGCCGCTTTGTGTGGTCACGCTGCTCTCGTTCCTGCTGATCCGCATATCCGGCCTGTGGAAGCGCCGTGAGGCGCTGACCATCGTGATGAGCATGGCGTTCCTGATCGGTTTCATGTTTTTGGAGATGCGATTCTCCTTCTCGATGGATGATGACAGCGCCCGGGCCATGATCCTGCAGATGATCCTGCAGCAGAAGCAGATGTTCGGGATGCTGCTGAACGTCTACCCGCCCATTCAGTGGTTCACCGCTGCGGTCACGCTGCACGGCGGTACGTCGGCGACGAACCTGCTGCTCTTCGCGGCGCTCAATGTGGGCGTGTTGTCGCTGATCGCGATGCTGCTGGGCAGCGCCTACCAACGGCTTGCTGTGCGGCAAAGCGAGGTTTTCACTCGCATGAATGCCAAGGCTGGCCGCAGGGTGGATAGGCATGGCATGCGTTCGCCCCTGCGGGCGCTGTACCGCCGCGAGATGCGCGAGATTCTGACCGTGCCGATCTATGCCATGAACAGCCTGGCCGGTGCGGTGGTGTTCCCCGTGATCGCAGTCGCGATGCTGATGAGCGGCAATCTGGACGGCGTGGCGGTGTCGATGCTGCCAGTGATGCTCCTGCTGGTGCCACGCCCGCTCATCATCGCGGTGGCCGCCGCGGTGTTCGCCTTTACCGCCAGCATGAACATGGCCGTAGCCACGGCGGTATCCCGCGAGGGCAAGCGGCATGAGTTTTTCCAGACGCTGCCGGTAGAACCGAAAACCCAGATGCTTGCAAAATTTCTCATGGGCATGACGGTCAACCTGATCTGTGTGCTGCCCATCGCCATCATCTGCGTGGTGGTCGTGCCGCAGATCACTTGGGAAATCGTCGGTGCGCTCGTGTTCGCGCTGCTGCTCTCCGCGGCGATGAGCCTGATGTCCCTTATGCTGGACGCGGCGCATCCGAAGTTCGGTTGGAAGAGCGAGACCGAAGCCATCAAGCAAAACACCCTCGCCGCACTGGGCATGTTCGCAAACATGGCGCTGGTGGCGGTGCTGGGCGGGCTGTTCTATGGGCTGTTGGTGCTTGGCGTATCGCAGATGGGCGCTCTTCTCCTGCTTGCAGCGCTGCTGGTCGCGGCTGTCGCGCTGCTCATGCGCAGGCTGCTTGGAAAGGCGAGCCGAACCTACATCTTACAGGAACTGCGCAATTAAGTTAAATTTTTGTTACAGTTATGCGTGCAAACTTCTTAAATGTGTGATATACTCTTAAGGTATAAAGCACAGAAGGAGAGCACGGCATGATTACCAAGGCACAGAGCAAGCGATTTGCGCCGCGCCCCACGCTGGAGCAAAAGCCGAAGCTTTCCGCACTGGAGAAGGGGCTGCTGCGCTGGTCGGTGGCCGAGCGCGGCGACAAGGTGCTGGACGCCTATGTCGTAAACGGCCTGATGCTTGAGTACCTGCAGCGCAACATGGAGTGCGAGGTGTGCGGCGTATCCGACGACATGGAGCGGGTGCGCATGTCGCGCACAAGGCTCCAGAGCGCCGATATCGCCTACGCCCCCCGCGAGGATATTCCCTGGCGGGCCGATACGTTCGACTCGGTATATGTCAACATGGCCGCCGCGCCGCTGAACGAGTCGATGCTCGAGGAGATCATGCGGGTGCTCAAACCCGGCGGGCAGCTTTTGGTCGGCTTTACGACCGTGCCCGCGCCACTACGTGTGTTTGTTGGGCTATTCCACCCCGAGATGGACGATGAACTGAGCAAGCCCAGCGTGCGCGCAAGGGTGTTGCGGTTGATGGCCTCGCTTGGGCTCACGCAGATCACATGGCAACGCACGGATATGTTCAACAGCGTAGGCATCGCCTGGAAACCCATCGAGCCGCTGGACGCTTGAATTCCGTCTTAAAGCAACATGCGCGAGGCCCCGTCTTCGAAAGAAGCCGGGGCCTTTTACATGTGAGAGAGACCTTGTACATAACGGCGGTAGCCAGCACGTTTGCACTAGCACACGATTTCGCACACGGTCAGCACCCCATCCGTTACAGTGAAGCGCACATCCATGCCTGCATAACCAAATCCATATACACGGCTGGGGTCGCTCTGATAGGCGGGGCGTGGGTCGCTCGCCAGCACGGAGAGGAGCGTCTCGCGCTGTGCCTCCGGCACCATGACGAGCCATGCCTCGGGGAACACCACGCGCAGTGGAACGAACGCGGTATCGTCGGTAAAGCCGCTGGTGGCCTCAGGCCTGCAATCGGCATAGGGCAGGTATGGCTTGATATCGAACACGGGCGTGCCATCCATCATGTCCGCGCCGGAGATGACGAGCACATCGCCCTGCGGGCTTTGTTCAACGGCTTCCAGCCTTACGCAGCTGAGCCCAATGGGGTTGGGGCGATTGGGCGAGCGGGTGGCAAACACGCCCACACGCTTGTTGCCCCCCAGGCGCGGCGGTCGCACCATGGGCGACCAGCCGCCCCGCGCAAACGCTGAAAAGCCCCAAATGAGCCAGATATGCGAATAGCCCGAAAGGCCGCGCAACGCATCGGGGTTGCGGTAGGCAGGCTCAAACACCACCACCGAGCGAAGGGTGTCAATCAAACCGCTCTGTCGCGGCAGGCCGAACTTGGTGGGAAAATCATTTCGCACACGGGCGATCACGGATAGAGCATAGGGCTTCTCGGCGGTTGGGTGCATGACGGCACTCCTTTGCATACGGTCAAAATGGGGGATTACGCGCGGACGCTTTGAGGCGGGCAAGTGGGAGAGGCGGTAGCGCGGGAAGCCGCGCTGAAGAACACAGCAAGAACAGACCAATGGATAGCGGATAACCTTCCTGCGTATTATAATGGAATACACGGTATCGCGCAATGACGCAGGGGAGCAGGAATGACCAAGCCGAGGCCCCTCTTGCATGACTTGCTTTCTCGTGCTGAGAAGCGGCGATACGTCGCACGGGCTCCCCAAGATGTTGTGGATACCCATGCGGCCAAAAATTTCGCTTGACAGGCACAAAGCCCGACATTATAATAAAACAGTTGCTTTGTGGTATCCTGCGTGCCCGATAGGTGCGCGCAACGCCATACAAGATTGTTACTACAAGGAGTTGTTCTGACATGTTCCGTACCTACCAGCCCAAGAAGATCCAGCGCAGCAAGGTGCATGGCTTCCGCGCCCGCATGTCCACCAAAAACGGCCGCCGTGTGCTTGCCGCCCGCCGTCGTCGTGGCCGCAAGGTGCTCAGCGCCTGAGTTGCGCTACGGTAAGCAAATGAAGTATCGGTCAGCCCGCCCCCATTTTTCTTGATTACGGGTGAAGTGGGTACGGGCTTTTCCGATATATGGGAAGCGGCGTGCGGGGCACGCGGCAGACCCGCCTTGTGAGGGAGCCAATGCAGCAGCAGCATCGCCTGAGTCGAAATCGCCAGTTCACCTATGTGTACCGCAGGGGCGCGAAAGCCTCCAGCCGTGAGCTTACACTGCTTTACGTGAAAAATTCGCAGCAGCGCGTGGGGTTTTCGGTCAGCAAGAAGGTCGGGTGCGCTGTGGTGCGCAACCTCGCCAAGCGACGGCTGCGGGAGTGTATGCGCCCCAAGCTCAAGGATCTGAAATGCGGGCTTTATGTGGTGGTAGCCCACCCCTGCGTGGCGGAGCGCGACTTTGCCCAGCTCAACCGGAGCCTCGAATCGCTTCTGCACCGGCTGGCCCTCTACCGCGGCGAGCAGCCGCCAAACCGCCCGAAATGAAAAGATTTTTGCTAGCCGCGATACGCTTCTACAAGCGCCGCATCAGCCCGCACGCACCGCCTGCGTGCCGCTTCCAGCCAACCTGCTCGCAATACGCCTATACGGCCATCGAGCGCTACGGTACGCTGAAGGGGGGCAGGCTCGCCCTGTGGCGCATCTTGCGCTGCAACCCCTTCTGCAAGGGCGGCTACGACCCCGTGCCGGAGGATACGACCGTGACGATAAGGAGGAATTAACTCCCCAATGGATGCAATCAACACGTTTTTAGCCGGTATCCTCAGCGGAATCGATTCTGTGGTGCATAATTACGGCTGGTCCATCGTGGTGTTTACGGTGCTGATCAAGCTGGTGCTTTTTCCGCTGGATTTCAAGAGCCGCAAGAGCATGCGGCGCATGAGCTCGCTGCAGCCGCAGGTGGCCAAACTGCAAAAGAAGTATGCCAACGACAAGGAAAAGCTGAACCAGAAGACCGCCGAGCTCTACCGCAAGGAGCGCATCAACCCGCTCTCCGGCTGCCTGCCGATGCTGCTTTCCTTCCCGGTGCTGATCGCGATGTTCGCCGCCATGCGCATGGTAGCCAATACCGAGTTGGCCAAGCAGGCCATCGACCTGATCCTTCCGCCCCATGTACAGACCAACGAAGGTTGGCTGTGGGTGCGTAACCTCTGGATGCCTGACAGCCCCTTCTCCGCGATGATCGTGGATCAGGCCAGCCTCAAGCAGATCACGGCGGACGTATGGACGAAGGTGTTTGCCGCCCTCACGCCCGACCAGGTCAGCGGGCTTGCCGCGCTCAACCTGAACGCAACCACCATCAACGGCGATACCATTTTCGCCGCGCTGCAGCAGAGCCCCGCCTATGCCGCGGAGCTTGCCACCTGGGCGCCCATGCCGGTGGTGGATCTGTTGTTTACTAAGCTAACGATATACTCGCGCAACAACGGCTTCTTTATCCTGCCGGTGTTGGCCGCCGTTACGCAGTTCCTCATGACTCTGACCCAGCCGCAGACCCCCACCGCGGGCGCGGACGGCAACCCCGCCGCCGGCACGGGCAAGTTCATGAAGTGGTTTTTCCCCATCTTCTCGCTGTACATTTGCTCCAGCTATAACGCCGGTTTCTCGATCTATTGGGTGATGGCCAACCTCATCTCTTGGGGTCAGGGCCTGGTGCTCAACAAGATTTTTGATGAGCAGGAAAAGAAAAAGCAAACGGTCGCATCTGTCGGGGAGGAGAGCCTGAAATGAAAAGCATAGAGTCTTCCGCCAAGACGATGGAGGAAGCTGTAACCCAAGGCCTTGAAAAGCTTGGCGTTTCGTTGGGCGATGTGTCGATCGACATCATCGACGAAGGCTCCAAGGGTCTGTTTGGCCTGATCGGCGGCAAGCCCGCGCGCGTGCGCCTGACCGTCAAAGACGGCGTAGAGGATACGGATTTCCTGTCCTCGCTGTCGCTGGGCGGCGAAGAGCCCGCCCCCGCCAAGGAAAAACCGCAGCAGAAACTCAGGCAGGAGCAAAAGACTGAAAAACCCCAGCCCAAGGCTGAGAAGCCCGTGCGGCAGGATAAACCCCAGCAGGCCGAAAAGCCCCAGAAACAGCAGGCCCCCGCGCGCAAGCCGGAGAAGCCCGTCAAGGCCGATAAGCCCGCGCGTGATTCCGTGGCCACAGGCGAGGATACCTCCGCGGGGAAGGCGCAGCAGTTCCTGATGGAAGTGACGCGCCTGATGAACGTGGATGTGACCGTGGATGCGGGCGTGGATGACGAGGGTAACGTGCGCGCGGACATGCACGGCGATACGCTGGGCATCCTGATCGGTCGCCGCGGCGAAACATTGGACGCGCTCCAGTACCTGACCAGCCTGTACGTCAATCGCGGGCAGGAGGATTACACGCGCGTAACCATCGACACCGAGAACTACCGCGCCAAGCGCGAGGAGGCGCTCACCCGCCTTGCCAACCGCATGGCCAACCGCGCCATCAAGACGGGGCGCAAGGTGGTGCTCGAGCCCATGAACCCCTACGAGCGCCGCATCCTGCACAGCGCGCTGCAACAGAATGATGCCGTTACCACGCACAGCGAGGGCGACGAGCCTAACCGGCATGTGGTGATCACGCTCAAATAGCATTTGCGGTATACGCCGCGCCGCCGGATCACTCCGGCGGCGCTTTCCCGTTTTTGTTACGCAGGCGCATTGTGAAAATATGCGCAATATGGTATACTGACGTAACAGGGTCAAACTGCAACCATTATCGCGCCCAAAGCGGTCCCGCGACGTAAGCCCGAGTGTGGGATGCGTGGCGGCCCGCCGGTCGCATATGATTGGCGACCCCACCTTGGAGGGAGGAACCTACATGGCAGGCTATGTGTCGGAAGCGGTGATCCGCAGGCTCCCCGGCTATTACCGGCACCTTCGCGAACTGGAGGCGGAAGGCGTCAGGCAGATATCCTCGCAGGGGCTGGGCGAGCGCATGAAGCTCACGGCATCGCAGATACGGCAGGATATCAACTGCTTTGGCGGCTTCGGCAGGCAGGGCTACGGCTACAGCGTGCCCGAACTGCGCGAGCATATCGGGATGATTTTGGGTGTCGACCGCGTTCATAGGATGGTGATCCTCGGCGCGGGCAACATCGGCCGTGCAGTTGCGCTGTCGGATTCGTTCCCCACGAATGGTTTTCAGACGTTGGCGATCTTCGACGCGGATCCGCGCAAGATCGGCACCACCATCGGGGCGATCCCTGTTCAGGATGTGGAAACGTTGCCGGGGTTCCTCGCAAGCCATACGGTGGATATCGCCGTGCTGGCCGTGCCCATCGAGCGTGCGCAAAAGCTTGCGGACAGCCTGCACCAGAATGGTGTGAACGCGATATGGAACTTTGTGCCCATTGATTTGAAACTTCCCCCGCAGGTGACCGTTGTGAACGTGCATCTGGAGGAGGGGCTGGAGATACTGTCCTTCAAGATGAAGCAGAAGAATGGCTGAGGCGGCAACGTTGCCGTAGCCGCGACGCGCAGGGGGAGGCGATGGCATGGCGTGGCAGGATGATTTCGATGTGAACGACCCCGCCCTATACGCCGCGCCGAAGGCACCGCGCATCCTGCGCGCGGGGGAGCAGCCCGATGCCGCGCCCACCGAAGCGGCTGATTATGTGTTTGATGAGCCTGAGACGTGGGACGATTCGCTGGAGACCCTCCCAACCGTAAAGACGGCTCCGCGTACGGCGCGCATGGAGGCGGCGGACGCCAACCCCTATGCGAAGCGCCGTGCGCCAGCGCGGGCGGAACCGCGCGCAGCCGACTCCGGCGATCTGTTGCAATCGCCTTCGCGTTTTCGCGGCAAGCCCGTAGTCTATGCCAGCGTGATCGCGGTGTGCATGGCGCTGCTGGCCGTCATCTGCGTGATGATGATGCCTCAGTTGGCGGGCTACTTCTGGGCGGATCTGGGCAACTATGCGTTCATCAACGGCGAGATGTTGGCCTATGACCGCGAGCTGGTGGGCAATTACAAGAAGTACCGCGACTACCTCCGGCAGGATATGATCTATCAGGGCGTGTTTGTGGATGGGGTGCACGTTGGCGGCATGACTGTTGCGCAGGCGGACGAGGCGCTGCGACAGAACAACGCCGCCAAAGCGAACTCTTTCTCGCTGGCCATCAACATCGGCAACAAGAGCTGGGTCCTGGACAACAGCAATGTGCCCGCCACCCGCTATCTGGACAGCGTGCTCAAGCAGGCCTACGCCGTGGGGCGGCAGAACACCACGGCGATCATCGGCACCAACCTGACACCCTTTCGCGAGCGCGTGGATACGATGCTAAATACGCTCGACCACTACGTGTACCTGAAGAGCAACGCTACCTACGACCACGACGCCGTGCGCGCCAAGCTCAATGAAATCAGCGCCTTCGTGACGCGCGACCCCGTCAATTCCGTGATCCTCTCCTTCGACCCCAACAGCCGTACCTTTACCTTCTCGGACGAGCAGGCAGGCGTGACCATCGATACCGAAGCCCTCTACCAGCAGGTTGTCGCCAAGCTCGATCAGGGGGCTGTGAACGAATCCATCACGGTCGCGCCCGCGCTGATTACCCCTTCCGTCACCAAGACGGACATGATGAACAACTTCAAGCTTGTGGCTGCCTTCACGACCGAGACCACAGGCGACAAAAACCGCAACAATAACATCAGCCTTGCGTGCCAAGCCATCAACGGCAGGGTGCTGCTACCGGGGGAATCGTTCAGCTTTAACCAGACCACCGGCGAACGCACCACGGACAAGGGCTACCGCGAGGCGGGCGCCATTGCCGCCGGGCAGCTGATCGAGGATGTGGGCGGCGGCATCTGTCAGGTGAGCAGCACGCTGTTTAACGCCGTGGTGCGTGCCGATCTGGAGATCGTGAGCCGCAGCCCGCATGCGTGGCCCAGCACCTATGTCAAGATCGGCGAGGATGCGACCGTCAACTGGCCCAACCTCGACTTCAAATTCCGCAACAACAAGAGCACGCCGGTCTTTATCCTTGCATACTATAAGGATCGCAAGTGCTCCGCCGAGGTGTGGGGCATGTCGCTGGGCACAGGCGTGACCATCGACCTTTCGTCGCGCACAATCCGCACCATCGAACCATCCAGCGAGGTCAAGTACGTGCAGAACACGTCGCTGATGCCCGGTGAAAGCAAGGAGACCGTCAAGGCCCGAACCGGCTACGTGGTGGATACATACAAAGTGTGGTTCAAGGACGGGGTGGAGGCCAAGCGGGAGCTCCTGTATACCTCCACCTATAAAGCCTATCAGCGCACCATCGAGTTCAACTGACTTTTCAAAGCCCGCCGTGAGCGGGCTTTTCTAAACAAGGAGCACTTATGAGTGAACCAAACCCCACGCAGGAGATACGCTTTCGCTGCCCGTATGATGCGGATTGCGGCGGCTGTGACCTGACCTACCTTCCATACGGCGAGCAACTGGCCATGAAGCAGGCGCTGGTCGCGCGGCTGCTGAAACCTTTTGGGCAGGTGGAGCCCATACGTGGCATGGCCCAGCCGCTCTACTACCGCAATAAAGTGCATGCTGTATTTGCTCAGGACAGGCGCGGGCAACTGATCTCCGGCGTTTATAGGCAGGGCACGCACCGCGTGGTGCCTATGGAGCACTGCCTGATCGAGGACAGGCGGGCGCAAGCCATTATCGCCACGGTGCGCGAGTTGGCGCGCGGTTTTCATTACCCGCCGTTCGATGAGGACAGGGGCACGGGTTTCCTGCGTCATGCGCTGGTGCGCGCGGGCAAAGCGGAGATCATGCTGGTTCTGGTAACGGCGCATCCTGCCTTTCCGCACAAGGCGGCGTTTCTCAGGGAGCTTCTGAAGCGCCACCCGGAGCTGACCACCGTGGTGCAAAACCTGAACGATCGCCGCACCAGCATGGTGCTGGGCAGGCGGGAGACGGTGCTGTATGGCAAAGGCTATATCGAGGATATGCTTTGCGGCATGACGTTTCGCATCTCTCCGCAATCCTTTTATCAGGTGAACAGCGTGCAGACTGAGGTGCTCTACGCGCTGGCTGCCGAAATGGCTGGCTTGACCGGCACCGAGACAGTGGTGGACGCGTATTGCGGCGTGGGCACCATCGGCCTTTCAATGGCGGACAGGTGTAAAAGCCTGATCGGTGTGGAGCTGAACCCGGACGCGGTGCGCGACGCGCAGGGCAACGCGCGACGCAACGGCATTGCCAACGCCCGTTTTTTTGCGGGCGACGCCGGGCGCTTCCTGCATGCGTGTGTGGTGGAGAAAACTCCGGTGGATGTGCTGCTGATGGACCCGCCCCGTTCCGGGAGCGACGAGGTGTTTTTGCAAGCCGTGCTGGCCCTGAAGCCCAAGACGGTCGTCTACATCAGCTGCGACCCGCAGACGCTGGCGCGCGACCTTGCGGCGCTTACGCGGGGTGGGTATGCGATGCGCCGCGCCGTGCCGGTGGATATGTTCCCCGCGACGGAGCATGTGGAGTGCGTGGTGGGGCTGACGCGGATGGATACGAAACCGTCGCCTGGCGTGATGCGCGACCGGCGTCGGTAGCGATTGAGGCCGCGGCACGCCTTGGGGCGATCGATATGGCATTTGCCGCGTATATCTTTCACATTGCATGAGCCGCCAAACGCTGAGCGCGTTTAGGTCAATATTGAAGACAGCAGCAAATGCCATTCAGTGCAGCACAAATAACCTCCGTTGTGAAAGAAAAAATGGCGCGTCACCAAATCGCAGAGGGAACGACGGGCGCGTAGCGCGGCGGGCCGGTTGCCAAGACTCCGTTACCACGCGCCTGTTTCAGGGCGGGCACGCCGGCGTATATTCCTCTCGACCGAAACAGGGGGAGGCGAAAGCATGGTATATACTTTTACGGCGGTGCTGCAGCGCGCGGCCGATATGGACGGAAGCTACGTGATCGTACCGTTTGATGTGGAGCAGGCGTTTGGCGCCAAGCGCGTCAAGGTAAAGGCCACCTTCGACGGCGTGTTGTACCGCGGCTCCATCGTGCGCATGGAGGGGGAATACCTGCTGGGCGTTACGCAAGCGATACGCAGGCAGATCGGCAAACAGCCGGGCGAAACCATTGATGTGACCGTGGAGCGGGACGACGAGCCGCGCACCGTGGAGCTGCCCGAAGCGTTGCGCGTCGCGCTGGAGGCGGACGCGGAGGCAGCGGAGGCCTTCCACGCACTGGCTTATACACACCAGAAAGAGTATGCCAGATGGGTGGCCGAGGCCAAGGCGGAGGCGACCGTGCAGCGCCGCGTTGAAAAGACACTTGCCGAGCTGCACGGGAAAAAAGCTCGCTGAACAGGGTTGCATTATGATTGTTTTCAAAGAGAAACCAAGAGTACACAAAACATATGGAGGCATCGGCATGGAGATCACGGTCAAAACCCATCGAGGAATACAGTACGCAGTGGTGAGCGCCGATGAACCTCTCATCACCGATACGCAGTCCGCGCTCGACCTGATGGTTACCGTCCGCTATGAGTCGGAAGTGACCCGTATCGCCATCGACAAAAAGTTGATCGCGGAGCCCTTCTTTGCGCTCAGCAGCGGGCTGGCGGGCGAGGTGCTGCAAAAATTCGTCAACTATAGGGTGAAGCTTGCCATCATCGGCGATTTCAGCGGCTATACCAGCAAGCCGCTGCGCGATTTTATCTACGAGAGCAATCAGGGGCGGCATGTGTTCTTTGTCGGCAGCGAGGCGGAGGCCGCCGAGAAACTGACCACCGAGTGAACGTAAAGCAAACAACATAGCCTCGACGCACATGCGTCATGGATTACCGTATCATAAAAGGCCGACCACCCTGTGGCCGGCCTTTTGTGCGCGATGGATGCTGAGGGCTCAACCTTCCAGCGCCTGTGCGAGATCCTCAAGGATGTCGTCGATGTGTTCGGTGCCGATGGACAGACGCACG
The DNA here is from genome assembly GCA_964584315.1 of uncultured Oscillospiraceae bacterium. Taxonomy (GTDB): domain Bacteria; phylum Bacillota; class Clostridia; order Christensenellales; family Aristaeellaceae; genus CAXXOK01. The sequence goes on from CAZOZO010000037.1 coordinate 11,818, forward strand.
GTGCTGGGTTTGATGCCCTGCTCCTCCAGCTCCGCCTCACTTAACTGGCTGTGCGTGGTGCTCGCGGGGTGGATCACAAGCGACTTGACATCCGCCACGTTGGCGAGCAGCGAGAATATCTTCAGCCTGTCGATGAAGGCCTGCGCCTCCGCTGCGCCGCCCTTCACCTCAAAGGTAAAGATGCTCGCGCCGCCCTTGGGGAAGTACTTCTGGTACAGCGTGTGGTGCGGGTGGCTGGGCAGCGAGGGGTGGTTCACCTTCTCCACCAGCGGATGCTTGGCAAGGAAATCGACCACTTTGAGCGTGTTCTCCACATGGCGCTCCACACGCAGGCTGAGCGTCTCCAGCCCTTGCAGGAAGATGAACGCGTGCACCGGCGCGATGGACGCGCCCGTGTCGCGCAGCAGGATGGCGCGGATCTTGGTCACATATGCCGCGGGGCCTACCACCTTGGTAAAGCTCACGCCGTGGTAGCTGGGGTTGGGGTCGGTCAGGGAGGCGAACTTGCCGCTGCCCTCCCAGTCGAATTTGCCGCCGTCCACGATCACGCCCCCGATGGCCGTGCCGTGCCCGCCGATGAACTTGGTGGCGGAGTGCACCACGATATCCGCGCCCAGCTCAAAAGGCCGCAGCAGGTAGGGCGTGGCGAACGTGTTGTCGATGATGAGCGGGATCTTGTGCGCGTGTGCGATGGCGGCGGTCTTCTCGATGTCGATCAGCGTGGCGTTGGGGTTGCCAATGGTCTCGATGAAGATGGCCTTGGTGCGCTCGTCAATGGCGTTATGGAACGCGTCCGGCTCGTCCGCATCCACAAATTTGGTGATAACGCCGTACTGCGGCATCGTATGCCGGAACAGGTTGTACGTGCCGCCGTAGATGGTTTTGGCGGACACGATGTTGTCGCCAGCCTGCGCGATGTTCAGGATCGCGTAGGTGACAGCCGCCGCGCCCGAAGCTACACCCAGCGCGGCCACGCCGCCCTCCAGCGCCGCGATGCGCTTTTCAAACACATCCTGCGTGGAGTTCGTTAACCTGCCGTAGATATTGCCTGCGTCGCTCAGGTTGAAGCGGGCGGCGGCATGGGCAGCGTTTTTGAATACATAGCTGGTGGTTTGGTAGATAGGCACCGCGCGGGCGTCGCTGGCGGGGTCGGGCTGTTCCTGGCCTACGTGCAGTTGAAGGGTTTCGAAACGGTAATTGCTCATGGCGATAACCTCACTTTGTTTACTTCTTCGATCGGGGACGGATGGTCGCCGTTTGACAGGGAGGGCATTGGCGGCTGCACATTCGTCCGTTGCGGAAGTTATGCCGGAGCATCATGAGGATTGTCGGGTTCATGCCATCCCTCTTTTCAAATCACATAGTGTAATCCTATATGAATGGTATGATATTAAGCGATGAACCGAGGATTGTCAATACCCGGATCAAAGAAAATTCAGAAAAATGCGAGGCATGTATTTTCTTTCGGGGGAAAACAGAATCGCATGCGATGCCTGAAAACAAGATATACAAAAAAAGCGCGGTTTGGCCGCGCAAGGGTATATGCTGTCGCAAGGGTTGAGCAAAAGGGAGATGCTTGCTTAAATGGTATAGGCCCAACAGCCGTCGTCCGGCTCCTCATCCGCGATTTCGGCCAGGGTCACGCTGTCTACATAGCCGTTGACGGCCTGATAGAGGCCGTCCCAAAAGCGGATGGTCTTGCAGACGGAAAAGCGGGGGCATTGGTTGGGCTCGTTCTCCATGCATGCCACGGGGAACAAATCACCCTCGACCACGCGCAGGATATCGCCAACGGTATATTCCTCCGCGGCGCGCGCCAGCAGGTAGCCGCCCTGATTGCCGCGCACACTGCGGATGAGGCCGCCACGGTTGAGCAGCGTTACGATCTGCTCCAGATACTTGACGGAAATCTCCTGCCTGCGGGATACTTCCTTCAGTGTTACGGCCTCGCCATTCTCGTGCTGCGCGAGGTCGATCATAAAGCGCAGGGCATACCTGCCGCGGGACGATATTTTCATGTGCTTCCCCTCCAAATATGATTATACCACAGGAAAAGTATGATAACAAGCTACGGACAATCCGCCGGGTACTGCGCATGGCTGGGTACATCACTGACATACCGACATCATGATACCGTATTTGGGCGCGCGTGAATCGCTTTGGCACAGTAAGAACCGCTTGCCTGGCGATATCCCTTGCAACACAAACGTCAAATGCACGGCCGCACGCCATTTTGCTTGACCCGCTCGCGCGTTTGCGCTATCATGAAGCCAATCGAAAGGAGTGTGCCGGATGAACCTCCTCATCACAGGTGCAAACGGATTTATGGGCAAAAACCTGCGCATGGCGCTGGAAGGGCGCGAGGGCAGCGTTTTTGCCATCGATATCGACACCCCCCCGGCCGCGCTGCGCGAGGCCGCGCTTGGGGCGGACTTCGTGTTCCATCTCGCGGGTGTGAACCGCCCCATGGACGAGGCAGACTTTCAAAAGGGCAACGCAGGCTTTACCACGGAGCTGCTCGCACTGCTGGAACGGGGCAAGAAGCCGCCTGTTCTGCTGAGCGGTTCCACACAGGCGGCGCTGGATAACCCCTACGGCAGGAGCAAACTGTTGGCGGAAGAAGCCGTGCAAGCCTATGGCTTGCGCACCGGTGCGCCCGTGTACCTGTACCGCCTGACCAACGCGTTTGGCAAGTGGAGCCGCCCCAACTACAACAGTGCGGTGGCTACCTTTTGCTTTAACATCGCGCGCGACCTGCCCGTCACGGTAAGCGATCCCGCGCGGTTGGTGCGCCTTGTGTATATCGACGATATCGTGGCTGAGTTTTTACGAGCGCTGGACGGCGCGCCTACTGCTGGAGAGGATGGCCTTTGTTTTGCCGGGCCGGAGCACGAGGCGTCGCTGGGGCAGATCGTCGCATTGCTGGAGAGCTTTCGTGCCAGCCGCGACACGCTGGCGCTGCCTGACCAGAGCGACCCCTTTGTGCGCAAGCTGTACGCCACCTACCAGAGCTTCTTGCCGGAAGATGGCTTCGCCTATGCCCCTGCGACCCACGCCGACGCGCGCGGCTCGTTTACCGAGTTGCTGCGCATGGGGGGCTTCGGGCAGGTGAGCGTCAATGTGATCAAGCCGCATATCTGCAAAGGTGAGCACTGGCACCATACCAAGCATGAAAAATTCGTTGTGGTGGCGGGGAGCGGCGTTATCCGCTTCCGCAGCCCCTTCAGCGATGATGTGCTCGCCTACCCGGTGGATGGAGAGACCATCACCGTGGTGGACATCCCGCCCGGATACACGCACAACATCGAAAACCTAGGGGAGACCTACATGGTCACCCTCATGTGGGCCAGCGAGCCCTTTGACCCGCAGCGGCCGGATACCTACCGCCTGCCCGTAACACCGCAAGGGAGGGAAACCCCGTGAAGAAACTCAAACTGATGACGGTGCTGGGCACGCGGCCGGAGATCATCCGCCTGTCTGCAGTGATGCGCTGCGCGGATCGCTACTTTGACCATGTCATGGTGCATACGGGCCAGAACTATGCGCCTGAGCTGAACGACGTGTTTTTCCGTGACCTAAAGCTCCGCAAGCCCGACTACTATCTGGATGCGGTGGGCGCTGATCTGGGCGAAACGATGGGGCAGATCATCGCGAAGAGCTACAAGGTGATGCTGGCGGAGGCCCCGGACGCGCTGCTGATCCTGGGCGACACTAACAGCGCGCTGGCGGCCATCTCGGCCAAGAGGCTCAAGATACCCATCTTCCATATGGAGGCTGGAAACCGCTGCTGGGACTGGAACGTGAGCGAGATGATCAACCGCAAGATCGTCGACCACATCAGCGACATCAACCTTCCCTATACCGAACACAGCCGCCGCTACCTGCTCAGCGAAGGCATCGACGGCAAGACGGTGTTTGTGACCGGCTCGCCCATGCGCGAAGTGCTGGCCGGGGCGATGGGGGAGATCGAGCAAAGCGACGTGCTCAGCCGCATGGGTCTCACGGCAGGGGAATACATCCTCGTATCCGCTCACCGCGAGGAGAACATCGACCTGGAGGATAACTTCCTGTCACTGATGGAAGCCATCAATCACATGGCAGAGACCTACGGCCTGCCGGTCGTCTACAGCACGCACCCGCGGTCGATGAAGTTCATTGAGAAGCGGGGTTTCCGCTTCCATCCGCTGGTGCGCAATGTGAAACCGCTGGGCTTTTTCGATTACAACAAGCTGCAAATGAACAGCCTTGTAGTGCTAAGCGACAGCGGCACTCTCAGCGAGGAGAGCGCGATGCTGGGCTTCTGCGGCGTACTGGTGCGCACCAGCACCGAACGGCCGGAGGTGCTGGACAAGGGCACCGTTGTGGTTGGCGGCATCACAAAGGAGAGCGTATCGCAGGCGGCGGAGCTGGCCATCGCGATGCAGCGCGCCGGAGAGCCGCGCGCCATGCCCACGGACTATGCCGATAGCAACGTGAGCATCAAGGTGGTCAAGCTGATCCAAAGCTACACGCCCATCGTGAACCAAACCGTGTGGCTAAAAAACCCGCTTTCGGAGCAAAAAAACGACGGTTGACGATTTGTTTGACAGATTATAGATGGAAAGTCGTGACAGTGTGCCAAAGCGTGGGTATAATGGGAACATCGGGACACCCCCGAATGATATAAGGAGGATACACGCAATGAAACACAAAGGTTTGATCCGCCTTCTCAGCTTGGCAGTGGCACTGCTGCTACCGCTGGGCGCCATGGCGCAGGGCGCAGCGGTTGATTTGCTCAAGCAGGCTGAGACGGACGGCAAGGAGATCGTCACCACCATCACTTTCGAACCGGGGCAAACCCTCGCGGCCGACAAGGTCGTTGCCGATCTGAGTGCCGCCGCGGCGCTCCGCTTCAACAAGCTGCCCGGCGGGCTGGGCGCGTTCACCCTCGTGCTCAGCGGCGTGGATTCGTTTACGGCTCAATTCCGCGCACTGACGGACGGCCTGTACGTGCAGAGCGAGATCTTGGGCGCGAAACCTCTCTACGTTACCTGGGCCGATCTGCAGAATTTCATGCAGGAATCCATGAAGAGCAGCGGCATGGGCAGCGCGGGCATGGGTTCGTTCGGGCAGGGCTTCATGGGCGGCTTCCAGGGCAGCATGATGACCGGCGCGATGACCAATGAGGACGGCACCGCCCTTACCGAAGACCAGATCAAGCAGAAGATCATCGAGTCCATGGGCGGAGACGACAGCTTCGTCAAATGGATCGAGACCATTGAGGCCAAAAAGGTCGTGACCACCGGCGAGTTCACGCTGGAGGGCAGCGACGTGGCCGATACCAAGACGGAGCTGACCGTGACCAAGGAAGACATGGCCACTTTGTACGACATTCCCTATATTCAGAAGCAGATCGCGCAGCAGCTCAAGGCGCAGGATGCTACCCTGACCGACGAGCAGGTGAACGCAAAAGTTGCGGAGTTGGTTGCCCAGATCAAGGACGCGCTGGCCAAGTCCAACGCCGAAGTGCCGATGACCTTCCTCACCAAGGGCGAGGATGAGCTGATCGCCATGCAGATCAAAGGCACGGGCGCGTACCAGAACACCGTGAACGACGTGACCACCAATGCGGACGGCACCACCACCACGAACACCACCACCACCACTGTACCCATCTCGTTTGACATGACCTACACCAGCAAGGCGGTGGATGGCGGCAAGCTGCACGTGTTCACCCTGTCCGGCGCCGAGAAGGATGTCAAGCGCTTCGGCGTCAAGGGCAGCCTGACCATCACGGATAAAACGGCCGTGGGCACCGTGACCGTGACCGACGATGCCGATAAGCCCAAGCTGCTGCTGGATTTGACCTGCGACTACAGCGACGCGAAGCACACCGTTGGCGAGCTGGCCCTCACGGCCTACGACACCACCAACATGGCCCTCCTGATCGGCTACGACCAGGTTGTGGGCGACTCGACCATCGATACCAAGCTGGCCGTTTCCAGCGGTGTGAGCATCGACGCCATCAAGGCGGACGCTGCCACCGCGATGCTGGGCACCCTGAAGATGAACACCGTCGTGCAGGCGGACAGCGGCGCCTTCGCAGCCCTCAAGGAAGCTACGCCCGCCACGTCGCTGGAGATCGCCAAGCTGAACAGCGCCGATCTGCAGACCTATGTGGCCTCGCTGCAGGGCAATGCCATGCAGGTGGTGTACAAGATCATGGGCAACCTGCCGCAGAGCGTTTCCACGATGCTGTTTGGCACCACTGGCAACTGACCGACCTCGGATGCTCCGCCGCTCCGGCCCTGTGCCGGGGCGGCTTTCGCGTGTGCCTACGGTAACGAACATACACAGGACCCCTCCGCCACGCAAAGTATGGTTCTACAGGGAATGCAGGAAGAAAATGCCCATCGATGAAAGGATAACCGAAAGGTATCTGTCGCCGCATTAGCTGTGTGCTACACAAGGATAGAACGTTCGAAATGTACGAACAAATTAAGGGCTGAATTTGAGATGGCGGGCGGCCGCAAGGGAAGATTTTCAACTTGACAGCGGGCGCGTTTCGATTACAATAGGGGTAGTGCAATCAAACAAGGAGGAAATAGAGAATGCATAATGTCCCTGAAATCAAGCTGGGCGTCGTGGCTGTGAGCCGCGACTGCTTTCCCATTCAGCTTTCCCGTGCCCGTCGCGGCGCGCTGGTCGAGGCGTATGCCAAGAAGTACGGTCAAGTTACCGAGGTCAAGACCATCATCGAGAGTGAGAATGATGTGGCCCCCGCCCTCAAGGAGCTGGCCGATGCGGGCGTGAACGCGCTGCTGGTGTACCTGGGCAACTTCGGGCCTGAAGGCCCCGAGACGCTCATCGCTCAGAGGTTCGACGGCCCCGTGATGTTTGCCGCCGCCTCGGAGGAGAGCCGCGAGACCGTCAAGAGTGACCGTGGCGATGCCTACTGTGGCATGCTCAACGCCAGCTACAACATCGGCCTGCGCGGGCTCAAGAACGCCTACATCCCGGAGTATCCTGTGGGCACCGCCGCGGAGATCGCGGACAAGCTGTTCGACTTTGCGGCCATCGCCCGCGTTGTGCTGGGCGTGCGCGGCCTCAAGGTGATCACCTTCGGCCCCCGCCCGTATGACTTCCTCGCCTGCAATGCGCCCATCAAGCCCCTGTATGACCTGGGCGTGGTAGGCGTGCAGGAAAACAGCGAGCTGGACTTGTTTTCCGCCTTCAAGGCGCACGCGGATGACAAGCGCATCCCCGACGTGATGAAAGACATGGCCGCAGAGCTGGGCGATGGGAACCGGATGCCCGGCATCCTGCCCAAACTGGCCCAGTATGAGCTCACGCTGATGGACTGGGTAGAGCAAAACATGGGCGCGGCCAAGTACGCCTACCTCGCCAACAAGTGCTGGCCCGCGTTCGAGCATGAGTTCGGCTTTGTGCCCTGCTATGTGAACAGCCGCTTTGCCAGCCGGCTGATGCCCATCAGCTGCGAAGTGGATATCTACGGCGGCCTGAGCGAGTACATGGCGGCCTGCGCCAATCTGACTGCGCCCACCATCCTCGACATCAACAATACCGTGCCTGAAGACCTGTTCAATGACGGCATCAAGGGCAAGTATGCCTATACACTTCACGATACCTTCATGGGCTTCCACTGCGGCAACACGCCCATCTGCCACCTCACCAAAGGCGAGATGAAGTATCAGCTGATCATGAAGCGGGGCATGGAACCGGACAGCGAGCCCAACATCACGCGCGGTACGCTGGAGGGCGACATGAAGCCCGGCGATATCACGTTCTTCCGCCTGCAGGGCGCGGCGGATGCCACGCTGCACAGCTACATTGTGCAGGGCGAGATTTTACCCGTGCCAACCGGTTCGTTCGGCGGCATCGGCGTGTTCGCCATCCCGGAGATGGCGCGCTTCTATCGCCATGTGCTTGTGCAGAAGCGCTACCCGCACCACGGCGCGGTGGCCTATGGCAAGGTGGGCAAGATCCTGTTTGAGGCGCTCAAGCTGCTGGGCGTTGCGGATATCGACTACAACCGCCCCGCCGGTCTGCTCTACCCGCAGGAGAACCCTTTCGCCTGACCTTAAACACAGCAAAGCGGCGGCCTCCCACTTGGGAAGCCGCCGCTTTTCGCATGTCCTGTCAGTCGCCGAATGTAAGGCCGATGTTGCGCGCCGTCTGCACCATGTTATGGTCTTTGGGCACGGGCTTGGCAACTCCTGCCACATCGGCCAGCTTGTTGTGGATGATGTTGTTGCCGCTGAGCGCGACCGTAACGCCGTATACCTCGTCACGGATGAGCTCCGCGGCGTGCGCGCCGAACTGCGTGGCCAGCACGCGGTCATACGCGCAGGGGCTGCCGCCGCGCTGGATGTGGCCGGGCACCACGCTACGGGCTTCCACGCCCACCAGTTCCTGCATCTGCGCGGCGATGCGCTTGCTGATGCAATCATAGGGTAGCGAGGCGCGGTAGGCGTCGCGGTCCTTCTTTTTCATCTTTGCTTCCTCGTCGCTCATAGCGCCCTCCGCCACGGCGATGATGGAGAAGGCCTTTTTGCTCTTGGCACGGGTCTCCACCGTTTCGGCCACCTTCTTGATATCGAACGGAATCTCCGGGATCAGTATCACATCCGCGCCGCCCGCGACGCCCGCGTACAGCGTGAGCCAGCCCACCTTGTTGCCCATGATCTCGATCACCATGCAACGGCCGTGGCTGGTGGCGGTCGTGTGGATGCGGTCGATCACCTCGGTGCCGATCTCCATCGCAGTGTGGAAGCCAAAGGTGAAATCAGTGCCGAAGAGGTCGTTGTCGATGGTCTTGGGCAGGCCGATGACGTTGAGCCCCTCGGTGGCGAGCAGGTTGGCCGTCTTGTGCGTGCCGTTGCCGCCCAGCGTGACCAGGCAGTCCAGCTTCAGGTCACGGTAAGTCCTCTTCATGGCGGCGACCTTGTCCACGCCGGTGTTTTCGTCGATCACCTGTATGGTGCGGAAGGGTTGGCGGCTGGTGCCCAGAATGGTGCCGCCGAGCGTCAAGATGCCGGAAAACTGCTTCTTGGTCATCTCCTGGCATTCGCCCTCGATCAGGCCGCCGTAGCCGTTGCGGATGCCGATGATCTCTGCGTCGAACAGCTCATATGCAGCCTTGGCCACCCCGCGGATGGCCGCGTTGAGCCCCGGGCAATCGCCCCCGCTGGTAAGGATGCCGATTCTGCGCTTCATGGATTTTCGCCCCCTTTTCCCTATGCCCATTATACCATGGGGAAAGATGGCTCCGCAATGGCGACGTAAGGGGCGCGCCCTGCTGTTTCGCCAGATTTTTTTACGCGCGGCGGGGATATACAAACGCTGCTTGATGCGGTATGATAGGCACCGAAGGATTTTTGCGCGCCGCGCGGCGTGCTGTTGGGGGTAGGCCGCCATGCGGGCGCAAGGCGAAGTCAGGGAGAGCATTCTGGGCTGGTTGGATGAAAACGGCATAGCATACCGCTTCTTTGAGCATGAGCGGGCGGATACCATCGACGATTGTATTCGTATGCCCTTCATTGGGCCGGATGTGACGATATGCAAAAACGTGTTTCTGTGCAACCGGCAGCAGACGGCCTATTACCTGATGCTGCTGCGGCCTGCAACGCCTTTTCGCACGGCGGTAGTCAGCAAGGCGCTGGGCGTGTCTCGCCTGAGCTTCGCACCGGATGAGGCGCTTGGGCGCATCCTGCACCTCTCGGCGGGTTCGGTCAGCCCGCTTGGCCTGTACTTTGACGAGGAGCGACTGACCACGCTGTGCTTCGAGGCGGCGGTGTGCGATACGCCGCTGATCGCCTTCCACCCCTGCGACAATACGGCGACGGTCATCTTTACGCAGGCGGAGTTCTGGGGGCGCGTGGTGCCATTGCTGGGCGTTTTGCCTGTTGCGATCGAGCAGCCCGTGTAGATGCGGGGCAGCTTTTCGTATGACACGAAATACATGGCGGCCTGTGCTGTGAGCGGGCATGCCCATGCATTGGGAGGGATCGGTTTGCCAAAGAGCATCCTCATCATCGGCGGAGGCGTGGTGGGCTGCGCCGTCGCGCGGGAGTTGAGCCGCTTTGACGTGGCCATCACCCTGATCGACCGTGCGGACGACGTGGCCGAGGGCGCGAGCAAAGCCAACAGCGGCATCGTGCACGCGGGTTTCGACGCGAAACCGCAGAGCCTGAAAGCCCAGTTCAACGTTGCGGGCAGCCGCATGTATGAAGCCTACTGCCGCGAGGTGCACGCGCCCTTCGTGCGCAGCGGCGCGCTGGTGCTCGCGTTCGACAGCGAGCAGCGCGCCCATGTGGAAAAGCTGCTGCGGCAAGGCACGGAAAACGGCGTGGAAGGCCTGCGCATTTTGGAGCGGGAGGACGTGCTCGCGCTGGAGCCGCATGTGAACCCCGCGGTGCTTTGCGCACTGTATGCACCCACCAGCGGCCTCACCAGCCCGTATGAGCTGACCTGCGCCCTGGCGGATCATGCTGCGGTCAACGGGGTTCGGTTTTTGATGGAAACCGAGGCGCAACACATCACCGTAACGCCGTCCGGCTTTGCGGTGCAGACGAGCATGGGTTCCATGCACGCGGATATCCTGGTGAACTGCGCGGGCGTGTTCTCCGCTGATCTGCACAACCAGATCAGCCCACGCAAACTTTCCATCACGCCGCGTAAGGGCGAGTATTATCTGCTGGACCATGAGGTCAAGCCTGTGTTCAGCCGCACCATATTCCAGACCCCCACGAAAATGGGCAAGGGGGTGCTGGTGAGCCCCACCGGGCACAAAACCATGCTGCTGGGGCCCTCCGCGCAGGACGCGGACGATGCGCTGGACGTGGCCACCACCGCGGACGCGTTGGCGCAAGTGCGCGAAAAGGCTGCGCTCACCTGGCCGGAAATGAACCTGCGCACGGTGATCACCACTTTCGCGGGCATGCGCGCACATGAGGCGGGCGATGATTTTATCGTGGGCGAAACAGAGGGCGCGCAGGGTGCGTATGAGGCCGTGGGCATCGAAAGCCCGGGCCTGACCGCAGCGCCTGCCATCGCGCAGGCACTTGCGGCGCAGATATCCGACGCGCACGGGCTTGTGCTCAAATCCGAGTGGATGCCTGCTCCGGAACGCCCGAAGGCTTTCAATGAGATGACGGACGCGGAGCGGCAGGCGGCTTTCGAGCACGACAACGCCTACGGCAGCATCGTGTGCCGGTGCGAGCAGGTGACCGAGGCCGAGGTGCGCGCCGCCATACGCAGGCCGGTGGGCGCGCGGAACCTGGATGCGGTCAAGCGCCGCACGCGCGCGGGCATGGGGCGCTGCCAGGGTGGTTTTTGCAGCCCGCGGGTGATGGAGATCCTCGCGGAGGAGCTGGGCATCGCGCCGACAGAGGTAACGAAATTCGGCGGTGGCAGCCGTGTGCTTACCGGCACCATAGCGGATGCAGCGAAGGGGGATGCTTGACATGGGCGAAAGCATGATGCCCCGCACTGTGGATGTGCTGGTGGTAGGCAGTGGGCCTGCGGGGCTGGCAGCGGCCATCGCAGCGCGGGAGGCGGGCGTTCAAAACCTGCTGGTGCTGGAGCGTGAGCCGGAGATGGGCGGCATCCTCAAACAGTGTATCCACAACGGCTTCGGCCTGCACCGCTTCAAGGAGGAGCTGACCGGCCCCGAGTATGCCCAGCGGGATATCGACCGTGTTCAGGCGCTGGGCATCGAGGTGCGTTGCGGCGCGACGGTGCTGAATGTGAGCGAAGATCGTATGGTGACCGCCATCAGCCGCGAGCATGGGCTGATGCGCTTTCAGGCGGGGGCCGTCGTGCTGGCGATGGGCTGCCGCGAGCGACCGCGCGGGGCGCTGGCCATCCCTGGCACGCGGTGTGCTGGCGTGTTTTCCGCGGGCACGGCACAGAAGTTTGTGAACCTGGAGGGCTACATGCCCGGCAAGCGGGTGGTGATTCTCGGCAGTGGCGACATCGGCCTGATCATGGCGCGGCGCATGACGCTGCAAGGCGCAAAAGTGCTTGCCTGTGTGGAGATCATGCCCTATTCCAGCGGGCTGAACCGCAACATCGTGCAATGCCTGCACGATTACGACATCCCCCTGATGCTCAACCATACCGTGGTGGATATCGAGGGCCGCGAGCGCCTGACCGGCGTGACGGTCGCGCAGGTGGATTTCAAACGCCAGCCTGTTCCGGGAACCGAGACGCATTTCGACTGCGATACTTTGCTGCTGTCCGTAGGGCTGATCCCCGAAAATGAGCTGACACGGCAAGTGGGCGTGGCGATGAGCACCGTGACGCAGGGCGCCGTGGTGGACGACGCGCTGCAAACCAGCGTGCCGGGTATATTCGCCTGCGGCAATGTGCTGCATGTGCATGATCTGGTGGATTTCGTGAGCGCGGAGAGCCTCAAGGCGGGCAGGGCGGCGGCGCAGTTCGCGCTGGCCGGGCCACGCGGAGGCAATTATGCCGCCGTGGTGGACGGCGAGGGGGTGCGCGGCGCAGTGCCGCAGCGCATTCATCTGCCGGCGGCAGGCGAAGCGCCTGAAAGCGTGCAGATTCTGTTCCGGCCTGCTTGTGTGTATGAGAACGCAACGCTCCGTGTGCTGGACGGAGATGCGGAGATCATCCGCCAGAAGAAGCGCATCCTTGCGCCGGGCGAAATGGCGGATATCACGCTCAAGCCGGAGCAGGTCGCCAAACTGAGCGGCAAGAATATAACGGTTTTGATCGAGGCGGGCGAGGGGGTGTGCGCGTGGAACAGCTGATCACCTGCATCAACTGCCCCGTGGGCTGCCGCATGACCGTGAACGTGGAGGACGGCAAGGTGGTGAGCGTGACGGGCAACAGCTGCAAGCGCGGTGTCACATACGCCGCGCAGGAAAGCACCGCTCCCATGCGCATGGTCACGGCAGTGGTGCCGGTCGCGGGGCGCAAAATGCCCGTAAGCGTCAAGACCCGCACGCCCATCCCCAAGGGGCAGATCAATGCCTGCATGCGTCAGGTCATGGCTCTGCGTCTCTTGCCGCCTGTCCGCATGGGGGATGTGGTTGCCGCTGATGTGTGCGGCACCGGCGTGGATGTGATCGCCACCAAAACAGTGGAGTGACTGCAGTACAGGGCTACGCCACGCGATGGATGTGGTCGCATTCATACGCCGGTCGGGCGACGACTTGACAGTGTGGCGGCGGTGATGACGCAGGGACAGACCTGAAAGGAATGTTTCATGCGCCCGCCGCCTGCCTTGGAAGTCCGACAATGCTTTGAATCCCCTGTTTCATGTTCAAGCGTGGCAACGCAAAGCGCCCATGGGCACTTTGCATCCCATGGGCGCTCGTGCTGGCGCTCTGCTATTTCAAGCCAATAAATGCCTTGTCAAAAAGGTTCTCCACTTTGATGCTGCGCTTGCCACCCTCGATCTCCTTGACCATGGCGGTCAGGCGGGCGTTCACGGGGCAGGGCACACCCAGCGCCTCGCCCTTGCCCGCGATGTAGCCGTTGAAGTAGTCGATCTCGGTGGGGCGGCCCCGCTCCAGCGATTGTAGGCTGGAGCTTTTCAGGTTCTTGTATTTAAGGCCAACAACGTAGATGGTCAGGTGACGGCGGAAGCGATCCATAAGACCGTCGCCGTGCATGAGCTTGTCATAATCCAGCCGACCGCCAAAGGGGGGCACTGTGAGGGTCATGGCGCGCGCTACGGCCATAGCCTCCGCGATGATAGCGATAAAGATGAGCCGGGCCTGCTTCTTTTTAAGCATCTCGCCCAGGCGCAGCCCGCAGATCGCACCCAGCGACGTGATGCAGCTGTTGACGATCAGCTTGCTGTACAGCTCGGCGAATATGTTATCGCTCACCACGGTTTCGATCACGCAGTTCAGCGCGTCGCGAACAGGGGCCAACGCCGCGGCGTCGCCCTCCACGCGCCCGATGATGAACTCACCCGTGCTGGTCATCGTAAGGTCGGCAGGGCCGTTCATGGTCGCACCCCAACCGATCACGCAGCCCACGGCACGCTCCTTGCCCACTACCATGGCAAGCGCGTCCGTGCAGATACCGTTTTGCAGGCTGAGCACGAAGGCGTCGTCGGTCAGATGGGGCAGCAGTGCCTTGGCAGAGGCGGGCATATCGTAAGCCTTGGTGGCGATCAGCGCCAGGCCGAACTGGCCGGTCAACTCCTCCACAGCGGCGACGGAACGCACGGGCACGGTCAAGTCACCTTTTACGCCGGTCACATGCAGGCCGCGGCCACTGGCAATGGTGGCGATATCCTGATGCTTGCAAACAAGGGTCACGTCATGCCCGCCGCGTTTGAGCAACGCGGCCGTGATGCCGCCGATCGCTCCTGCGCCTACGATGACGATGCGCTGCGATGATTCCACAAAAAACACCCCTTTGCCTCGGTTCTTTGCACAAATCATACCATTGCGCAATCACTTTGGCAAGGGAGCGGCTGTTGGTTCGGCGTTTGGTTGCCTTACAGCTTGTCGCGCTGCAGAACGGCGGATGTGAGCACGCGGTGGCGTTCACAACTGTCCGGGTTGGCCTGGCAGTAGGCGATGTAGAGCACTTCCATGAGCAGCAGCTGCGAGGTTTTCACGCTCAGGCTTCCGCTTTGCAGGGGGCCGTCGTTGCCGCCGCACAGGTAGGTGAGGTCGCATAGCTCCGCCAGAGGCGAGCGAGCGAAGCGCGATATGCAGATGCACCGTGCGCCAGCCTCTTTGGCAGCCTTGGCGATGCCAACGGTCTCTTTTGTGGCGCCACTGTAGGAGAAGAGCACGGCCACATCGTCCTTGTCCATCAGGGAGGCGCGCATCATCTGCATCCGCGCATCCATGATGCACTCGGTCTTGGGACACACGCGCAGGAAGCGGTTGTTGGCCTCCATCGCCGATGTGGAGGACGCGCCGACGCCATAAAAGCAGATGCGACGCGCCTCGGTAAGCCAGCGGGTGGTGGTGGCCAATGTGACGGGGTCGATCAGCTGATAGGTCTCCCGCAGCACGGAGATGTTATTGTTGAGCACTTTCTGGATCATCACGTCCGCGGTATCGGTACAATCAACGATGCAGTTCTGCAAAAGCGGCATGGCATGCGAGTCGCTCACGGCCTGCGCCAGATCCACCTTGAAGTCCTGATAGCCGCTCTTGCCCAAATGGCGGCAGAAGCGAAACACGCTGGTATCGCCCACATCGCAGGCGTTGGCAAGCTCGGTGATGGACATATAGAGCACCTCGCGGGCGCTGGACAGAACATAGTCCGCAATGTGCTTCTCCGCCCGTGTGAAGGTGTTGTAGTGCGACTTGATCGTTACGAATAAGTCTTGAGGCATGGTAGCTGCTCCCAACGTTATTCAATTTTGGTTACATACGTTTCTCCAAAGAGCATTATAAAAGCTGCACAGATACTTGTCAATGCCTGATGCCTTGTTAAATCTGGCATTGCGCGTACATTTAGGCCAAAATCAGGGGTAAAAGGCGTCAAACTAAAAATTTCGTTGTATTGATGAAAATTTGCGTTTCCCACTTGTGGAAATTGCTCAAAGCCTTATTGTTTCGAAACTATCTAGAATCGTGTAGAAGTTTGTGGCGCAGATGAAAACAATGCGCTTGCGTTTTCACTGCTTTCCCAACGCAGATGCCATGAGCTGTTGTCGCGGCGGCGATGCTCGCACCGCGGTTCATGTTTTCTCAAGGCAACGCCTCAAACAGCCGGAGCAACGGATGCATTCACCGCGGATTGCTTTGGCAAATCTTTTGCGAATCGCCGGATGGGCATTGACAACGGAAAGGTCACGGCATATAATATGAAAACGGTTGTCAGTTTCAACGGGGAGGGTTTGCCATGGGTGAGCGCGGCAAGTATCAAACCAAACAGAAAGAGGTCATTGCGGACTTTTTTCGCGCGCGCCCGGACGAATGCCTTACGGCGGAGGCGGTTTATGGCGCGCTGGGGGCGGACGTGGGGATGACTACCGTGTACCGCGCTGTGGCCCGCCTGTGCGAAGAGGGCTTTCTGCGGCGCTTTATGCCTCGCGCTGCGGGGGATGCGGCGCTTTATCAGCTTAACCGCTGCGCAGAGCACCACATGCACATCCGCTGCGTGGACTGTGGCACGCTGGCGCACCTGCACTGCGGCGAGGTGGAGGCGTTCGGCGCCCATCTGTTTGAGCACCACGGCTTTGTGCTGGACGAGTGCCAAACGGTGCTGTACGGGCGATGCGCACAATGCGAAGCCGCCCGTGACCATGCCGGTAAAGACCAGCCGGAGCCGGAAGCAGCCGCGCGGCCTTGAAGCGTATCCCGGCGTACCCGTCAGGATACGTCCGTTGCCGGGCGGCTTGGATCGTCCTCGCAAGCTTGTTGTGGACGCGGGAAGGTTGTCCATCGCGCGGCGATATCATACAGAATAATGCTTTTGATGTTCAAATGAAGGAAGGGAACCGGTCACATGGCATTGATCACCTGCCGGGACACCGCTTTTGCCTACGAGGGCAAGACGGTCGTATCCGACATTCAGCTTGAGGTAAACCCGGGCGACTACCTCTACGTCTTGGGGGAGAACGGCTCGGGTAAAACCACGCTCATCAAGGGGATGCTGGGGCTGATCGCCCCCAGCGGCGGCGAGATCCGCTTTGGCGATGGCCTCAAACAGACCGAGATCGGCTACCTGCCACAGCGTTCCGCGATGCAGCGCGATTTTCCTGCATCGGTTCGCGAGGTGGTATCCTCGGGCTTTGCGGCGCGTTCACTGCTGATGACACGCGCGCAGCGCGATACCATGGAGCAGAACCTCGCGCTGCTGGGCGTGACGAACCTCCGGCGGCGCAGCTTCATGGAGCTGTCCGGCGGGCAGCAGCAGCGCGTGTTACTGGCGCGCGCCCTGTGCGCCACCAATAAGCTGATCCTGCTGGACGAGCCGGTGGCGGGCCTTGACCCCGTGGCCACACGTGAGATGTACGAGTTGATCGCCCGCATGCACAGCGAACACCATGTGACTGTGGTGATGATATCGCATGATATCGACGCGGCGCTGCGCTACGCCACACATGTGCTGCACCTGCAGCACGAACCGCTCTTTTTTGGCACGGCGGACGAATACGCGCGCTCGGAGGCGAGCCGCAGCTTCATGGGGGATGGGCACGATGTTTGAGTGGCTTGCGACCATGCTTTCATATCATTTTATTGTTCGCGCGCTGGTCGTGGGGCTACTGGTGTCGCTCTGCTCGGCGCTGCTGGGCGTGAGCCTGGTGCTCAAGCGGTATTCGATGATCGGCGACGGCCTCTCACACGTGGGCTTTGGCTCGCTGGCGGTGGCGGCCGCGCTGGGGGTTGCGCCACTGCTGGTATCGGTGCCTGTGGTGCTGGCTTCGGCATTTTTGCTGCTGCGCGTGAGCGAGCGCAGCAAGATCAAGGGCGACGCGGCCATCGGCATGATATCGACTGGCGCGCTTGCGGTGGGCGTGATGGTATTGTCCCAAAGCCCCGGCATGACCACCGATTTGAACAGTTATCTCTTCGGCAGCATTTTAGCCTTGAACACGACGGACGTATGGTTCAGCGCAGTGCTGGCCACGGCGGTGGTGGTGCTGTTTGCGCTCTTTTACCGCAAGCTGTTTGCCGTCACGTTCGACGAGACGTTCGCCCGTGCCACCGGCCTTCGGGCGGGCGTCTACAACATGCTGCTGGCGGGGCTTACCGCCATTACCGTGGTGCTGGGCATGCGCATGATGGGCGCGATGCTCATCTCAAGCATGATCATTTTTCCGGCGCTCACAGCGATGCGCGTGGCCAAAAGCTTCCGCGGCGTGGTACTGTGCGCGGCGGCGGTATCGGTGACGTGTTTTCTGGCGGCGCTGATTCTCTCCTATGCCTACAACACGCCTACGGGCGCGACCGTCGTGGTCATGAACATTGTGGCATTCCTGATTGCGCTGGGTGTGGAGAAGACCCGCGGGCGCAGCCGCCGCGCGGCAGGGGAGCAGCAGGCGTAAGCACCCGCAGCGCTCGGGCATGGCGCGGGCGTAACGTATGACAATTTTCAAATTCCCTGTTTGATTTGTGTCGGTTTGTGGTATGATAACATAAACGGCAGGCAGGAATATTTCTGGCAACGCCGAAGTGTAAGGATACACACAAACAGCCCTTTGGAAGGAGCTGAGCAATATGCAGAAGATGCACAAACGCATCGGCCTCGTACCCGTGATCGTGGTCGTGGGCCTTGTGCTGGTATCGTTTTTCTGGTTCAGCAACAAGCTGGCCAAGGGCATCAGCGAGGCGGACGGCCAGTATCAGCAGGCAGTGGCAGTCAACACTACGCTGGAGACGCAGCAGAACGACTTGAAAAACACCCTTGCCAGCGTAAACTCCGAGGCGTTTATCGAAAAGCAGGCCCGCACCCTCTACGACTACATGAAGCCCGACGAGCTCCGGCTGGTGATCACCAACCCCGACGCATTGTACGGTACGGAAGGCAAGTAAAGGCCGTTTGTTGGTACAATTGCGTTAAGGAGGTGAGGGCTTTGAGGGCGGCAGCAATCGGCATCGGTTCCAACTCATTGCGCATGCTCGTGGCGGATATCAAAGACGCACAGCTCCATCGTGTCCTTCGGGACAGGGAGGGGTTGCGCGTCTTTGCCGCATTGGATGCAAGCGGCAACATCAGCCCTGATATGATCCAAAAGGCTTGCGAAAGCGTCGCGGCCATGCGCCGCAAGGCACTGGATGCGGGCGCGGAAGAGGTGCACCTGTTTGCCACCAGCGCCGTGCGCGATGCGCATAATAAGCAGGAGCTTGCCGATGCCCTTCGCAGGGCGACAGGCCTTGTGCTGGAAGTGTGCACAGGCGAGCTGGAGGCGAAGCTCTCATTCATCGGCGCGACGGGCAGCGGGCGCTCAGGCATGATCGATATCGGCGGCGGCTCCACCGAGATCGTCGTAGGGCAGGGCGAACACGTAGAGTTTGCGGACAGCCTTCAAATGGGTGCGGTCAGGCTATTCCGCCTTGCGCCCATCCGCACGGCGGCGGAGGCCCGCGCCGTTGAGCGGCAGGCGGAGGCGATCCTCAGGCCCTTCAAGCAGACGATACGCTCGCTTGCGCCTCCCGAACGCTGGGTGGGCGTAGGCGGCACCTTTACGACCGGGGCCGCGCTTGCGCAGGACATCTCCTGGGTGGACCGTAAAAATATCCATGGCTATCGCCTGACGCGCGAAGCGGTGTACGGGCTGGTGGAAAGGCTCGCAGGCATGCCGCTGGTGGAGCGGCTGGAATTGGCGGGCCTGCAACCCCAGCGCGCGGACATTATCGTGCACGGGCTGGCCATTCTGCTGTGCTGCATGGACGAGCTTGGAATACCCGAGATCGTCGTCTCGGAGCACGGTAACCTGGAGGGCTACCTGAAGCTGAAATATCTGGGGCAGGCTGCCTGAACACCCGTGTCGGCCTGCGTGGCGCGCGCTTCACGATTGGTGAAGCGCGCGTATCTGATGCCTTTCGGCGAATACAATGTGAAATTTCTGCTTTCCTTTTTGCCATTCATCTGATACAATATGAAAGCTTGATATCGTTCCAAAAGCGTCATGCGGCTGTTCGCAAGGCCTATTGCCATATACATTGGCCGGTCCGCGATCGATGATGCTAATGAAATAAACAAGGGGGATCTTTTATGGCGACTTACGAAACCAAAGACATCCGAAATATTGCCCTCATGGGGCATGGCAGCGAAGGCAAGACGACGCTGATGGAAGCATTGCTCTTCGCTGCCGGCGCGATCGACCGTCAGGGCC
>CAZOZO010000038.1:0-29934 GCA_964584315.1 uncultured Oscillospiraceae bacterium
CCATCGTGGTGGACGAGTACGGCGGCATGAGCGGCATCGTGACCATGGAGGACCTGCTGGAGGAGATCGTCGGCAACATCTACGACGAGTTTGACCCCGCCGAGGAGAGCGAGATCGTGCAGCTGGAAGATAACCTTTGGCGCTGCTCCGGCACAGTGGATCTGGAAACGCTCGCCGACACGCTGGACATCGAACTGCCGCTGGACGAGGAATACGACACGTTGGGCGGCATGGTGTTCAGCCGCTTCACAGCCATCCCGGACGACGGCGCCCACCCCATCGTAGATGTGAACGGCCTGCACATTCAGGTGGAAGAACTCAGCGAGCACCGCGTGGAATCCGCGCTGGTCAGCAAGATCGTGCCGGACGTGCCCACCGAAGTCGGCGAAGGGCGCTGACTGCATGGCACGCATGACGCTCCACCTGATTTGGGATTTCGACGGCACGCTCTATGACGCTTACCCCAACATGGCTGTGGCGCTTGTGGCGGCGCTTCAAACCTTCGGTGTGAAAGCCGATGCAGATGAAGCTTACCGGCTGATCAAGCGCACGTTGTTCCACGGCGTATGCACGCTGGCCGCGCGCTACGGGCTGGATACCGAAGCACTGATAGACGCATTTCGCGCGGCGCATCACGCGCAGGGACGGATGCCCCTGATGCCGCACGCGGAAGCATGCCTTGCGGAAACCGCGGTGCTTGGCTGTAAGCATTACCTTTTTACACACCGTAACCGCGGGGCCATTGCGATGCTGCGTGAGGATGGCTTGGATCGGTACTTTGCGGATTTTGTGACCCGCGAGGATGGCTTTGCGGACAAGCCCTCGCCCGAAGCCATCCTGCACCTGATGCGCAGGCATGCTTTCACAGGCTCGGAAGCGTACATGGTAGGCGACCGGGATATCGACATCCAGTCCGGTCAGGCGGCGGGCGCGCAGGGTATCCTGTTCGACCCGGAGGGGTTCTACCCTGATTTGGCGGCAGAGCATCGTGTAGCTTCGCTCGCGGAGATCGTCGGCATCGAGCGGCGACGGCTGACAGGCGGCGTGTGACCGCCGCGGCAGGTTACGCAGCATACAGCGAAAGAGATATGCAAGGGCCCTGTTCCCATCGGTGGGAGCAGGGCCCTTTTTCCGTTATGCAAAGGGGCTTTTGTATCTATTACGGCCTTGCTTTTCCCCATACCTCAGGGTTGAGCAGGTTCAGCGGTTCCTTTCCCGCCAATGCCTCCAAAATGCGGTCGCAAATCTGCTCGGCCATCTGGTTGCGGGTGCGCAAGGTGTTGCTGCCGATGTGCGGGGTCAGCACCACATTGGGCAGCGCCTTCAGGCGAGGGTCTACCTCCGGCTCGGTAGCAAACACATCCAGCGCAGCGCCCGCGAGCCTGCCGCCCTCCAGTGCATCGATCAGCGCGGGCTCGTCGATCAGCTTACCGCGCGACGTATTGATGAGGAACGCCGTGGGTTTCATCAGCGCCAGTTCGTTCGCGCCGATCATGCGGTCATTCTGCGGGGTGTAGGGGCAGTGGAGCGATACTACGTCGGACTCCCGCAGCAGCTCGTCAAGCGGCAAGCGCCGCGCGTTGCCCGTGACCGAAAAAGGCTTGATGCTGCGGCTGTCATACACCACGCGCATGCCCAGGAAACGTCCAAACTCAGCCACGCGCGCGCCAATGCGCCCCATACCCACGATGCCCAGCGTCATGTTCGTGAGCAGCACGCCCATCGAGCGCCCCATGGTGAACTGCCCGCGCGTGCTTCCCTCGGCGCGCAAGGCCCTATCCAGCTCGCACACGCGGCGGGTGAGGGCAAGGATGTGCGCCATGGCAAGCTCCGCGGTGGTCTCAGTCACGCTGTCCGGCACGTTTGCGACAGGGATGCCAAACTCGGTCGCCGCCGCGATATCCAGCGAGTCGAAGCCCGCGCCGTAGCACACGATCAGCTTTGCGCCGCGCGCGGCGGCCATCAGTGCCCGATCCATCGCGCCGCAGGCCACCACCACATCGCTTTGGGGCAGTTTTACAAGCAATTCGTCGCGGGTGAAAGCTTCTCCAGACGCCGGTATGACGATATCGTTCGGGCGCAGGCGCTTGAAGCGCTCGCTTGGCACCCCATGGGTGATCAGAATGCTGGCCATCGTTTCATCCCTTTCCATTGCTCACAGGGTATCATAGCAAGTTTTGGCGCGCTGCGCAACGCTTGGCGTGAGAAAAGGGTTCCTGTATCCTTGGCACGCCGTTCAGTGCGCTGCGTTTGCCATACGTCGGTCGTTCGGGATTGTAAATTCATCCGCGCCCCGCCTCCCTTCTGTCTCAAAAGCTGATATAGTAATGCTTTGCGCACCCCCTTCCCGAATATTCGCAGGGGTTGCAATTTATAATACAATATGATACAATCCAATACGTTTGATAACGTCTTTCAGAGGAGGAACATAACAATGTGCGGCATCGTAGGGTATATCGGCGACCAACAGGCCAGCCCGATTTTGATGGAGGGTCTTTCCCGGCTCAGCTATCGCGGTTATGACAGCGCTGGCGTCGCCATTCTGGGCGAGGATGGCAGGCTCGCCATCCGCAAGGCCAAGGGCAGGCTGGAGAATCTGGAGTGCATTCTGGATGCCGGCCCGCTTGCCGGCACGCTGGGCATCGGGCACACGCGCTGGGCCACCCATGGCGAACCCAGCGACCTGAACGCTCACCCCCATACCGACGTGAAAGGCGGCGTGGCCGTGGTGCACAACGGCATCATCGAGAACCATGAATCCCTGCGCCGTTACCTGCAAGGGCTGGGCTGCGTGTTCGTCTCCCAGACCGATACCGAAGTGGTTGCGCATCTGCTTAGCACCCTCTACGAGGGCGACATGAAAGCCGCTCTGCTCAAGGCCATCGGCATGCTGGAGGGCAGCTACGCACTGGGCGTGGTGTGCGACCAGGAGCCGGACCGGCTTTTCTGCGCACGTCACGAGAGCCCGCTGGTCGTGGGCGCCAAGGATGGCGAGGCCTTCATCGCCAGCGACATCCCCGCCATTCTGAGCCACACGCGCGACGTGATCTTCCTGCAAGACAAGGAGCTGGCCGTGCTCAGCAAAACGGGCATCGAGGTGTATGACCAGTACGGCGCGCTGCGCCAGCACGAGCTGTACCATGTGGAGTGGGACCTAAGCAGCGCGGAAAAGGGCGGCTATGCGCACTACATGCTCAAGGAGATCCATGAGCAACCCACGGCGCTCGCCAGCACCTTTACCCCTCGCAATAACGGCGACCCGCACGACTACCGCTGGCTGCCCATCACCCCCGCGGAGGCCAAGACCCTCAGCAAGATCAGCATCGTGGCGTGCGGCACGGCTTACCATGCGGGCATGTTCGGCAAGTACGTGATCGAGAAGCTCGCGCGCGTACCCGTAGCGGCGGATATCGCCAGCGAGTACCGCTACCGCGACCCCATCATTGGCGAGAACGAGCTGTTCATTGCCGTGTCGCAGAGCGGCGAAACCGCCGATACGCTGGCCGCGCTGCGCGAGGCCAAGCGCCGCGGCGCCAAGGTGATCGCCGTGTGCAACGTGGTGGGCTCCACCATCGCGCGCGAAGTGGGCGATGTGAACACCCTCTATACCTACGCCGGGCCGGAGATCGCCGTGGCCAGCACCAAGGCCTACATGACCCAGGTGGAGATGATGCTGCTGATCGCCCTCGCGCTGGGCGACATGCGTGGCACCATCACGCCGGAGGAGGCGCTGCGCCTGCGCCACGAGATCGCGGTGTTGCCCGCCAAGGCGGAAAAGGCGCTGGAGATCGAGGAAAAACTCCAGTGGTTCGCCAGCACCGTGAGCCAGAAAAAGCATGTGTTCTTCGTGGGCCGCGGGCTGGATTTCGCGCTTTCGATGGAGGCGGCGCTCAAGCTCAAGGAAGTGAGCTATGTGTTCAGCGAGGCATACGCCGCGGGCGAGCTCAAGCATGGCCCCATCGCGCTATTGCAGGAGGGGCGGCTCGTGGTCGCCACCATCACCCAACCTGCGCTGCTGGACAAAACGCTCAGCAACCTGCGCGAGATCAAGGCGCGCGGCGCGTTCGTGCTAGCCATCTGCCGAGAGGATCTGCTGGAGAAGGTGACCGGCGAAGCGGATGAGATCATGCTGATCCCTGCCGCGGACGACCTGCTGGCCCCGCTGCTGGCGGTGATCCCGCTGCAGCTGTTCGCCTACTGCATGGCCGTGGCGCGCGGCTGCGATGTGGACAAGCCCCGCAACCTGGCCAAGAGCGTGACCGTAGAGTAACGGTCGCCGGCTGCTGGCAGCCCCCGCCAAGCGGCTGCCAGCCACCCGGTAAACCTCCGCCGCATGGGGCGCGCTTTTCTGTCCGCAACACCATAGCGTAACTTTTCGAGCCTATTCGCCCCCGCTGCAAGCGGGGGCTTTCACGTTTTACCGCCCCATATTCCCCCATTCGTTGGCCGGTTCGCCTCGCTCCCCCGCGCTTGACAGGGGTATGCGCCCGTGATATCCTGTATCTGTTTGGAATCCGGTATGCGCGGATGGAAACACAGCCCGCGTCCCGCTCTTGGGCGCGGCTTAACAATGCGTTTGGAGGCAGGCATGGACAGGCGATATCTGTGGTCGCAGGTAATGAAAACGGTCTTCCAGTGCCTGCTCTATGTTTCCCTGTTCCTCACTTTCTTCCTGCTGCTGTCCATTACCAACCCGCAGATCATCAACCTGAGCCGTACCGCCGCCACCACGATGGCGACGTTTGCCATACTGCTGTTCATTCTGACACTCGTATACGGCGGCTACCAGCTGGGCGTCAAAAAGGCACGCTCGGTTTTTTCGTCGCTGCTCATTGCCATCATCCTGACCGACATCGCCAGCTACCTGCAACTCCAGATCATGAACGTGAACCCGGCCAATAATGACCGGCTGATCCTGTTCGGGCACGATTTTGGACTGTTTTTGCTGGCGATGGTCATGCAGGTGGGCTTCATCTACCTGTTCGTTACGCTGGGCTACCACTTCTATTTTAAGATCAACCCGCCGCAGAAGTGCTGCGTTATCACCAGCTCGCAGGAGCAGGCGCAGCACATTGCGCAGAAGATTGCCACCTTCCGCCAGAAATACAAGCTGTGCGACGTGCTGCACTACCAGTGCCGCGATGTGCAGCGCACCATCCTGGAGCATGATGTGATTTTCCTCGCCGGCATCCCGGATACCGAAGAGGCGCTGCTCAAGTCCTTCTGCTATAAGTACGGCAAAACGATCTATCTGCAGGCGGAGCTGGAGGATGTAATCATCTCCACCTCGCAGCAGAGCGTGATCGACGATACGCTGTTTCTATACATCCACCGTGTGGAGCCCACACTGTTCCAGCGTTTTGTCAAGCGAACGATGGATATCGTACTCAGCCTGATCGGCCTGATCGTGGGCAGCCCTCTGATGCTGTTCGCCGCCGTAGCCATCAAGCTGACCAGCGCGGGGCATGTGTTTTTCCGGCAAAAGCGCGCGACCATCGGCGGCAGGGTGTTCCAGATCGTCAAATTCCGTACGATGTACGAGAGCGCCTGCGATTCGCTCGGCCAATCCGCCTGCGAGAATGACGACCGCATCACGCATGTGGGCGTTATCCTGCGCAAGTACCGTATCGACGAGCTGCCCCAGCTCTTCAACGTGCTGATGGGCGACATGAGCATCGTAGGCCCGCGGCCGGAGATGCTTGAAAACGTGGAGCGCTACACGCAGGAGGTGCCGGAGTTTGAGTACCGCAACCAGATGAAGGCGGGCCTTACCGGCATGGCGCAGATCGACGGCAAGTACAACACCACTCCCAAGGACAAGGTGATCCTTGACCTCCTGTATATCGAAAACTTCTCGCTCATGCTGGATCTCAAGCTGATCATGCGCACGGCCACCGTGTTTTTCCGGCGCGACAGCACCGAGGGCTTCCTTTCCGGCAAGAAGGTCTTCTGCCCGCCGATGCGCACCTGCGCGCCGAACACGCAGGGCAGCACGCACAGCGCGGCAACCGGCGAGCTAGAGCTGAGCCGCGAGAACGAGCCGAACGAAACGGTGTTCGAGGCGGACGTGCTGGCCGCGCAGGCAGGCCTTTCGACCTTGGCGACATGTGATGCGGCGGTACATGTTGCCGATACCGCAGCTGAAGACCCGGCAGATAGCACACCGCCTTCGGGAGCTGAGGCGGATGCTTCCGCAGCAGGCGAAAGCTTACCCCCAGCGGCAGCGGCAAAGGATGCCCGCGATGCCACCGTCGCCAAGGACGCAGGCGATACGGAGGAGATCGTAAACACGGCGGGCAACCTTGCCGCCCAAGCGGAAAACCCGTCCCCGACGCAGGCCGAGCGGCTTTCGCTCGCCAACGGCACGTTATCCGGCGCGAACGCCGCGCTGTAAATAAACCAAAGGGGTTGGCACCGATGGACAAAACGCTTCTGATCATGGCGGCCGGCATGGGCTCCCGCTACGGCGGCGACAAACAGGTGGACGGCATGGGCCCGCACGGCGAGATCCTGCTGGAATACTCGGTTTTCGACGCGCTGGCGGCAGGGTTCACGAAGGTCGTTTTCATCATCAAGCGCAATTTTGAGCACATCATCCGCAAGATGGTGGGCGACCAGCTGGCCAAGACCGTCAAGGTGGAATACGTATACCAGGAATACGAGACGCTGCCCGCGTGGTACCATGTGCCCGAAGGCCGCGTGAAGCCCTTTGGCACCGTGCACGCCGTGCTGAGCGCGCGGGACGTGATCCATGAGCCCTTTGCCGTGATCAATGCGGACGATTATTATGGCCGCGCCCCCTACGGCATCGTGGGTAAGCGCATCGAGAGCCTCGCACCGGAGGGCGAAGCCTGCATGGTAGGCTATTACCTCAAAAACACCGTGAGCGAAAACGGCCATGTGACCCGCGGTGTGTGCGAGACCGATGCAAACGGCAAGCTCAAGAGCGTGACCGAGACTTACAAGATCGCACCTTTTGCGGACGGCACCATCCGCGACACGGAAAAAGACCCAAGCGGCGTGGTACTAAACCCGGATTGCCTGGTCAGTATGAACCTGTTCGGCTTTACGCCCTGGCTGTTTGATATGGCTGCGAAGTACTTCGACGCCTTCCTGCGCGGGCTGAAGCCCGACGAGCTCAAGGCCGAGTATGTGCTGCCCGTGTTGGTGGATCAGCTGATGAAGGAGCAGGGCCTCGTCGTGGACGTATTGCCCACCGACGCGACGTGGTTCGGCGTCACTTATAAAGAGGACAAGCCATATGTGCAGGGGTTGCTGCGCAACATGCACGCCGAAGGGCTCTACCCTGAGACGCTCTTCTAAAATAACAGCGTGGGAGGTCAGGCAATGTCCATACTGCTCACGGGCGGCGCGGGATTCATCGGCTCGCACACCTATGTGGAACTGGTCAAGGCCGGCTTTGAGCCGGTGATCGCGGACGATTTCAGCAACAGCAGCGAGGCCGTGATCGCGCGGCTGGAAACCATCACCGGCCATCCGGTCAAGTGGTACAAAGTTGATATCTGCGACCGTGCGGCACTG
The DNA here is from genome assembly GCA_964584315.1 of uncultured Oscillospiraceae bacterium. Classification (GTDB taxonomy): domain Bacteria; phylum Bacillota; class Clostridia; order Christensenellales; family Aristaeellaceae; genus CAXXOK01. Next base: position 7,543 of record CAZOZO010000038.1, read on the forward strand.
GCCCGCGTGTTTGAAAACCACCGTTTTGAGGCGGTCATCCACTTCGCGGGGTTCAAGGCGGTTGGTGAAAGCGTGGAAAAGCCGCTGGATTATTACCGCAACAACTTAGGCAGCACGCTGGCCCTTTGTGATACAATGCGCGCGCACGGTGTGAACCGCATCGTGTTCAGCTCCTCCGCCACGGTATACGGCACCGCGCAGACCATGCCGCTGACCGAGGCCATGCCCACCGGTTGTACCAACCCCTACGGCTGGACAAAGTACATGATCGAACAGATTTTACGCGATGTGGCCGTCGCCTATCCCGATTGGGCTATCGCACTGCTGCGGTATTTCAACCCCATCGGCGCGCATGAGAGCGGCCTGATCGGCGAGGATCCCGTGGGCATCCCCAACAATCTGGTGCCCTACATCGCGCAGGTTGCCAGTGGCAAGCTCAAACGGTTGCGCGTGTTTGGCGACGACTACGACACCGTGGACGGCACGGGCGTGCGCGACTACATCCACGTGGTGGATCTGGCCCGCGGGCACGTGGCCGCCTGCCGGTACCTGATGGAGCACAGGGGCTGCGAGGTGTTCAACATCGGCACCGGACAGGGCTTCAGCGTGTTGCAGGTGCTCAAGACCTTCGAGCGCGTGAACGGCGTTGCCATCCCCTACGAGGTGGTGCCGCGCCGCGCGGGCGATATCGCCACCTGCTATGCCGACGCGGGCAAGGCAAAGGCGCTGCTGCACTGGCAGGCGGAAAAGAGCCTGGAGGATATGTGCCGCGACTCTTGGCGGTGGCAGAGCCACAACCCGCTGGGTTACACACAGGCTTAAGCGGCGCGGTTGCGGACGACCGGTTGCCCGCATCACGGGGCGCTCCTGCTCTAGATTCGCCCCTATCCTGCTGCAAATAAGCAAGCGATTTTCCAGCACCATGGCACCCGCCGCCCGCGGGTGCCTTTTGCGTGGATCGCTCGCGGCGGGGCCGCCCTGTTCCGCCCGCGCAACTTCGTGGCGGGCATGACCCCGCAAGGCTTTTCTTTGCGGGCATTGTGTGCTAAAATAATTGTGTATGCGCCTTGCGCAATACCAGTGCCGGAGGCTACTAGATGACCGTGAGCAAAACGAAGCTGAAACGTTGGCTGCGCGTCGCGCTGTGGATTTTGCTGGACGTTGCCCTGTGCAACGCAGCCATGATCCTCGCACAGCAGTTCCGCTTTGAGGTGCAGATACCCGAAGTGTTTTTCCGCCGGTACGTGAATATCGCGCCGGTCATGTCGTTGCTTGGTATCCTCAGCTTTTGGGCATTCGGCCTGTACCGCAGCATGTGGCAGTACGCCTCGGTGCGCGGTGTTTTGCAGATCGCGGGGGCCACGCTGGCCGCGGCGCTTTCCGTCTATATGTATTCGCTGGTGCGCTACGCCTTTACCCAGCCCGTGAACGACCACTTGCTGCACCGCATGGTGTACCTGCTCTACTATGTGCTGCTTACTGCGATGGTGGGCGGCTCCCGGCTTTTGTATCGCATCGTGCGCACGCGGGGCCTCTATCCCTTCAAGCGCGGCGAGCGCGAGAGCTACCGCCGCACGCTGATCGTGGGCGCCGGCTGGGCGGGCGCGAACGTGATCCGCGAGATGCAGAGCGGCCGCTATGGCAACAGCCTGCCCGTCGCCGCCGTCGACGACGACCCCGCCCGCGCGGGCGCGTCGCTCAGCGGGGTGCGCGTGCTGCACGGTACGGATCGCATCACGCAGTATGTCAAGGATTACGCCATTGACGATATCGTGATCGCCATTGCCACCCCTACGGGCGAGTTGCGCCCGCTGATCGAAGCCTGCCTCTCCACCGGCTGCCGTGTGCGCCGCGTAAGTGCGCTTCTGGATGTGAACGCCGGTGGCGAAACGGGCACCATGCGCGACCTGAGCATCGGCGATCTGCTGGGCAGGCCGGAAGAGCGGCTCGACATGGCGCAGGCCGCCGCCTACTTCCACGGGCAAACGGTGCTCATCACCGGCGGGGGCGGGTCGATCGGCAGCGAGCTGTGCCGCCAGCTGATGGCGTTCGAGCCGGAAAAGCTCGTGCTGTATGACATCAGCGAAAACTACATGTACGATCTGTTTTTCGAGCTCAAGGAGCGCTACCCCGAAGGGCTTGCGGATAAGCTGATCCTCTGCGTGGGCTCCATCCAGGACGAGGCGCGCCTGAGTGAAGTAATGGCGGAGCACCGGCCCCATGTGGTGCTGCACGCCGCCGCGCACAAGCATGTGCCGCTGATGGAGGATTGCCCGGCGCAGGCGGTCAAGAACAATGTGTTTGGCACGTGGACGGTAGCGAAGGTCGCCATTCGCCACGGTGTCAGGCGCTTTGTGATGATCTCCACCGACAAGGCCGTGAACCCCACCAACGTGATGGGCGCGACCAAGCGGCTGGCGGAGATGATCATCGAGGCGCTGAACGACGGGGGCAAGACCGAGTTTACCGCGGTGCGCTTTGGCAACGTGCTGGGCTCGCACGGCAGCGTGGTGCCGCTGTTTGAGCGGCAGATTCGCGCGGGCGGGCCGGTCACGCTGACCCACCCGGATATCATCCGCTACTTTATGACCATCCCCGAGGCTGCCAGCCTCGTTTTGCAGGCGGCAGCCATCGCGCGCGGCGGCGAGCTGTTCGTGCTGGACATGGGCCAGCCCGTGCGCATCCGGGAACTGGCGGAGCGCATGATCCAGCTGTATGCCGCGCAGGGTGGCGACAGGCGTGTGGAGATCGTCTACACCGGCTTGCGCCCGGGCGAAAAGCTCTATGAGGAACTGCTGATGGATGACGAGAACATCGTGCGCACGGGGCTGGATAAGATTTTTGTCGCCAAGCCAGAGGTGGTCACGATGGAGGCCGTCACCGCCATGCTGGATACGCTGCAAGGCTGTGTGAACGCAGGCGGCGACATGCGCGCCTGCCTGCACGCGCTGGTGCCCACCTTCCAGCCCCCCGAGGTCGTCAACGGCCGCGTGGAAGCCCAGCGCAATGCCGAGCCGGAAACGCAGGCGCTAAGCGCCGAAGGTGAAGCGCCGTGACCCTGCACGAGCGCATGATGCGCGAGGCGCTGCGTGAGGCGGAGTTAGCCGCTGCGGAGGGAGAAATACCCGTAGGCGCGGTGGTCGCGCGCGGTGAAACCGTCGTTTCACGGGCGCACAACACCCGCGAGCGAAACTGCGACCCCACCGCCCACGCGGAGCTGGTCGCTCTGCGGATGGCCGCGGAAAGCCTGGGAACGCGCAGGCTTACGGACTGCACGCTGTATGTGACGCTGGAGCCCTGCCCCATGTGCGCGGGCGCGATGGTCATGGCCTGCCTTGGCAAGTGTTTTTTTGGCGCCAGCGACGCAAAGCAGGGCTGCTGCGAGAGCGTGTATGCCATACCGCAGGACCCCGCCTTTTACTGGCACGTGCCCTGCGTGGGCGGCCTGCTCGCGGAGGAATCGCAGGCGCTGCTCCGCGCGTTTTTCGCGGAGCGTCGCCCGCAGGAGGGCCGCCCCTGAATCCACTTATACCACAGAAGGAGCAAACACCTTGCAGATCGATGCCATCGTGACCGACCTGGACGATACCCTGCTCAACGAAAAGGCCAAGCTGAGCGACTATACCCTGAACGTGCTGGCCCGCGCCAAGGCGCAGGGCATCCGGCATATCCCCGCCAGCGGCCGCGCCGCGCGCAGCATGCTGCCCTACACCTCGCAGCTTTCCCTGACAGTGCCCTACATCGCCTGCAACGGCTCGCAGCTGGTCACGGCGGATCACAAGGTGTTCGATACCGTGTGCCTCTCCGCGGAGCGGGCGCGCGATATCATCCGCTATGTCAAACCCCGCGGCTTCTATGTGCAGAGCTACCGCGACGATGATTTTTACTTCGACACGGATTGTCAGGTCAGCGTGGACTACCAGCGCAGCTCACAGATGAATGCCATCGCCGTGGGTGACCTGCTTGCCTTTACCACCTTCCCCGTGCCAAAGCTTTTGTGTGTGCATGAGCCCGCCGAGGTCGAAAAGCTGTACCCCGAAATCCGGCAGGTCTTCCCCGATGTGGAGTTCACGATCAGCAAGCCCTACTTTCTGGAGGCGCAGCCGGCAGGTGTCAACAAAGGCTCGGCGCTCAGGCGGCTGGCGGATATGATCGGCCTTACGCCCGAGCACACGCTTGTGTTCGGCGACAGCCTGAACGACGTATCCATGATGGCCTACGCCGTGCACAGCGTGGCCATGGGCAACGCCCGCGACGACGTGAAGGCCGCCGCCCGCCATGTATGCAAAACCAACGCCGAGGACGGCGTGGCCCGCTTCATCGAGGAGCATGTGCTGGCCTGACGGCCCGCCAAAGGGAGTGATCCGCTTTGATCAAGATCGACGATTTTATCAAGACCCTGAACCTTGAGGTGTTGAGCCCCACCACCCGCACGGAGATGGACATCAACGCCACGGACTTGAACCGCCCGGGCATGCAGTTTTGTGGCTTTTACGAGTACTTTGCCTACGAGCGCCCGCAGGTGATCGGCAAGGTGGAAATGACGTACCTGGAGTCGCTCGACCCGGACAAGCGCCGTAGCGCCTTGGAGCCTTACATGCGCTACAAGCTGCCGTGCATCGTGGTCTGCTGGGGCATGATACCGCCCAAAGAGCTTTTAGAACTGGCCAAAGAGAACGACATTCCCGTGTTCCAAAGCAATGCCAAGACCACGAAGTTCTCCCTGCAGGCCATCATGTACCTGAACCGCTGCCTGGCCCCGCATGTGACGCGGCACGGCGTGCTGGTGGATGTGTACGGCGTGGGCGTGCTGCTGACGGGCGAGAGCGGCGTGGGCAAGAGCGAGGCCGCGCTGGAGCTGGTCAAGCGCGGGCACCAGCTGGTCGCGGACGACGTGGTCGATATCTGCCGCGTCGCGGACGACCGGCTCATTGGCGAAGCGCCGGAGATGGTGCGCCATTTTATGGAGATACGCGGCATCGGCATCATCGACATCCGCGCGATGTACGGTGTGGGCTCGGTCATCATCTCCAAGACCATCGACATGGTCATCCACATGGAAAAGTGGGATCAGACCAAGGAGTATGACCGGCTGGGCCTGACGGAGGAAACGGTCACCATCCTTGGCGTCAAGGTGCCCTACCAGATCATGCCGGTGCGCCCGGGCCGCAACCTGGCCATCATCATCGAGGTGGCTTCGCGCAATTTGAGCCTCAAGCGCCTTGGCTACAGCGCCGCGCACGAACTGGACAGGCGCCTCAATGAGATGATCGCGCAAAACCGCAGCGCGGAGGAATAAACGCAAACACCGCAACAAAACCGCAAGGGTTTATGGAGGGAATCGAGATGGTTTACCTTGGCATCGACGTGGGGGGTACCGGCATCAAGGTGGGCGTGGTGGACGGCGAGGGCCGCATCCTCGCGCAGGGCGAAACGCCTACTCTCGCCGGAAGGCCGTTTGCCGATATCGTGCATGATATGGGCGCGTGCGCGCTCAGCGTGCTCAAGGAGAACGGCTTTACCGTGGACGAGGTGGTGTCGATCGGCGTAGGCGTGCCGGGCATCGCCAATCAGGAAACGGGCACGGTGGTCTTTTGCACCAACCTTGGCTGGCACAATGTGCCGCTGCGCGCCGAGCTGCAAAAGCACATCGACAAACCCGTGTTCATCGACAATGACGCGACCGTCGCCGGCTATGCGGAGAGCATCTGCGGCGTGAGCGTGGGCTGCCACTCCAGCGTGTTTTTAACGCTGGGTACGGGCGTGGGCGGCGGTATCGTGATCGGCGGCAGGCCGTGGAGCGGCTTCCATGGCATCGGCAGCGAGATCGGGCACATCCCGATGGACATCGACGGCGAGCCTTGTACCTGTGGCAACGACGGTTGTCTGGAGCGGTACTGCAGCGCCACGGCGGTCATCCGTATGGGCAAAGAAGCGGCGCTGAACCACCCTGCCAGCGCGCTGTACGCGGCCTGCGGCGGCGATGTGAACCGCATCAACGCCAAGATGGTATTCGACTGTGCCAAAGAGGGCGACGACGTTTCCCTCAAGGTGTTCCGCCGCTATGTCAAATACATGTGCTTGGCGCTTGACACCATCATCGCCTTTTTAGACCCCGAGATGATCATTCTGGGCGGTGGCGTGAGCAAGGCCGGCAATTTCCTGCTGGACGCCATCCGTGAGGCCCTGCCCCGGTACCTGATCTTCAAATCGATGCCCTACTCCCGTATCGAGATCGCACGGCTGGGCGCGGATGCGGGCATGATCGGCGCGGCAATGCTGGGCAGGCAGCCCATCAAGGAGGCGTGACCCCATGGCAGACAGCAGCATCCAGGCCCTTTTCAACGACCCGCCCAAGGCCAATGTGCAGGCCCTGACCGTATCCGGCTGGGTGCGCACCGTGCGCGACAGCAAGGCTTTCGGCTTTATCGAGCTGAACGACGGAACGCATTTCAAAAACCTGCAGGTGGTGCTGGAGGACGGGCGTACCGACGGCTTTGCCGAGGCGCTCAAGATCACGCTGGGCAGCGCCATCCGCGTGACGGGCGAGCTGGTGCTCACCCCGGATATGAAGCAGCCCTTCGAGCTCAAGGCACAGACCGTAGAGCTGATCGGCGCATGCGACCCAAGCTATCCCTTGCAAAAGAAGCGCCACAGCTTTGAGTACCTGCGCACCATCGCGCACCTCAGGCCTCGCACCAACACGTTTTACGCGGTTTTCCGCATCCGCTCGCTGGCTGCGCAGTTCATCCATGCGTTCTTCGCGGAGCGCGGCTTCGTGTATGTACACACCCCGCTGATCACTACCAGCGACGCGGAAGGTGCGGGCGAGATGTTCCAGGTGACTACGCTGGATGTGGAAAAGCCCCCGCGTGATGCCGCAGGCAAGGTAGATTACGCGCAGGATTTCTTTGGCAAGCAGGCCAGCCTGACCGTGAGTGGCCAGCTGAACGTGGAGACGTTCTGCATGGCGTTCCGCAATGTCTACACGTTCGGCCCCACCTTCCGCGCGGAGAAGAGTTACACGCCCCGTCATGCCGCCGAGTTTTGGATGATCGAGCCGGAGATCGCCTTTGCCGATCTGTTTGACGATATGGCGCTGGCCGAGGCGATGCTCAAGTACGTGATCACCCATGTGATGGAAGCCGCGCCCGCCGAAATGGCTTTCCTGGACAGCTTTGTGGAAAAGGGCCTGCTGGAGAAGCTGGACGCCGTGGCTACAAGCGATTTTGCGCGATGCACCTACACCGATGCCATCGACATTTTGCAAAAGAGCGGGCAGGCGTTTGAGTACCCCGTCAGCTGGGGTATCGATCTGCAGACCGAACACGAGCGTTACCTGACCGAGAAGCACTTTGGCAAGCCTGTGTTCGTCTACAACTACCCCAAGGGCATCAAGGCCTTCTACATGCGTTTGAACGACGATGGCAAGACCGTGGGCGCGGTGGACATGCTGGTGCCGGGCATCGGCGAGCTGGTGGGCGGCAGCCAGCGCGAGGAGCGACTGGATGTGCTCACCCGCCGCATCGAGGAGATGGGCATGGCCGAGGAGCAATACGGCTGGTACCTGGACACGCGCCGCTTCGGCACCACGCCGCACGCAGGCTTTGGCCTTGGGTTTGAGCGGTTGGTGATGTACCTTACCGGCATCACCAACATTCGCGATGTGTTGCCTTTCCCCCGCACCACCGGCAGCGCGGAGTTCTGATCCCCCGCGGCGGCACAGAATGCCGGAAACACGCCGAACACCGACGCCGCCTGCATCCCGTACAATCAGGATACAGGCGGCTTTCAAGCGGAGGCGCAATGAACGATCAAAACCCCGCAAGCGGGTATGGGGAGGATATGACGGATGTCGGCAGCGTTCAAGAAGGATATCGAGGCCATGTATGTTTTCGCAGCCAAGTGTGAGGGGCTTGCCGTGCTGGTACCGGAGCTGTGCGCAGTGCTCAGGCGCAACGGAGATTCGCTGGCGGATGTGACCTATGCCTACCGCGTCCGGGCGACCGACACAGGGTACACCTACGCGTTTGCCCTACGTGCGGGCACTTTTACAGAGCTCACGGCAACCGACGCGGTGGATGTGACGGTGCTGGGCTCCGAGGCAAACCTGCTGGCCGTGTTTCAGCGCAAGCTGAACCCCGCCGCCGGATTGCTGTTGGGTAAAATCAAGGTGGAGGGAAGCAAATCCGCGCTGCTCAAACTGGCTTCGTTCTTATAGCATAGCTGTTTTCCACATACCGCCGGAGCCAAAACAGGCTCCGGCGGTTTTGCATAGCCATGCATTTTACGAAAATCGCGAAAATCTTTTCCGCGTATGCGTTCCTGAACGTTATCCACATATCCACGTTTTTTTGTGGATAGATTGTATCCCGATAGAAAACTGTGGATTTTAGCCTTTCCTTCATACATTTTTCATTGATTTCATGAAAACGTAAAGAGATTTCCTCCTTTCTTCCTAAAATTATCCACATTTTCGCTTGTATATCAGTTTATCATATGTTACAATACAGATGCTTACTTTTCGTTCGCTATCCAAAGTGAATCACCACGCATCATACGATTGAGAGAGGCGTAAATGTATGAACACGTCGATTCCATACCTTTTTATCGCATTCATCGGGATCGCGATGGTCGTATGCCTTGTACTGGATGACCGAAAACGTATGCGGTTGCAGCGGCTGCGCGTCAAAAAGCTGTATGCTTCCTCCATGTTTGAAGCCATGAAACCCATTTTGCTACGCGCGCAAAAGTTCTCGGTGGAAAGCCTGACCATCGACAAAACGGGCTTTGCGTTCCGCTTTCTCTCCCCCGTGGGATACGAGACGCACTTCCGCATGGCGGATTATGGCTACCCCAACCTCACGCTGGACAAGCAGGAGGCGTTGCTGCTGCTGCTGGAGGAGTTTGTGCCCAAGCTGACCACGCACAACTGCTACTCTTTCCGCTCCAAACGCACCCGCCTGCTAGACGGCCATGTGGAGTACCAGTACCGATACATCATCCAGATCGACTACAAAAACCTGCTCAACCGTGCGCCTTACTACGACGGTTCGTTGCAGAGCCAGGTTTGGTAAACCAAAGCATACACAAAGAAGCGCGGCCAAACGGCCGCGCTTCTTTGTGTATGTGGCGTGCTCGGCGCCCGGTCAAGAGACGCTTTCGCCAGGGTGGTGTCCTATACGGGGCATGGTTGCGCAGCACTTGACGGCTTATGCCGCACAAGCTCCCGGTTGCACCAAGGGAGCGCAGGCGCTTCCCTTACGGCAACATCTGCCCCGCCTTCACACTGATCTCCAGCCGTCCTTCCACATAGCGGCGCAACGCTTCAAAGAGTGTCGCATCGCCTGCGGTCATGGGTGTGTCGAAGCCCTCCTTCAGCACCGCGCGCATCCAGCCCGCCTGCGTGGCGGTCAGGGCATACTGCCCCGACTGCGCGCATTTTGCGCAGCACAGGCCACCCGCCTCCATGTCAAGCCACACGGGCGCATCAGGCGGAAGCGGCTCGCGGCAGCGGGCGCAGTGGTTCAGGCGCGGGCGGTAGCCAAGCTCCGTGGCATACAGCAGCAGAAAGGCGTTGGTCACGGCCAGCGCGGGCTCGTCCTCACAGTAGGTGATATGGTACAGCCCCTTGAGCAGCAGCCCGAACAGCCCCTGCGCAGGTTGCTCCGGCTGCGCTGCTGCCTGCGAAAGGCCCAGCAGATAGGTGGCGCAGGTAAGCCGATAGGGATCCAACCGAAGGGGGTAAAACGTGTCCGTGACCGTGCAGGAGGTGAGCGTGAAGCGCTCCCCGCCACGGAACACCACATATTCCCCATGCACAAACAGCTCGCTGGCGGTCATCAGCGGGCTTTTAGGCTTACGGCACCCGCGCGCGAGTACATCCACGCGCCCATGGTCGGGCGTGAGCAGCGTGAGCAAACGGTCATGCTCGCGGTAGTTGGCGTGGCGCAGCACCACGGCTTGCAGCGTTTCAGACGGCATAGGCCCTCCCGTATGGCGCGCGGCAGTGTTGCGCGCCTGATGCCACTATTATAGCACGGGGCGCGTAGGGTGCAAGCGCGCGGTGGATGCGGCGGCGCGTGGGCTCGATGCTCTGACGGCTTCACGGAAACAATTTCCGCCCAGTCGTAATATTCCGACGCAAAACCGCACGTTTAGCAGGTCTACGATATGTAGTCCGCTCCTCTCCCTTCCCCACCACATCCTGTCGTTTTTGGCATGCCCGCGCAACGGTTACCCGCACGGCAGATACCGTCCCGCACACGGACCAGAAGTGACATCTTCCGAAACCCTTAAAAAGTAAGCCTTTCCAAACCTGTTTGAAGTGCGATCTTTTGATGGCTGATCACAGTTTACGCTTTTGTCATGAAAAAGACGCCATACCCGAACGTTCGCCATTTTTCCAGTTGGCAACATTCGCGTGTATATGGTATACTCTTGGCAGCAGATCGCCCGCTAAGGAGGATACCCGCATTGGACAGAGTACGCCGCAACGAGCGCATGGCCGCGCTCACCAAAATACTAACCGCCTCGCCCAACCGCATCTTCACCCTGTCGCACTTTTGCGACCTGTTTGGGGCAGCCAAATCCACCATGAGCGAGGATATCGACATCCTCAAGGATGTGCTGAGCACCTTTGAGCTGGGGAAGCTTGACACCGTGACCGGCGCGGCGGGCGGCGTGCGCTTTCGCCCCGCGATGAGCAAGGCCGAGGCGCGGCGCATCATCACCGACCTGTGCGAGGAGTTGACCCAGCCCACGCGCCTGTTGCCGGGCGGCATCCTGTACCTGAGCGACATCCTGAGCACGCCGGCCATCGTGCGCAGCATGGGCGTGATCATCGCGGGGCAGTACTATGAGAGCGCGCCGGATTTCGTGCTCACCATGGAGACAAAGGGCATCCCCGTAGCATTGATGACCGCCGACGCGCTGGGCGTGCCGCTGGTGATCGCACGCCACATGAGCAACATGTACGAGGGCTCGGCCGTGAATATCAACTACGAAACGGCCTCCGCTGGCCATATCGAAACCATGAGCCTGAGCCGCCGTGCCGTGCAGGCGGGGCAGAAGGCCCTGATCGTGGACGATTTTCTGCGCGGCGGCGGCACCGCCAAGGGCATGACTGACCTGATGCGCGAGTTTAACGTCGAGGTGGTGGGCATGGCCTTTGTGATGGCCACCGCAACGCCTGGCAAAAAGCGCGTGGAGGGCGAGAAAGCCCTGATGGTGATGGACGTGGCCGCGGGCGACCCGCCGGTCTTGACCATCAAGCCCGCGGACTGGCTGATCGACTGATGCCGTCTCCCTCTACCGCACTGAATGTCCACATATTCCAATATGAGGTGACGATATGAAACGCACCATCGCTATACTGACCGCTACCGAACCCAACGCCTTCGCGGCTATGCCCCTTTTAGGCAAACCCAGCCGTGCCTATGTGGAGCAGGCCCTGACCGAAGCGGGCATACCGCTGGCCGCCGCCGAACCTGAGAATGCCGAAGCCCTGCGCGCCTTGCTCGCAGACGACGTGCACACCGCCCTGATCGTGAGCCCGGGTGCTCCCTGCCTGTCCGCAGAAACATACACGGCGCTGGCCGCAGCTTCCAAAGCTCGCCCCGCCGCCGTGCTGATGGCGGATATGCAGACGCCGCTGGCCATGGCCTTTCCCACCGCCACGCTTCGCAGGCTGCCCGCTGCGGCCTCATTCGCCCTCCCCGCGCTGGTCGATTGGCTGAACGGGCAGAATATCGCCGTCAAGGTGGTCAGCGAGCAGGGGCAAGGCGCCTACACCGCCGTAACCGACGCAGCCAGCTTTGCTGCAGCCTTCCGCTACCTGCGGGGCGAGATCGTGCGCCGCCATCTGCAGAACGGCGTGATCGTACTGGAACCGGATCGTACCGTGATCGAGGCGGACGTGCGCATCGGCGCGGGCACGATCATCCACGGCGGCAACACGCTGCAAGGGGAAACGGTCATCGGCGCAGGCTGCACACTGTACCCGAACAACCGCATCGACAGCGCCATCGTGGGCGACGGTGTGACCATCGAGAGCAGTGTGCTTACCCACTGCCGCGTAGGCGCGCGTACCACGGTAGGCCCCTTTGCCTACCTGCGCCCAAAGGCGGAGGTTGGCGAGCACTGCCGCATCGGCGATTTTGTGGAGATCAAGAACAGCACCATCGGCGACGGCACCAAGGTGAGCCACCTGACCTACGTGGGCGATAGCGACCTGGGCAAGGATATCAACCTCGGCTGCGGGGTGGTGTTCGTCAACTACGATGGCAAGACCAAGAGCCGCTCCCGCGTGGATGACCATGCCTTTATCGGTTGCAACTGCAACCTGATCGCGCCGGTGCACATTGGCGAAAACGCTTACCTGGCCGCGGGCAGCACCGTGGTGGAGGACGTGCCTGCGGACGCGCTGTTCGTGGCCCGCTCGCGCGGCGTGGTCAAGGAAGATTGGGTCAAGCGCCGCAAGGAGCAGGGAAAGCTGTAACGCGCGGCGAAAGCATGCTATCCGGCCACAGGGCCGAAGTCGCAAGCGGGGGTGGGCAGCCATCCTCGCCTTGTGTCGTGTTATGGAGGCACTATGTATCTGATTGTTGGCCTTGGCAACCCGGGGGACAAGTACGACCACACGCGCCATAACGTGGGCTTTGATGTGCTCACCATCCTGTCGGAAAAGCTGCGCATCCCCATCACCAGGCTCAAAAACCGAGCGCTGGTTGGCGAGGGTCAGTTCATGGGTGAAAAGGTGGCGCTGTGCAAGCCGCAAACTTATATGAACCTGAGCGGCGAGGCCGTACAGGCGTTGATGCATTGGTATAAGCTGCCGCCCGAAAATCTGCTGGTGATCTATGACGATATCGACCTGGACGCAGGCTGGCTGCGCATCCGGAGAGATGGCAGCGCGGGCACGCACAACGGGATGCGCAGCATTGTCGCCTGCATCGGCAGCGAGGCGTTTCCGCGCATCCGTGTGGGCATCGGGGGCAGGCCGCCGCAGTTTGAGCTGGCGGATTGGGTGCTGTCGCGTTACGTGACGCCGGAAGAACGGCAGGATGCCTTTGATGCCTATACGCAGGCAGCCGACGCGGCCATCGACTGGATGAAAAACGGCATACAGAGCGCCATGAACCGCTACAACACCAAGCGCCCCAAGCCGCCCAAGCCTGAGCGCGTGGTGCGGGAAGGCGGACAGACACGCGGCGTAGTCGATGCGGGTACAGGCACCGTTGCGCCCGTGAGCGTCGCGCAGGCGGCGGCAGGCTCCGCTGAAACCTCCGCCGCAGGCACACAGGCCGATGCGGCTGCAGGCAAGGCTGCGCCTGACACCTTGATGCAAGCCCAGACAGGAGAAAACCAATGAACGAAGGGCTCTTCAGTGCCTACTCGGCATTGCCCGCGTGGAAAGAATTGCTCCAAAAACTGACGACGGAAAGCTGCATCGCCCTTACCGGCATGGCCGAGGGAGAGAAGCCGTTTTTCGCCGCCGCGCTGGCCCACCGCACGGGCAGGCCGGTGCTGCTCATCTCCCCCACCGAGCTGGTTGCCCAGAAGCAAGCGCAGGATGTGAACCGCCTGACCAGCGGCGGCGCGGCCATGCTGCCCGCCCGTGATGTGCAGTTCAGCCGCGCAGCGGCCAGCCAGGAGAGCACGTGGCAGCGCCTACAGGTGCTGGGCGAAGCCGCGGGCGGGCAGGTGCGCGTGCTGTGCATATCCGCCGAAGGGCTGCTGGACCGCTGCGTGTGCGCGTCGCGCTTCAAAGATGCCTCCGTAACGTTGGCAGAGGGCGGCGCGTGCGACCCCGTCAGGCTGATCGATCGCCTTGTGAAAAGCGGCTACGAGCGTGTGCCCATGGTGGAGGGCAAGGGCCAGTGCGCCATGCGTGGAGCCATTTTGGATGTGTTCCCGCCCAGCGAGACGGATGCGCTGCGCATCGAGTTCTTCGGCGACGAGGTGGACAGCATCCGCCGCTTCGATTGCATCAGCCAGCGCAGCATCGCGCGTGTCAAGGAGGTACGGCTGACCCCCGCTACCGAGTGTATCACCGGCGATGCCGAAGCCGCCGCCAATCGCTTGGAGGCGGCGCTGCGGCAGGCCCCCGCCCGCAGGGTCGAGACATCGCATGCCGTAATCATCGGAAGCGTCGAGGGCTTTGAGCCGCTGGATATGTTCCTCAGCGAGATCGACGCGCTGGACGCGCAGGGCGACGAAGCCCTGAAGGAGCTGGCCGCCACCCAGCTGATCGACGCTGCCGCGAAAAACAGCCGCGGCGTGCCCAGCCTTGCCAAAAAGCCCGGGAGTGAAGCTAAGCCTGCCGATGACGAGCGCGAGACCGCGCTCAAGCGCCACATGGAGGATGTGGCGCGCGTGCGCGAAGGCCATGTGATCCGCACCGCGCCCATGTGGATGAACGTGCTCTGCGAGGATACCTGCCCCGCGACCGATTATCTGCCCAACGCCATCATTTTGGTCGATCAGCCGGATCAGCTGCCCGTGCGCGCCAAGGCGAAGCGCGACGCCTATCTGGAGGAGTGGCGCGAGGCCGAGCGCCGGGGCGACAGTTTTCAAGCGCAGCAGGAGCTGCTCTTTGCGTATGACGATATCCTGACCACGCTGAAAGCCCGAACCGTGTTGCCCATCACCGACCTGACACGCGGGCTGGGCGGCCTCGCTACGCAAAACGTGATCGAATTTGTCAGCGAGCCTGTCATGCCTTACCAGAGCAGGCTGGAGCCGCTTTGCAAGGATATCGCGGAATGGCGCGCACAGGGCTTTGCCATCGTGCTGCTGACGGGCGGCGAGGCGCGCGGCCGCCGCCTCCTTCGTGCGCTGGCGGAGCAGAACACGCCCGCCGTCTACAGCGAAACGCTGGACGGCAATCTGATCGCCTCCGAGGTCATTCTGCTTCCGGTCACGGTCAACAAAGGCTTTCGAAACACGGCCGCCAGGCTGATCCTCGTATCCGATACCGACCTGTACGGCACCAGCTACCAGCGCGCCAAAAAGCGGCAAAACGCGGGTGAGCGCATCGCGTCGTTCACCGATTTGAAACCCGGCGATTATGTGGTGCACGACATCCACGGTGTGGGTATTTTCGACGGCGTGGTGCAGCTCAACACCGAAGGCGTCAAGCGGGACTATCTGCTGATCCGCTACCTTGGCGCAGACAAGCTGTACGTGCCCACCGACCAGTTTGACCGGGTGCAAAAGTTCATCGGCGCGGAGCATGCGGCCCCCAAGCTCAACCGACTGGGCGGCGGCGAGTGGGAGCGGCAAAAGAGCAAGGTCAAAGCGGGGCTCAAAAAGCTGGCTTTTGACTTGGCGGAGCTCTACGCCTCGCGCCAGAAGAACACCGGTTATGCTTTCGCACACGAAACGCCATGGCAGCGCGAGTTCGAGGATATGTTCCCCTATGAGCTGACCGCCGACCAGCAAGCCAGCGTGGAGCAGATTTTCGCGGACATGGAAAGCCCGCGCAACATGGACAGGCTCCTGTGCGGCGACGTGGGCTACGGCAAGACCGAGGTGGCCCTGCGCGCGGCTTTCAAAGCCGTGCTGGACGGCAAGCAGGTGGCCATCCTCGCGCCAACGACCATTCTTGTGCAGCAGCACTTCAACACGGTAAAGAAGCGCTTTGCGGGCTTCCCCGTGACCTTCGAGACCCTGAGCCGCTTCAAGAGCGCCAAGGAGCAAAAGGATGTTGTGCAACGACTCAAGGAGGGCAAGATCGACCTGCTGATCGGCACGCACCGGATGCTCGCCAAAGATGTGCACTTCAAAAACCTTGGGCTGCTGATCGTGGACGAGGAGCAGCGTTTCGGCGTGAACCACAAGGAGACCATCAAGCACATGAAAACGATGGTCGATGTGCTTACCCTCTCCGCCACGCCCATCCCCCGCACGCTGCACATGAGTATGGTGGGCATCCGCGATATGAGCATCCTGGAAACGCCGCCGGAGGAGCGCATGCCCGTAAAGACTTACGTGACCCCGTATGACGACGCCATCGTGGCCGAGGCCGTCAAGCGGGAGCTGGCGCGCGGCGGGCAAGTCTACTTCCTCTATAACCGCGTGCGCAGCATCGAGCAGATGTACACCCGCCTCAAGACCCTTGTGCCGGAGGCGCGCATCGGCGTGGCGCACGGGCAGATGCGGGAAAACGCGCTGGAGGACGTGATGCTCGACTTCTACGCCGGTGCGTTTGACGTGCTGCTGTGCACCACCATCATCGAGAGCGGGCTGGATGTGCCCGAGGCCAACACGCTGATCGTTTTTGACGCGGATCGCTTCGGCCTTTCACAGCTGTACCAGATCCGCGGGCGCGTGGGGCGCAGCAACCGGCAGGCTTACGCCTACTTTACCGTGCGGCGCGACAAGCTGTTGAGCGAGACCGCCGAAAAGCGCCTTGCCGCCATCCGCGAGTTTACGGAGTTTGGCGCGGGCTACCGCATCGCCATGCGCGACCTGGAGATACGCGGCGCGGGCGACGTGCTGGGGCCGGAGCAGCACGGCCACCTGAGCGCCGTGGGCTACGACATGTACGTAAAGCTGATCGAGCAGGCCGTAGGCGAGGCGCAGGGCCGCGAGGAAACGCCGGAGCTGGACACCCGCGTGGAGCTGAGCATCGATGCATACCTGCCGGAGGACGCCGTACCGGACGAGCGCCTGCGCATCGAGATCTACAAGCGCATCGCCATGATCGAGGACGACACCACGCGGCTGGAGATCGAGGCGGAACTGATCGACCGCTTTGGCGATATCGAGCAGCCTGTGCAAAACCTGATCGCCATCGCGCACCTGCGCGCCATTACCCGCCGCCTGGGCGTAAACCACCTGTACCTGAAACCCGACGGCCTGCACCTGCGCATGGACGAGCGCTTCCTGCCCGACCTTGCCGCCCTCTACGCCGCCGTGACGGAGACCGACCCGCGCATCACCTTCAGCGTGAAGCAACCGCCGGAGATGCTCATTCGGCAGCCGGAGCTTACGCCCGAAACGGCGCTGGCGCTGGGCATCAAGCTATTGGGCAAGGTGCTGGCACGCACGCGGGAACTGAGCGAGCAGCACAAGCACAGGATGTAACTGGTCGCGCGCAACAAGTTCTCCTTATCACAAGCTAAACAGATGGTACGACAACCGCCCGCGCCGAATATGGCGCGGGCGGCTTTCTTGTGTTTGCTGGGGTGTGCAGGTCAGTCGCGCGTGGGGATGATCTCCAACCAATACCCGTCAGGGTCTTCGATAAAGTAGATGCCCATGGCGGTGTTTTCGTAGCAGATGCAGCCCATTTCCGTGTGCTTCCGGTGGGCGGCCTCAAAATCGTCCACACGGAACGCGAGGTGGAACTCGCACTCGCCAAGGTCGTACTTCTGCGGATGGTTTTTCAGGCAGGTGAGCTCCAGCTCAAAAGCTGAAGCTTTGTCGCCTAGGAACGCGATGGTGAACGAACCGTCCGCTGCGGTTTTGCGTCGCTTTTCGGTAAGGCCCAGCGCCTCGCCATAAAAGGCGACGGAACGGGCAAGGTCGCTCACGTTGTAGTTTTCGTGGATCATGGTGAACTGCATGGGGCGCCTCCTCTTTTACTTGCTTTCGTGTTTATCTTACCACAGGCACAATCAAAAATGAACGGCCTTAAGCGGCGCCCGATCGCACAACGTACATTTGGGTGCCTCATCACTCCGCATGACATGATAAAAACCCGCCGACCTTTCCGACGGGCTTTGTGTGCGGTTGTGTCCGCAGGGAATGTAGCGCACATTGGTTTGCACATCGCCCGCATCCGTGTTCAATTTTGGAATCGTTTCTTGCAAGCCTATATCAAGCCCACGCCTGCGTTCCTACTTCTGACCATAATACGCGTTCGGTCCGTGCTTGCGCTGGTAATGCTTCTCCTTGAGATACCCAGGCATATCCTCGCGCGGCTGCGTAAGCGGCAGCGCCTCGGTGTGCCAGGCCATCATGGCCACTTCTTCCAGCACCACCGCATTGTGCACGGCCTCCACCGCATCCTTGCCCCAGGCGAACGGCCCGTGGTTGCTTACCAGCACACAGGGAACGGCCTTGGTGTCGAGCCCATTGTCCTCAAAGTGCGAGGCGATCACCTTGCCTGTTTCCAGCTCGTAGGCGCGCACCACCTCATCCTCGGTCAGCGAGCGGGTGATGGGCACGGGGCCGTAGATGTAATCCGCGTGGGTGGTGCCGTAAGGCGGTATCTCGCGCCCCGCCTGCGCCCAGATGGTGGCCCAGCGGCTGTGCGTGTGCACGATTCCCCCCACTTTGGGGAAGCGGTTGTACAGCTCCATGTGCGTGGGCGTGTCGCTGGAGGGGTTCAGCCTGCCCTCCACCTTTTTGCCGGTCAAATCCAGCACGACCATATCGTCCGGCGTTAAGGCCTCGTAGGGCACGCCGCTGGGCTTGATCACGAACAGCCCTGCTTCACGGTCGATGCCGGACACGTTCCCCCATGTGAACGTGACCAAGTGGTGCTCCGGCAGGAGCATATTGGCTTTGTATACGGCTTCCTTCAATGCTTCCAGCATGGCGTTGCCTCCTTGTGCACGTAGCCGGCGGCGGGTCGCCCCGCCGCCGAGCTGCGCCGTATCCTGTTTACACGCTCGCCTTGATGGCCTTGAGGCGCTTCATCACGTCGTTTGCGCCGCGGCCAAAGTAATCGTGCAGCACGCGATACTCCGCAAACAGCTTGTCGTACACCTTCGCGTTTTCGGGGATGGGATGGTACACGGTATCCTTCACCTTGCCCATATCGCGCGCGGCAGCGAACACATCGTCATACCCGCCCGCGACCTTGCCCGCGGCCACCGCCGCGAAAATGGCGCTGCCCAGCGCAGGCCCCTGCGCCGAACCGGCGATCTTGATATCCATGCCCAGCACATCGGCGTAGATCTGCATCAGCATGGGGTTCTTCTGGCTGATGCCGCCGCTGGCGTAGAAGGCTTCCACCGCCACGCCGTTCTCGCGGTAGTTTTCGATAATCATGCGTGTGCCGTAGGCCGTGGCTTCGATCAGGGCGCGGTACATATCCTCCGGCTTGGTTTGCAGGGTCATACCCAGCATCATGCCGGTCAGGTCGACATCAACCAGCACGCTGCGGTTACCGTTCCACCAGTCCAGCGCCACCAGCCCATGCTCGCCCACCTTCTGCGCCTCGGCCAGCTCGGTCAAGTACTGATGCACGCCCATGCCCTTGGCCTTGGCGGCCTCGTGATAGCTCTGCGGGCAGCAGTTGTCTACAAACCACGCAAAGTGGTCGCCCACGCAGCTCTGCCCCGCCTCGTAGCCCGCGAAGCCGGGCATGATGCCGTCCTGCACCACGCCGCACATGCCGGGCACCTGGTTTTCCCTCGTGCCCATCATCATATGACAGGTGGATGTGCCCATGATGGCCAGCATCTGGCCGGGCGCGTCGATGCCCACGGCGGGCACGCACACGTGCGCGTCCACATTGCCGATGGACACGGCGGTGCCTTCCTTGAGGCCCAGCGCCTTGGCCATCGTTGCGGTCAGGCCGCCCGCCTTTTGGCCTAGCGGAGTCACGGGGCAGGAGAGCTTTTCCGCGATCACGTTCTCCATACGCGGGTCAAGCGCCTTGAAAAAAGCCTTGTCCGGGTAGCCGGTAGCCTTGTTGTACATGGCCTTGTAGCCCGCGCAGCAGGAATTGCGGGTCTGCACGCCCGTCAGTTGCCACACGATCCAGTCCGCGGCTTCCACAAAGTGATCCATCGCGGCATACACATCGGGCGCTTCGTCCAGCACCTGCCACAGCTTGGGGAACAGCCACTCGCTGCTGATCTTACCGCCGTAGTTGTTGAGCCACTTTTCGCCGCGCTGCGCGGCGATCTCGTTGAGGCGGTTGGCCTTGTCCTGCGCGGCGTGATGTTTCCACAGCTTGACGTAGGCGTGGGGCACATCGCTGAACTGCGGCAGGAAGCAAAGCGGCGTGCCGTCGTCCTTTACAGGCAGCACGGTGCAGGCGGTAAAGTCGGTGCCGATGCCGATCACGTCCTCCGCCTTGACGCCGGAAGCCTTCATCGCCTCGGGGATGGTGTGGGTCAGCACGTCCACATAATCCTGCGGGTGCTGCAGCGCCCAGTCGAAACCCAGCTTTTTGCCGGAGGGCAGGGCCGTGTCCATCACGGCGTGGGGGTATTCATACACGGCGGACGCGACCTCGCGGCCCGTGCCGACCTCCACCAGCACGGCGCGCCCGCTCAGCGTACCGTAATCGACGCCGATGGTATACTTGCTCATGGAAAACATCCTCCCTTGCGTTCTTCGGCCTCCCGAAGTTGTACGTACCAATGGTATGCACATCATAGCACAAATCTACGGAGGTGGCAAGGGCCATTCGGTTTGTTTTTTTCGGGAAAAGCGGCGCTGTATTCCTTTGTCCATCGCATGTGGAGGGGTTCGCGCATGGCGTTTTCCCTAAACCGTTCCCTCTCCGACAAAGGCGAGCCTGCCAACCGCGCCTTGGCGGCTCGCTCTGCCCGCCCACAGTCCCCGCGCCTTGCCGCCTCGTACCGCAAGACCCCGCGCGCCACCATGGCACGCGGGGTCTTGCGGTACGTCATCTGTGCATCTCAGCGCCTTTGCACGCTGTCCCGCTCGATCATCGTCCAGGGAAGCACGGCACTCGTTTCCTTTTTGCCGGATATCATGTTGAGCAGCTTTTCAGCGGCCACGCGGCCAAACTCGTCCTTCGGGTGGGCAAGGCTTGTAAGCTTGGGGTGGCACACGGCGGCGTAGGCACTGTTGTCGAAGCTGACGATGGAGATATCGCCCGGTACGGACAAATGGTGCTCCTCCATCACGGCCATCAGCTCCAGCGCGATCTCGTCATTGTAGCAGACCACCGCGTCCATGTTGCCCTTCAGCCCGCGGATGAACTCCGCGCCCGATTCGTCGCGCAGGAACCGGCGCTTGCTCTCGGTGGTGAACCAGCACACGTTCTCGTCGCGCACGGGCAAGCCGCGCTCCTGCATCTCCGCCGAAAAGCCCTGATAGCGAAGGTGCCCCTGCATATCGTCACTCTTGAAGATGCCGCCGATACGCTTGAAACCCGCGCGAGCAAGGTAGCCCGCCGCCATGCGACCGCCGCCCTGATCGTCCGTGACCACATAGACGGCGCGGGGCAGCTGCGGGTAGTAGCCGTTGATGAACACCACGGGGATGTTGCGCTCCCACAGGCGCTCATACAGGCCGGTGTTGGGGTTGGGCAGCGCGGTCTTGGTGCCTTCGACAATCAGCCCGTCCAGCGGCGATTCCAGGATGCGCTGCAGCAGCGCGCGCTCGTGATCCGCACGGTTGTAGGTGGCGGACAGGCTCATGATGCAACCCTCGGCCGAGAGCACGCTCTCCACCCCGCGCACGATGCTGGGGAAGATGTAATCCGTGATGTAGGTCGTGATCACGCCCACACTCAGCTCGCCGCTGTGCTTGCGGGGGCCGTGGTTCACATAGGTGCCGCTGCCGCGCCGCCTTAGCACCAGACCGTCGTTTTCCAGCAGCGATATGGCCTGCCGCACCGTCTGCCGGCTCACGCCGAACTTTAGCTTCAGCTCCGCCTCGGTCAAAAGCGCGTCGCCGTCCTTGTATGTGCCGGTGGCGATCTCATGCCGGAGGGTCTCCGCCACGGTTTGGTATTTCGGTTCCATTGCATTCTCTCCCTTGTACGGCTCGCCCCGGACATTTCAATTTTGCATAGGCTTGCCGTGCGTTGTTGCTATCATAACACAAAACCCATCTGTCTACAATTCGTTTTCAATAAAAAGTACGTACTACCGAGTAACCGTTTCTAAATTGTGGAAAGCAAAAAGCCTGATGCTTTCCGTTCACGTCGCACAAAGCATCCGACGGATTACGGGTGCGCAACGCGAAAGACCGCGCGAATCCATGTCGCGCGGTCATGTATTTATGATGCCGATATGGCGCGGCTTACACGCCGTCCTTCCAGTCGCGGAAGCCCTCGCCCAGCACCTCGTGCGCCTCGGTGATGAATACGAACGCGCGCTCGTCCTCCAACCGAACGATGGTCTTGAGCCTCGTCACCTCCTGTGAGCTCACGATGCACAGCAGCACCGGCCGTTCCGCACCGCGGTAACCACCGTGCGCGCTCAGGATGGTCAGCCCGCGTCCGAGGTCATTCATCAGCCTGTCTTTGACCACCTCGGTACGCTCGGTTATGATGTAGCAAGCCTTCTGCCGGTCAAAACCCTCCACCACCAGGTCGATCACGCGCGTGGCCGTATAGATGGTGATGAACGCGTACAGCGCCAGCTCCGCCTTGATAAAGAAGCCCGCCCCCAGCACCACGCAAAAATCGATAAAGAACAGGAACGCGCCCACCGAGATATGCTGAAAGCG
>CAZOZO010000039.1:0-29810 GCA_964584315.1 uncultured Oscillospiraceae bacterium
CTTCGCCGAAGGCGAAAGCGAACCGGAGATGGCCAGCTTGACAAGCGCAGGGCGCGGCAGCGCCGTGTGCGCCGATCAAGCTGACGGGACGGGGGCTCTGTCCCCCTCCCAACCTCCCCCTGCGGACAAGTTGGCCGCATTTGAAAACTTGGGTTCCGGTGTCGCTCGCGTCATAGCCGCTGCGCGGCTGTTCGCTCGCTTGCGCTGGCAGGGTGGGGCTTCATTGTGGTTCTGCTCTATGCGCCGTAAGGGTTTGTGATTCGCGAGCGACTTTTTATCTTTTTTGCCCTTCCGTTTTCGGAGGGGCGTTTTCGTTTGGCGCGCAATCGAAAGGCGTCCTGCTGTGCCGATCGGCAGGCAAACGCAGGCGGGACGGGCTTTGCGGGGGTCCGTCGCCGCAGGGTGGGCGAGGCGGGGCCGGCGCGCGGCGGCGCGCCGTTTCGTAAGCGGAGTTTCGCAGGGGAGGCGGTTTCCTGCGCGGGCGCGGCTTTGCGGCATTGTAAACCGGCCAATTTTCGTGGATTACGTAAGAAGGGTTTACCCTTGCAGCGCGCGAACGTAAACGTATACGTAAGCGCACGGGTGCGCGTACCAAAGCCGCAATGGAGGTATCCCCATGCCCGAGACCAACCTTTCCCCCGCGCAGCGCGCCGCCGCGCTGCTGGCCCAGATGACCCTGGAAGAAAAAGCCGCCCAGATGACGCAGATCCCCATGAATCTGGTCACCCCCGAAGAAGCCGACGAGTGGGCCCGCCGCGGCACCGGCAGCTTTTTGCACGCCCTTGGCGATACCGCGGAGCGCCTGAGCCGCATCGCGGGCGAGACGCGCCTTGGCATCCCTCCGCTGTTTGGCATCGACGCGGTGCGCGGCCACGGCCTCAAGGCCGAGGCCACGCTGTTCCCCTGCCCGCTGGCGCTGGCCTGCTCATGGGATGAAGACCTGCTCTATCAGGTGGGCCGCGTGACCGCGCGCGAAGTGGCCGCGGACGGCCTGCACTGGACATTTTCGCCCCTTTTGTGCATCGCGCGTGACCTGCGCTGGGGCCGTGTGGACGAGACCTTCGGCGAAGCCCCGCCGCTGACCGGCGCGATGGGCGCGGCGATGATCCGCGGCTATCAGGGGGACGACCTTGCCGCGCCGGATAGCATCATGGCCTGCGCCAAGCACTACCTTGCCTACGGCGAGAGCCTTGGCGGGCGCGACTCGGTGGATACGCACCTCACCATGCGGCTGATCCGCGAGCTGTTCCTGCCGCCGTTCGCCATGGCGGTGCGCGCGGGCTGCGCCACCTTCATGACCGCCTACCACGCCGTGGACGGCGTGCCCCTGACCGTCCACCGCGAGCTGCTGACCCATGTGCTCAAGGAGGAGCTGGGCTTTGACGGCTTTGTGGTGACCGACTGGGACAACGTGCGCTCGCTGGTGAAGCGCCAGCAGGTGGCGGGCGACCTGCGCGAAGCCACGCGCATGGCCGTTACCGCGGGCAACGACATGCTCATGTCCACCCCCGAAGCCTATGCGGAGCTGATTGCCGCCGTGCGCGAGGGCACCCTGGCCGAGAGCGTGCTCGACGGGGCGGTGCTGCGCATTTTGACGCTCAAGTTCCGCTTCGGCCTGATGGACGAAAAGCGCGTCCTGCGCCGCGACCCCGCCGCCTTCGCCACGCCCGAAAACAGGGCCGTTGCCGCCCGCGCCGCGGAGGAGGGGCTGGTGCTGCTCAAGAACAACGGCGCGCTGCCGCTGACCGGCAAGCGGTTTGCCATGGTGGGCCCCGCCGCCGACGAGCCGAACAGCATGCTGGGCGACTGGACGTACCTGACCCACCCGGATCCCGCGCCCTTTGCCAGGCATGTGCACACGCCCGTCACGCCGCTCCGGGGTCTTACCGCGCTGGCGCAGGCCCGTGGCATCACCGTTTCGCACGCGCGTGGGTGCGGCTTCCTGACCGACGAGGCCATCGCCGTGCCGTACGCCTCCATGCCGTTTTACGACGGTTCGTTCGACCAGTACATGGACTCGCTCCGCGGCGCGCTGGATGAGGGCGCGGCCCTTGCCGCCTGCGAGGGTGCGGATACCGTCATCGCCTGTGTGGGCGACTTTATCGCCCAGAACGGCGAAGGGCGCGACCGCGCCAACCTCGACCTCAGCGGCGACCAGCTGGCCCTGCTGAAAACCCTCAAGGCCACGGGCAAAAAGCTGGTCGTGGTGCTGGTGACCGGCAAGCCCCTCACCGTGCCGTGGGTGGCGGAAAACGCCGATGCGGTGGTGCAGGTGTTCAGCGGCGGCCACCTGACGGGCGACGCGCTGGCAAAGCTGCTGCTGGGCGACATGAACCCGACGGGCAAGCTGCCGGTCACCTTCGCGCGACACGTGGGCCAGCTGCCGGTGTACCACAACCAGCTGCCCGGCTGGCACGACGGCCGCTACAACGACCTGCCCGCCGAGCCGCTCTACCCCTTCGGCTACGGCCTGAGCTACACCGCCTACCGCTATGCCGACGTGCTGCTCAATGAGGATGGCGATACCCGCACGCTGGAAGCCACCCTGACCAACACCGGCCTGCGCGACGGCGCGGAGATCGTGCAGGTCTACGCCCACCGCCCCGCCGCGGGCCGCATGACCCCCGTCAAGGAGCTGGTGGCCTTCCGTCGCGTGCCCGTGGCCGCGGGCGAAACGGTGCGCCTTTCCATCCCTGTGCCGGATGAGATGCTCGCCGCCGTGCATGACGACGGCAGCCGCGTGCTGGAGCGCGGCGAGTACACACTGATGATCGGCGGCTCCTCCCGCGATACCGACCTGACGTGGGTGCGGTTCAGCGTGTAAGACAAACGCCGCTTCATAAACCGACGACATCCAAACGGGGGCGCTCGCGCGGCGAGCGCCCCCTGCTTTCGCACCGCGCAGCAAGAAACCCGTGTCAACAGCAGAAACCAACCCGCACAGCGGGGGGCAGGCGGCATGACGGGATGCACGCCATAGGCGGTAAATCAGACAAATTTGACTTGTTCCAGCAGCAGCGTATAATAAGAGTATACCCCCGAACCGGCAAAACAGCCGCAAGGCTGCGACGCAAAGCTACAGGGCCCCGGGCGACCGAGGCAGCCAGCTACCGAAAGGAGATTGTTGTACCATGAAAAACCGCACACCCCTTCGCCTGTTGGCCGCGCTCATCGGCCTGTTGCTGCTTATGAGCGCCGCGCCCGCGATGGCCGCTAGCGCCACTGCGCAGGCCGTGACCGGCGCGGAGCCGCCCGACTTTAGCCTGAATGTGGAGCTGACCGTGCTGGACGGCACGGTCACGGTCATCACCGTGTACGGCGCCACGGGCGAAATACTGCTGACCAGCGAAGTAACAGGCGATACCACGCCGAGCGATGCGCTCAGCGCCACGCTGGCCTCCGCTCAGGAGGCGGGCTACCTCGCCGCGGACGGGGAGGAGCCCTACCTGCTGATCACCACCGCGGGCGGCATCCTCGACGCCGCCGTGGCGGACAGCCTGCGCCAGCTGGCGCGCGATTTTATGCGCGATACGGGCCGCGAAGCCGAGGTGGATTATACCGCCATCGGCGTGGATGTGTCCGCCAAGGCCGCCACGCTGGGCCTGCCCGGCGGCCGCTATCTGATGATGCAGTACATCGCTCAGCAGCAGGGCATCCCCGTGGAGGAAGCCATCGCCCAGTACGGCAGCCTCAAGGTGCGCGACCTGATGCGCAGCTTCGAGGGCCTGCGCGAGGCCATGGGCGAGCAAGAGCAACTGCAAGAGCAGGAGCAAGACCAGGAACAGTTGCAGGAGCAGGAGCAAGATCAGGAACAGGAACAACTACAGGAGCAGGATCAGGAGCAGGAGCAGCAGGGCAAGCCGGAGGATACCGGCAAGCCCGACGACCGTGGCCAGGGCTCCGATAACGGCAAGGGCAACGGCAACAAAGGCGGCAAAAAGTGAATGACCGGGCGGCGGCGCAGCAGCGCCGCCGCCTTTTCCATGTCCGCACGGCAAGCCGGCAAAGTCGCGCTTTGGCACGGGCGCGCGTCGTTCCTGCGTCAGGTGCGGCAGCGGAGCGGCGCCGGGCAGATGCTGCAAGGCCCGCGGGGTTCCCGCCTTTGGTCATCGCACGATACGTTTCAGCATTCGACCCTTTGTTTGCAAGCATTTTACGAAATACATCTTTTTTGATGTTTTCATTGTTTGCAAAAACTGATACAATATCCCCAATGGTTCGAGCGCCCTGCATACCGTAGCGAGCGGAGCGCCGGAAGGGGAGGACACCCGATGATGAAAGCCATCGTTAACGGCCGTATCCTTGTGGACGGGCAGTTCCGCACAGGGCAGGCGCTTTTGTTTACCGACCATATCGTGGGCCTTGCGGACACGCCGCCGGAGGGCGCGCAGGTGATCGACGCGCAGGGCGGCGTGGTGTCCGCTGGGCTGATCGACGTGCACATCCACGGCTTTGGCGGGCGCGAGGCGGGCGACGTGGATGCGGCGGGCCTGCTCACGATGAGCCGCGAGCTGGTTCGCCACGGCGTTACGGCGTGGCTGCCCACAGTCAGCTGCCAGCCGTTTGGCCGCTACGGCGAGGTGTTCGCGGACGTGGGCAAGGCCAAGGCCGCGTCGTTCGCGGCTGGCTTTGACGGGGCGCGCATTTTGGGCGCGCACGCGGAAGGGCCGTTTTTGAGCACCCAGAAGAGCGGCGCGCAGAACCCCGCCTACATCCTGCCGCCGGATTTCGCGGCCGTCGAGCCCATGCTGCCGCATATCCGGCTGATGACCGTCGCGCCGGAGGGCGAGGGCGCGTCGGAGCTGATCCGCCGCCTCGTGGCCGCGGGGGTCACGGTGTCCATCGGGCACACGAGCGCCAATTATGAGCAGGCGCTTGCGGGCATCGAGGCGGGCGCGTCGCACGCCACCCACACCTTCAACGCCATGCCAAGCCTTTTGCACCGGCAGCCCGGCGCGCTGGGCGCGCTGCTGAATGACCCGCGCGTCTATTGCGAGCTGATCGCGGACGGCTTCCACGTGCACCCGTCGCTGATCGCGCTGGCCGCCGCCCTCAAGGGGGATAAACTGGTGCTGGTGAGCGACTCCATCCGCTTCAGCGGCCTTGCGGACGGCACCTATTCCATCGGCGGGCAGACGGTCACGGTCAGCGGTATCGAGTGCCGCCTGCCGGATGGCACCATCGCGGGCAGCACCCTGACCATGGACCGCGCGGTGCGCGGCGCGCGCGACCTGGGCGGCCTGCCGCTGGAAGCCGCGCTGGCCGCCGCCACCAAGGCCCCCGCCGCCAGCATCGGCGAGGCCGCGCGCGGCGACCTGACCCCCGGCATGGCGGCGGATATCGCCGTTTTTACCGCCGAACTGCAGCCCGCCATGACCTTCGTGGGCGGCGCGCAGGTTTGGCAGGCATAGCCGTTCCCAAGGTGCCCACAACCTCTGTGACAGACCGCTGCCCCGTGTCGCGCAAGCCGGCACGGGGCAGTTACTTTACATTTGTTTTCTCAACTGCTATACTGTAACAAATTCCTGTTTCACCCAAGCCAAACGGAAAACGCTGCCGCGCCCTTCGGCGGGCGCATCGCCGTTTCCAAAGGCGCCGTGGGCGGAACGGGCGGCGGGGAGGTGCGCGCATGGCAAGGTGGCGGCTGGAAGCGGCTGCGCTCACGCACCGCGGCGCGCTGCGCCCCGACAATGAGGACAATTTCTACCTGAACGGGCGCTGGCTGTCGCTGGCGGCCATGCCGCACGGGGGGCGCATGCTGGCCGAGAGCGGCGCGGCTTTTCAGCTGTTTGCCGTGTGCGACGGGCTGGGCGGCGAGGCCGCGGGCGAGCTGGCCAGCCACGAGGCCGCGCAGGCGCTGGGCGGTTTGCAGGCTGCGCACCAGAGCGGCCTGACCGACGCGCAGCTGCATGCCGCCCTGCGCACCCTGACCGACGACGTCGCCTGCCTGAACCCCGCCGACGACCAGCGCACCGGCACCACCCTTGCGGCCCTTGTATGGCATGATGGGCAGGTGCGGGCCGTGAACGTGGGCGACAGCCGCGTCTACCGCCTGCGCGCGGGCGAGCTTACGCAGCTCTCGCGCGACCACAGCGAGGTGCAGCAGATGGTCGACATGGGCCTGATCACCCCCTATGAAGCGCGGCTGAGCCCGCGGCGGCACCTCATCACCCAGTATCTGGGGCTGGACGCGCGCGACGCGGCTTTCCGCCCGTACATCGCGTCGCCGCAGCCCGCGCGCGGGGGTGATGTGTACCTGCTTTGCTCCGACGGCCTGACCGACATGGTGGAGGACGAGGCCATCCGCCGCGCGCTGCTGCGCGCCCACGCCCCCGGCGAGGCGGTGGACGCGCTGGTGGCCCTCGCGCTGGACAGCGGCGGCCACGACAACGTGACCGCGCTGTGCGTGTTCGTGCGCGGCCCCAAGCGCGGCGGGCTGTGGGCGCGGCGGTCGCGGCGTAAGGTAGAGTAAAGGGGGATGCGGCGCGCGCATAGCCGCCCCCCGTCGGTACCCGCTCCCTTTCCAAGTGTTTGAAACACCGGCGGCCCGTTGCCCTGCGGCAAAGGCCGCCTTTTTGCGCCGAAGGCTGTCGGCCAGCCTCCGCGGCAGCCCTCCGGCACACGCCGCCCCGCCCCCACGGTTGACACGCCGCCCGCACGCCCCTATACTTTAGGTACTCGCCGCATCAGCCCTTTTTCCTGCGTCGTTGCAAAGCGGCGGATGGTCAGGCGTGAAAAGCCTTGCAACAGCCATGCTGTTCCTTTGGCGTTTCTCACCCGGACCCGCCCCGCTCGGGCAGGCGTGAAGGGATCGAATCGGCAGTTGTCCGGCAAACGGAGGCAGGAGCGATGCGCATGGAACAGCTTCCCCGCATGGTGGCGGTGGTGGGCACGAACGCCTCGGGCAAGAGCGGGCTGGGCGTGGCGGTGGCCCGTCGCTTCGGCGGCGAGGTGATCTCCGCCGATTCGCGGCAGGTATACCGCGGGCTCGACCTGGGCAGCGGCAAGCTGACCCCCACGGAGATGGGCGGCGTCCCCCACCACCTGATCGACGTGTGCGAGCCGGGCGCGTTTTTCTCCATGGCGGATTTTCAGCGCCTCGCCTACGCGGCGGCGGACGATATCCTCGCCCGCGGCAAGGTGCCCTTTCTGGTGGGCGGCACCGGCCTGTATGTGGACGCGGTGGCCGACGGCTACACCCTCTCCGATGTCGAGCCTGACCTAGCCTACCGCCGCGAGCTGGAGGCGCTGCCTACGTCCGCGCTCTACGCCATGCTGCAAAAGGCTGTGCCCGATACCGATGCCGACCCGCAAAACCGAAACCGCGTCATGCGCGTGCTGGAAAAGCTGCACGACGGCGACCTAGCCCGCGCGGGCAAGCAGCCGCGCTACCGTGTGCTGCGGCTGGGCGTGACCTGGCCGCGCGACGTGCTGTGCGCGCGCATCGACCAGCGCCTTGACGAGCGCATGGCGCAGGGGATGCTTGAAGAGGTGCTCAGCCTGCTGGACGCGGGCGTATCGCCGGATTTTTTGCGCAGGCTGGGGCTGGAGTATCGCTATCTGAGCGCTTACCTGCTGGGCGAATATCCCGCGCAGGAGGATATGCTCCGCGAGCTGTCGCTGGCCATCAAGCGTTTTGCCAAGCGGCAGATGACGTGGTTCAGGCGCGACAAATCCATCCTGTGGCTCGACATGGCGGGCGACCCGTTTGCGCAGGCCTGCGCGGCAGTGGAGGCATTTTTGGCGTAGCGGAGGATGCAGGTGGGCGGTCAGCCCATGCGTGTGTGCAAGTGGAAATGACAGTATGGAAAGCGCCCGCCTTGCAAAGGAAGGCGGGCGCTTAGCCTGTCAAACGACCCATGCAATGGGCGATTGCCGCTCGCATCGCAGCGCCTGCGGCGCTGTCCGCTCGCTTGCTGTTTGCACGCTGCGGCGTAGGTTCATGGGGCGCTGATCCAAACCCCGCAAGGGCCATCGGCCCTTGACCCATTTCTTACTCTTCTTCGCCTGCGGGAAACCCAATCGCCCCCATAAATCTGCGCTCGAACCCCTCGTCCCCGCCCAGCTGCAGCACCTGCGCCATCCCCGCGATCCTGTCCGCCTTTTCCCACAGCCCCTGATCCAGCAGCAGCATCGCCGCGCCCGCAAGCGCCGCGTTGCCCACAGCCCGCGCGCGCGCCATCAGCTGCGGCGGCAAAAGCCCGATCGCCGCCGCGGCCGCCACGCGGACATGGCTGCCGAACCCGCCTGCCAGCAGCACCTGCCGCACATCCCCCGCCTTGATGCCCGCCGCCGCCAGCAGCGTTTCCGCCGCGGCGCACACCGCCGCCTTGGCCAGCTGCACCGCGCGCACATCCCCCGCCGTCAATCGCACGGCGTCCCGCAGGGGAAAGGCCTCCGCCTCCGCAGCGCCCGCCGCGTCCACCAGCCCCAGCGACAGCAGCGCCGCCACCGCGTCGATCACGCCCGAGCCGCACACGCCCGTAGCCTCGCCCCCGCCGATCACATGCGCGCCCAGCCTGCCGCCCTCCACCCACACCCGGTCGATGGCCCCGCGCACGCCGCCCACGCCCTGCGATATCTCCCCGCCCTCAAACGCAGGGCCGGCGGGCGCGCTCGCGGCAAACAGCGCGCCGCGGTGCCACAGCATCAGCTCCCCGTTGGTGCCGATGTCGCACAGCAGCGCCGTTTCGCCCTGCTCCACAAGGCCCGTCGCCAGCGCCGCGCACGTCAAGTCCGCGCCCATGTACGCGCCCGCGCAACGCGGCAGGTACATCGGCGCGTCGCCAAGCATCGCCACCTCGCCGAACAGGTGCTCCGCCTGAAACGGGGCCGCCCCCAGCGGCCTTGGGTCGCGGCCCGTGAGCAGGTGCAGCATGACTGTGTTGCCCGCCACACAAAGCGCGTCCACGCCGGTGATGCCCGCCGCGCGGCAAGCGCTGTCCACCGCGCCCCGCACAGCGGCCTCCGCCAGCGCGCGCAGGCGCTGCGCCTGACCGCCCAGCGCCGCGGAGATGCGGCCCATCACATCCGCCGCCACGGCGGTCTGCGGGTTCACCAGCGCATGGGTGCCCAGCGCCGCGCCGGTCGCGAGGTCGTACACCCGTGCCGCCACAGTCGTGGTGCCCAAATCCACCGCCGCGCCATAGCGTCCCGCCATGGGCATGCCGCGCCGTGCGGCTGCCGATGCTGCTTCTGCACCCGCCACGGTTGCCTTTGCATCCGCCGGGCCTGAAGTTGCGCCGGTAGCCGCTACCGGGGCCTGCACCGCGCCTGCGCCAATCGCGCCAGCCCAAGCGCCGGGAGTGCCTTCTCGCCCAACATCCGCGTGGGCGGGCATGCCCGCAAACGCCCCGGTCGCCTCATCCGCCATGCCCGTCTCGATGCCCTCCCACACCCGCGCGGGTTGCAGGCGCACCGTCGCGTCGCCCAGCAGTCTTGCCTGACAAGCGAGCCTCACGCCCGCCCGCGCCTCGGCCGCCGTGGGTGGCGACACCTCGCCCGCCAAGCCAAGCACCGCGCACTTCAAGCATGTGCCGCGCCCGCCGCAGGGCGCTTCCACCGCGCGCCCCGCCAGCGCCAGCGCCTCCATAAGCAGCGGCGTGCCCGCAAACACAAAGGAGGCACGCGCACCGCCCTGCTCGATCCACAGCGTGGGCATACGGCACCTCCTTCCCTGATGCAATTTTCGGCTTACAGGCCTGGCCTCAGCGAGTCAGGCGGCTTTGTTTGCCCAGCTCGCCGTACAGCGCCATCACACGCTCGCGCACGTCGCCCGGCAGGCGGTTGCCCAGCCAGCGGTTCAGCCACGCGCTGCTGTGCTCGCGCGGGTTGGCTTTCAAATAGCGCGCGATCAGCGTTGCGCGCTTTTGCCGCCCCGGCATCAGCAGGTAGAGCACGAACCAATCCTCCAGCGGGCACAGCGGGGCGCGCTCGCCCTCCACGTCCACCCACTCGGCGATGCGATCGCGCCCGAAGGCGTAGCGGTACACCGCCTCCTTGCGGCGGATGGCAAAGTCGCACAGCAGGTCGAAATCCGCGCCGTCCAGCCGGTACTCGAAAAAGCCCTCCGTATCGTAGGCCGCGCTTGCGGGCGCGGGGGGCGCCGCCGTGGCGCCCAGCTTCTCGAAAACGGCCCGCGCGGCGCCTGCGTGCTCGGGGGCGATCAGCAGGTCGAAGTCGTTAAACTCCTCCACCGCGCCAACGAGGTACAGCATCGCCGAGGCGCCCACGCCCCACACGATGCCCGCCTGATTGAGCGCGCGGGCGGCTTTGGCCAGCGCGGCCAGCTTGGTATCGTCCACTGCGAACTACCCCCGATCGTTGATAAGAGTAGTATATCCAATGCGGGGGCTTTGTGCAAGCGCGTCGGCTCTGCCTCATTTGGCATCGAAGGCGAGCGTGCGGCCAGTGGCCGCTTCGCCGCAGGCGAAAGCGAACCGGAGATGGCCAGTTTGACAAGCGCAGGGCACGGTAGTGCCGTGCGCGCCGATCAAACTGGCGGGACAATGGGACGCGTCGGCTCTGCCTCCTTTGGGAATGGGACTTCGTCCCCCTCCCAACCTCCCCCTTATGAGCGGAATTGGCTGCGGATTCTGACTTGACTTATGTTACGCTCGCGTCATAGCACCTGCGGCGCTGTTCGCTCGCTTTGGGTTGCGGCGCGGGAGGTGGCTTGTTGTTGGTACGGAATGAAAACAGGGGCGCTCGCACGGCGGAGCACTCCTGTTTGGTCTTTCGATTTGCAACTTGAGCATAGGCTGTTCAGCATCTACATTCACTGGAGCCGACGGCCAAACGGATTTGCATTGCCTTGTCTCGCTTGCGCCTACAGGTTCGCGCCGTTTTGCTGCATCACCTGCTGGTACCAACGGGCACTGTCCTTGGGCGTGCGCACGAGGGTCTGGTAATCCACATGCACCAGGCCGAAACGCTCGCGGTAGCCGCTGTTCCACTCGAAGTTGTCCAGGAACGACCACGCGAGGTAGCCGTACACGTCCACCCCGTCCTCCGCGGCGCGGCGCAGGGCCAGCAGGTAGCGGTGCAAAAAGTCGATGCGCTGCGGGTCGTGCACCTGCCCGTCCAGCGATACCCAGTCGTGCGCGCTCATCCCGTTTTCCGTGATGAAGATGGGCGTTTTGTACCGCTCATACAGGAAGCGCGGGCCCCAGTAGAGCGTTTCGGGCGATACGGACCAGTCGTTGGCGGTACGGGGGTGCCCCGCGGGCCACGGCTGCTCCTCAAAGCCCTGCGCGCCGCCCGCGCGGTAGCGGTCGCCCTGATAGTAGTTGTGCGCGTAGTAGTCGATCCGCTGCCCGATCAGCGCCATGTGCTTCTCAAAGTGATGCGGCAGGTACTGGCCAAAGTGGCTCAGCCCATCCTCCGGGTAATGGCCCAGCAGCACGGGGTCCGCCCACCAGGAGGCGCTCCATACCCATTCCATGGGGTCCGCCGTGGGCAGCGAGAAATACGCCTGTCGCGCCGCCTCGATATCCGCGGGGCTGTCCGTGGCGGGGATGGCCGCGGGGCCACAGCCCACAAAGCCGATGCGCGCATGCGGCGCCAGCTCGCGGATGCGTCCTGCCGCCAGCCCGTGCGCCAGATGGATGTGGTGGCTCATGGGGATGGTTTCGCGCGGGGAGAGCATGAGCCCCGGAGCCATGCTGCCCAAGATGTTGCCCAGCCCCACGATGCACTGCGGCTCGTTGAAGGTAAAGTAGTCCTGCACGCGCGCGCCGAAGCGCCGCACCACCAGCGAAGCATACTCCTCAAACCACGTGGGCGATTTCGGGCTCAGCCACCCGCCGCGCCGTTGCAGCGCGCTTGGCAGATCCCAGTGGTAGAGCGTCACCAGCGGGCGGATGCCGTTTTCCAATAGCGCGTCCACCAGCTCGTCATAAAAGCGCAGGCCTGCCTCGTTGGGCTCGCCCGTGCCCTCCGGCAGCACGCGCGGCCACGATACCGAGAAGCGGTAGTTGCGGATGCCCAGCGCCTTCATCAGCGCCACATCCTCGCGGAAGCGGTGGTAGTGGTCACAACTGACATCGGCGTTATGATCTGCGTACACCTTGCCCGGCGTGTGGCTGAAATCGTCCCAGATGGAGCGGCCCTTGCCGCCCTCCTGCGCGCCGCCCTCCACCTGATAGCTGGCGGTGGCCGCGCCCCATACGAACCCCTCGCGGAAACCCATGGTATCCCTCCCCTGATCGGCGGGCGCTGCGCAGGCCCGCCCTTCGGTTTCTTACATATTCATCGAGCGCCGCGCTATGCGTCCCGTTCGCTTCGCCTGCGCCGCCCGTGCGTCAAATCACGAACTGATCCATGTACCGCTTGCTCAGCCGCAGCGAGTCCAGCACCTTTTCGCGGGTGCCTTCAAACGCGCGATCCTCCACCTCGATGCAGGCATGGCCGTCGTAGCCGATGTCCGTCAGCGCGGATACGAACCGTCCCCAGTCCACATCGCCAAGGCCGGGCAGCTTGGGGCTCATGTAGTCCAGCGGGTAGCCCATCACGCCTACATCGTTCAGCTTTTCCGGATACAGCTTGATATCCTTGAAGTGCACATGAAAAATTTTCTCGCGGAAGGCATACAGCGGCCTTACGTAGTCGATCTGCTGCCACACGAAGTGGGAGGGGTCGTAGTTGATGCCGAGCATAGGAGACGGAAGCACCTCAAACACCCTGCGCCACAGGGCGGGGGTGGTCATCAAATTCTGCCCGCCGGGCCACTGGCTCAAGTCAAACAGCATGGGGCAGTTCTCGATGGCCACGCGCACGCCGTTTTCCTCGGCTCGCTTCAAAATGGGCGGCCATACCTCGGCCACCAGCTTCAAATTCTCCTCCACGGTTCTCAACTGGTCGCGCCCGATAAACGTCGTTACCCTGTCCACGCCCAGCCTGTGGCTGGCGACGATCACCTGTTTCAGGTGCGCAACCGCCGCCTCGCGCTTGGCCAAATCGCCGTCCAGCGGGTTGGGATAAAACGCCAGCGAGCTGATCTCCACACCCTTCTGCGCGCAATACGTCTGAATATGGCTCACCTGCGCGTCATCCAGCGCGTCCACGTCGATGTGGCACACGCCCGCGTAGCGGCGCTCCGCCTTGCCGCGGGGCCAGCAGGCCACCTCCACGCAGCGGTAGCCCATGGCCGCCGCGGTGTCGATCATCTCCTCAAACGTCCATCCATCCAAGATCGCGCTCACAAACCCCAGTTTCATCCGTCCGTTCCTCCTCGCCGCCCCGCGCCGCAGGCCGGCTTTCAAATCATGTCTATCTAAACCCCCGCGGGTTCTTTCCATATTATATCGCGCCAAGCCCTTGCGACCCCTCGTAAACCCTTCGCGTACCCATCGTCCCGCGCCCACA
The DNA here is from genome assembly GCA_964584315.1 of uncultured Oscillospiraceae bacterium. Classification (GTDB taxonomy): domain Bacteria; phylum Bacillota; class Clostridia; order Christensenellales; family Aristaeellaceae; genus CAXXOK01. Next base: position 13,366 of record CAZOZO010000039.1, read on the forward strand.
GGCGCGGGCTGGGGGCAGGTTGGCATCGCAGGGAAGCGTTTGCCCTGTGGGCAACGCTGCGAAGCAGCGAGCGACCCGAAGATGGGAAGTTTGACAAGCATGGGGCGCGACAGCGCACCGCGCGCCGATCAAACTGACGGGGCGAAGGGAACGCCCTTCTCCCGCCGCCCTGATCGTCGCACGTCGCACTGCCGTGTTCCGTGCTTGTCAGGTCGGCCACCTCCGGTTCGTTTTCGCCTGCGGCGAATCGCCCACTGGGCGAACACTCACCTCTGGTGCCAAAGGGCGCGTTATGCGCCCGTTGTTTCCCGTATCACCAGTTCGGTCTTGAGCAGCACTTGCCTGCTCTCGCCGTCGGGGTTTTGCATCCGCTCGGCCAGCATCTCGCAGGCCATGTAGCCCAATTGGAACTGCGGCAGGCTCACGGCGGTCACGCTGGGGTGGCTCACCTGCGAGAGAAACGTGTTGTCAAACCCGATCAGCGCGCAATCCTGCGGGATGCGCACGCCCTCGGCATGGGCGGCCTTGACCACCGCCGCCGCGAACATGTCGCTGGCGGCCAGGATGGCGTCCGGCCGTTCGCGGGCGCTGAGCAGCTGGCGCGCCGCGGCGTAGCAGCTGTCAAAATCCATCTCCGCCACATGGCAGGCAAGGGTTGGGTCCACGGTGATACCCGCCTCGCGCAGGGCCTCCACGTAGCCGCGGTAGCGCTGGCGGGCATACTTGAACCGCTCCGGCCCGTTGATGATCGCCACGCGCCGGTGCCCGCTCTCCAGCAGGATCACCACGGCGTTGCGCGCGGCGGAAAAATCGTCCACGCTCACGTAGGGCAGGGGGCTTTTGTCGTTATACTCGGCGCACTGCACCACAGGGGCCGCGCGGTCGATGGCGGCCAGCACCTGCGCGTCGTTGACGGGCGAAAGCAGGATGCACCCGCCCGCGCTCACCGAGCCCAGCAGCGCGATCAGCCGCGCGGCGCGCCCGTCCGGCTCGCCTTCGGCATACACCAGCGTATCCAGCCCGCGGCTCAGGGCCGATACCTGTATGCCCTTGACCACGCGGGCGTAAAACGGGTTGTCAAGCCCCGGCAGCACGACCACTACCAGCGGCCTGCGCTGGCCCGTCTCCGCCGCCTCGCGCGCGTAGCCCAGCGCCTCCACGGCGGCGCGCACGCGCCGCACCGTCGTGGGCTGCACATTGCCCACGCCGTTCAAAACGCGCGATACGGTGGCGATGGATACGCCCGCGCGCGTAGCCACCTCGGTGATGGTGGGCCTGACGCCCTTCTTTTTCATGGCACGGCGCCCCTTTCGCAAACACGGCGGTTTGGCTGCCGGTCAAAATTATACCATAGCAGCGCGTGCAAAGGGAAGCGCCGAATGAAAAACCGCGCAAAGTTCGTGTAAACTTTACAATTTTCGGTGGCAGGAATGCAGAGAATCGCATCCCTTCTTCTTTACAAAAGGGAGCCGCGCGCCCATCGGGCGGGTCAGGTACGCTGAGCCGCCTGGCCGCTCCCGTCGCCCGCGCCGCTGCGCTCGTCTCCCGGCCTGTGCCACTGAAAAGGGTCAAGGGGCGTTGCCCCTTGACCCCTTTTGGTTCTATTCTTCCGACAGGACGATCACGCAATCGTCCGGCCCAAACACGACGTCCTCGTCCTTGGGCGGGTTCACCCGCACCGTAAAGCGCCCGTCCGCCTCCCGCAACCTGAGGCCCATCAGCATCTGCCCGGCCTGCGCCGTGGCCGCCGCCACCGTGAACAGCGTGACCGGCACGCCCGTTTCCACAAACAGCCGCGCGGGCCTCACGTACAGTTCGCTGCCCGCGTCGGTCAAAAGCTCGTCAAACAGCGAGTTCAAAAGCCGGTTCTGCGCTACCTGGGTCAGCACCAGCGCCGCGAGGTTTGAGCCGATCACGAAATCGTTCACATGCGCGCAGGAAGCCAGCGCCTGGTTCTTCTTGGCGCGCATCTCGCTCACCACGATCACGCGCTCCGGGTCCTCGCGGTAGTAGTGGCTCAGCTGCAACAAAATGGCCAGCGTGCGCGCATCCGCGTCGCCCTCGCACGGCTCCGAAAGCACGATGATGCAATCCGGCGCGGCGGCCCCAAGCAGTTCCGTGAGCGCCGCGCGGTCGTACACGTCGCAGGGCGTATATTTCACCTGCAACCCGCCCGCGCGCTCCTCGCCCGCCCGCAACTGCCCGCTGGCGACCGTCAGCACCGAGCCCTCCGCCGCGAACAGCGATATCTCGCGCACGATGTCGTCGGTCAGTTGGTTCATGCCCAGGATCAGCAGCCGCTCGGCCTCGCGCGTCTCCGGCGCATAGCGGCGGATGCGTTCCGCCTCGACCGGCGCGGGCGCGTCCGATGGCACGGCCACGCCGTTGTCCGCGGCAATCAAAATCAGCTCGTCCTCCGCGTCCAGCAGCGTGTCGCCCGGCGGGTTCAGCAGCACGCGGCCGCCCCGTTTCACGCCCATGACCGCCGCGCAGCGGTAGTACAGCGGCGCGTCGCCAAAGCGTTTGCCCGCGAGGGCGGGCGCCTTTTCCATGTAGATCTCGTCGCCGCTGAAGTCGAACAGCTCCTGATACACCTGCGACAGCCCCGCCTGACGGCTGGTCTGCGCGAAGATGCGGCTGATCACCTTTTCAAAGTACAGCGCCTCCACCCGCGCTCCGCCCGCGATGCGCGCCGCGTCCAGATTCTGCTGCTCGCCGATCACGGCGGTGATGCTCACGCCGCTGTCCGCATTGCTCTCGTCCAGCACGGTACGCGCGGCCAGTATCTCTTTGATGATGTCAAAATCGCTCTCGCCCAGCGCGACCACCCGCGCCGCCGCCGTGATGGACACATTGTGCAGCGCCTGAAAATTGGTGGGGTCGCCATTGCGGCAGATGAGGCGGGTGTTCTTGAAATCGTCGATCAACCCGCGCAGCTCCTCCTCCAGGGCCATGCGGTCGCGCTCGCACAGCACCACCACGGCGGGGCGCTTTTCGTTTTCGTTGGCGGTGATCAACTCGCTGAGAATGGTGGAAAGGTGCTCGTCATAGCCCAGGATGACGGTATGCCCCTTCTCCAGCACGCGGCTGTTGCCGCGGCGCAGCGTCTCCAGCCGCGCCTCGAACGCCGCGTTGATGATGCCGATCAGGATGGACGTGACGAACAGCCCGCACACCGTGGCCAAAATCATCAGCACGATGTAGGCGGCATTGCCGCTCTGGTAATCGCCGCTCACGTTGCCCGCGTCGATGATGCGCATGAAGCTGTTCCACAGCGAATCGCCCAGCCCGCCCGCCGATGCGGGCGTCAGCAGCGTGGCCAGCAGCGCCACCACCACGGCCACCAGCACCGTGGTGCCAAACAGCAGCGCCACCAGCGCGCCCGTGCCCTTGCTCATATAATGGTCAAACCAATAGGAAATCCGCTCCCGTATGCTGGGCTTACGCATGTGTAAAAGGCTCCTTTGCTGTGGATGCGTAGAATGGTCGACTGTGTCTATTGTAGTCAAAAGCGGCGGGCGCGTCAATGCAATGCCGCCGCAAAACAGCCCCAAACGGCTGCTTTTGTTGCTTTGGCCGCCCGCCGCGCCCAAAGCTGCCCTCCCTGTTACAGCCGGTTACACGTTTTTCGATCCGTGTAACATCCCTGACACCGCCCTTTGATTCCTTTTTATTCCATTTCATGCGTTTTGGCGTCGCTACCCTGCCCGCCCTTGCGTTGCCCGTTGGTTACCGATGGTTACGCGCCTGCGTAACCGTGTAACCGTGGGTAACCGCTCGCACCCCTTCGCGCCCCAAAACCCCGTGGCAGCACGCCATGCGTCGCCTGCGCGGGTTGTGTTTTCGGGGGTGGGATGGTATAATCAGGGCAAACCAAAGCAATATGGCGGCAATGCCGCCCAAGAGGTGATAGCATGGCTGGCGAAACCTATAAATGCCCAAGCTGCGGCTCCTCCCTGGAGTTTGACCCCGAGGGCCACGACTGGAAATGCGACCATTGCGGCGCCACGTATGACGAAAAGGCCCTGCTGGAAAAGGCGGGGGTATACCAGCGCGAGGCCGAGGCCGAGGCGGGGCAGGCCGCGCACGACCATGACCACGACCACGCCGCTCCGGCGCAGGCTGCCGCCGAGGCGCAGGCCGCCGCGCAGCCGGAGCCCGAGGCGTCCGCCGAAGCGGGCGACCAGCTGGAGTACCACTGCCCCAACTGCGGCAGCGAGATCATCACCGACGCGACCACCGTGGCCACCCGCTGCTACTACTGCCATAGCCCCGTGGTGCTGCACGGCAAGGTGACCGCCGCCATGAAGCCGGATCAGGTGCTCCCCTTTGCCATCGGCAAGGACAAGGCTATCGACAGCTTCATGCAGTGGGTGAGCAGAAAGCGCTTCGTGCCCGCGGGCTTCTTCGCCAAGGAGCAGGTGCGGCAGATGGAGGGCGTCTATTACCCCCATTTCGTGACCGAGATGGAGCTGGACGGCCGCTACGACGGGCAGGGCCAGCGCTCCACCGTGATCGACGAGGGCCAGTACATCGTGACCACCACCGAGCACTATGCCATCCGCCGCCGCGCGAACCTCAAATTCTCCAACGTGATGCGCCCGGCGCTCAAGGCCACCAACCGCAAGCTGAGCGACGGCATCCACCCCTTCCCGCTGGAGGGCGTCAAGCCCTTCTCCGGCGCGTACCTTAGCGGCTTTCTGGCGGAGCGGCGCGACATCGAGGAGGCGGACGCCACCCAGGACGTGGAGGAGGAGCTGACCGGCTACGTCAAGCCCATGCTGGCGCAGACCATCCACTTCCCCATCTATACCGGGCAGGCCAGCGCACAGGTGAAGGGCAAGCGCAGCCGGTATGTGCTGCTGCCCACATGGGTGCTCACCTACCCCAAAGCGGGCGAGAAGGAGCCCTACTACTACGTCATGAACGGCTGCACCGGCGAGGTATGCGGCAAGCTGCCCATCAACAAGGGCAAGCTGCGCCTCTATGCGCTGGGGCTTGCGGCGCTGTGCTTCGCAGCCTACTGCGTGGCCGCGTATTTCCTGTTTTAAAGGGAGGGGCGAAAGCATGAAAACCATGAAACGGCTTGCCGCGCTGCTGGCGGCGGTGCTCATCACCCTTCTTTCCGGCATGGCGCTGGCCGCGCAGACCGAGACCCGCGTGTTTGACCGCGCAAACCTCTTTACCCCCGCGCAGGAGGATGCCCTGACCACCGCCATCACCGCCTTCCAGAAGGCCACGGGCATGGACTTTGTGGTGCTGACCACCAACGAGGCCCACGGCGACGCCTCCCAGCTGCAGATCGCGGACGGCTTTTATGACAAGGGCGGCTTCGGGCTGGACGCGGATCACAGCGGCGCGCTGTACTACATCGATATGTACGGCCGGCAGGAGTACCTCTCCACCACCGGCGCGATGATCGACTACATCACCGACGAGCGCCTGCAGAGCGCCTTGGACAAGAGCAACCCCAACCTGCGCATGGGCCGCTATGCCGATGCGGCGCAGGCGATGCTGACCGCCGTTCAGGGCTATGTGAAGGCGGGCATCCCCGAGGGCCAGTACCGCTACGATATCGTGACCGGCCAGATGCTCACCGCGCGCCACAAGGCCCTCACCTCCACCGAGATGCTGGTGGGTGGCGCGGCGTGCCTTATCATCGGGCTGGTGTTCATGCTGATCGTGACCAGCCGCTACAAGCTCAAGGGCAGCACCTACAGCTACGACTACGCGGCCAATTCGCAGATGGATCTGACCGAGCAGGACGACCAGTATATCAACACCACCGTGACCCGCACGCGCAAGGCGCCCCCGCCGGATAACCGGGGCGGCTTCGGCGGCGGCGGCAGCGGCGGCAGCGGCGTGCACTTCGGCGGCGGCGGCGTGAGCCACGGCGGCGGCGGGCGGGGGTTCTAGGCCGCGCCTGACTGCCTGAAACAGACGCAGGGAATGCAACGATCCGCGCAGATGCCTCGCGGCGTGGGCCACGGCGGCAACAGGCGGCTGTAGCAGGGTCTATGCCCGCCAAGGGGCCTTGAGCTGCAACCCGGCAAACCCATCAGCAGCCGCGTCTTGCATCGGCGGCGGGCAAAGGCACGTCCAGCGCGCCTGCCATCCCATCTCATTCGTCGGCGCTGTGCTTTCGCATTGCGCGCAGGGCCGCGCCTTCTGCCCCCGCACGTCCAGCAGTGCCCGCGCAGGCGGCCGTGCCCCTTTCATCCGTGTGCATCACACATGACAACGAAACCTGCCCGATTCGGCGGCCAGCCCGCACAGGAGGCAAGCCCCATGACCCATCCCATCCGGTACGCCGCCGAGCGGCTCGCGATGCGCGCGCTGATGCTCGTGCTGCTCATCCTGTTCATCCAGCTCGTGGTGCCGGTGCTGTGGGACACGCTCTCCCCGTTCATCATCGCGCTGCCCATCGCGGCGGCGTTGCAGCCGCTGATCCGCTTCTTTGAAAAAAAGCTGCGCCTGCCGCGCGGCTTCGCGGTCACGTTCTGGGTCATCCTGTTCAGCGCGGCGCTGCTGCTGCTGGCCTACTGGTTCATCAGCTTCGCGGTGGGGCAGATCGTGTCCGCCGCCACCAACGCGCCCAACATCGTCAACGGGGCCATCGGCGTGCTGCGCGAGGCGACCGACCGCGTGCTCAACGCCGCGCTGACCTTGCCCAACGGCGTGAGCGACACGCTGCGCGAATCGCTCAACTCCGCCTACAAATGGCTGGGCGAGCAGGGCACATGGCTTGCGGGGGCCACGCTCAACTTTCTGGTGGGGTTCGCCTCCAGCCTGCCCTACGCGCTGGTGTACGCCAACTTTTTGCTGCTGGGCGTGTATTTCATGACAGGCAAGTACCCGGCCATCCACGACCGCGTGTTTCCGCCCCGCCCCGCCGATACGGAGGAGGATAACATCTCCATGCTGCGGCGCTCCGCGGTGCGCGGCACGCTGGGCTATGTGCGGGTGCAACTTCTGTGGTTCGTGCTGCTGATGGTGCTCGCCTCGGTGTTCTTTCAGGTGATGGGCTTCCAGTACGCGGCGCTGATCGGCTTCCTTGCGGCGCTGCTGGAGATGATCCCGCAGTTCGGGTGCGGGGTGTTCTTCATCCCGTGGGCGCTGGTGTGCTTCATCGTGCAGGACGCGCACAGCGGCTGGGTCATTTTGGGTTTTTACAGCATCTACAGCATGATGCGCAGGCTGATCGACCCCAAACTGCTGGGCGTCAACCTGGGCGTATCGCCGCTGCTTTCGCTCATCGGCATGTTCGTGGGCCTGCGGCTGGGCGGGGTCATGGGCCTGATTTTGGGCCCCATCGCCATGGTGGTGCTGATGAGCGCCGTGCGCGCGAAGATCTTCGACGGCGTGTACCGCGACTTCCGCCTGCTGCTGCGCTACCTGAAGCTGCGCTGGCGGCGCGGCGGCGAATCCGCGCCCTCTAGCGCCGAAAAGTAACATCCCCTCGGTTGCCACCCGCCCCCACGACCGCCCGCTAAGGAGGTTACCCCATGCCGACCCGCACGGATGTACACCGCTGCCACTGGCCGCAGGGCGAGATGATGATCGCCTACCACGACGCGGAGTGGGGCCGCCCCCGCCGCGACGACCCGTTTTTATATGAGATGCTCTTTTTGGAGGGCTTTCAGGCGGGGCTTTCGTGGTACATCGTGCTCAGCAAGCGCGAGGCGTTCCGCAAGGCGTTCTCCGGCTTCGACCCCGCCGCTATCGCCGCGTATGGCGAAAGCGACGTCGCCCGCCTGATGCAGGCCGAGGGCATCGTGCGCAACCGCCTGAAGGTGCTGGCTGCCATCACCAACGCGCGCGTGTTTCTGGACATCCAGAAGGAGTTTGGCAGCTTTGCGACCTACCTGTGGGGCTTTGCGCCAAACGGGCCAATCGTGAGCGAGAAGGACGAGTTTCCCACCCAAAGCCCGCTCAGCGACGCGGTATCCAAGGATCTGAAAAAGCGCGGCATGAAGTTTGTGGGCACCGTGACCATGTACAGCTATCTGGAGTCGGTCGGGGTCATCAACGACCATGAGCAGGCGTGCTTTGTGATGGGGGAACTGACGGGCGGAAAAAAGAGGGGCAAGAAGGGCTGACAGCCATTGCCTTGGCAACATGAAAACGAGCAGGCCACCAATATGGGGCCTGCTCGTTTTTTTGATGAGCCAATGCAACCCAAACCGTGCGCAATCAAATTTGAGTATCTTGTGCCTCGGCATGGGACAGGCGTGCAGAACGCCCCACATTCGTTTTGGCTTCAGCGTAAAAACCAAACGAAACCAGCCGCACGTTGCTCTGTCGCTCCCCTAGGGGGCGTTTGGCAGGGGGATCGCAATCCCCCATCCCGCCACCCTGATCGTCGCGCTGCGCGCTGCCGCACACGCGCTTGTCAAACTGGCCATCTCCGGTTCGCTCACGGCTTCGCCGTGGTGTCCACCGGACACACGCTCACCTTTGGTGCCAAAGGGCGCGTTTTGCGCCCGTTTACCTCGCCATAATCTCGCTGTCCTTGGGCACATAGTCCGTCATGGTGCCGTCCAGATAGCTGGCATAAGCCGCCATGTCGAAATACCCCGTGCCCGTCAGGCCGAACAGGATGGTCTTGGCCTCGCCGGTCTCGCGGCATTTGAGGGCCTCGTCGATCGCGCCGCGGATGGCGTGGGCGCTCTCGGGCGCGGGCAGGATGGTCTCCAGCCGCGCGAACTGCGTGGCCGCGTCGAACACCTGCGTCTGCTCATAGGCCACGGCCTCCATGTAGCCGTCGTGGTACAGCTTGCTGAGCAGCGGCGACATGCCGTGGTACCGAAGGCCGCCCGCGTGGTTGGGCGAGGGGATGAAGCTGCAGCCCAGCGTGTACATCTTGGCCATGGGGGTGATCTTGCCGGTGTCGCAGAAGTCGTAGGCATAGGTGCCGCGCGTGAGCGACGGGCAGCTGGCGGGCTCCACGGCCACAAAGCGCGTGTCTGGATGGCTGCCGTTCAGTTTGTCGCGCATGAACGGGGCGATCAGCCCGCCCAGGTTGCTGCCGCCGCCCGCGCAGCCGATCACGACGTCCGGGTACTCGTCAAAGTCCATGAGGGCCTCGTAGCTCTCCAGCCCGATCACGGACTGGTGCAGCAGCACCTGATTTAAAACCGAGCCCAGCACGTAGCGGCAGTCCGGCGTGGTGACGGCCAGCTCCACCGCCTCGGAGATGGCGCAGCCCAGGCTGCCGGAGGTGTTGGGGTCATGGGCCAAAATGGCGCGGCCCGCGTTGGTGGTGTCGCTGGGGCTGGCGATTACCTTCGCGCCGAAGGTGCGCATCACGTCCTTGCGGTAGGGCTTCTGGTTGTAGCTGCCCTTGACCATGAAAACCGTCAGATCCAGCCCAAAGGCGGCGCACGCCTCGGCCAGCGCCGTGCCCCACTGGCCCGCGCCCGTCTCGGTGGTCAGGGCCTTCATGCCCTGCGCCTTGGCGTAGTAGGCCTGCGCCAGCGCGCTGTTCAATTTGTGGCTGCCGGAGGTGTTGTTGCCCTCAAACTTGTAGTAGATGTGCGCGGGCGTGCCCAGCGCCTGCTCCAGCCGATACGCGCGGATGATGGGCGAGGGCCGGTAGATGCGGTACATATCCAAAATGGGCTGGGGGATGGGGAACTCCGCGGTGTCGTTGTCCAGCTCCTGGGCGATCAGCTCGTCGCAGAACACGGGGCGCAGGTCGTCCGCCGTCACGGGCTGGCCGGTGCCCGGGTTCACGAGCGGCTCGGGCTTTTGCTTCATGGCGGCGCGAAGGTTGTACCACGCTTTGGGCATCTTCTCTTCGGGCAGGTAATACCGGTAGGGGATGGTTTTCATGTGGGTCTCCTCCTTCGTTTTTTTCGCCGGCTGCAAGCAACAAAAAAGCCCGTCCCAAATATTTCTTGGGACAGACTGTGTTTGTCTGCGGTGCCACCCGTATTGCCGAACAAAGTCGGCCGCTCGCTTTCGCATACCAGCATATGCGCTTCGTTGATAACGGATGAAGCTCCCGTCGGTCGCTAGCGGCCTAAGCCGTTCGCGCCGCCCTCGGCGGTCCATTCGACGCGCGCCCTCATGCCGCACTCCCACCACCGGCGGCTCTCTTTGAATCGGGCCTCGCGGCTACTACTCCGCGTCACAGGTTTGTTGTATGCAGGATAACCCAACCCGCCCCGGTTGTCAAGGGGTGCGGGAAAATTCTGTATACAGACCCGCATCCGTCCAAAACCGCTGCTTTGGCAGGGTTTCCGGCACCTCGCCCACCCAATGGATAAGCGCAAAAAGGCGCCACTGAACGTGAATTTTACACGGCCGATCGCGTCTGTCAGGGATATGCGCGACAAGGGCTCGTTATGGTGATGGGCCAACATCCGCATTGGTGCCGCTCATGTCGTCGCGTCTCCCATCGTCTCTGCCCCCGCCGTCCGCGCGGGGCGGTCGGCATCGCAGGGAAGCGTTTGCCCTGCGGGCAAAGCCGCGTATCGGCGAGCGACCCGTAGATGGCCGGTTTGACCAGCGCAAGGCAGGGTATGCCATGCACTTCGATCAAACTGACCGTACAGGGGAATGCGTCCCCCGCCCAAAGGCGCGGATGCGCCGCTTCGCCATCTCCACGGGTTCCGGCCGCCCGAACAGATATCCCTGCAATATGTCGCAGCCCGCGCCTGTGATGCGTTTTCGCTGCGCCTCGGTCTCCACGCCCTCGGCGACGATCTCCGCGCCCAGCGCGTGGCCCATGTGCACCACCAGCTCCACCAGCGCGGAGGCGTCGGTCATCTCGATAAAGGTGCGGTCAAGCTTGAGCGTGTCCAGCTTCAGCTCGTGCACCAGGCTCAGCGAGGAGTATCTGGTGCCGAAATCGTCCAGCGCAACGCGCAAGCCCGCGTCGTGCAGCTGGTTGAGCACGTCGATGCTCTCGCGCTCGCGGTCCACAAAGGCCGATTCGGTGATCTCCAGCTCCACAAGGCTGCGGGGCACGCCCGCCCCGTCCACGGTGGCCAGCACATGCTCCACAAAGCCTTGCTGCATCAGCTGCACGCCGGACAGGTTCACCGCCATGCGGCAGGGTTTGGCCGCGCCCGCGTTCAGGGCCGCGAGGGTGCGGCAGGCCGTCTCCAGCACCCATGCGCCGATGGGGATGATCAGCCGGTTCTCCTCCGCCACGGTGATAAAATCCACCGGCGGCACCTCGCCCAGCTCCGGGCTGTGCCAGCGAAGCAGCGCCTCAAACCCCACGATTCCGCCGGTAGCCGCGTCCACCTGCGGCTGGTAGTATACCTCGAACTCGCCCGCGTCCAGCGCCTTGCGCAGGTACGAGCGGATGCGCGTGCGCCGCAGCAGCGATTCGCCCATCGACTCGCTGTACCGCTGGAACGCGTCGCCGCCGATGGTGCGCACATGGTAACGGGCGAGGTTCGCCTTCATCATCAGGATGTCCTCGCTCTGCCCATGCAGGGGATACAATGCAACGCCACAGCTGCCCGTCATGCGGAAGTAGTCGCCCTCCAGCTCCAGCGGCTGGTTGATGGACATAAGCAGCGTTTCCAGCCGGTCGGCCTCGTAGCACTCCTCCTCCGCGCAAGGCAGCAGCAATCCGAAGACCGAGCCCGTCAGGCTGAAGAGGCGCTCGTCCGGCTGTAGGCTCTGGCGCAATATCTCCGCCACAGCGGTCAGGATGCGCTCGCCCAAAAGGCTGCCGTAGGTAGCGTTCAATTCGGTAAACCCGTCCAGCCCAATCACCGCCAGCGCAAAGCGACGCCCCGAGGCGGCATACTCCCGTATGTGCTCCGCCAGCACCGCGGAGAAGCTCACGCGGTTGGGCAGATGGGTCACGGGATCCTCGTGCGCGAGACGATAATTCTCGTCCTGCTGCATGTTCAACTCGATCGTCTTCTCCAGCAGCATCATACGCTTTTTAACGGCCTCGGTGGTGTTGACCACCGTGATGGCCACATGATCGGGCTTAGGGGAATAGGCGATGATGTCGTACCAGCTGTCCAGCGCCCTGGCATAGTTGCTGATGCGCTCCGGCAGGCCGGTCTTTGCCACGCGCCCGAAGCACTCGATCCAGTACTTTTCGGTCTGCGGGTAGATGGACAGCACGTTTTTGCCGATGATGTCCTCTCGCTTTTGCCCCGTCTCGGCCTCAAACGCGCGGTTGACCCCCAGAAAAACATAGTCCACGGGTTCGCCCTGTGCGTCGTACACCATGTGGAAGTACGAAAACGGGCTGATCATGTTTTCGAACAGCAAGCCAAGCTCTTCAAGAGTGAGGGTCGGGCGCGCGCCGGAGGCTTCGGTAACGTGCGATTGCTTGTCCATGACGGCAGGCTCCTTGACGGATTCGTCGGGCGTGGCGGCACAAAAGCCGCAGCACAAGAGAGGCGTATGGGCGTTCGCTTTGTTCGTAACTCAATTATAGCAATATATGGGCGAGTGTCAATCGCCGCGTGCATCACGGGGATCGCGGGCCGCGGCGCTGCGGCCCGCATGGGCAGGCGTGCGGCCCCGGCGGCATGTGCGGCAAAAAAGGTCGTACACGCAAAAGGCGCGGGGCACGCTTCCCACCCACACGTTACATGGAACAGTTTCATCCGTTTGAAACAAGAAATGGTAAAAAAAGGCGGCCGCGTTCACGCGACCGCCCACCGTGCCCCCAAACCCAGTATCACGCATGGCCGGGAAAACTACGAAATCCTTTTCAGTCAAGCCTTTTCGCCGTCCGTGTTGCGGCTGGCCCGCATGGCGTCGCCTTTCGGCGCGTCCTTCGCTCGGTTACATGGCGGCGTCTTGCCCGCCTGCAAGTAACCTGTCCACCTCGCGCATCTCCGCCGCGCCCAGCGGCCCATACGCCAGCGCGCCCGCGTTTTCGGCGGCCTGCCGCTTGTTTTTGAACCCCGGTATGGGGATCACGCTGCCACTTTGGGCCCACAGCCAGCCCAGCGCGCCCTGCGCCACGGTGCGCCCGCCGCTTTGCAGCACGTCGCGCACGGCTGCAAGGCGGCGCAGGAACTCCGGCTTGGCTTTGCCGTGCTCGAAGTATTCCAGCCACGTATGCCCCGCGCCGCGCACATCGTCCGGCGAGAAGCGGGTGCCCGCGTCGAACTTGCCGGTCAGCATCCCCATGGCCAGCGGCGCGTTGGCCAGCACCGCAAGGCCGCCCGCCTCGCACGCCGCCACCAGCGCGGGGTCGTAGCTGAACAGGTTCAGCTTGGTCTGCATGGCCGCGCCGCCGGTTTGCGCAAAGCGGCGGGCGTTGGCCTCGCCCCAGCTGCTCCACCCATAGGCGCGCACTTTGCCCTCGGCTTGCAGCTTTGCCAGCTCGCGCATCAGCGGCTCGTAGTTTTCTTCGGGGATCACCCCATTGTGGATCTGGTACAGGTCCACATAATCGGTCTTCAGGCGCGAAAGCGACGCCTCCAGCGCCCTGCGGATATAGGCGGGCGACGTGTCCTCGCCCGTCAGTTCGCGGCGCTGCGCGTCGTGCACATAGCCGCCCTTGGTGGCGACCACGGCGCGGCTTCGCCTGCTGCCGCGCAGGGCCTTGCCCAGCACCTCCTCGCTGTGGCCGGTGCCGTAGGCGTCCGCCGTGTCAAACAGGGTAACGCCCAAGTCCATCGCCAGATGGATGGCGTCGATGGATTCCAGATCGTCCACATCGCCCCAGCCGTCCGGCTGGCCGAACATCGTGAACGGCCCGCCGATGGCCCAGCACCCGAAACCAAGCGCGCTCGCCTCGATGCCACTACTCCCCAGCGGCCTGTTTGCCATGCCCATGTCGAGTTCCCCTCCCTGTGCATCCGTTCGTGTTGGCTAGTCACAGCCCGCGGCAAAAGCCCTGCCATGCCGCGTCGATATCTGCGTTCAGCGCAGCCTCGTCGTACAGCTTGACCGACATCGAAAGGCCGATCATCAGGTAGTAGAAGGCCAGCGCCAGCTTCTCGGGCGGCTGGCCCTGCAGCTCGCCGCGGCGCACGCCCTCCGCCGCCACCGCGGTGATGCGGTCCAGAAACACCTGCTGCGTCTCCAGCGTTTTTTGCTGTATCACCTCGCGCATAAAGGCGGGCGGGTAGTAGAAGTAGCGATCCCAGAAATACATGCGCGGGCTTTGCCAGCAGTAGCGGATGAACGTGCCAAAGATGTGCTGAAGGTGCTCCGGCGCGGCGCGCCCCGCCACGGGCGCGGCCAGCGTGTCGATAAACGCCTCGTACTCCGTCAGGATATCCGCAAAGATGGCCGCGAAGATGGCCTCCTTGCCGCTGTAGTGCGCATACAGCGACGCCTTGCGGATGCCCACGGCGGCTGCGATATCGTCCATGCTGGCGCCCTCGTAGCCCTTGTCGGTAAACAGCGCCAGCGCCTGCTCCAAAATGCGCTCCTTCGTCATGCGCCTGCCTCCTCACTTGCCTACCTACCGGTCGGTAGGCACAGTATAGCAGAACCCCGTGCGGTTGGCAAGTACATTCTTCATTTTCTTTCGTTTTTTTGCGGGCGCATGCGGCGATACTGCCTTCCCTTGTCATTCCCATTGAATACAACCCCGCCCCGTCCATGGTCGCCAATGCCGCAAACGCCCGTGAAACCTCGACTTTCGCCCTTTCGCCTCCCCGCGCGGCCTATGGACAAAACCCCCGCCCTGTAGTATATTGGCCTCACATGGCAACCATTTCCACCCAACGATGGCAACGACCAGCGAGGGCAGTCACAATGAAACAGACGCAACCTTCATTCGCAAGGCGAGAGGCGGTCATCCTGCGACGCGAGGCCCGCGCCGCGCGTTTCTGGGGCGCTGTCGAGCGGGCGACCGGCTCGTGGAGCGTGCTGCTGGCGCTGGGGGTGTTGTTGACGGGCGCGCTGGTGTACGCGCTGCATGCGCCTGTGGCGCGACTGCTCACAGGCAGCCGGGCGACGATGTTTACGGGTCAGGCGCTGGCCTGCTACATCGCGGCCGCGACCGTTTTGCTGGGCGCCACGGCGCTGTTTGCGCTCCACTGGCTCGATCGGTGGCTGTGCCGCCTGCGGCGGGCGCGCCTGTGCGCGACCAACTACCGTCGCTGGGCGGATCATGAGCTGGCCGCCAACGCCGTGGGCGTCGATACCCTGCGGGAGATCGCGGATACCTCCCAAAACAGCTGGACGCGTGAGCGCGCGGCGCGCCGCATCCAAAACCAGGCCGCCCTCCGCGTGCTGGCGCTGACCGGCGCGCACGACGATGCGCGCAGCGAGGCCGCGCTGGCGCTAGGCGACCCCGACGTTTGCCTTGCCATGCTCCCCACGCTGACCGACCCCGCCGCGCGCGAGCGCATCGCTTCGATACTGCAAGACCAGCCCGCGCTGGCGCGGCTGGCCCGCGACGACCCGCACGAGCGCGTGCGGCGCGCCGCCCTGCAAAATGTGCGCGATCCACAGACGCTCGCCCACACGCTGCTGAGCGACGCTAGCCCCGCGCTGCGCCTGCTCGCCGCCCAAAGGTTGCAAAGCGCCCCCCCTGCAACAGGCGCGGCAGCGCCCGATGCCCAGCGCCTCGCGGCCGCCCCCGCGCCAGCGGGTGAACAACGGGCAACGGCAGGCACGGTATCGCCCGGCACCCCGCCAGCCTCGCAGAACCCCGCGAAACCGGACGGCGAATGGCCTGCCGCCGTGCGCCGCGCCATCAACCGCGCGGCCCTGACCGACGCGGACGAGCGTGTGCGCGCAGAGGCCGCGATGCTCGTGACCGACCAGCGCGTGCTGGGCAGGCTGGCCCAGCAGGGCCGCAGCGAGAACGTGCGCCGCCGCGCCGTGGCCCGCCTGACCGACCAGGCCGCGCTGGCGCAGGTGGCCTTTACCGAGCCGGATGTTTCCATCCGCTGCGACGCCATCCGCAAGATCGAAAGCCAGCAGACGCTCTTCACCATCGCCAGCGAGGATCAAAACGAGCAGGCGCGCCTCGCCGCCGTGAGCGGCCTGTTTGACCAAACGCTGCTGCTGCGCCTGCTGCTCACGGGCAACACCGGCATGGCCGTCGCGGAGGCGCTGCTTGCCCGCCTGCACACCCGCGACGCCCTGCAGGCCGTCGCCCAAAGCAACCTGCCGGATACGCTCCGCGCCCGCGCCACCCTACGGCTGCACGGCGCGCCACACGATTGACGGCGCTCCATCCGCAACGAACCGTCAAGCCTTGGCAGCGCACCCATAGGCCCCATGCCGCGCACCCTGCCCTCCCTGCTCTCCAAAACCCTGCCGCCCGCGCCACCGTCGCCTCCGTCGCCGGTGGCGTTCCTATTTTTTCATTGTATTGAATGCCTCCGGCAAGGGGTTCCACCCCTTGACCCCGCAAGGGCTTGCGCCCTTGACCCTTCTCCGCTGCGGCGGGGGAATTGGCTCCCTCCCAGCATGTATAGAATGCCTCCATCAAGGGGTTCCACCCCTTGACCCCGCAAGGGCTTGCGCCCTTGACCCTTCTCCGC
>CAZOZO010000040.1:0-28752 GCA_964584315.1 uncultured Oscillospiraceae bacterium
ACCATCAGCTTGTCGGCCAGCGGGTCCATCAGCTTGCCAAGGTCGGTAATCAGGTGGAAGCGGCGGGCGATCATGCCGTCCAACAGGTCGGTAAACGAGGCGGCCAGGAACACCACCAGCGCCTGATACTTGAGCCCGCGCGCAAAAAGCGCGAGGTACAGCGGTATCAGCAGAATGCGCAGGGCTGTGAGCGCGTTGGGCACGTTCACGTTCCGCTTAAGAAAATCCCGAAGGGCGACCTTCATCAACCCTGTCCTCCTCATTTCGCGCAAATGCGCCGTTTGAGCGCCTGTTGGGTAGATTATACCATGCCGCGCGCATGCCCCGCAACAGGCAAGCCCGCGCGCCCCTTAACCGCCGATGATGCGCCCCACATCCTGAAAGGTGAAAAACACCATCAGGCCAAGGAGCAGCGCGTAGCCCGTCAGGTGCACGGCGGTCTCGATCCGGCGGCTGATGGGTTTGCGGCGGATGCCCTCGATCAGGAAGAACACCAGCCGGCTGCCGTCCAGCCCGGGGATGGGCAGCAGGTTCACAAGCCCCAGATTGATGGAGATGATGACCGCGAGGTTCAAAAACACCTCCAGCCCGCCCTTTTGCGTCTGCTCCGCCACCATCTGCACCACGCCGATGGGGCCCGCCATGTCCTGAACGCCCGCGCCGGTGGTCAACAGCGCGCCGATGGATTTTAAGATGATGGTGGAGGCGTAGACGCAGCTGTCCCACGCGGCGGGCAGCACCTGCCCCGCGGCCAGTGGCACATAGCCGGTCACGCTCACGCCGATGCGGCTGCGGCCCGCCGCCTCGTCCCACACGGGCACGACGGCCACGTCCATCGTGGTTTCGCCGCGGCGCACGGTCAGCGTCAGGCTTTGGCCGTCGGTCAGCTTGCCGATGGCCGTGGTCAGGGCGCCGGCATCGCCGATGGGCAGCGCCTCGCCGTTCACGGCCAGCAGCACGTCGCCCGCCTGAAGGCCCGCGCCCTCGGCAGGCATGCCGGTTTCGACGTTCTCAAGGTGCGGCTGGGCGACCGTGACGCCGTAGCCCGCCATGAGGCCCACCGCCAGGACAAACGCGAGCACAAAGTTCATCAGCGGGCCGCTGAACACAGTCAGGGCTCGCTTCCATACTTTGGTTTTGTCAAAGGCGCGGGGGTCGTTCGCGCCGCCCGGGTCGGTCTCGTCGCCGTAAAACATGCAGTAGCCGCCCAGCGGTATGGGGCGGATGGCAAAAAGCGTATCATGTTTTTTACTGCGCCACTGGATCAGCTTGGGGCCAAAACCCACCGCAAACTCCTTGACGGCGATGCCCGTCAGGCGCGCGGCAATGAAATGGCCAAACTCGTGCACGGTGATGAGGATACCCAGCAGGAACAGCGCAAGGAGGATGTAGAGGAGATTGGCAATGGTCATGGGGGCCCTCCTTATGGGTAAAGGTGTAAGAGGGGTCAAGGGCGCGTCGGCTCTGCCTCCTTCGTGAAGGGGACTTCGTCCCCCTGTCCCGTCAGTTTGATCGTCGCACGGGCTGCTTTCGCACCCCACGCTCGTCAAACTTCCCATCTTCGGGTCGCTCGCCGCTTCGCGGCGTTGCCCACTGGGCAAACGCTTCCCTTCGATGCCAACCTCCCCCTTGGGGTGCGGCTTGGCTTTTGGATCGCAAAGGGGCGGCAGCGTCGCTTGTAAGGGTGTTCATTGCGCAGGTGTTAACAATGAATGGCGACAAATCTGCTCTGGCGGCTGGCCCGCAAGGGGGTGAACAGCCGCGAAGCGGCTATGTCTCGCGCGGTGGTAACAGCGAAAGGACTCAGAAGCACCTCGCCCCATCCCCGGGGCATATGCGGGAGGAACGGCAGCCCCATCGCAGCGGGGCCTAACCGGCTACCTAAGCAGCCCCTCCGCCACGTCCCGCGCCCTTCTGTCCGCCTCCAGCACCTGCGCGAGGCTGTCCGCGGGCAGGTGCCCCACGCGGGCGAGCGTCTCCTCCACCACGGCGTACACCTTGCCAACGTTGATTTTGCGCTCCCCTTCGCCGGTCAAAAAGCGCGATACGGCCACCTCGTTGGCGGCGTTTAATACGCAGCACGCCGCGCCGCCCGCCGCGAGGCTTTCCGCGGCCAGCCGCAGGCTGGGGAAGCGCGCGGGGTCAGGCGCTTCAAAGGTGAGTTCCTTCAGGGCGAAAAAATTAAGCGGCGCGCCGCCGGTGGGCAGGCGCTGCGGGTAGGCCATGGCGTACAGGATGGGCAGGCGCATATCCGGCGTGCCCAGCTGGGCCAGCACCGCCCCGTCCGCATATTCCACGGCGCTGTGCACCACGCTCTGCGGGTGGATCAGCACCTCGATCTGCTTTGGTTCCACGTGAAACAAATGGCGCGCCTCGATCATCTCCAGCGCCTTGTTAAACAGCGTGGCGCTGTCCACGGTGATCTTCTGGCCCATGGCCCAGGTGGGGTGCTTTAAGGCCTGCTCGCGCTCGGCCGCGTCGATATCCGCCTTGGGCCAGGTACGGAACGGCCCGCCGGAGCACGTGAGCCAGATGCGGCGTAGCGGGTTGCCCGCCGCGCCCTGCAAACACTGGAAAATGGCGCTGTGCTCGCTATCCACAGGAAGGAGCATATCGTCGCCCGCTTGCGCGGCGGCGCGCATCACCAGCGCCCCGCCCGCGACCAGCGCCTCCTTGTTGGCCAGCAGCACGCGCTTTTTGTGCGCAAGCGCGGTGAGCACGCTGGAAAGGCCGCACATGCCCACGACCGACACCAGCACGCTGTCGGCCTCGGGCAGGGCCGCGGCGGCGGTGAGCGCCTCCTCGCCAAACACCCAGCGGCGGGCGCGCAGGTCGGGCGGCACATCGTCGATCGAAAAGCGCGGTGCGGCCAGCCCCGCCAGCGGCGGGTCGAACGCGCGCACCTGACTGAACAGCGCCTCCGCGCTGCTGTGGGCCACCAGCGCCGCCACGGTAAAGCGGTCGGCATGGCGGGCGGCCACGTCCAGCGCCTGCGTGCCGATGCTGCCCGTGCTGCCGAGGATGGCGATGCGTTGCTTTGCCTGGTTCATCAGGGCATTACGCTCCTTATGGTTCAAGTGGGGGGGCGCGGCGGCGGGGCTTGCAAAAGCGGGAAAAAATAGCCCGCGCGGAACGCGCGAAAAGAAAGAAGAACCTCTGTTGGTCTGCGCCGTGGCGACGCGCTTTGCTGCCGCGGGTCGCGCGGCACACCTTCGGTCAGCCGGGGCCGCCCGGTGCGGAGCCTGCGGCGCGCCTGCGCAAGGCCGTATACCGCGCCGCGCAGGGCTTGCCGCGAGCATCAAACGCTCCGCAAAGGCCGACGGCGGCATTGCTCGGCCGGATGAGCACTACCCTATTGTAGTGCCGCGCCGGATGCTTGTCAAACGCCGCAGGGCCAAACTGTCAGGCACGGTGTGTAAAAACTTCATATGGCGGGCTGTGGCGGCGGGGCGCTTGCCCCGCCCCCCTCCCTCCCGATGTATACAACCCCCGCCGTGTTGCGCTGGCCGCCCCATCCGCGTATAATACCGTTAGCAGGCATCAGGCCGCGCACACCATCCCACTCCGCCCGTATCGGGCACGCGCGCGGCTCATGCCCCGGCAAGAAAGGCGGTACATTCCATGGACATCCTTTCCTATTTACAAGGGGCAAGCGCCCAGTTCGGCCCCAGCGGGCACGAAAGGCAGACCGCCGAGTGGCTGCGCGAGCGCTTTTTGCCCCTGTGCGACGAAGTGACCATCGACCCGCTGTTTAACGTGCTGGCGACGCTCAAGCCCACCGTGCCCCCCGCGCGCGGCGGCCGCGCCCCGCGCGTGATGCTGTGCGCCCACATGGACGAGATCGCCCTGATGGTGGTCGACATTTTGAAGGACGGCTCGCTGCGCATGGGGCAGGTGGGCGGAGTGGATCCGCGCATCCTGCCCGCCGCCATCGTGACCGTGCACGCCACCGGTGAAGGCGAGGCGCAGGCGCTGACCGGCGTGATCGGCGCGAAGGCCCCGCACCTTTTAACCGATGAGGAGCGCAAGCAAAACTATACGCGCGATAACCTTTTTATCGACCTGGGCCTGCCGGTGGAGCGCGTCAAGCAGCTGGTGCGCGTGGGCGACCTGGTTACCCTGCGGGGCGAGACGGTTGGCCTGCTCAATGACCGCGCCGCGGGCAAAACCATGGACGACCGCGCCTGCGTGGGCGTGATGCTGGAAGCCGCCGAACGCCTGCAAAAAATGCGCCACGCCGCGGAGATCGTGTTCGCCTGCACCACGCAGGAGGAAGTGGGCTGCCGCGGGGCGCGCGTGTCCGCGCACACCGTGAACCCTGACCTTGCCATCGTGATGGACGTGAGCCACGCGCCCATCCCGCAAAGCAGGCCGGATACCACCATCCCGCTGGACGCGCCCGCCGCGGCCTACGGCCCCTACCTGCAGCACAAGCTGCTGGCGCGCCTTAAGCAGGTGGCCAGCCAGAACGGCATCAAGCTGAACCTGGAGCAGGCCGAGCGCGGCACCGGCACCGATACCGACGCCGTGCAGATCGCGCGCGCGGGCGTGCCCTGCGTGCTGATCGACCTGCCGCTCAAGTACATGCACACCACCGTGGAGCTCTTGGACATGAACGCCCTGCGCGAGTGCGGGCGCTTGACGGCGCACTTTGCCGCCGATATCGACGAAGGGTGGGACGACGAGCTATGGACCTGATGACCCTTTGCCAGATGCAAGGCCTGAGCGGCCGCGAGGAGAACGTGCGCCGCGCGGTGATGGACATCTGCACCGAAAAGCTGGGCAAGGCCGCCGTGGCGCTGGACGGGCTGGGCAGCGTGATCGTGACCCGCAAGGGCACGGACGCGACCAAGCCGCGCGTGATGCTGGCCGCCCACATGGACGAGGTAGGCCTGATGACCGTATCCGCCACGGAGGACGGGCTGCTGCGCTTCCGCGCCATGGGCGGCGTGGACGCAAGGGTGCTGATCTCAAAGCGCGTGCGCGTGGGCTATGACACGCCGGATAAGCCCGCCACGGTGGGCGTGATCGGCGCGATGGCCATCCACCAGCAGACGGCGGAAGACCGCAAGAACGTGCTGCCCATCGAGCAGCTGTTTATCGACATCGGCGCGCGGGACAAGGCCGAGGCCGAGCGCATCGCCCCCGCGGGCACGCTGGTCACGTTCGACACGCCCTTTACCCCGTTTGGCGACGGGCTGGTAGCCGCCAAGGCGCTGGACGACCGCGTGGGCGTCTATAACCTTTTGAACCTGCTGGACGCGCCCTATGCGGGCGAGCTGGTTTTCGCCTTCACCAGTCAGGAGGAGGCGGGCTGCCGCGGCGCGACCACCGCGGGCTACCGCGTGCAGCCGGATGTCGCGCTGGTGCTGGAGACCACCAGCGCCAACGACCTTGGCGAAGCGCCGGAGGCCCTTCAGGTGTGCCGCGTGGGGCAGGGCGTGTGCGTGTCGTTCATGGACAACACCTCCATCGGCGACGCACAGCTGTACAGGCAGATGCTGGCGGTGGCAGCCGCAAGCGGCGTTGCCCATAAGGTGAAGCAGTTCGTATCCGGCGGCAACGACGCGGGCGAAATCCAGCGCGCGGGCGCGGGCGCCAAAACGCTGGCGCTGTCGGTCGCGGTGCGCAACATCCACAGCCCCGCCTCAGTGTGCGCGCTTTGCGACGTAGCCGCGCAGGAGGCGCTGGTGCGCGCGTGGCTTAGCAGCCTGTAAGGCAGGAGGCCGAGCAGCGGCCAAAGCCTGCGCATACTCCGTTCATGAAAACCCGTCTGCATTGAAAGGATGGATAAACGATATGGAATCGCTCATCAAACAGCTTACGGCGCTCTACGGCCCCTCCGGCCACGAGCACACCGTCGCGGATACCATCGAAAGCCTCATCAAAGACAAGGTGGACAGCATCCGCCGCGACGCGCTGGGCAACCTCATCTGTGAGAAAAAGGGCACAGACCCCGCGGGCAAGCGTATCATGCTGGCCGCGCACATGGATCACATCGGCCTGGTGGTGACCCATGTGGAAAAGGAAGGCTACCTGCGCGTGAGCAACGTGGGCGGCATCAACATGAATAACAGCCGCACCCGCCACGTGAAGTTCATGAGCGGCGTGGAGGGCGTGCTGAACGAGCAGCCCTTAAAGCACGGCGAAACCAGCAGCCTGCGCGGCTATTACATCGACATCGGCGCGCAGAGCGCGCAGGAAGCCCTTGCCATGGTGCAGGTGGGCGACGTGGCCGTGTATGCGGAGCTCCCCTTCAAGGTGGGCGAGCACCGGCTGGCCTCGCCCGCCATGGACGACCGCTGCGCCTGCGCCCTGCTGGTGAGCATTTTGCAAAAGCTGCCCGCCACGCGCCACACGGTGGTCGCGGTGTTCACCACGCAGGAGGAAGTGGGCCTGCGCGGCGCGACCGTATCCGCCTACAGCGCGGAGCCTGACGAGGGCATCGCGCTGGACGTGACCCTGACCGGCGACACGCCGGAGAACAAGCTGCTGGCCGTAGACCTTGGCAAGGGCGCGTGCATCAAGATCATGGACGCGAAAAGCATCAGCAATCCCGAGTTGGTCAAGGCGCTGACCGCCGCTGCCGATCAAGCGGGCGTGCCCACCCAGCGCGAAGTGTTGCCCTACGGCGGCACCGATGCGGGCGCGATGCAGCTGACGCGCGGCGGTATGCCCGTGTGCACCGTGAGCATCCCGTGCCGCTACGTGCACAGCGCGTGCGAGATGGTGGATTTGCGGGATATGGACGCGGCGGAGAAGTTGGTGCTGGAGTACTTGGTATCCTGATATCACCTTTTTTATCAATGCACGAAAATTGACACAGCGCGGAAACAAGCGCTGTGTCTTTCTTATTATTGTTCTCGTTAGTACATTCTCCTTGATAATGATTACCATGATTTATTCGTATATATCAAATACTCTCGAGCTTGATACCGATGACGTATTTCCTTATACCTATTCTCAAAAATCACCAGTGTAGTTCTAACTATAACAACCACCGCTTACTATAGGTGGTCAGGGCGGTACATTTTTCTTTTCCGCGAGCATTCAAGTTTTTTGTCAACTCTCATGCAAGCTGATTCTTTTCGTCTTTGCATTTTATTGTCTTCTTTCATTTGTTTGCACTTTTTTATTATCCAATTATTATACAGTTCAACAATATTAATATAATCATAATCACTATATGAGGATTCAAAATTGTGTTGAGCAATACTGTAGTAATTCAAATGTATGAATTGCAGAACATTTGTATTCAAGGACTGGTATATAACCTTCTCATCGGCAGCCCCTGTGTTGATTAGCATACCAATCCACTCTAAAGTATTCATTACATCACTATATCGAATAAAAAAGTCTCCTCGGGCATTTCGTTCTAATATCTCTGTTTTTGATTTTTCATTCTCAGTAGTACTTTGATTGATTGGGTGTGCCACTATCGAGAAACTCCTTGTGCTCGAAGCAACTCTCTCCAATATAGGTATATCTATACCGCTAAATAATGTATTAAACTTGTCAAGTGCTTCTTTTCCAAAATTACTGACCGCTTCTTCTTGTGTAAACTTTAATGGACGATCAACAGGAACTGTCTTTACCAATGCATCTATATTTTGTTTTTCAAACACACTGCGAATATACCCCATGTCAAACACAAGCTTTTCTTGAAATACACGGGCAATAATTACTGCCTCTTTTACAGCGCTCCTCCTTGAATCATCCTTTCGTTGTTTGGTTGCAACAATAAGCTGCCACGAAGCCACAAATAGTCCTATTGTTGTTGCTACGCTGCCACCGAGGGCAATAATTTCGATTGCTGTCATTATTGTATACTCCATTATTTTATAAGAAAATATTACCATGCAACTATCAATTTTACAAGCACATTGATGATAATAGATTAGTATTATTTGACTTTGATCTTCTTGAGCCACACCATCAGCACCGCGATATCCGCGGGGTTCACGCCCGGTATCCGCCCCGCCTGGCTGAGGCTCCTTGGACTTCTGGCGGCCAGCTTCTGCCGCGCCTCGATGCGCAGGCTGGTGATTTCGCCATAGTCCAGCCCATCGGGGATCAGCCAATCCTCCATCTCCCGCGCTCTATGCACCTGCTGGCGCTCCTTTTCCAGATACCCCGCGTATTTCACGGTCAGCTCCGCCTGCGTGCGCGCGTCGGCGGGCGCGCCACGCAGCGCGTCCGGCAGCAGGGCTTCCAGCGCGGCAAGGTCGATGGCGGGGCGGCGCAGCAGCTCCGCGGCGGTGTAGCTCAGGTCGCTGTCCGCCTCGCCGTGGGCGGCCAGCCACGCGCCGCGCTCCGGCGTGGGCTTGAGGCGTGTTCCTTCCAGCGCGGTAAGCAGCGCGGCGGTCGCGCTCTTTTTTTGCTCCAGCAGGCGCAGGCGCGTCTCGCTGGCCAGCCCCGCGCGCACGCCCAGCTCCGTCAGGCGGATGTCCGCATTGTCCTGCCGCAGCAGCAGGCGGTATTCGGCGCGGCTGGTCATCATGCGGTAGGGCTCGTCCACGCCCTTCACGGTCAAGTCGTCCACCATCACGCCGATGTAGGCCATGTCGCGCGTCAAAATGAGCGGCTCCTGCCCTTTCAGCTTCAGCGCGGCGTTGATGCCCGCCAGCAGCCCCTGCGCGGCGGCCTCCTCATAGCCGCTGGTGCCGTTCACCTGCCCCGCAAAGTACAGGCCGGGTATGCGGCGGCTCTCCAGCGTGAGGGCAAGCTCCGTGGGGTCGATGCAGTCATACTCGATGGCGTAGGCAAGGCGGGTGAGCACCGCGCGATGCAGGCCCGGCAGCGTGCGGTACATGGGCCACTGCACCCGCTCCGGCAGGCTGCTGCTCATGCCCTGCACGTACCACTCCGGCGAAAACAGGCTCTCCGGCTCCAGAAAAATCTGGTGCCTGTCCTTATCGGGGAAGCGGCGAATCTTATCCTCAATGCTGGGGCAGTAGCGCGCGCCCGTGCCCTTGATGTCGCCGCGCACCATGGGCGACAGGTGCAGGTTGTCGCGGATGATGCGGTGCGTATCCTCATTGGTGTAGGTCAGGTAGCAGCGGCTTTGGTTGGCAAGCGGGAACGTTACGCCGCTCTCCGCCGCCTGCGCCACGGTCAAAAACGAAAACGGGGTAATGGGGTCGTCGCCGTCCTGCGGCTCCATCTGGTCAAAGTCGATGCTGCGCGCGTCGATGCGCGCGGGCGTGCCGGTTTTGAAGCGGCGTAGGGCAAAGCCCAGCCCCGTGAGCGACGCGGAGAGCCCCTCCGCCCGCGAAAGCCCCTGCGGGCCGGAAAGCTTGCTGTATTCGCCGATGATGATGCGGCTTTGCAGGTACACGCCGCCGCACACGATGCACGCGCGGCAGGCGATCACGTCGCCCGTCATGGTCACGATGCCCGTCACCCGCCCGCCTTCCACGCGGATGTCCATGGCCTCGCCCTGCCGCACGGTCAGCCGCTCGGTCAAAAACAGGGTGCGCAGCATCTCCTCATGGTAGCGGCGCTTGTCCGCTTGCGCGCGCAGGCTGTGCACGGCGGGGCCCTTGCCCACGTTCAGCATCCGGCTCTGGATAAACGTGCGGTCGATGGCCAGGCCCATCTGCCCGCCCAGCGCGTCCAGCTCGCGCACCAAGTGGCCCTTGCCCGTGCCCCCTACGGCGGGGTTGCAGGGCATCAGGGCCACGCTGTCCATATTCAAAGTCAAAAGCAGGGTGTCAAGCCCCATGCGGGCGCAGGCGAGGGCCGCCTCGCAGCCCGCGTGCCCCGCGCCGATCACGATCACGTCTGTCATATGCGTACATCCTTGGGTGGTATGCGCGCCGATGTTACCGGCGCAGGGGTATTGTACGCCATTTGGGGGTGCGGCGCAAGGGAGGGGCGGCAAGGCCAGTTTTCAGCCGCAACGGAATCCGTTGCGATCGCGTGCAAGATATATTCGCCGCCCCCCCATGTAACCCACTTGTTTTTTCCAAATGGCAATGCTACTATAGGTACACATTGATCGTTTGGAGGAAAAACTGCATGAAAACTGGGTTTCGTCTGGTTACCTGCACCCTGCTCATCGCGTGCATCCTGACCCTGCTCACAGGCAGCGTTGCCTTCGCTGCCGATGCCGCCGCCCAGCCCGTGACCAACTACGCCATCCGCAGCAGTTGGCTCATGGCAGATACCTCCCAAAGCAAACCGGTCGATATCTTCTATGTATACCCCACGGCCTACCAGCGGGGCGAGGGCGACCCCGCCTACTGCGCCATCGACAACCTTTCGATGGTCAAAGGGGCCATCGGCGCCTTAAACCGGCAGGCCTCGGCGTTTTTGCCCGTGGGCAACATCTACGCCCCTTACTACCGGCAGGCGGACGCGGGCTATGTGCTCACCATGCCCTCCATAGAAGGCCAGGACGAGGCCATCCGCGTGATCCCCGCGGCGGATTGCCTTGCCGCATTCAATGTATACCTTGAGCACTTCAACGATGGGCGGCCGTTCATCCTGGCCGGTCACTCGCAGGGCTCCAACGTGCTGCTGTACCTGCTGGCGGAGATCAGCCAGAAGCCGCAGGTTCTGGACAAGCTGGTGGCGGCGTATGTCATCGGCTTCTCGGTCACGCAGGAATACCTCGACCAGTACCCCACCCTTCGGTTTGCCACGGGGCCAACCGATACGGGCGTGATCATCTCCTACAATACCGAGGCGCCGGGCGTGGCCGAAAACCCCGTCGTGCGCCCGGGCGCGCTGGCCATCAACCCCATCACCTGGACGCGGGAGGAGACCCTTGCCACCAAGGAGCAGAACGCGGGCTCAATCTTGCCCGTGAGCCCTGTCATGGCCGATCTTACGCCCATCATGAACCTCGCCTCCGCCAAGGTGGATACCGCGCGCGGCGTGGTGGTGTGCGCCTCGGTGGATCCCAAGCAGTTCGCGCTGCCCGGCTGGCCCGCGGGTGTGTACCACAGCTATGATTATCCCTTCTACTTCTACAACATCCGCGAAAACGCGCAGGCGCGCGTGGATGCGTATCTGGCGGCGCACCCGTAAGCGGCCCCGGCCCGCCGCCGATTGTCCCCATCCAAAAACGGGAGGTTTGTATATGAAAGAAGCGCTCACCCGCACGCTCGCCCTTTCGATGGCCCTGCTGCTGCTGTCCGGCCTTTCCATGCCCGCCGCCTGCGCGCAAGCGCCCGCCGCCTACGCGCCGCTGTATCCCGTGGCGCAGGGCGCGCCCGCGGATAAGCTGGTCGTGATCAGCGATATCCACCTGGGCGTGGACGACGCCTACGCCGAGACCGTGAAGAATAAACCGCTGCTGGTCGACTTTCTCCACAGTGTGGCCGCCACCGCGGATATCGCGGAGGTCGTGATCGCGGGGGACTTCTTCGACGAGTGGTTCCAGCCCTTTTCCGCCCCGCCACACGCGGACAGCGGCGCGTTCTACCGGCAGGTGGCGGCCAACAACCGCGCCGTGGTGGAGGCGCTTCAGGCGTTGATGGACGTATACGGCAAAAAGCTGACCTACGTGCCCGGCAACCACGATATCACGCTGGACGCAGCCACCGTGGCGGCCATCCTGCCCGGCATCAACCAGTCGCGGGACGCGGACGGGCTGGGCACCTACCGCGCGGGCAAGCGGGGGGAGATCGTGATCGAGCACGGCCACCGCTACAACGTGTTCGTCGCGCCGGATAACGTATCCAACGCCGCGCTGTCGGGCGGCAAATCTATCTTGCCGCCGGGGTACTTCTTCACCCGCATCGCCGCCAGCTATGTGCATGAGGGCAGGCCCAAGGACACCAAGGTATACCCCCTCGTGCCCGACCCCGGCACGGCCGACCCCAGCCAGTACGGCGCGTACCTCTACCGCCAGATGTGGCTGTGGACGCTCACCACCTACCCCGTGAACGAGGCGCTGGACGCCAAAGTGATGGATGCAAGCTTCAGCGGCTTTACCGAGCCGTTCTCCATCAACGACGTGCTGCCCGCGCTTCAGGAAAGTGGCAAGATCAGCGCCAAGCTGTACCCTGATTTTCAGGATCACTGGGAAGCGGTGCAGACCAGCAACCACGTGCCCGTGCATATCGCCTTCAACGACGCCATCAGTCAGTCCGCCACCAGCACGTTTGTGGATGCGCAGGCCACCAAACAGTACTTCGATGTAGACCCCACCGTAGAGGTGGTGGTGTTTGGGCATACGCACGTGCCGCTGATGCAGTCCATCGCCGCAGGCAAGGTGTACATCAACAGCGGCACCTGGATCGACCACAACGCGACCAATCCGACTGGCACCTTCGCGCTCATCCAAATGGGCGACAAGGCCGATACGGTCATGCTGTACCAGTACATTAGCGATGGGTCGATCGCCCCGCTCACAGGCAAATGACCAACGCAGGCCCACCGCGGATTCACTACCTGCGGTGGGCCTGCTTCTATATCCAAGCGGAGTGCGCGCCCTCCGGCGACAAGGCTTCAGCTCGGCCCCTTTTCGTTGCGGCGAGGGAGGGATGGCCGGTGTTCTTTTTTTGCGTCCACCCGCCCACGGCGGGCTACGGCGCAGGGCGTTTGCGCGGCACACCGCGCGGCAACTGCCCGCCGCGCCATTTACACCGCCGCCCAAAAACGCTATAATAGGGGCAAGAATATCGGCATCTCCCGCGTGCCGTTCTTTTTCTTCATAAAACGCCACCCATGAAAGGAGCCTGCCCATGAACTACCGCGAGGCCTACCAGGGTTGGTACAAATACCTTTCCGGCGACGCCGCCGCCAAGGCGGAGCTGGACGCCATCGCCGGCGACGAAAAGGAGATCGAGGACCGCTTTTACCAGAGCCTGAGCTTTGGCACCGCGGGCATGCGCGGCGTGCTGGGGCTGGGTGAAAACCGCATGAACGCCTATACCGTGCGCCGCGCCACGCAGGGCTTGGCGGACTATTTGAACGCCCACTGCAAAAACCCCTCCGTGGTGATCGCCTACGACAGCCGCCGCCAGAGCGACGTGTTCGCCATGGAAACGGCGTGCGTACTGGCCGCCAACGGCATCAGCGCCAAGCTGTTCGACGCGCTGCGCCCCGTGGCGCTGCTCAGCTTTGGCGTGCGCTATTTGCAGGCAGACGCGGGCGTGGTGATCACCGCCAGCCACAACCCGCCGCAGTACAACGGCTATAAGGTGTATGGGCCGGATGGCGCGCAGATCGGCCCCGAGACCGCCGACGAGGTGACCGCCGCCATCGGCGCGCTCTCCATCGCGGACGCCAAGACCATCTCCCCCGGCGAGGCCATGGCCCGGGGGCTGCTGACCGTGATCGGTGATGCGGACGTGGACGACGAGTATATGCGCCGCGTCAAGACCCTGTCCATCAACCCGGATATCGTGCGCCGCGAGGGGCAGACCCTCAAGATCGTCTATACGCCGCTGCACGGCAGCGGCAATGTGCCCGTGCGCCGAATCCTTCGGGAGATTGGCATCACGAACGTGAGCGTGGTCAAGGCGCAGGAGCTGCCGGACCCCAACTTCAGCACCATCAAGGTGCCCAACCCCGAGGACCCCGGCGCGTTCAAGCTGGCCATCGAGCTGGCAAACGAGGTGGGCGCGGAGGTGTGCTTCGCCACCGACCCGGACTGCGACCGCCTGGGCGTGGCCGTGCGCGACGCGGGCGGGGCGTTCAAGCTGCTGACGGGCAACCAGATCGGCTGCCTGATGATGTACTATATTCTCTCCTCCAAAAAGGCCAACGGCACGTTGCCCACAAACGGCGCGGTGGTCAAATCCATCGTGAGCACGCAGCTGGCCAAGCCCATCTGCGACGCGCACGGCGTGGCGCTTTTCGACACGCTGACGGGTTTCAAGTTTATCGGCGAGAAGATACAGCAGTTTGAGGACACGGGCAGCCACACGTTCCTGTTCGGGTTTGAGGAGAGCTACGGCTACCTCAGTAGCACCTTCGTGCGCGACAAGGACGGCGTGAACGCCAGCCTCTTGATTGCGGAGGCCGCCGCCTACTACAAGGCGCAGGGCAAGACCCTCGCCGATGTGATGAACGAGATCTTCGAGACCTACGGCTACTACCTGGAGAACGTCATCAGCACCACCATGCCGGGCGTGGACGGCCTGCGCCTGATGGGCGAGGCCATGGCGCGCATCCGCCGCGAGCCGCCGCGCACCATCGCGGGCGTGCCCGTGGAGGCGGTGCTGGACATCAAGGCGGGCACCAAAACCACACTTTCGACCGGCGCGGTGGAAAAGCTGCCCTACCCGGAGAGCGACGTGCTCTACTTCGCCATGGAGGGCGGGCACTTTGTGTGCGTGCGCCCCAGCGGTACAGAGCCCAAGATCAAGCTGTACGTGAATGTGAACCACCCTGTGCGCCCCGAGGCGGAGAAGCTGCTGGCCGCCATGACCGTGGAGGCGGAAAAGCTGCTCAAGGCATAATGCATGCGGCGGGTCGCCGCAGACAGCGCACGCTACAGCCGCACAAAAAGCGCCGCCAGCCGAAAGGTGGGCGGCGCTTTGCGTTGCGCGAAGGGTGGGTCGGCGGCAAGCCGACCAGCGCGGCTAGCCCCAGCGCCGCATTGTTTGCGGCTTGATGGATGGGGACGGACAGTCTTTCCGCATGCCCAATTGCCCTGCATCGCAACGGCCTGCCGAAAACCGAGGGAAGGCACCGGCGCGCCCGTGCCCCCGTACCGGGAGGTCATCCGTCTTTCCCAGCGCGCCCACCTCCGCACACAGGGAAGCGCCGCCCCTTTTTCAGGGGGCGGCGCCTTTGCATGGCTGGGCCGATATACGGCCCGTGCGGAGGCGACGGTCAGCGGTTGTCCGGCACCTTCAGCACCCAGCCGGTGCGGATGAAGTTGCGATCCGTGATGATGGGGTTGTAGTCCATGATCGCCTGGATGCTGGTCTTGAAGTAGTGGGCGATGCGGGTCAGGTTGTCGCCGTGCACGACCGTGTAGTACGCAAAGCGCTGGCCGCGGCCGCCATCCACCGCGTCAAGCGCGGCATCGTCAAGCTGGGCGTTCTGGTTAAGCTTCTCGTTATCCGTCATAATATCCATCCTTTCCTGTTTGGGGGTGCGCCGCTGTTTGCGGCATCTCTTGTTTACGGGCTCAGTATAGCACCCCCCGCGTAACAAAAGCGTAAAAGACGCGCCGTATCCGCCGCGCGGCCGGGCAGCGGCGGAAAGGCTTATGAAGGAAGGGTTTGCGTCGCGCAAACAGGCAGCGGGGATCAAAGGATGCGGGCATTTTTTGTTTGTTTACAGATATAAAGCGGAAAAAGACGCGGCCCGTATCGCCGTCTCGCCATTTTCGCAGCGGCGGCGGCCGCCGCCGTCATGCAGATTCATGCAGCCATGCGCATGTTTACGCAGGCCCGGCGGCTTTGCGCCCCGTGCGCGGGCACGCGGCGACGCGAGCCTTCATGAATGTAACTTTCCGGCCTGTTCATGACCAATATGGCGTGCACATTTTTTACCGTGCGAAAGATTTGGTATGGTGTTTCGGATTGCGCGCTCCCTCCGTTTTCCCAGTAGTTGTAATATTCGGAAAATAAACACGTGTTCACATTCATCCGGCGATTGACAAGCATTAATCCCATCGGTATAATATTCGTGCCTGCCGCCATGCGCGACAGGCATACGCCATCCGCGGGCCCCTTTGCCCGCAAGGCGATATCGATCGATCTGGAAAGCGAGGGAACGGTGTGTCCTACGTACAGTTTATCCCCAAACCGCCGGTCATCGACGGTGGCGACCCAGGCGTGTTTGTGCAGGGCACGCATACCCCGGCAACGCTGGTAGAGCAGAGCGGCGTGTGGATCCATAGCGCGGGCAGCGCCATGCTGCAACAGCTGAATTACCGCCTTTACACCTGCGACAAGTGGCTGTGGATGATCGTGGACGACGGCGCGGCCACCTTCACCTGCAAGGAAGAGGAATTTGAACTCAGCAAAGGCGAGTGCGTGGTGATACCCCCCAGCATGGACGGGTGCGGCCTGAAAAACGCCAAGGACGCGCGCGTGCTGTGGCTGACCATCGACGGGCCCCTGAGCGCCGAGTTTTTGCGCCAGATGAACGCCCTGAGCGACGTGCCCGCCAAGCAGGGCACCCTGCCCTCGCAGGTGCTGCTCTCCCGGCAGATCGTGCAGGTGCTGGTGCGCCACACCGGCACGGGCGACGCCAGCTATCAGCTGGGCCAGCTGCTGTGGGGCCTGCTGGCCGCACACAGCGGCCAGAGCGTGGCCATGAGCGCGACCCTCAGCCACGAGATCGCCCGCGTGGTGGATACGCTGCGCGCCTGCCAGTACCGCGACGCGTTTTCACTGGCGGATATGGCGGCCATCAGCCGTATGCCGGTGGAGACCTTCCGCAAGCGCTTTTCCGCGGAGCTGGGCATCCCCCCGCTGGCCTACCTGCAATTTTTGAAGATGGAGCGCGCCAAGACCCTGCTGCGCGGCGGCCTGAACGTCAAGCAGACGGGCGTGGAGATCGGCATGCCCGACCCCTACCACTTCAGCAAGCAGTTCAAGCATGTGGTGGGCATGAGCCCCACCGCGTACTTAAAGCATGTGGGCGCGACCGGCAAGGATTGACGGGTGCGCCAGGGGCAGCAAACAGAAAAATCATGAACATGCGACCGAGCATGGGGCCTTCCAGCCCTAAGCTCGGTTTTTTATTTGACGCTATGGGCCGCGGAATTGCTCTTTCCCACGCGATGGCAACAAACGACCACGCGATAAGTACCAACGCAAAACACCACTCGTGTCGCAGTAAAGAGCCCTTGTCCCAAGCAGCGATTACGCGCGGCATGATCTGTGCGCCCAACCCCGTCCTCAGACCGCGGTTGGCATCGCGCAGAGGTGTTTGTGCATGGAACAACGCAGCTAAATGCTCCATCCCAAGCAGCGATTACGCTCCGCGTGACCTTAGCACCCAACCTCGTCCCAAGGGGGAGGTTGGGAGGGGGACGAAGTCCCATTGCCCTGCCACCCTGATCGTCGCACATGGCACTACCGTGCCCTGTGCTCGTCAGGCTGCCCATCTCCGGTTCGCTTTCGCCTTCGGCGAAGCGGCCACTGGCCGCACGCTCTCCTTCGATGCCAAAGGAGGCAGAGCCGACGCGGCCCTTGACCCATTTTCATTCCATTACCAGCCATGGGCTGCGGTAGGCGCTGCGGGGCGCCAGCAGCTCCCCATACACCAGCCGCAGCACCATCACGCTCAGCTTGCCCACATCTTCCAGCACGGGGCGGTTATTGCAGCCGTTGGTCAGCATCACCACGCCGGTATGGCCCGCGGGGTCGAAGTACGCGGCGCACAGCATGCCGTTTGCCTTGCCGCCGTGCCCGTACAGCGTATGCCCGCCCACCAGCCCGCCATCCAGGATGTTCAGGCTCAGCCCGCGGCCGCTGTTGCCCGTGACCGAGCCAATGCTGTTTTGCGTTTCACGCATCATGCGCACATACGGCTCGTCCAGCAGGCGCGTGCCGCCGTATACCCCGTCGTCGCACAGGGCGATCAGGATGCGGCACAGATCCGGCGCGGAGATGACCAGCTTGCCCGCCGTGAGCGTGTAGTGTGTGGCGGCGTCAGGCGCGGTATAGGCGGGCGTGCCGTCCCGCACGGTGGCGGTGCGCCTGCGCCCCGGCATCTGGTACAGGTCGGACACGGTAGCCCCCTGCGGCAGCAGCGCGGCCTGAAACGCCGCCGTGATGCCCAGCGGGCCGAACACCGCCTGCTGCATATAGGCATCCACCGTTTGGCCGGTCACCTGCTCGATCACGCTGCCCAGCAGCCCGCCGCCTAGGTTGGTATAGGATGCGCGCGCGCCGGGCGCGTACCCTTCCTCGAACTGGAAGCGCGCCAACGGCGGCGCGAACAGCTCCGCAAGGCTGGCGACGCGCCCGCGCAGCGCCAGCGTGTAGGGGCCGCTGTCGCGCAGGCCCGCCGTATGGGTCATGATCTGCCGCAGGGTGATGGGCACGTCCGGGTAGGCGGGGTTGCGCACCGCGGTGCCCAGCAGGTCCGAAATATCGCCGTCCAGCGTGGCACGCCCGTCCTGCACCAGCCGCATCACACCCAGCGCCGCCACCATTTTGCTGATCGAGCCCACGCGGAACATGGTATCCGCGGTCACAGGGCTGCCTTCCGGATCGAGCTGCCCATAGGTGAAAATGTCGGTTACGCGCCCGTACTGGAACACGCACACCACCGCGCCCATGGTGCGGTATTGCCGGAGCGCGCCCGCCAGCTTGCGCTCGAACGCCTCGTCGATGGCCGCTTCGGACGGTTCCGCGGCGGCATCGCCCGCGCCTGCCGCGGCAAGGGCGGTGATATCCACGGCGGGCGGGTCGGGGGCGGCAAGCGGCGTGGTGGGGGCGTTGGCAGCGGCGGTGGCAATGGGCGCGGGCGTTTGCCCGGTGAAGGTTGCGTTCAGAGCCGTATCATTAGGGTCGGCAACGGATGTGTCTACGACGGATGGCACTGCGCTGGCCGCCCCGGCAGATGCGGCTTCGGTGGGCGCGGGCACCTTCTCCGTGGCTGCGCTGCTGCCTGTCGCTGGTGGTGTTACGGGCCCGAGCGCAGAAACGCCGCCGGTGCTACCGGTCGGGGTCAGCGCAGCGGCACTTTCACAGGTTGCTGGCAGGTTGGTGGCAGCGGCTCCTGCCCCGTCGCCTGTGGTGTGTGGGACTACGGCAGGCGTGCCCGCCAGCGGCGCAAAGGGTGCGACGGGCACGGGCGAAGGCGGCCCGCCCCACAGCGTCAGCGCCCAGATGGCAAAGCCGACCAGCGCCGCAATCAGCAGCGCGGCGCTCCTTCGGGGCTGATGGGGGCTTGACAGCATCGGCATCCTCCCAGTGTGTCATGACAGGCGCAGGGTTTGCCCGCGCGGGGGCAAGCCCTGCCCGCTCCATCACTTTGTTGCAATGGTTGCTCACCCGCGACCGTTGGGCGGGCTGCTTATTTCACAGCAGCAGGCCGGTTGGCTTCGACCCTCTGCGCGCCCGCGCATGGCTGGCAAGCTGGGGCGCGCGGATGCGGCCTTTCCACCCTGCCCGACCGGCGCTGCGCGGCGGCGAGCCTGTACGGGGCAGGCGCATGCCGCGGAGCAGACTGCCCGCCCATCATAGCAGGCTGGTCTGCCGGGGTTCCCCCGCGCCCGCGATGCGGTTTACCTCCGCAAACGAGCAGGCGAGCGACAGGCGCGCGCATTCCGCCTCGAACACCTCGCGCAGGGCCAAGGCGTCCGGCGAGGGGCAGATGTAGCTCAAGCCATACGCGCGGGCATAGCTTGCCTTGACCCCCGCAAAGCGCGGGTGCGCGTCCAGCGCGCGGTAGAAGTATTCGCGGTCGCCCTCGCGCAGGGTCAGGCCGTAGTGGCACAGGGCGAAGCGCCCGCCCGCGTCGGCGGTCTGTTGCAGCACATCGCGGATGGTGGCCGCATCGTCGGTCAAGAAGGGCAGCATAGGGTTCATCCATGTGCCGGTGCACACGCCCGCCTCCGCCAGCGCACGCATGGCGGCAAAGCGGGCCTGCGGCGGGGGCGCGCCCGGCTCGATCAGGGCGGCCAGCCCCGCGTCTCCCGTGGTGATGGAGAACGCCACGCACGCATAGCCGCTTTGGGCCATATCGCCCAGCACATCCGCGTCGCGGGCGACCAGGTCGCCCTTGGTGGAGAGGAACACCCCAAACCCGTAGCGGCGCAGCAGCAAAAGCGCGCCGCGCGTGACCAGCAGGTGCTTTTCGCGCGCGTTGTAGGCGTCGCTGGCCGCGCCCATCGACACCACGCCCGCGCGCTTTTTGGCGCGCAGCTCGCGCTCCAGCGCAGCCAGGCAATCCGTCTTGACGCGCACGGTGTCAAAATCCTCGATGTGGTAGCACAGGCTGCGCGTATCGCAGTAGATGCAGCCGTGGTTGCACCCGCGGTAGAGGTTGAGCGTATCGTCCGAACGGAAGAAGTAGCCCTCGTCCGCATGGGTGGGGGTGAGCAATCGCTTGAAGGGCAGTTCGGTCATGCGGTGGGCCTCCTTTCGCAGGGATGGTACGGATGGTGCAAAGCGAAGGCGGGGGAGCATCCGCGCCGCAGTTGTGCCATGATTATACCACACCGGCCAACCGTTTGCAGGCGAGCCGGTGCGCGGTTTTGGCGCGGGCGGATCGAAGGATGCGGGGCAGGCGGCGGCATGCGCGGATCACCCAGGAGACGCAAACGGCGCGATGCCTGCATGGCGATAGCCTATCCATGACAGCGTTGTAAGCTGGCCGCCTGCGGCGTGCGCACGCCAAAGCGTGAAGCGGCGCAGGCTGCGAAAGCGCCACCGGAGGGAGCGCCGCACAGGCCATGCGAGCGTGGAGCACGCCACCGGACGGGAAAGCGGCCCGGCCAACTGGCCGGGCCGCGCGCTGTATGCCTTTGGGTCGTCAGATGTTGCAGGGGATGGCGTTGCTTGAGTACAGCCTGCGCTGCGTCTGCTCGCCCGCCACGCCGTCGGTCGTCAGCCCGTTCACCTGCTGGAACAGCATCACGGCGTTCATGGTGGCCTCGTCATACGTGCCGGTGATGTTGCCGTCGTAATACTTGAGCTCATACAGGGTATATTGCAGGTTTTTGACCGCCGTGCCGCTGGAGCCGCTCTCCAGCTTTGTGTAGCTGCCGCTCTCGCTGGTGCCGCCGTACAGCAGGCGCTGCGTGCTGGGCCCGGCCATGCCGGTCACGCGCAGGCCCTTGGCGGTCTGGAAGTTCTTGACCGCCTCGATGGTCACGGAGCCAAAGTCGCCATCCAGCGTGCCGCTGTAGTACCCGGTGCTGGAAAGCGCGCTCTGCAGCGCCGTGATATTGGCGGTGGAGCTGCCGTTGTTGCTGGAGATGGTGCTGTAGCCGTTGGTGGAAGCCGTGGTGCCGTAGCTGTCCGGGTTGGAACCGCCGCCACCGCCGCCGCCGCCACCGCCGCCGTACAGGGCGTTGAGCGTCGACTTACCGGCCACGCCGTCCGCGGTCAAGCCGTTGGCACTCTGGAAGGCGATGACCGCCGCCTGCGTGCCCGCGCCAAACTCGCCATCCACCGAGCCGCTGTAATAACCCAAGTCCTTGAGGCGCTGCTGCAGGGCGCGCACGCCGCCGCCCGTCATGCCCAGCTTGAGCGAGCCCAGGTTGGCCACGACCGAGCTGGCCTTTTTGGCGCTGGAGGAGTAGAGCTTGGTGAGCGTCGTGGGGCCTGCCACGCCGTCCGCGTAGATGCTGTTGCGCTTCTGGAAGGCATAGACCGCCGCCTCGGTGGTCTCGGCGAAGGTGCCGTCCGCAGTGCCGCTCAAATAGCCCAGCGCGATCAGCCGGTTTTGCATGATTTTGACCTGCGCGCCGGTAGAGCCAAGCTTCAGGTAGATATCCGTCTTGCCCTTGGTGGTGGTGCTGGAAGACGAACCGGACGAACTGCTGGAGCTGGACGAGCTGCTGGTACCGGAGCTCTTCTTGGGGGTGGCGTAGTAGCTGTACATGGCTTCCTGCGTTTTGGCGCCCGCCACACCGTCGGCCGAGAGGCCGTTGGCCGCCTGGAAGTCGCGCACGGCATTGGCAGTGCCCGCGCCGTAGCTGCCATCCACCGAGCCGGTGTAATAGCCCAGCTCCTTGAGGCGCTGCTGCAACTGCTTGACCGCCGCGCCGGACGCGCCGCTCTTTAGCGTATCGCTGGAGGTACCCGTTTTAGCGGGCGTGGGCGTAGGCGTGCTGAGGCCCACGGTGACCGCGGTGGAGGTGGGGTTGCCACCCACGTCGATCACATTGCTGGGGGGGTTGGTGGCCCCGTTGCTGCCAAAATCCCAGTTGGCCCAGTCCACCTGCTGGTTGTCCGCGGTGGTGGTGGGCTCGGGCGTGGCAGTCGCCACAGGCGTGGGGGTGATGACGGTATCGAACGTCTGCCCGCCGGTCGCGACAGTCAGGCCGTTGTTATCGTCCACGATGCGGTCCGGCTCCATGTAGCAGCCGGTCAGCGCAAGCGCGCCCGCCAGCAGCGCCGCGAGCAGCCATAGCTTGCGGGCATGCCCCGCGTTGTTTGTATGCGTGCGTTCGTGCTTCATGTGTAACTCTCCCTCGTCAGGTTCGGCAAGCGCCCCGAAGGTACGTTCGCCCAAGCGGTTGACACCGATATTGTACTAAGAATCATTTGGGAAAGCAAGCGGAAATTCCCCTGTTGCGCGGTTTTCCGCCTGCATCGCCCAACCATAGGACGAGGGAAACGGCTGTTTTGTTCCCGTCCCGCAATAAAAACGATACAATTTTGAAAAATTTATAGGCTGCCGTTGTGGCGAGTGGAGCGGGCGCCGCGCGGGGGATATGTGCCTATTATAAAAGGAAAGGTCACGGCAGGTCGCGCATGCGCCCCTGCGCAGGCCCCGGCCATACCGGCATTGCCTGCGCGGGTGGCCGTCCGTGTCCACGTGCCGCGCTCTCGGTTAAACGGCATTAACCGCTGCCCTTCACGGGTGATGACCCTCCGTTCAGGCTGGGGCCGTGCACGCCTGATGCGGTTTCAAAGCCATCGCGCGTCCATCCAACGTCGATTTTGCCCATTGGCTTTGTCTTGGCAACCGACAGATCATGCGCTTTACGCCTGCCTTTGGGGAGCACCGCCTCTTTGGGCTCGAAAAGCCCTGCCATTGCCCCGCGATTCCTGCGGATTTTTCCACACGAACCTGCGCCACCCCGCTACGGTAGCTGCAACGTGGTTTACTCTGCGCTTGCCCCGAAAGCCCCGCGCAACCCCTCTGCCTTTGGCTTCGCTTTGCGCCAAGGCCCAAACCCCTCGTGATCGCGGGCCGCATTCAGGTTTTAACACCGTATCACGCCCTTGTTTCCCCCGCGCCCAGCGACAGCGAAAACAGCGTGACCCCGCGCACGGGCAGGCCCGTCGCCTCAGCCAGCGCGCGGCGGTACAGGGCCATCTGCCCGCCGTAGAGCGCCCACAGCTCCGCGGGGCTGTTCACGCGATCGGTCTTGTAGTCCACCAGCGCCCACGCACCATCCTGCATATAGCACAGGTCGATCACGCCCTGCACGATCAGCCCGCTCTGCTCCGGCAGACGCAGGTTAAAGCCCCACTCGCGCTGCACGGTATCAGCGGCCAGGGCTTCGCGCCCGCAAGGGCTCCCAAGGAAGCGCACAAGCGCGCCCGCGTCCACCAGCGGCGCTTCCTCGGCGGTCAGCTGGCGCTTGTGGGCCATGGCCGCAAGCTGATGCCGCACCTCGGCCAGCAGGGCGGCTTCGTCGCCCGCGGCGCGCAGCGGCGGGTAGCTCAGCAGCGAGAGCGCCTTGTGCGTCGCCACACCGCGTCGCACGCCCGTCTGCTCCGCAGGCGCGCGCAAAAAGGCGGGCATGTCCGGCAGGTCCGCCATCAGGCGCGGGCGGGTGAGCGGCAGCGGCAGGCGCTTGAGCTCGATCATCTCCTGCGCGGCGGGGTCGCCCTCCTCCGCTTCCAGCAGCGCGGGCACCTCCGGCGCATCGGCCCCGGCGCGCTGCCGGGCGCGGGCCAGCGCGGTCGCGCCCAGCTTGAAGGGATGGTGAATGAAGGCAAGCGGCGGCGCGACCGGGTCGGGCATGGTATGCGCGTCGGAAAGCGGTACGCCCGTGGCGCGCGGGTCGGGGGCATCCGGCGCGAGGGTCTGCATGCTCCATGCGGGTGCGGCGCTCGTGCGATCCAGCGCGCCCTGCCCGTTGGCCGTGGAACCGTCCTGCGCGGATATCACCTCGCCACTCGCCTGCGCGTAGCCCATGCGCGCCGCCAACGCGCGCGCATCCTCCGCCAGGGCGGCAAGGCGCGCCTTGCGCTGCGCCGCGTCGGTCAGCGCCGCATTGCCCCGGCCCGCCTTGCGGGCGCTGCGCACCTCTTCCTCACCCGTGTGGAAAACGACGCGCCAACCGGCCTTTTTCTGTGGAGTATCTGTGGAAAGCGTTGAAAACGCGCCCATGCCCTCTGTTGTCCACGCGCCGCTGTTGATAACGCCGTCCGCGTCGCAAACCTCGGCTGTGTCCTGCGGGCCCACGCACTGGCACACCCAATCCAGCATGCTGCCCGCGCCGGAAACCGCGTAGGCCGAGGGCGCGCCGTTTTTCGCAAATCCGTCCGCCGCATCCT
This sequence comes from uncultured Oscillospiraceae bacterium, assembly GCA_964584315.1. GTDB lineage: Bacteria > Bacillota > Clostridia > Christensenellales > Aristaeellaceae > CAXXOK01. Next base: position 24,114 of record CAZOZO010000040.1, read on the forward strand.
CCGGCGCGAGCGCGTCGCCGCAGCCAAGCATGATCAGCTCATCCCGCGCGCGGGTCATGGCCACGTACAACAGGCGCGCCCGCTCCGCGCGGTTCTCGCCTTGCAGGCGCAGGTCGATGGCCCCGCGCAGCAGCGTGTCACCGGTGGTGCGGGCCACCTCGTTCACATACGGCAGGGCCACGCCCAGCCGTGGGTGCGCGGTCAGCAGCGCGCCGCGCGCGCCGCCGCCGCCAAAGCCCTCCTCCAGCCCCATCACGAACACCACGGGAAACTCCAGCCCCTTGGATTTGTGGATGGTCATCACGCGCACGACATCCTCCCACGGGCTCAGCACCGTGGGGGTATTGGTATCGCGCACGCCTGCCTGCGCCTCCACGCTGCGCAGAAAATCGCCCAGCTCGCCGCCGCGGCGCTTTACGTGCTCGCCCGCCTTTTCGCACAGCATGCGCAGGTTGGCTTGCCGCTGCGTGCCGTTTGGCTGGCAACCGAAAAACGCGTACAGCCCGCTGCGGGTGAGCCACCCCCACAGGTACTGATCCAGCGGGGTCTCCAGCATCAAAAACCGCTCGTGCGCCAAGGTGTCCAGCGCGTGCCCGCACAGGCGGGCCAGCGTATCCTGCCCCTGCGCCACGGCGCGCACCGCGGCCAGGTACGGCCCCTGCGGCACGCGCAGGCGCACCTCGGCCAGCAGCTTTTCGCCAAAGCCGCCCGCGGGGCTTCGCAGCCACGCGATCAGGGCCAGGTCGTCCGCGATGTTATCAAGCAGGCGCAGGTGGTTGAGCATCTGCGCGATCTCCTCGCTTTCCAGCGCGGAGGCCCGGTCCTCGCTGTATACGGGGATACCCTGCTCCGCCAGCACGCGTTCCAGCACGGTGGATACGCTCTTCATCTTGGGCCCCAGAATGGCGATGTCGCGGTAGCGCAGCGGCTCGCCGGGCCTGCCCTCCCGGTCGACCATCGGCTGGCCCACGCGGGCGCGGATCTCCCGCGCGATGGCCTGCGCCTCCAGGGCAAACCGCTCCGCCGCGCGGATGGGCTGGGTGAACAGGTGAAGGCACACGGGCGGGTCGCCGCGGCTTTCCGCGCCCGCGTACAGGCGCGCGTCCGCGTCGTAGTCGATCTCGGTCACATCGGCGCGCATCACGCGCTCGAACACGCGGTTGACCGCGGCCAGCACCCCTTCGCGGCTGCGGAAGTTGGCGCTCAGGCTGATGCGGCGCTGCGGCGCGTTTTCCTCCGGCGAAAACGTTTTGGCCTTGCGCATGAACAGCGACGGGTCAGCCTGCCGGAAGCGGTAGATGCTCTGCTTGACATCGCCCACATAGAAGTACCGCTGGGGCGGCAAATTTGTTTCACGTGAAACATCGCGCTTGACGGCGTTTAAAATGGCCTCCTGCACGCCGCTGATGTCCTGATACTCGTCCACAAACACGCCGTCGAAACGCGCGGCTACTTCCTCGCGGATCAGCGGGTTTTGCAAAATGCGCAGGGCCATACGCTCCAGGTCGTGAAAATCCAGCAGCGTTCGCTCCCGCTTCAGGGCGGCGTAGCGCTCGTCCATGTCGCCGGCGAGCATGGCCAGCCCACGCAGCGCGGGCTGCATGGCGTTCAGGCGGGCGATGGCCGTGGGCAAGTCCGCGGGCACGCGGGCGGCAATGGTGGAGGCCAGTTTTTTGATGCGCTCGCGGTGCGCCTTGTACTGGTCGCGCAAGGCAGCCGCCTCGCCCTCCAGCCCGCGCACCACAGGCAGGCGCGGCAGGGCAAAATCGCGCGCCGCGATGCCCGCATCCGAAAGCCCCGCCCCCACGGCGGCATGCAGCGCATCCGCGGCCTGCGCGTCCAGCTGGATGGTCGCGCGGTACTTCTCGTCCATCAGGGGTTCGTCCATCATCTGCACGCAGCGCGCGGCGATCTCCTGAACGCCCAGGGCGAGGATGCGGCAATCCGAGAGCAGCGTTTCCGCCATGGGACCCTCGCGCAGGTCTGCTTCGGCATAACTTTTTTGCGCCTGCGCCATCAGCCAGCCGAAGGGATCCGGCAGGCCCATCAAAAACGGATAGAGGCCCAGCAGCATACTGTCGATCTGCTTTTCTTCAAACTTGACGGTCAGGCCTACCGCGTCCGCGTCGCCCGCTTCGGCCCGCTCGTACAGCGCATCGAGCGCATCCTCTTTCGCCTGGGTAAGCAGCGCGGCGGTCACCATCTCGTCGCCCAGCATGGCCTGCGGGTCTACGCCCGCCTCCTGAAAATATTCGCGCAGCAGCTTTTGGCAAAAGCTGTGCAGGGTGCTGATCTGCGCGGTCTCCAAAAGCTCCGCCTGCCTGCGCATGCGGCGGTCGGTCGCGGCGGCCTCGGCGATGCGCGCCTGAAGCCGCTCGCGCATCTCGGCGGCGGCGGCGTGCGTAAAGGTCACGATCAGCAGGCGGTCCAGCGACAGCCCGCCCACTTCCAGCATGCGGTAGATGCGCTCGATCAGCACGCGCGTTTTGCCGCTGCCCGCCGCGGCGGATACCAGCAGCTCCCGGTTTTGGGCCTCGATGGCCGCCTGTTGGGCGGGCGTGAAGGGCATGGTATCACCTCATCTGGTTGTATTGTAGCGCGGCGGGGGAAGGATGGCAAGCAAAATGCGCTCCGTTCAATCGCACGGGCCGATGACGAAGCGCCACAGCTTCCAGTCCAGCTTGGCGGGGTTCGGCTCTCCCTCCACGGCGATGCGCCGAAGGGCTGCCTCCATATTGGCACACGCGGCTGCCGCGATCTGGTCGTAAACCGCTTGCTCCGCGTCTGTGCCCGCCTGTGCGTAGGCCAGCGCGGCCAGCCCGTAAAATGCCACACCCAAACTGTGCGCAGGCACGTGGATGGTGAGCGCCGCGTGCGCCGCCGCCCTCGCCGCCGCCTGCGCCGCAGGAAAGGCCGCCGCAGCGGTGGCCGCGGTGTGCGCGGCGTTGTTGGTCTCCTTCGCGTCCGCAAACCGGACGCGGCCCTCCAGCCAGCCCACGGCGTTGCCCAGCGCTTCGCGCGGGCGGCTGTCCTGCGGGAAGGCGCTCTCGTAAACGGGCAGGATGTGCTCCATCACATAACCTGTAACCCAGCGGATCAGCGTGGGTTTGCTTTGGGTTTCCATCAGGCGCATCAGCGAGCGGATGCAGGGCGTTTGAAAATCGCCCAGCGTTTTGCGGGGGGAGGGTCGTTTCATACCGCGTTCACCTCCTGAAGGTATTGTATAACGGAAACGGATTGTCGTAAATGGCCGCCGGTGCCTGATGATGCGATATGTTTCACGTGGAACAATACGGCGGGGTCAAGCCGCCCCCGGGCCGCTCATGTCGGCAAAACCGCCGATGAGAAGGCGGCGTGCAGGCGCGCGCTGCCGTGTATCGCCGTGCAGCGCCATGGCCTGCGCTCGGTGAGAGCGGCAAATGTTTCACGTGAAACAGCAGAAGCATAGGGGAGGGGGAAGCGTATCTCCCAAACGGCAGGTTCTATATCGCAAAGGGGCAGGGTGAGCGGGTGCATAACCTGCTCGGCTCTACGCTTGGTACATGCTATAGCACGTTGTCTCTCCTTTGGCATGGGCGCATGTTTCACGTGAAACATTGACACGCAAGCTGTGTTTACCTCGTCGCACATCCTTTTTATATGCACCCCATCAGGAAAGATGGCAATGCACCCTCCTGCCCAATGGGCGGCGGCCTGCCGCAAGCACAGCCGTGCCTGCCGCGAAGCGCCCATCCGCTGTTCCACGTGAAACATTCCGTCCGCCACCGCCTCGCCGCGCGCGCCCGCTCCGCCCGCTCTTTCCGCCTTGAATTGTAATAGCCCGTAAAGCATGGTATAATACTGACATTTCAGGTAAGGAGGTGCCGTATGCCGGCAACGAGGTTCGACGTGGAAGGCATCAAGCAGAGCATCGTGGGGAAATTGCAACGGTATTATGGCGTGACCGTCAAAACCGCGACCCTGCAGCAGCTATACAAGGCCGCCGCGACCACCGTGCGCGACCAGATCATGCAAAAGTGGATGGTGAACCGCGAAAAGCGCGCCGCCGAACAGGGCAAGCGGCTCTACTACCTCTCGGTAGAATTTTTGATGGGCCGCAGCATGAACAGCAACCTTATCAGCCTTTTAAGCCAGCAGGACTACCGGCAAGCCTTCGCGGAGCTGGAGATCGACCCGCTCGCCATTTTGGGCGAGGAGCCGGAGCCCGCGCTGGGCAACGGCGGCCTGGGGCGGCTGGCCGCGTGTTTTTTGGACAGCCTCGCAAGCCTGAACATCCCCTCGATGGGCTGCACCATCCGCTACGAGTATGGGCTGTTTCGCCAGAAGATCGTAGACGGCCAGCAGGTGGAGCTGCCGGACACGTGGCTGCAAAACGGCAACGTGTGGGAGATGCTCGTGGCCGAGGACATCTGCCAGGTGCACTTTGGCGGCGAGGTGCGCGAGGCGGTGGTGAACGGCCGCCGCGTCTTCAGCACGGAAAACGCCTACGTGATCGACGCCGTGCCCTACGATATGCCCATCGTGGGCTACGATACCGACTGCGTGAACACCCTGCGCACGTGGAGCGCGCGCAGTAGCGAGGGCTTTGACCTGAAAACCTTCGGGCGCGGCGAGTATGACAAGGCCATGGACGAGATGA
>CAZOZO010000041.1:0-25996 GCA_964584315.1 uncultured Oscillospiraceae bacterium
AGCACAACCTGTGGCGGCCGGAGAGCACGGTGCTGTTCGTGGGCTTCCAGAGCCCGGGCACGCTGGGCCGCATCCTGGTGGATGGGGTGAAGGAAGTCAAGCTGTTTGGCGAAACCATTACCGTGCAGGCGGAGGTGCGGCGGCTGAACGGCGTGAGCGGCCACGCGGATCAGAGCGGCCTGCTCAAGTGGATCGGCAGCTTTGAGGGCGATATCCGCCACGTGTTCGTGACCCACGGCGAGAACGAAGTCGCGGAAGGGTTTGCAAAGCGGCTGGTGACCGACCTGCACCGTGCCGCCACCGCGCCTTATAACGGCGAGGTGTGGGACTTGACCACCGATACGCTGCTGACCGAAGGAAACCACACGATGCTGGTCAAAGAGACGATCACGGCGGACGGCGCGCGCGGCGACGACGGCGGCGAGGGCCGCGCGCCGGAGCAGGCACCCGCGACGCAGCGGGCCGCGGCGGCACAGCCCGGCTGGCGTGGCAGGCGCGAGGCGCAGCAACGGCCGGATACCGCCGCCTATGCGATATTGCGCGAGGCGCTGCACCGCATGACCGGCGTAGTGGACGCCATGGAGGGCAGCCCCAAAAAGGCGCAGAACAAGCTGGCAGCGGCCATCTTCGGGCTGGTCAACAAATACGGCAGGCGCTGAGGCGTACATACGGGATGGAAACACAGGCAGGGGGCGCGCGAGTTTCGTGCGCCCCCCTGCCTGTAAAACGGATATCTGTTCTGCGGATATTAATCACCGATAGACAACATAAAATTAAATAAAACAATAAATTATGCTTGACAATCGATATTGCCGGGGTGTATGCTATGCCCATCCAATCAAAGGAGGGATACCCCCGATGAAATTGTCCAGAGCGACCATCCTGCTCAAGGCTGTACTGGTACTCAGCGCCATCGTGCTCGGGTTCGTGGTGTTCGGCGGCGTACCTGCGTTCATGCAGCACGTGACTGATGTGCGGCCCGACCTGGCGGGGTGGGACTACATCATGCGTGCATACGGACTGCTGCTGGCGCTGCCGGTATGGGCGGTCATGGTGCTGCTGTGGCTGGTGTTTGACACCGTGCCCAAGAATGAATCCTTCTGCATGGCCAATGTGAACCGCTTCCGACTGATCGCGCGGCTCGCCGCGGGCGACCTGATACTGGTGCTGGCACTGGGACTGTTTCTGGTCATCAGCGGAGCGACGCCGCCGTTCATCATGATGTGCCTGACGGGCGCGACATACCTTGGCATCGTGGCGATCATCGTGTTCTACGTGCTGGCGGGGCTTTTGCAAAACGCCGTTGCCATCAAGCAGGACAACGAACTCACGATTTGAGGTGAGCAGTATGCCGATCAACGTTACGCTGGATGTGATGCTCGCCAAACGGAAGATGAGCCTGAATGAACTGAGCGACCGCGTGGGGGTGACCCCGTCCAACCTGAGCATCCTCAAAACCGGCAAGGCCAAGGGCGTGCGCTTCTCTACGCTGGAGAAGCTCTGCGAGGCGCTGGGCTGCCAGCCCGGCGAGATCATGGAATACATCCCGCCCGAGGAAGGAACCTGACCCGCGCGCAGCAACGAAAACAAACACGGAGGCCGCATGGCGTACACACGCTGTGCGGCTTTCGACCGTTTATCAAAAAAGTTGCGCCGCCGCCTCACAGCGCATGTTTTCGGGGTTTTCGAACGTTTGCTGAACAGGAAAAAGTTTCCCGGAAAGCGTATATCTACACCATGTAAATCACAGAAGCGACGATGCGTCGATCTTGGAAGGATGAAATCTATGGACAGAGAAACCGCGCGCCATCTGGCGCATGAACTGGTCGCCCAAATGACGCTTGAGGAGAGGGCCGCGCAACTGCGCTACCACGCGCCCGCCATCCCGCGCCTCCATGTGCCCGCCTACTGCTGGTGGAACGAGGGCCTGCACGGCGTTGCGCGCGCGGGCACGGCCACGGTGTTTCCGCAGGCCATCGGCATCGCGGCCACGTTTGACGAAACGCTGGTCGGGCAGGTGGCGGATGTGGTCGCCACCGAGGCGCGCGCCAAATACAACATGCAGGCCGCCCATGGCGACCGTGATATCTACAAGGGCGTCACCCTGTGGTCGCCCAACGTGAACCTGTTCCGCGACCCGCGCTGGGGCCGCGGGCAGGAGACCTACGGGGAGGACCCGTACCTGACTGCGCGCCTGGGCGTGGCGTTTGTCAAGGGCTTGCAGGGCACGGGCAAAACGCTGAAAACGGCGGCCTGCGCCAAGCACTTCGCCGTGCATTCCGGCCCGGAGGCCGTGCGCCACAGCTTCGACGCGGTGGTCAGCAAGAAGGACCTGCGCGAGACGTACCTGCCCGCCTTTGAGGCGCTGGTAAAGGAAGCGGATGTGGAGAGCGTGATGGGCGCGTACAACCGCGTCAACGGCGAGCCCGCCTGTGGCAGCAAAATGCTGCTCAAGGATATCCTGCGCGGCGAGTGGGGCTTTCAGGGCCATGTGGTGAGCGACTGCTGGGCGCTGAAGGACTTCCACGAAAACCACCATGTGACCGCCACCGCCCCCGAGAGCGCCGCGCTGGCCATCGAGAACGGCTGCGATTTAAACTGCGGCGAGGTGTATTTGCAGCTGCTGGCCGCCTATCAGGAAGGGCTGGTAACGGGCGAGCAGATCACCACTGCGTGCGAGCGGCTCATGACCACGCGCTACCTGCTGGGGTTGCTGGGCGGCGAGGGCAGCGAGTACGACGCGATACCCTATGATGAAAACGACACCGACCAGAGTGCCGCGCTTGCGCAGGCCGTGGCCGAGAAGGCCATGGTGCTGCTCCGGAACGACGGCATCCTGCCGCTTAAGCTGGACAAATTGAGCGCGGTGGGCGTGATCGGCCCCAACGCGGACAGCGTGGCCTGCCTGGAGGGCAACTACAACGGCGTAAGCTCGCGGTATGTCACCTTCCTTTCGGGCATCCGCGGCGCATGCGAGGGCAAGGCGCGCGTGTTCTATGCGCAGGGCTGCCACCTGTTCAAGGACCGCACCAGCAACCTGGCCGCACCGGACGACCGGCTGGCCGAGGCCGTGGCCGTGGCCGAGCGGTGCGACGTGAGCATCCTGTGCCTGGGGCTGGACGCGACGCTGGAGGGCGAGGAAGGCGACACCGGCAACGAGTATTCCTCCGGCGACAAGAACACGCTGGAGCTGCCCCCCAGCCAGCGCAAGCTGCTCAAGGCGGTGCTGGCCACGGGCAAGCCCGTGGTGGTGGTGCTGGCGGCAGGCAGCGCGCTCAGCGTTGCCGCGGGCAATGCCATCGTGCAGGCATGGTACCCCGGGCAGGCGGGCGGCACGGCGCTGGCGCGTATCCTCTTTGGCGAGGTGTCGCCCAGCGGCAGGCTGCCGGTCACGTTCTACCACGGTGTGGACGAGCTGCCCCCCTTCGAGGACTACGCCATGAAAAACCGCACTTACCGCTACTTTGAGGGCGAGGCGCTCTACCCGTTCGGCTTTGGCCTCTGCTACAGCCGCTTCCGCTACAGCGACGCTTACTGGCGCAACGGGGCGGTGACCGTGACGGTCGAAAACACAGGCGATATGGACGCGGAGGAAGTCGTTCAGGTGTACGTCAAGGATCACGACTCGCCCTTTGCGGTGCGCAACCACAGCCTGTGCGCCATGAAGCGCGTCTTCCTGGCCAAAGGCGAATCCGCCACGGTCAGCCTGCCCGTCCGCGATAACGCGTTCGAGTCGGTGGATGTCGACGGTATGCCCACCCGCCTTGGGCAGCGTTACACGCTGCATGTAGGCGGCAGCCAGCCGGACGCGCGCAGCATTGCCCTGACAGAGCAGACACCGCTCACGGTGGAAGTAACGCAGTAAGGCTGAGAGGCATGCGGCCGCGGGCAATGCGGCTCGCGTGCAAGGCTGCGCAGGCGCGATCGCCGGACAGAGCAATCGCCTCGGCGGTGCAGATGGTGGCTCATCCAGAGCGATAGCGAAATATAACAGCCGCCCCAAAACCCCTGCGCAGCGGTGAAGGGTCAAGGGCGCAGCCCTTGCGAGGTTCAGGGCGGAGCCCCAAAGCCTTATGCAGCGCTTTTGCCAAAGCAAGCGAACAGCCCGAAGGGCGATGAGGCGAGCGGCAATCGTGCATTGCATGGGTTCTTTGACGGGCTGAACAGCCGAGCGGCGGGGAGCATTGCTCTCCGCCGCTCGGCTGTATTTACGGTTCGCACCGCTTGCGCGCCGATGCACTGTCTTTGCGCCCACTCTTACTCCAGCGAGCACTCCCGCGCGGAGCAGCAGCGGTTTTTGCCGCTGCGCTTGGCGTGGTAAAGCGCCTTGTCCGCGGCGGCGTACAGCTCAGCAAACGAGCTGCCGTCCACCGGCGCGCACGCATACCCAATGGAGATGGACACGGGGTGCTCGCGCGGCAGCGTGCCCGTGAGGGCCTCGATGGCGGCCAGCAGCTCTGCGCTCTTGTCGCGGCCCACATCCTCGCTGGCGCCGCGCAGCAGCGCCACAAACTCGTCGCCGCCCAGGCGGCCCACGATGTCGCTCTGGCGCAGGTGGCTGCGCACGGCGGTAGCCAGCTCGCGCAGCAGGTCGTCGCCCGTGCGGTGGCCAAACTGGTCGTTCACGCTCTTGAAGTTGTCCACATCGAAAATCAGCAGGCAGCAGGGCTCGTCGCTCTCGGTCAGGGCGCGCTCCACACGCTCCTCCACGGTGGCGCGGTTCAAAAGCTGCGTGAGGCCGTCGAAGCATGCCTTGCGCTCCAATTTCTTCTGATCCTCGATCACCTTGACGTAGCCGATGCCCGCCACGGTATTCTTGCCCTCGCCGGTGGAGAGGTGCAGGTTCATCTCCAGCCATATCCAGCTGTTCTGCCGCCCCAGCGCGCGGAAGGGGATGGTAAGCTCCCGCGACCCCGCGCGGTAGTAAGCGATCAGGTTTTGCGGGTCAAGCGCGTCGCGCACGGCGTGCAGCTCATCCGGGTGGATCAGGTCGCCATTGCGCTCAGGGCTCAGGTAATCCAGATACGGGTGGAAGCCGCCGCGCTTTCGCTCGTCGCTGGAAAGCAGGTGGGGGGCCATCTCCGGCAAATCGAACGCAAACACGAACAGGCTCACGCTGTTCACCGCGCGGCGGAACACCTTTGCCTGCCCAAGCTGCGCCTCGCGCGCCTTGTCCTCCTGTATGTCCACGACGCGGCCCACCATGCGGTACAGCTGGCCCGTCTCATCCTCGATGGTGCGGAAATAGGCGCGATACCAGCGGAACTCGCCGCCGCCGTAGAAGTTGGCCATAAACTCGTGCTTGCCGGGCGTGCGCGTGCGGCTGAAGCGCCTGATGCACGCGATGAAGCTGGGAACGTGCTCCGGGTTGAGGATGGTGCTGTGCCGCACACGGCGCATGTAGTTCTCCACCGTGCGCTCCTCCCGCTTGCCGGCGGGCGTACGCAGGGTGTAGTGCATCACGTCTTTTTCCAGGTCGTAGTCGAAGAAGATCTGCTGCGAATCCTCCATCATGATGCGGTACAGCTCGGTCTGCCGGTTGTAGGCGCGCTCCATCTGCACCTGCCGCGTCACGTCCACCAGCACGGCGTAGCACAAGGGCGGCGTGTTGGCCTGCGGCACGATGGTGTAATAAGTGCGCAGCCAGAAGGGCGTGCCATCCTCGCGCATGAGGCGCAGCACACCGCCGATGTCCGAGCCGTTGTCGTCCACCACCTGGATGGGCTGGCCCTCCTCACCGTAGCTCAGGTGGAAACAGGGCAGGCGCATCAGCTCCATGAAGCGGCCCGCGCGGTGGTCGCTCAGGCCAAACATGCTGTAGGCGCGCGTGTTGATGTACAGCGCACGCGGCTGGGTGCCAAACTCGAACAGCGTTACGCCCACGGGCAGGTTTTCCAGCAGGTGCTGTAGCATGTCGGTGGTGCGCTCCAGCGTGGCTTTGGTTCGCGCCAGGCGCATCTCCTGCTCGCGCTGTTCGGTCACGTCCAATAGCACCAGCTGCAGCATGGGCCGCCCGTCGCTGCCGTGGCTCACGGCGGCGTTGCCGCGCAGGCTGCCGCGCCCGCCGCCGGGGCGCATCACGGTCACGTCGATGGTCTCCAGCGTGCGCTCGTCACGGCAGCGCTTGAGCTGGTTGAGGAACGGCGCGCGCTCGTCCGGCGCGATCAGCTGGAACAGGTCGCGATCCGCTACCTCGTCGAAGGCCTCTTTGGTGGCAAAGCCGAACAGCTCCCAGCACGCGCGGTTGAAGAAAATGGGCTGGGGAGGGTCGTTCATGTCCAGCTGGAGGATGATGCACGGCAGCGTCCAGTACAGGTGGCTGAGCATCGACAGGCGGCGCTCGTTCTGCATCCGCTGGGTCTCCAGCTGCAGCTGTATTCGCTGCTCGTGATCCACGTCATTCACGGTCGCCAGCACCGCGGTGATCTCGCCCGCCCCGTCGCGCTGCACGGTCACGCATAGTTTGCACCAGCGCGCCTCGCCATGGGTGAGCGTGAGCCGGAGCAGGCGGGAGGCGCTGGTCACGCCCCCCAGGCCGCTGAGGAAGGCGCGCAGTGCGTCCATATCCTGCGGGTCGGCCACGTCGCCGGGCACGGCGCCCTCCATGAGCGCGGCATAGGGTACGGTGCTGAGGCGATAGGCCTGCGCGAGGGCGTTGCCATCCGCCCGCTGCGCGCCCGGGGCCCAGGCGAGCAGCGCCGTCTGTGTTTGCTCCAGTATGGTGCGGTAACGCTCCTGCTCCTGCTGCTTGGCCTGCAGGGCCATATATTCGGCCTGCATCCGCTCGCTCTGTTTCTGTTCGTCGATGTAACGGCTACAGCAAAGCACACGCATCTTGCCGGTGGGGTCGTCCATCAGGTGGATGGAGATGCGCGTCCAGTGGTAGGGTTCTTCATTCTTGTGGGTGCGCAGCTCCAGCGACAGGGCGCGCCGCCCCATGCTGCTGCGGTGCGCCTCCAGCCTCTCAAGCGTGAGGGTCGAGACCAGACGTTCGCGATCCTCAGGATGTACCCGCTTTTCAGGGATAGCGTGCAGCGTGGTGTCCAGCGGTAAGGTGACGGTGTGGTAGCCGCCCGAGCCGCCAAACATGAAGATGGTCGCGAGCCCGTCGGTAAAGTTCAGCTCCACGACCTCGTTGTAGGCATCCAATAGCGCCGTGGCGTACTGGTACAGCAGGAAATTGCGCTCCAGTTCCTTCTGGCGCGTGATGTCGGACATGGCAAAGTAGTACAGGTCGCCCCGGTTCACGCTGCCCAGATGGCGCACCTTGATATCCAGCCACATGATGTGCCCGTCCGCGTGCAGGCAGCCGATCTGCGCCTGCTCCACGGCATGGCTTTTCACGGCGCGCTCGCAGGCGTTCATAAGCTTCTGCCGGTCTTGCGCGTCCAGCCTGTCCAGCGGGTTTTCCTCGCGGTGCAACAGCGACTGCGGCGTGGTGCCCATCAGCTCGAAATAGCCCTGATTGACGCGCACGGCCTCCAGCTGGTCGCCGGTCTTTTCGTACAGGCCGATCGCGCCGATCATACCGTTGAACACCAGCGAGGCCTGCTGGTTGCCCTCCCACATCGATTGCAGGTCAAAATCGCTGATCAGGCGCTCACGGTCGCTGTCGTAGGGCCTGCGCATACGCGCGGGGTCGCGCAGCAGGGCGGTGAATTCCGCCGTGGGGATGGGCTTGGCATAATAGAAGCCCTGTACCCCGTCGCAGCCCACCGAACGCAGGAAGTCGATCTGCGCCTGCGTTTCCACGCCCTCGGCCACCACGACGATATCCAGCCACTTCGCCATGCGGATGATGCTGGTCATGACATTGGCGGCACGGGCGTTGTTCTCCATATCGGTGATGAAGCGCATATCCACCTTGAGGATATCCACCGGCAGCTCCTTGAGCATGCTCAGGGAGGAGTAGCCGCTTCCAAAATCGTCCATCAAAATCTCAAAGCCATGCGCGCGCAGGGTCTGCACGGCGGAGAGCAGTTGCTCCGGATGGTCGGTGTAGGCGCTTTCGGTGATCTCCAGCTTTAGCAGCCTGGGCGGCAGGCCGTAGCGCTGCACGGTGTCGATCACGTCCTGGCAGAGGCTGGGGTTTTTCAGGTTCAAGCGCGAGAGGTTGACCGAAAGCGGCAGAGGCGAGACGCCTTCGGCAATCAGGTCGCTCTGGTATTTGCAGACGCTCTCCCACAGGTAGGCATCCAGCTTGGTGATAAAGCCGTTGCGCTCGAACAGGGGGATGAAGTCGCGCGGGGGCACCACGCCCCGCTCCGGGTGGTTCCAGCGCACGAGGGCTTCGGCGCTGGTGGGCTCACCCGTGGTGATGCTGTAAATGGGCTGCACATAAAAACAGAACTGCCCTGCTTGCAGTGCGCCGTTCATTTCGCTGGTGATGCGCTGCTCCAGCATCAGCTGCTCGCGCATCTGGCGGTCATAATAGGCGTAGCGCTCGTGGTACTTGCCCTTGACGGTCAAAAGCGCCATATAGGCCCGGTCGCACATCTGCTCTACGCTCAGGGACACATCGTCCACATTGTATATGCCTGCGTACAGCACCACGCGGATGCCGATGCCCATCTCTTCCAGCTTCTGGTTGGCGTTTTCCAGCAATTCGGCGGGGTCATAGAGGCGCGCGGGGTAGCACAGGGCAAAGCGGTCGCTCTCCAGACGGGCATAGGTGCCCACGCCACGCAGCTGCTCGTCAATGCAGCGGGCGATGGCGCGGAGCACGCGGTCGCCCGTGGCCAGGCCGTACAGGTCGTTGACCACTTTGAAGTGCTCCACGTCCCACACCTGCAGCTGGTAGATCTCGCCGGTTTTTTTACGCAAAAGCTTGGCGGTGCGCTTGGCGAACGTGTGGCGGTTGAAGATGCCGGTCAGCGTGTCGCGCTCCAGCGCGCGGCGCAGCGCCGCGTTTTCGCCCAGGCGGATCAGGTTGCGCACACGCTGCGCCAGCACCTCGGGGTGCATGGGGCGGTAGGCCACGTCGGTCGCATCCAGACTCAGGGCGCGCAGTTCCAGCTCGTCGTCGCGGGTGGCGACGGCGACCACCGGGATATGATGCAGCATCATGTTGGCCCGCTTGGTGGTAAGGAAGTCAAACGCACCCTCGCAGGTGAGCGAGAGCAGCACGCACTCGACCTCGGGCACAGCCTTGAGCATCGCGTCCAGCGCTGCTGCGCCGTCCGCCGCCGCGACCACGTCGAAGTGGTCGGCAAGGCCCGCCGCCTCGGCGGCGCGCACCACGGGGTTTTCCTCTACCAGCAGGATTCTACGGCTCATGAAGCGACCTCCGCCTGGAAAACGGGTTACACTGAAAAAACGTGAATAATAAACAGAGCTTACGGCAATGGTAACAGTATACATGGAACAGGCAAATTTTACAAGGAGGTTTTGCATGAGGAAACCGAAAGCGCGATGGACCATGATTTCCCTATGAAAAGCCCCTTCCGCGATAGAGGCGGAAGGGGCGGCGCGCAGGCAAGGCGGTATGAAACAAGGCAAGGAAAACGGTTACATAACATACCGATATACAGGAGCGACCGGCCTAAATGAACACGCGCGGGAAGAAAAGGGGAGCGAAGCGCCGAATTCAGTGGGTGCCGCGCGCCCCTCAAGGCCATAGGAAACGGAAACACGCGCCATGCTCCGGCGCGCTGTGCACCTCGATACGCATCCCGTGGCGCAGGGCGATCTGCCGCGCGATGGCCAGCCCCAGCCCGCTGCCCTGGCGGTTTTGCGTGCTGCGCACCTGATGGAAGCGGTCGAAGATCGCCTCGCGCTCCTCCAGCGGTATGCCCGGCCCCTGGTCGCACACGCTCACGCAGCCTTCGGTCAGGGCAACGCGCACCTCGCCGCCCTCGGGCGAAAATTTGACCGCGTTGTCCAGCACCGTCAAAAACATCTGCCGCAGCCGTCCGTGGTCGCCCTCGAAGGGGATGGGCGCGTCCGGCAAGGCGCGTACGATGCGCACGCCCTTTACACGTGCCAGCCCCTCCGCGGCGCGCAGCGCGTCGGCCAGCGGATCATACAGGCTGAGTGGCATGCGCTCGATGGGGAATTCCGTGTTCTGGAGCCGCGCCAGCTCCATCAGGTCGTTCACCAATCGCTGTAGGGCCACGGTCTCGCCCAGCATGCGGCGGTGGTATTCCGCCGTGCGCGCCTCATCCGTCACAACGCCGTCGCACAGGGCTTCCAACGAGCCGCGCAGCACGGTCACGGGCGTGCGCAGCTCGTGGCTCACATTGGCTAGAAACTCGTTGCGCATGGCCTGCTGACGCGCGGCGGCGTCGCGCGCGTCCGCAAGCCTGCCGCCCAGCTCGTCCATCGCGGCGGCAAGGCTGCCGATCTCGTCGCCCCGCCGCACATCCGTGCGTGCGCCATAATCGCCCTGCTGCAAGCGAAGGGCCGCGGCCTTCATGCGCGTGAGGGGCCTTGCGAACGCGCGGGAGAGCAGCGCGCCCAGCGCCGCCGCGGCCACGAGTGCCGCCGCGCCGGACAGGAGCATCACCCGCGTGCCCAGCGCAGCCGCCTGCGTTACGCCCGCCACCGCATCGTGGAGGAGCAGCGCGCCCGCGACTGTATCCCCCGCATAGATCGGTGCGCCAACCGTCAGCGTGGGCGTGCCCAGCAGATCGCTGAAGCCCTCGCTGAAGGGGGTCTGCCCCTGAAACACAGCCTTGACCACGGCTTCCGCATTGGCGGGCAGGTCCTGATAGGTGAGGGTCGCGCTTTGCATGTGACCCATCGACAGAAACTGCATGTTTTCGTCCAGCACCCAAACGCCCGTCTCCACGAGCCCCACCATGCGCACGAACGCGCCGTAGCCCATGCCCTGGCCCATGCCCATGCGCGGGCCCGTGCTGTTTTCCGCGAGCGCGTCGGTCAGCGTGCCGGCGAGTTCCTTGGCGCGGGCCAGCATCTCCGTTTTTTTGGCCTCGATGGTCGCGTGCGTGTACAGCGACTGGAACAATAGCCCGCCCACCAGCGCGAACAGCAGCAGCGCCGCGCCAAAGTAGGCCATCAGCCGCAGCGCGATGCTATGCTTCATGCCCAGCCACCTCGAATCGATAGCCTACGCCCCAGATGGTCTTGATCTCCCAGCCCATCGGGCCCAGCGCCTCCAGCTTGGCGCGCAGGCGTTTGATGTGGCTGTCCACCGTGCGGGTGTCGCCTAGGTAGTCATACCCCCACAGGCTTTCCAGCAGGTTGTCGCGGCTAAACACCTTGCCCGGGTGGTTTGCCAGCGTGAAGAGGATCTCCAGCTCCTTTTTGGTGAGCTGCGCGGGCTTGTCGCCCACGGTGGCGGTGTAGTCGCCTAAATCAACGGCGAGGTTGCCGCGCGCCACGCGCCGGTCGGCCTCCGGCTTTTCGCGGCCCATGCGGCGCAGCACCGCGCGCACCCGGGCCATGACCTCCGCGGGGGAGAAGGGCTTGACAATATAGTCGTCCGCGCCGATGTCCAGCCCCATGATGCGTTCAAAATCCTCCCCCCGCGCGGTGACCATGATGACCGGAACGGCGGAGGTTCTGCGAATCTCGCGGCATACGGCAAAGCCGTCGAGCTTTGGCATCATCACATCCAGCAGCACCGCGTCCGGCTTCATGCGGCGGAAAAGGTCAAGCGCCTCCTCCCCGTCGGCGGCGAGGATGGGGGTATGCCCCTCTTTTTTTAGGTATTCCTCCAGAACGGTGGCGATCTGCCGGTGGTCGTCCGCGACAAGTATGGTAGCCATAGCCGCCTCCCATGGTCGAGCGGCGCTTTCGCGCCTGTGTACGGGAAGAGTATAAACGCATTTGATGGCGAATGTGTGTCCGTTTGGCGGTCGCCGCATATTTTTGCCGCGGGCGACACAGTTTTGCCGCAATGTTCCTGTAGGGTATACGCAAGGAGGGGATCAGACCCATGCAAAAGGCAGGCAAACGGAGGTTCCACTGGCGCACGCTGATACAGGCGCTATTTTTCGGGTTTGTCACATTTCTGGCGGTCACCAAATGGCTTATCGAAGCGGGCGTACTGCCGGCAGGCACTGCGGACGTATCCCTGCACGCGGTGTGTCCGTTTGGCGGGGTGGTCACGGTGTACCAGTTCTTCGCCACGGGCGATTTTTTGCCAAAGCTGCACAGCGCGGCGTTCATTCTGATGCTGCTGGGGCTGCTGGTGGCGCTGCTGTTCGGCCCGCTGTTCTGCGGCTATGTGTGCCCGCTGGGCAGCGTGCAGGAGTGGATCGGCAAGCTTGGCCGCAGGCTTTTTCCCAAGCGGTATGGCAAGATCATTCCCGCCAAGGTGGACAAGGCGCTCTCGTACCTGCGCTACGTCGTGCTTGCCGTGGTGCTGTACCAGACGGCGGTGGCAGGCAAGCTGGTGTTTCAGGAAGTAGACCCTTACTATGCGCTGTTCAACTTTTTGACGGGCGAGGTGGCGCTCAGCGCGATCATCGTGCTGGCCGTAACGCTGCTGCTCTCGCTGGTGGTGGAGCGGCCGTGGTGTCGCTATCTGTGCCCCTACGGCGCGCTGCTGGGGCTGTTCAACAGGATACGTATCTTCCCCATCCGGCGCAGGGCCAGCACCTGCATTGGCTGCAAGAAGTGCGACAAGGCCTGCCCGATGGACATCGACATATCGCAGGGCGAAGCGGTGCGCAGCAGCCGTTGCATCAGCTGTCACGAATGCCTGAGTGGAAGCGCCTGCCCCGTAAAGGATACGGTAGTCATTGCCAGCGCGAAGGAGGAGAAGGCGCATGAAGCTTAAAACAACCGCAACCCTGCTGATCGCTGCCGCGATCGTGACCATCGGCGTGGCGGCCACCATGCTGACCGGCCTGTGGCATACTTCGGGCGACCGTGTGCCCAAGCAGCTGGCGACCGTTGCACCGGCAACGGCGATGGGGCAAGCGAGCGAGACGACCGTAGCTTACGACCCTGCGGATATCCGCGGCTCCTATGCGTTTGGGGATATCGCCACGTATTACGCCATTCCGCTGGCAGACCTTGCGGAAGCGTTTGGGCTGGGCATGGACGAGGCGGCGGCGTTTCAGGTGAAAAATCTGGAAAAGCAAGCCGCGGGCGGGGTAGAGATCGGCACCGCATCGGTGCGGATGTTCGTTGCCTGTTATGATGGCGTCGTTTACGAGCCAACGGAAGAGGTATGGCTGCCCGCCGCCGCCGCGCAAATCCTGACGAGGCAGGGGCGCATGACCGACGCGCAGGCCGCTTATGTGGCGGCGCACACCGCCCCCTGACGCAGTGGCAGGCGAAAAACGCCCCAAACTTGCACCACCGCCGCCACACTTTCGCCACAGGGCGGCGGTACCATATGATCAGCGGCAGGGAATGCCGTCTACTGGAAAGGAAGGATTATACCATGAAACCGATGCTGAAAATCGTATCCCTTGCACTTCTTGTGATGCTGGCCGTTGCACCCGCGCTTTCGCTTGCGGCGGACACTGCGACCGAGGCGCAGACCTACACCGTGGAGCAGATGCTCACTTTGGCCATCCAGGATGAATATGCCGCACGGGCGACCTACACAGCCATCCAGGATGCATTCGGCACGCAGGCGCCGTTTGCCAACATCGACGGCGCGGAGGCAAACCACGTCGCAGAGCTCACGCCGCTGTTCGCCGCCTACGGCTTGACCGTGCCCGCGGACACCGCGACTGCGACCGCCCCCGCGACGCTCGCGGAGGCCTATGCCACGGGCGTTGCGGCGGAGACCGCCAACATCGCCATGTACGCCAACTTCCTCAAGCAGAGCGACTTGCCCGCGGACGTGCGCGCCGTGTTCGTCTCGCTGCAAAGCGCCTCGGCGAACCATCTGGCCGCCTTCACCCGCAACGCGGAACGCGGCGATGTGGGCGCGCGCTACGGCATGATGGGCGGCCGCGGTCAGGGCATGATGGGCGGCTATGCCACGCGCACCTGCGACCCGGACGACTGCCCCATGGGCGGCGTGTGCGGCGCGACGAATGACGGCGGAAACCGCGGTTGGGGCCGCAACCGCTGAGGATGCCAAGGGTGGGGGCAGGGCGACCGCCCCCACCCTGCTTTCAGCTGACCGGCAAAGCAACTTCACTGGACCAGCCTCGCTCCGCTCCTTGATGGGGCGGAGTATTTTTTGCGTGTCCGCCGCAACTGGGTCAAGCGCCCGCAGGAACGGCGCATGGCCCTTTGGCGGCGGGGCGCATTACTTTGCCGCACCGCGCTGGGGCGGCAGGCACCCGTCGGTATAGCACAGGGTGAGTTCCGAAAGGCTCAGGTACACGCAGCCGGGCGCTGTTGCGGCGATGCGCGCGATATCCGCGCTCAACTGCGCGGAAAAGGCATCGCAGGCTTCGGGCGTGGCCGCGCCGTAGACGCGCACGTCGCAAAACGCGCAGGCATCGCCGCCCTCGCCCTTGGAAAGCGCCACCCCGCCCTCGATGGACAGCATCACATGCGAGGGGTTTTTGCCCAGCAGCGCCGCGGCGTCCAGCGCGCAGCGGCGGAGTTCCTGCCGTTCGTCTTCGGTCAGGGCCTTGGTGGTCGTGATGCGGATGTAAGGCATACATAGCACCCCTTTACGGGTCGATGGTGTTTGTTTGCAACGGTGTAGCCCTGGCAATGGGAGCACCGGGAAAGCCTGCCCCGCGCCGGGAAGCGGCCCTGCCAAGGCCCGCGTCAAGGCGTGCCTTGGCGGCCGCGGTGTACGGCGCAAGGCTCACGATCGCTTCTCCTCTGTCTGTAGAATACTTCATCCGTGCACTTTCCTCCTGCCGTAAACTGTGCTATGATGGACGCACTGTATACAAGCGGGGTGGTTTTTTGGAAATGCTCTTTGAACTGGGCTATGGCGAAAAGCGGATATCCGCTACGGTGCGGGCCTCGCACATCGAGGTGCTGGAAGCCGTCACGCCTCCGCCCATTGCGCATTTGCCCGAGGCATTCCGCGCCGCGGTGGAGGAAAACGCTATTGAAAGCGAGCCGCTGAAGGCGCTGCTGACCCCTGCGGATGAAGTAACCGTCGTGATCAGCGACATCACCCGTGCGTGGATGCATCAGGATCGCATCTGCCCGCTGCTGATGGACTATCTGCACGATGTAGTGGGGCTGCCCTACGAGCATATCGTATTTCTGGTGGCGCTGGGCACGCACCGCCCGATGACCGATGCGGAGCTGCGCCGCCTGACGGGCGAGCGCGTGCTTCACCATGTGCGCGTTTTGAACCACGAGGCGGATCAGCCGCTTAGGCACCTTGGCGTTACGTCGCGCGGCACGAAGGTGGCGGTCAGCCCGTGGGTGGTGGGCCGCAAGGTGATTTTGATGGGCGGCACCGTGCACCACCTGCTGGCGGGCTACGGCGGCGGGCGCAAGAGCATTTTGCCCGGCGTGGCGGGCGACCTGACCATCCGCCAGAACCACATCCACGCGCTGCATCAGACCGAGCCGCGCTCCAGCGACGACGTGGGTATGGGCGTTTTACACGGCAACCCCGTGCATGAGGACATGATGGAGGCCGCCGCGATGGTGGCGCCCGTGTTTGGCATCAATCTGGTGGTGGACGGGCGCGGCGACCACATCGCGCTACCCAGCGGGCACTATATCGCCGCGTGGGAGGAGAGCTGCCGCCTGGTGGACCGCTTCAACGGCGTGTCCATCGCCGAGCGTTTCGACGCGGTGGTGGTCAGCTGCGGGGGCTTCCCCAAGGATTTGAACCTGTTTCAGGCCAGCAAGACGATGATCAATGCCCGACAGGCCGTCAAGGATGGCGGGCGCGTAGTGTTTCTGGCCGAATGCCCGGAGGGCGGCGGCCCTGCCGCGTTTTTCGGGTGGAGCAAGCCGCTGGCCGAGGGCAGGCTGGACGCGGCCCTGCGGGAGGATTTTACCATCGCGGGGTATGTGTTCTACGTATGCTGCGAAATCGCCGCGCACACGGATTTCCACATGCTCAGCCGCCTGCCCGCCGATGTGCTGCACCCCATGCGCATCCATGGCATTGACGAGGCGGAACTGCCCGCGTTGCTTGACTTTGGCGGCGGGCGCGTGGCCGTGATGCCCTACGGGAGCAGCACGGTGCCCATGCAAAAAGTTGAAAACGGGGGTTGACAAACCTAAGCGCCCATGCTTTAATAGGCTAAACCAGCGAGGCGGGTATCAAACCGACAGCGCACTTCCAGAGAGCCGGGGCAGCTGAAAACCGGCAGAGAGCGGGTTGGCAAATGGGCCGCCGAGGGCGCGGGGAAAGGGCGAAGGCCCGAGTATCACGCGACGCAACGCCAGCGTTACAGGGCAGCGAGTGTGTCGGCACTTGCGCAGAGGAGGACGGGCAACCGTCAACCAAGGTGGTACCGCAGATGTTACGCATCTGTCCTTGTGATAAGGACAGGTGCGTTTTTCTGTACCGCAATGGCAAACCGACGGAAATAAGCGTGCCGGCAAAGCCCGGCAAACGAAAGGAAGGGTTCCCATGAAAAAGCTGATCGCTCTTACTGCCGCGCTGATGCTCGTGCTCACCTTCGCCGCCGCCGCCACTGCGGAAGCGCCCAAAACGGTTCAGGTTGGGATCATCCAGATGGCGGACAACGGCGCCTTTACCGACATGCGCGAGGGCTACATCGGCCGGATGCGCGAGCTGGGCTACGGTGAGGACGCCATGGTGTTTGACTACCAGAACGCGCAGGGCGACATGACCAACCTCGCCTCCATCTGCCAGAAGATGATCGATAGCGGTAAGGATTACGTGGTCACCATCGCCACCCCGCCGTCGCAGGCGTTCCTCAACATGGGCAGCGATATCCCGATGTTCTTTATCTCCGTGTCCAACCCCGTGGGCGCGGGCATCATCACCGACATGGCCAAGCCGGATAAGAACGCCACCGGCGCCAGCAACATGATCCCCGTGGCGGAGGTGTTCAAGCTCAGCGCCAAGCTGACCCCCGCCGTGAAAACGTACGGCCTCATCTACTGCACCAGCGAGGTCAACTCTGTGACCACGATTGAGAACGCCAAGAAGTACATGGACGAAAACGGCCTTGCCTACGTGGAAGCGGTGGTGACCAGCTCCGGCGAGGTGCAGCAGGCGGCTCAGTCGCTGGTGGGGCGCTGCGACGCGATGTTCATCCCCAACGACTCGGTGGTGCAGACCGGGCTGCCCGCGGTGGCCGAAGTCGCCAAAGAGGCGAAGATCCCCGTTTACGGCTCCTCCGCGGTGATGGTGGCCAGCGGCGCGTTTGCGACCATCTCCATCAGCGATACGCAGATCGGCCAGATCGTGGCGGACATGAGCGATACGTACCTGAAGGGCACGCCCATCGCGGACATCCCCGCCGTAACGGTGAGCGATTTCACCATGGTGGTGAACAAGACCACCGCGGACGCCATCGGCGTGGCGCTGCCGGAGGATGTGCTTTCCACCGCGAAGATTTTGGAGTAAACTAGCGGTACCACAGGGCGGCGGGGGCACGCCCCCGCCGCCGGAATGAGGGCGAACCATGACGTTAGTGCTGGGTTCCATACAGCTTGGGCTGATGTACGGGCTGCTCGCCATGGGCGTGTACATCAGCTTTCGCGTGCTCAACACGCCGGACTTGACCGCCGAGGGCAGCTTTACCCTCGGCGTGGCTGTGTCCGCGATGGTCACGCTGGCGGGCGCGCCATACCTTGGGCTTGTAGCTGCTTTCCTGTGCGGCATGGCGGCAGGCGCGCTGACCGGCGTGCTGCAGACCAAGGTGGGCATCCATCCCATCCTCGCGGGCATCCTGACCATGAGCGGGCTATACACCGTGAACCTCGCCATCATGGGGGCCAGTGCCAACGTGACGCTCATCGGCAAGGAGACGCTGTACCAGCGGCTGTTCGTTCAGCTCGCGCCGCTGGGCAAGGACGGGGTCAAGCTGCTGGTGGCCGCGGCGCTGGCGCTGCTTATGTTTTTGCTGCTCACATGGTTTTTTAAGACGCATCTGGGGCTGTGCATCCGCGCTACGGGCAACAACGAAGCCATGGTGCGCTCCAGCTCCATCAATGCTTCGGCCATGAAGATCATCGGCCTTGCCGTGTCCAACGGCTGCATCGCGCTTTCCGGCGCGGTGGTGGCGCAGTACCAGGGCTATGCGGACATCTCCAGCGGCATTGGCATCCTTGTGGTGGGGCTGGCGTCGGTCATCATCGGGGAGGCGTTCTTCGGGCGGAGGGGAGTCACGATAGGGCTGCTCAGCGCCATCGTGGGCTCGCTGCTGTATCGTGTGATCGTGTCGCTGGCGCTCTCCACCAATATATTCCCAACGTATTTCCTGAAGCTCATCTCAGCGGTGATCGTGGGCGTGGCGCTGAGCCTGCCCACCGTCCATGAGGCATTCGCGCGCCGCCGCCTGCGCAGGGAGGGACGCCGCGATGCTTGAGATCAAAAACCTGACCAAGACTTTTGGCAAGGGCACCGTGAACGAGCACACTGCGCTTTGCGGCATCGACCTATCGCTGGCAGAGGGAGAGTTCGTGACCATTCTGGGCTCCAACGGCGCAGGCAAGAGCACGCTGTTTGGCGCGGTCACGGGCGCCTTCTGGCCGGATCGCGGCCATGTGCTGCTGGGCGGCGAGGATATCACCTACCTGCCGGAATACAAACGCGCCCGGCGCATCGGCATCCTGTTTCAAGACCCCATGAAGGGCACCGCGCCGGATATGACCATCGCGGAGAACCTCGCGCTCGCCTACACGCGCGGGCGGCGCTTTCCGCTGGCGCCCGCGCTGCAAAAGCGCGATATCGACACCCTGCGGGACAGGCTGGCGGCCTTTGGTATGGGGTTGGAAGACCGCATGAAGGTGAAGGTGGGGCAGCTCTCCGGCGGCCAGCGGCAGGCCATGGCGCTGCTGATGGCCACCGCATCCGGCCCCAAGCTCCTGCTGCTGGACGAGCACACCGCCGCGCTCGACCCCGCCACCGCGGAAAAGGTGCTGGCCATTACCGTGCAAACCGTGCGGGAGCAACACTTGACCACCATGATGATCACCCACAACATGCAAAGCGCGCTGGCCGTGGGCAGCCGGACCATGATGATGGAACGCGGCAGGGTCATTTTAGACGTGGCGGGCGAGGAGCGCGCTTCCATGAAGGTGGAGGACTTGCTGCGCCGCTACAGCGGCGTGCAGGGCAAACAGCTGGATAACGACCGTATGCTGCTGGGCGGCTGAAATGAGCATAGAAACGCCGCCTGCGTGGGGATAGCTCGCGCAGGCGGCGTTTCGTCTGGCTGGATGCAGGTCATACGGGCGGCCTGCACTTCTTGCAGGGGTATTTTTCAAGGTACTTCGCTTCGTCCAGCGTAACGGGAATGGGCGCGTATGTTCCGTTTGAATCGCGGATGGCCTTGCAGGCAGGGTCGCTGTGGTAGTCCGCGTCTTTCACGATCAGGTAGACGATCGTTTCATCGGTGGGAAAGGGCGGTTCGTCCATGAACGGGATGGCTGGCAATGGATGGCATCGCCCGCACGGCGTATAGCCGAGGCGCTCTGCCTCTCGCGCCGTGATGGCGTAGGCAACCTGCGTGTTGCCGCAGTCGCTTACCATATGGTAGCGGATGCCCGTTTCCGTCACGTATACGATATCGACCCCGTCAAGGTAAAAGGGGATATCTTCTGCGGCAGCCTGCCTGGGCATGCCGGTATGCCACAAGGACAAGCAAACCGTCAGCAGCACGCAGCAAAGCAGCGCAAGCCTCGTTTTGCTTTTTTGCATGGCGCGACCACCTCTCCGGCAAACTGCATCACGTGATATCAATTAACCCCGCGTGAACACGGGCGAAGGGTAACGGAACCATCGGATGCCATTCAAACACTTTTGTAGCAGAAGCATACCACAAGCATGACCTGCCGCGCAAGCTTGCGCGGCGAAAAGTGACGCGCGCGCGCCACGATTTGTTACAAACGAAAAGTCGCGCCAGCCATGGCCCCGCGGCCCCGCCCGCACCGCCGCCGCAAATTAGGGCATGAAATTTCGCCCGTTTTGCGGTATACTAAACAGGCGACAGCGGCGCGGCGTGCCTTTGGTGACCCGCGCCCCGCGACCGGAGGAGAGTACGCATGATCGACAACCGGCAGGTGAACGAGGCGACCGACCGCCTCGCCGAGGCCATACAGCAGAGCGACGAGTACCGGCAGTTCGCGGCCCTCAAGGCCGCGGTGATGGAGAACGAGACCAACCGCACGCTGCTCAAGGAATACCAGCGCACGCAGACCCGCCTGCAAATGGCCGCCGCCGCGGGCGTGAACGCGGATGAGGCGGACGTGGAGCGGTTCAACCGCATGTCGTCGCTTTTGTACATGAACGGCGATGTGGCGCAATATTTGGTGGCGCAGATGCGCCTTCAGCAGATGGCGGGCGAGGTGTTCCAGCGTGTGGCGAAGGCCGCGGCGCTGGAGCTGGACCTGCCCGGGATGTAGGAGGCTTTCCATGCCCAGATGGGACCCCGATTATGACCACGAGCAGCTGCGTGACGAGCGGCAATACGGCTTTTACTGGTACAGCGGCCTGTGGCGGGTGCTCAGGCCCGTGTTGGTCGCGCTCACGGCGCTGGTGCTGGTGTTTGGCGTGATCTCGACCGTGTACGGCGTGATCGACGACAAGTTCATCAGCGCGGTGGACAAGGCCGACCCAAACGAGATCGCATTTACAGTCAAGAGCGGGCAGAGCCTGAACCGCGTGGCGGGCAACCTGGCCGATCAGGGCATCATCAAAAACCGCTCCGTGTTCAAATACTACTGCGATTTTGCGGGGCTGGGCCAAAAGATACAGGCGGGCGATTACAAGCTCAAGCGCAGCATGGACATTTTCCAGATTGCGGAGATACTGACCACCGGCGACGGCAAGCCCATGACCGCGACCATTACCGTGATCCCGGGCTGGACGGTGGAAGACGTGGCCGCCATGCTGAAAAGCGAGGGCGTGTTTGCCGATACCACCGACTTTTTGAACCTCTGCCGCACGGGCGAAGGCCTGAGCGATTACTACTTTATCCAGGACGCGCTCAAGACCCAGCATGTGAGCGACCGCCGCTACCTGTTGGAAGGCTACCTCGCGCCCAACACCTATGAGGTGTACCTGAACGCGACGCCCACCGAGATTCTCAAGAAGCTGATCGACCAGACCGACGTAGTGCTCACCTATGAGTGGCAGGAGCGCGCCAACGACATCGGCCTTACGGTCGATCAGGTTCTGACCCTTGCCTCCCTGATCGAGAAGGAGGCCAAGACGGCCGACTTTGCCAAGGTGTCCGCGGTGTTCCACAACCGCCTGCGCGAAAACATGAAGCTTGGCAGCGACGTGACCATCCACTACATCACCGGCGAGCGCCGCATGGCCCTGCGCGACAGCGACCTAGCTGTGGATTCGCCCTACAACACGTACAAGTACGCGGGCCTGCCGCTTGGGCCTATCTGCAACCCCTCGACCAACGCCATACAGGCCGCCCTCTATCCGGACGAAGCCTTCATGGCCGAAAACTACTTGTTCTTCTGCAGCAAGGACCCCAACACAGGCGAGTTGGTGTTCAGCAAAACGCAGGCGGAGCACGACGCGGCGGTGGCCATCTATGCCCCGCTGTGGAAGCAGTTCGACCAGGGGCGCGGTATCCAATGAGCCAGCCGGGCGCAAGGCCAAGAATGCCGGAGCTGCTGGCCCCCGCGGGCGGCATGGAGCAGCTGACCGCCGCCCTGCGCTTTGGCGCGGACGCGGTGTACGGCGGCATGGATCGCTACGGCCTGCGCGCGGGCGCGAGCAATTTTGACGCGGCGTCGTTTCCCCGCGCGGTAGAGATGGCGCACGCACACGGCAAGCCCTTCTACGTAACGCTGAACCTGCTGCCCTTCGACAGGGACATGGCGGGCTACCTTGATGCGGCGCGCGAGGCGCACGCGGCGGGCGCGGACGCGGCCATCGTGAGCGACATCGGCGCGGCGCTGATGCTGCGGGATGCGCTGCCCGCGCTGCCGCTGCACATCAGCACACAGGCGAACGTACTGAACACCCGCACGGCGCTGCATTTCCATCAGGCTACGGGGGCAACGCGCATCGTGCTCAGCCGCGAATTAAGCCTTACCGACATCCGCGCCATGAGGCAGGCATTGCCGGACAGCCTGCAATTGGAAGCCTTCGTGCACGGCGCGATGTGCGTGGCCCATAGTGGGCGTTGCCTGCTGAGCACCGCGCTCACGGGGCGCAGCGCCAACCGCGGCGAGTGCGCCCAGCCCTGCCGCTGGGCCTACCATGTGGCGGAGGAGACGCGCCCGGGCGTGTATATGCCCGTTGTGGCGGAGGAGCGGGGCACGCACATCTTCTCCGCGTTTGACCTGTGCATGCTGCCGCACCTGCCCGCACTGGTGGGGGCGGGCATCGCGAGTTTGAAGATCGAGGGCCGCATGAAAACGGCCTATTATGTGGCGACGGTGGTTTCCGCCTACCGCCGCGCGCTGGACGCGCTGGCAAGCGGGGGCGAAGCCGCCTACCGCGCGCTGCTTCCGGAATTGATATTGGAACTGGACAAGGCCAGCCACCGCAAGAGCAACACCGGCTTCTACTTTGGCGCGCCGCAGCCCGCCGCCGGCGCGGGTGGCTACGAGCAGGCCATGGAGTTTGTCGCGCAGGTAGAGAGCGACGCCTCGGCGGGCGAACCGGCCACTGTGGTGGTCAAGAACCGCTTTTATGTGGGCGACGCGCTGGAGGCGCTGACCCCCGCGGGCGGTAAGCCGTTCACTGTGGCGGCTCTGCGGCTGGCAGATACGGGCGAGGCGGTCGATACCGTCAGCGTCGCGGGCATGCGGCTAGTCATGACCTTCCCCTTTGCGGTTGGCGCGGGCGACATTCTGCGCGGGCCCAACCGCAACCACCGGGCGCAGAGCAGGTGAAGGAATAAGCCCTCCCCGCCTGACTGCGCCATCGCAGGGAGACGACCCTCGGGCACCCGCGTGATGCGGGGTTTGGGCTGCCATGGCTTCACTGGGACTGACATGCGCCTGAAACCCTGTTTCGCAGAGGGCAATTGATGTACTTTTGGCATAAGCACAGGTAAGCGATCCCTAACTGAGGCTGCAACGCACCCGAACGACCCTTCATGCCTGCACCGCACGCATCGGCAATCTGCTACGCTGGGGGCAACGCCATGGGCAAGGATACCGAGGAGTTCAAGCAGTTTTGCGAGGAGCAGTTAAGCCGCGAGCCCCTTGTGCTGCGTCAGCTGACCGAGGGCTGGGAGGTGCTCGAAAGCTACGGGGGCGACGAGCACCGCGTGCTGCTGCTCAAAAACCAGCAGGGCGAGAAGCGCATCCTCAAGATGTTCTCTCACCGGCAAAACGCGCGCATGCGTGCCGAGCGTGAGGCCTTGAACGCCGCCCATGAGCCGGGCATCCCGCGCCTTTTCGACTACGCGGAGGACGAGCAGTACGTCTACCTGCTGCGCGAGTACGTGGAAGGCCAAAACCTGGAGGAATACGTAGCGGAGCGTGGGCAACTCGCCATGCGCGAGGCCGCGCGTATCGGCGCGCAGCTGTGCCGCGTGCTCATGGCGTTGCACAGGCGGGGCATCATCCACCGTGACATCAAGCCGCAAAACGTGATCATGACCCCCGCCGGTCAGGTCTATCTGATCGATTTTGACATCAGCCGCAAATATGCCGCGGGGGAGCAGCACGATACCGAATATCTGGGCACGCGCACCAGCGCGCCGCCGGAGCAGTTCGGGTACCGGCAGACCGACGCGCGCACCGATGTATACTCGCTGGGCGTGGTTCTCCTCTACCTGATGACCGGCGCTTACGAGCTGGAGGGCATCGCGCGCCTCCCTGCGCCCATCCGCAAGGTGGTGCGCCGCTGTACCGGCTTCGCGCCGAGCCAGCGGTACCAGAGCGCCAAACAGGTATACCAAAAGCTGCGCGCGGTGGAAACGCGCCGCGTGCGGGTGTGGGCGGCCGTGGCCGCGACTGCCGTTGCACTGGGGCTGCTTGCATGGGGCGCATTCACCCTGCCGCTCAGGCCGCGCATCTATCCCGCGCTGGTCGCCATGGCGCAGGATGCGCAAGTCGATTTCCGCGAGCCGCTGGTGGAGCGCTGCGTACGCGCGCAGCTCCATAAACCCACATGGGAGCCCGTCACCTTCGGCGAGATGCAAACGATCAGCGAGCTCTATATTTACGGCGACTATACCGATGGCGCGGCGCACGACGTCGTGTACAAGGAAAACAGGGTGTACGTGAACGATGTGATCGTGGGGCACGGCACCGTGGGCGACCTGAGCGACCTGCTGCTTATGCCCAAGCTCCGCGTGGTGCGTCTGTACCGCCAACCCCTGAAAAATGTAGACGCGCTGCACGCCCTTGCCAAGCTCGAGGAGCTGTATCTGGACAAATCGCCGAACATTGCGGACATCGGCGCCATCGACGGGCTCCAGTGGCTGCGCACGCTGGACATCAGCGATACGGCGGTAGGCGACCTGACGCCTCTGCGCGGGTGCCCGCGCCTGCGCAGCATCAACCTGGAGCGCATCCCGTGCACGGATTTCAGCGTGCTTTCGCGCTACCCCTATCTGAAGTTTTTGAACGTGAACGAGGCCTCGCCCGAGGCGGTCACGGCGGCGGTGAAGGGGAAGATGATCGACTATCTGTGGCTGGATTACTCCGGCCTTACGAACATCGAGCCTTTCATGCGCGCGGAGAGCGTGCAGCAGCTGCACGCCAAGCACAACGACATTACCTCGCTGGCGGGCATCGAGGCGCTGACCATGCTGGAGTACGTGGACGTGGCCTACAACCCCATCACGGACCTGCGCCCGCTGCTCGCGCTGCCGCGGCTGGTGGCGCTGCGCATCGACCCCGGCATGACGGCGGCATGGGAAGCCATCCAAAGCGAGGCCAAATTCAGGATAGAATGGGAAAACTGACGGGCTGCGGTCGCTGATCCGTGAAAGGGAATGCGGGCCGGCACACTGTGCCGGCCCGCATTCCTATGCTGCTTAGCGCGCCGCCTTGTCCTTGACCGCCGCGCCGATGAACTCGCGGAACAGCGGATGCGGGCGGTTGGGTCTGCTCTTGAGCTCCGGATGGAACTGCACGCCCACGAAGAACGGGTGGCCGGGCATCTCGATGATCTCCACGAGGTTGCGGTCGGGGTTGCGCCCCGCGATCACCATGCCGCCCGCCATGAAGCGATCCAGATATGCATTGTTGAACTCATAGCGGTGGCGATGGCGCTCCCAGATGTCGCCGGTGCCGTAGGCCTTCTCGCAAACCGTGCCGGGGGCGATCAGGCAGCGGTACTTGCCAAGGCGCATCGTGCCGCCAAGGTTTTTGAGGTCCTGATCCGCCATCAGGTCGATCACGGGGTAGGTGCTGTGCGGGTCCACCTCGGTGGTATGCGCGTCGCGCATCTCCAGCACATGGCGGGCAAACTCGATCACGGCCATCTGCATCCCCAGGCACAGGCCCAGGAAGGGCAGGCCGTTCTCGCGGGCATACTGGATGGCCGTCATCTTGCCCTCCAGCCCGCGCTCGCCAAAGCCGCCGGGCACCACCAGCCCGTTTGCGCTCGCCAGCGTTTCCTCCACGTTCTCGGGGGTCACGGCCTCGGCGGGTATCCAGTTGATCTTGACCTTCACGCCATGGTGGATGCCGCCGTGCGTCAGCGCCTCCACCACGCTCAGGTAGGCGTCCGGCAGTTCGACATACTTGCCCACGAGCGCGACCGTTACGGTGGTCTGGCTCTCCATCTGGCGTTTGACCATGGTCTTCCACTCGCCAAGGTCGGCTTCCTTGTCAGGCAGGTTCAAAAGCTTGACCACCTGTTCGTCCAGCCCCTCGTTATGCAGCATCAGCGGCACTTCGTACAGGCTGCGGGCGTTCAGGTTCTGGAACACGCGCTCCACCGGCAGGTTGCAGAACATGCTGATTTTCGCACGCACATCGTAGGGCAACTCGTGATCCGCGCGGCATACGAGGATGTCCGGCGCGATGCCGATGCCGCTCAAATCCTTCACGCTGTGCTGGG
>CAZOZO010000042.1:0-25006 GCA_964584315.1 uncultured Oscillospiraceae bacterium
AGGGCGACTATTTCCAGATGTCCGCGGACTACTACTACGGCAAAGGCGCGCACAGCCTGGTGTTCATCAGCAATTACGACCCCGAGACGAAAACCGTGCGCTGGACGGATTCCAATATGAAGGGGCAGAAGAAGAACGGCGAGCGATACGCGCTGGTGCAGTATGAGGCTGAGAAGGACATCGACTGGTTTGTGGATGCGTTCTGCCATAAAACGCGTGGCGCCACGCTGTACCGCCTGCGGGACGATATCGTTACGGCAAACTGAGCGTGGGGAAACGTAGCGAGAGCCTGTTATGCAGCAGTCAGGGGATAACCCAAACTATCGCCAGGTTGCAGGAATGACATCCTTGCGCGTTGGGCCCCAAATTGCATTATGGATAGAGCGCGCGATATGAGCGATGGATCTGCAATTGCGTTGTAAAACATAACAACCGTAAAGTTCTAAAGCGATTTAGCGCGGTGAGGGAATCCCCATCGCGCTTTGGTTCATCGGTGAGAAAACGCGAACAGCAAAGAGCTAGGCAGCACAGTAAGAACATTTGTTCTTTTCCGATCGTTGCCATTGATGATCGAGCTACGACGAGTGCGGCCATCGCTGGGCACGGCGATGACGAGTATGCAAGTCGGATTGAGCTTCCGAGGCCGTCGCTGCAGGTATAACAGGTACGTCGGCGCTTGGCGGCGATACGTTGATCTCCAGGGATACATCGGTCTGCATCGGGGTCGATTCATCCGCGGAGGCTGTCTCATGGTTTGACTGAACCGCATCGCTTCGTTCCGGCAAAGAGGCCGTCGTAGATTCGGCCGCGGGTGCAGTGGGGGAATCAGCAACCTCGGATATCGCATTCCTGCCATCCGAGGTGACTGGATCGCTCGGTTTGGCATCTTGCGCATCGGCATCATAATGCAGATAGGTGTGGCTGGCCGCTTGTCGCATACGCGCGTCGCTCATGCTGGCGTAGTGCTTGCGCGTGGTATTCACGTCGCTGTGGCCAAGCGCCTCGGCAACGAGGTAGATATCCTCGGTTGCCTGGTAGAGATTGGTGGCGTAGGTGCTGCGCAGTTTATGCGGGCTCATGCGCCGCTTGAGCGGCACCACCAGCATGGCATACTTTTTGACCATCAGTTCCACCGCGCGCTGGGTGATGCGCCTACGTTGGAGGGACAGGAACAGCGCGTGCTCGTGTCCATCCATGGGTGTGATGGTCTCACGCTGAACCAGATACGTTTTCAGCGCCTGCGCGACCTCCCGCGGGAAATAGAGGATCACCTGATTGCCGCCCTTGCGGGTCACCAGCAAAGCATTGACACGGAAATCAATATCTTCGATATCGATGCCTACGCACTCGCTCACGCGGATGCCTGTGCCCAAAAACAGCATCACGATGGAAAAATCGCGCGCCTGCGTGATCTTGTGAAACGCAGCCTGCTGGGGGGTGAGCTGTGCACCGGTGGCAATGGCGGCCAACAGCTTTTCCATCTCGTCACGCTCCAAAAGTAAAATGGGCTTCTCATGCTTCTTGGGAAGCGGCACCAGCGACACGATGTTGGCGGGGATGCGCTGCGTGCGGAACAGGTAGTTGAAGTAAGACCGCAGGGAAGAAAGCTTTCGCATGACACCGAAGGTCTGGTTGCGAAGCATCCGCTGGTCGGTCTCGTCCTCGCCGGTTTGCTTGTAGTAGAGGGACAGGTACTCGGCGTATAGCTCCACATCGCGGGGCTTAAGCTGGGCGACTTCCGCGTCGGTCACTTCTGGCGCGTTTTTGGCGGTGAAGCAGGTCAGTTCCTTCATGGCGAAGTCGAAAAACGTGCCAAGATCGATCGTGTACGCCAGTCGGGTGAGCGTGCTGGTGGTGCTCATCAGGCTTCGGATAAAATCCGCGCAGGAGCGCGGCAACGCGAGCAGCATCTGGCGGATGGCTTCCAGCCGCTTTTGATCGAGTTGTTCACGGTAGGTAAGCTCGGGCATGGGTAGGCTCCTTTCAGAACATCCGCTTATCTCGGAATGGAATACGCTTTTCGACACGCGGAGTGTGAGGAATGCAACGGAAAGCATGTGTTGTGTAAACTTGGGATATTCAGGCTGGCTGGCGTTTGTCTGGCATTCAGAGAGACGTAAATTGCGCAACCGCCGATCAGCTGACACCTGCGTAAAATCGACCCAATACTGGTAATTAATCTGCTTTTTGATACATATCTATTCGTTAAAGTATTCTTTAGCGAATAGTTCTACTGTCATTTTACACCCTGTATCGCTTTTGTCAAGTGTTTTCGGGCTTCAGCTATATATGCCCGGTGCTGTTCATGCGCACAACATATGCGTATGGGAAACGCACATCGAAACCTGATTTGTTTTCAACGGAGCAGCCGATCTGTGCAGTTATGGTGGAGAGCTTCGGCATCATTGCGTCGCATATCCCCCATTTGCTCCTCACCCAAGTTTACAAAGAATGGAAGTAGTTGCCTGTCGCGGAAACCCGAACTTAAGAATATCAGTAAATCCAGCGATTTGCAGAACAATCAAAGGTGATTATCTCATGCTATTTACAAAATCGTTGTTTCCAGCTACAGTACCCTATGAGGTGAGCCGGTATGGATGCCATGGATACACAAATCCTCGGTATGCTCAAGGAGAACGCGCGCCTGCCTGCCGCAACCATCGCGCGGCAAGTGAACCTATCGGTGCCCGCAGTGCTTGAACGTATGAAGAAACTGACCCAGAGCGGCGTTATCGAGCGCTTTACAGCGAAGCTGAGTCGCAGGCAGCTAGGCCTTGCACTGCTGGCTTTTGTGATGGTGCGGCTATCCGCCAGCGCACACATTGATGCCTTCCGGCAGTGTGCGGCGACGTTTCCGTGTGTGCTGGAATGCCACCATATTGCAGGCGAGTACGACTACCTGCTCAAGGTGACCGCACCGGACACCGCCGCGCTGGAGCGCTTCCTGACGGATGAGCTCAAGCAGATCGAGGGCGTGGCAGGCACCAATACGCTTATCGTGCTGGCGACCCTCAAGGAGGAGCTTAATGCCTAAGCTTGCAACGCTTTGGAAAGGGTTCCGGTTCGGGATGCTGTTACAACTGGCTGTAGGCCCCATTTGCCTGTTTGTGCTGCTGGCGGCTTTTACGGTTGGCTTCTGGCCTGCCATGGGCGCTGTGCTGGCTGTAACGCTCACGGACGTCGCCTACATCGCGCTCTCGTCGCTGGGTGCGGCGGCGTTGCTTGGCAAACCGTCGGCACAACGTGCGGCACGTTTGCTGGGCGGCGCCGTGCTGTGCCTGTTCGGGCTGGATATGCTGCTTGGCGCGCTGGGCATCAGGCTGTTGCCGGGGGTCAGGCTCTTTGCTGCCCAGGCAGGCGGCAGCGTGTTTTGGCAGGCGCTGTTCCTTACGGCGAGCAACCCGCTCACCGTTCTGTTTTGGGGGGGCGCGCTCACGGCCAAGGTAGCGGAGAATGGGTTTGATCGCAGGGGGTTGCTCCTGTTTGCCTCTGGCTGCGTTCTGTCGACAGCGGTTTTTTTGACGGCTGTGGCGGCGCTGGGCGGCACTTTCCGGGGAAGCCTGGATGCGGTAGCTGTCGATGTGCTGAATGCGATTGTCGGCCTTGCGCTGATCGGGTTCGGGATCAGGCTGATGCTGCGAAAAGATGCTCCGACGAAAACCGATAATCCATCCAACGCACACTCAGACGCGGCACAATAGACATTGCAATGCGAATTGGCCTGTTTCCCCCACGCTTCATGCAGCTACATTTTCATGGCCACCATGTGTGTTGGGCACGAAAAGCACTTCCTTCTACCTCATCGCGCCTGCTCGCAGGTAATCATGCATGCGTTACTCCCATATGCGAACATTTGAGGCGGTTTGCTTGCAAATCGCCCTTGTTTGTGATATCCTACCGCTAGGAACAAATGTTTGCAAAGGATGTGAGCCAATGAGCAATCCGCGCGGCGATAGCCAAGCCCGAATCCTTGACTACATTGAAAAGACCACAAAGAAGAAGGGGTACCCGCCCTCGGTGCGCGAAATTTGCGATGCGACCGGGCTTAAAAGCACCTCAACGGTGCACGGCCATTTGATACGGCTGGAAAAGAAGGGCCTGATTGCGCGCGATTCCATGAAGCCCCGGGCCATCAGCCTGCCTTTTGACCGTGACGCGACCTTTATCGAGCGTTCGGGCATGGTGAGCATCCCGATCGTCGGCCGCGTTACGGCGGGCGCCCCCATCCTGGCTACCGAGAACATTGAGGAATACGTGAGCCTGCCGCAGGTGATGATCGGCGACGGCGAGCACTATGTGCTTGGCGTGCGTGGCGAAAGCATGATCGATGCGGGCATCATGGACGGCGATTATGTGGTGGTACGTAAACAACCCACTGCTTACAATGGCGATATCGTCGTCGCCATGATCGAGGACGAGGCCACCGTCAAACGCTTCTACCGCGAAAACGGCGCCTTCCGCCTTCAGCCGGAAAACCCCACCATGAAGCCCATCATCGTGCCGGAAGTGACCATTCTGGGCAAAGTGGTCTCGCTCTACCGCGTTTACTAGGTTATGGCGGGAGGCGGTTGTATGGCATGGTGGGAGGCCGGCCTTCGGCTTTTGCTTGCCGTAGTGATCGGCTGTGTGATCGGCATCGAGCGTGAGAAAAA
The DNA here is from genome assembly GCA_964584315.1 of uncultured Oscillospiraceae bacterium. Taxonomy (GTDB): domain Bacteria; phylum Bacillota; class Clostridia; order Christensenellales; family Aristaeellaceae; genus CAXXOK01. The sequence continues at coordinate 4,653 of CAZOZO010000042.1, forward strand.
GAACCGCCCTGCAGGCATGCGTACCCATGTGTTGGTGTGCGTGGGCGCGGCGCTGATTGCTGTGGTCGAAGGTCTGATCATGGCGGACACGATGCGCCTGAACCTGGCAAGCGGGGGCAACACAGGCGTGGCAGTCAGCTATGGGCGGCTCAGCGCACAGGTGATCAGCGGTATCGGCTTTTTGGGGGCCGGTACCATCTTTATCAGCCAAAAGAAGATCGCGGGGCTCACGACCGCCGCTTCGTTGTGGAACGCGGCGTGCCTTGGGCTTGCCATCGGTATGGGTTACTATTTACTTGCCGTAGCAGGCTGCGCCATCGTGATGGTAACGCTCACTTTGCTCCAGCGCGTGGTGCATGTGAACGCTGTAAAGCATGTGGAGATTAAATTCGTCCACCGGGTAGAGACGCTCGCGTTTATCAACGACTACTTTCAAAGCGTGGGCGTCACGGTGGTGGATGTCGACTTCCACGTGGAGAACATGGGCAAGTACAACCTCTATACAAACCTATATACGCTGGACATGCCCAGCGACACCACGTACACGGACATCGTAAACAAACTTTCGGAGTACGCGAACATACAGGGTATCCGTACCCGCAATGTGTAGGAGGCGCACCTATGGGGCAGCACCGGTTTGTTGTCGTGGGCGGCAATAATGTGGATATCAACGCTACGGCCGCCACGGCGCTGGTCTACGGCGATTCCAACCCCGGCAGCATCCATACGGGGCTTGGGGGCGTGGGACGCAACATCGCTGAAAACCTGACCCGTCTTGGGCAACAGGTGAGCCTCATCACCGTGTTTGGCGACGACGAATTTTCAAGCCTGGCCACGGAGCAGGCAGCGCGCATCGGCATGGATCTGACTCATGCCATACGCGTGGAGCACGCCGCCAGTTGCGTGTATGTGTGCATCAATGAGCCCAGCGGGGAGATGTCGGTCGCGGTCAACGATATGGCGTTGTGCGAGCGCATCACGCCCGCCTATCTGGAGAGCAAGCTTGCCGTGCTCAACGCCGCAGATGCGATCATTGTGGACGCGAACATCCCCGAGGAGAGCATCGATTTTATCGTGCAGCGCTGCACCCCGCCGGTCATCGCAGACGCGGTGGCCGCCAAGAAGGCCGCGCGTCTGCACAAATCGCTCCCCCGGCTGACCGGCCTTAAGGCCAACCAGATCGAGATCGAGCTTTTGACTGGCGTGAACGTAACGCACGAGTTTGACCTGCAAACCGCGGCGCGCGCCCTGCACCAGATGGGCGTGGACTATGTGCTGATCACCTTGGGTGCGCGCGGCGCGTTCATCTCAGAGGGGGGCGAACAGCTTTTCGAGCGCCCTATCCCCCAGCGCGTGCTCAATACCACGGGCTGCGGCGATGCGTTTACCGCCGCGGCGGCGCTGGCGGTGGTCGAAAAGCGACCCGTGCGCGAGGTGCTGCGGATGGGCCTTGCAGGCGCGGCCATCTGCGCGATGAGCAAGCACGCCGTATCCGACCAGATGAGCTACGAGCTGCTGGCCGAGACGCTGCGCATGGCGCAAAAACAGGAGGCGAATCCATGAACCCATACCTGAACGTATCCGAAGAAGTGCGCGCGGCCATCGTTGACAACCGACCCGTGGTCGCACTGGAATCCACCATCATATCCCATGGCATGCCCTATCCACAGAATGTGGAAACGGCGCTGCTGGTCGAAAAGACTGTGCGCGAGAGCGGCGCGGTGCCCGCGACCATCGCCATTTTACAGGGAAAATTCTGTGTTGGCATCAGCAAAGAGCAGATCGAACACCTGGGCAAGAAGGGTCTTGCCGTGCATAAGGCCAGCCGCCGAGACCTGCCCGTTCTCTTTGCACGCGGCGAGGATGGCGCTACCACCGTGGCCACCACGATGATCGCCGCGCAAATGGCCGGTGTGCGTGTATTTGCAACCGGCGGCGTGGGCGGCGTGCACCGCGGCGCCGAAACCACCATGGACGTCTCCGCCGACCTGGAGGAGCTGGGCATGACGAACGTGGCCGTTGTGTGTGCGGGTGCAAAATCCATCCTTGACCTGGGCCTCACGCTGGAATACCTCGAGACCAAGGGCGTGCCTGTGATCGGCTATCAGACCGCCGAACTGCCCGCTTTCTACTGCCGCAAGAGCGGCTTTGCCGTCGATTACAGGCTGGATACGGCAGCAGAGATCGCCGCCGCCATCTATGCCAAGGATGCGGCTGGCCTCAAGGGCGGGATGCTGATCGCCAACCCCATCCCCGAACAGTACGCCATGCCAGAGGATGCGATGAACGAAACCATCAGCGCGGCCATCGACCTGGCCAACGCGCAGGGCGTGAAGGGCAAGGCCATCACTCCCTTCCTGCTGGATAAGATCAAAACGCTGACCGAGGGCAAATCGCTGGCGGCCAACATCCAACTGGTGCTGAACAACGCAAGGCTGGGCGCGGAAATCGCCAAAGCGTTGTGTGTACTCTCAAAGTAATAGAACGAAACACGAAGAGAGACCCGCTTGTCAACCGATGCAAGCGGGTCTCTCTTCGTGTTTGCGTTATGCTGTTACGTCATGCAGTCCTCGCATGAAACTCGTAAGCCGCGCACACTGTGCCTGTGCGTTTTTCTCCCGTAACACAAAATCGCGTGTCCTCTCCCCCATGGCGCGGCGTTCCTGCTCCGGAACCGCGAGCAGCGCCTGCACCGCAGCGCGTATCCCTTCGGCAGTCTGCGGCGTGATGTAGGTCAGGTACGGGTCGTATGCATCGGGGATACCCTCCAGTTTGCAACACAGCACAGGGGTACCGCTGCGCATATACTCCAATGTTTTGGATGGGAAAGAGTAGCGCGTGAAGACCCCCTGCGCCGTGCGGGGGTTGATCAGTGCCGCCGCGCGGGCTTGCAGGGCCAATGCGGTTCGCTGCGGGACAAAACCAAAATCATGGATATGCGGGTTGCGCGCAGCAGCCTCGGCCACGTCGCGCTGCATATCGCCCCTTCCGCAGAGCCACAACTGCGCACCTTCATAACCCGCAAAAGCATCCAGCAAAATGTCGATGCCCAATTCACGGTTCAGCGTGCCGGTATAGAGCACGGCAGGGCGGTCGTCGCTTGGCAGAGCGGGCGCTTCATCAGCGTCTATGGGTGGGTCGGAGACCAGCCCCTCCAGTACCATGCAGGCCTTGCCTGCGATGGGCAATGCTTCGGCCATGGGCGCGGCGAGCAGCACAAAACCCTCGAAAGCACGGCAAAGCGCAGTGCGTTTGGCACCCATGCGGTATTCGATGCGTTTGAGCAGCCCGCGCCTTCCGGAGGCGATGCCCAGTTCGTTGGGCAGGTCGGTCACGATGACCGTAGCCCGCACATCGGGGAATCGCCTCCTGATTAGCGCCACCGCCTGCATATAAGGCAGGTAGAGCGAATAGACGAGGATATTGCGGTTTTGCGGCGAGGCCATGACCCACCGCAGCATGGCGCGGTAGGCGGCGTATGCGCGCATCCGCTGCTTGAACCACGGCAAGTTGAGGCTGGCAAGCTCGCAAAACAGCCCTTCATCCCGTATTTTACCTCTGAGCCACAGCCGACGGTAAGCAAGTGGGTAAACGCCGACAGGCAAGGCATTTATAATGCTCAGCGTCTCCCCTTCCGCAAGGTTCTGCTTAAGCCCGTCTACAAACGCCCACTGGTAGGTGTTGATCTGGTTTTGCAGCCCGTCGCGGGAGCGACGCGAAACTTCGGCAGCGTCGCTCGGATGGTATAATAGCGTCAAAAACAGGGTGTTCATCCACGTACCTCGCGGTAGAGCGCGTCGTAGGCGCGCGCTGTGGCAACGCTGTCAAAACGCTCCGCTTGCGTGAGGCATGCGGTCTGCATATCCGCTTTACGCTCGCACAGTGCCCGCGCGGCGACGGCCAGCGCGGCCACGTCGCCTTTTGGCACTACCGCACCGCAAGCGTCAGTTACGCACTCCGGGCAGCCGCCCGTCGCAAACACCGCCACGGGGGTGCCGCAGGCCAGCGCTTCCAGGTTCACCAGTGGCATGTTGTCCTCCAGCGTGGGGTTCACGAAGCAGTCGGCTGCAGCATACCATTTCGCAAGCTCCCGCGGCGAGGCGGTGCGGGCAAGGCCAAGGATATTGCTGGGCAGCTCGGCAATCTGCGCCTCGGTCAGGCCGATCACCACCAGCTTGCAGTCCGCGCCGAGCCCATTAGCCAGCGCGGGCATCAGGGCGATTCCCTTGCGAGGCTCCCACTCCGAAGCCACGCAGAGCGCTACGTAACGCTCCTCGATGCCATGGCGCGCGCGGATATCACTCTCGCGTGGGTAAAAAGTATCACGGTCGACACCGTTGTAAATGACGCGCGCGGGCACATCGCGCAGAAAGGAACGCGCAAGCAAATCCTTGAGCCAGTTGCACGGCGTTACCAGCGTGAGCTTGTCAAGCGAGGTAAACAGCGCCTTGCGGCGGCGGTAGTTGCGCGTGCTGCCGTCCAGCCCGACGCATGTCGGGTAGCTGCGCAGTTGCGGGCAATGATGGCATTCCGTCTGCCATCGGTCACAGTTCGCATAATCGAAGTAAGCGCAGTGCCCGGTGAAGGGCCAGCAGTCGTGCAGCGTCCACACCACGGGCAGACCGGTCTTTTTGAGCCAGCGGAACAAAAGGCGGTGGTTCAAGTAGCAACCGTGGATGTTGTGCAGGTGCACCACGTCCGGCTGCCACGTTTTCACAAAGGCGATCAACCTGCGCGTTGCAAGGCTGCTACCGTATCCCTCCATGTCGAGCAGCTTGCGCAGCGCGCCATGCCATTTGCGGCCTGCACGCCCGCCGATGCGCAAGGCGTATACTTCGGCCTCCGGCGGCACGTTGCCCGCCCCAAAACCGATGATGGTGTCCGTGCCCTGTTGCGTACCAAAGCGCGCGATATCCAGCGCGATACGCCCCGTACTGCCCGTGCCCGCAAAGGTGTTCAGCTCAAGTATTCTCATGGTTGCCTCCCGCAAGCTCGGAAAGCATCGCTTCGAGCCTGTCCATATGCCCCTGCTTGGTAAAGTGGCGCTGGTAATAAAGACGCGCGTTCTCCCCCATCTGCTTGCGGTCGCTCCGGCGCATGAAATCGCGCACCACGGCAGCAAAGGCGGCGGGGTCGTCCGGCGGGGCGCACAGGCCGCATGCCGCCTCGGCGATGATTAAGGGAGCCTCGCCCGCGATGGAGCCAAGGATGGGCTTGCCCGCGGCCATGTAGCTCTGCACCTTGCCGGGCAACGTGTCATTCACGCTGATGTCGTTTCGCATACTGACCAGCATGGCGTCGGCCATGGCGTAAAAAACGGGCATATCCGCGAGCGGCCGGCGGCCGTACAGGGTCACGGTTTCGCCGAGGCCCAGCTCATTGACCAGCGCCTGACAGGCGGGCAGGTTGGCCCCGTCGCCGAGAATGTGCCAGCGGATGGGCTCACCCCGGAGTAACACCGCCGCGCGGATAAACGTCTCCACACCCTGCACTTTACCGATGTTGCCCGCGAAAACGAGGTTCAGCCTATCGCTTGGGGGCGTTTCGGGCAGCACGTCGAACAGACTGTCCGCAAACTGGGGCAGATAGTCCTCCTCCGGCACATCGATGCCATGCACCGCATGCAGGTAATCCTTGAAGCGTTTGCTGGAGTAGACCAGCCTGTCCGCTTTGCGGTAGACCCACCGGCTTACACGCTTCATAAAGGCGTACAGCGCGGAGCCCTCATATACATTCATGGCGGCGAGGCACGCGGGCCAAATGTCCAGCACGTAGATCATGAGCTTTGCGCGGCTCACGCACCGCAGCAGCGATGCGGGCAGCGACATGAGCACCGGCGAAGTGGAGAAAGCGTACACCACGTCAAAGTCGCGGCGCATAAACAGCAACTTGAGGCTGGCCGCCGTCATATAGCTCACATAGTTGAGGGCAAGTCCAAGCTTGCCGCTTTTGCGGCCCACTTCCCATACCCTGCGGATGTGAACGCCGTTTCGTTCCTGCCTGCGGTTTCGCCGGTGACGGTACTCCGGCGGTATCACGCCGCTGGGGTAGTTGGGTAAACCGACCACAGCAGTCACATCATGGCCCCGCGCTGCCAGATCCTCACAGATCTCCGTGATGCGAAAGTTTTCCGGCCAATAATGCTGGCACACGACAAGTATCTTCATGCTCGCCTGCCGTCACTTCGCCTCGGCGGCCAAGCGCCGTTGCATCTCCTGCGCGCCTTCGCGGGCGCTGCGCAGGATGGCCTGCCGGTCAAGTGTCGTAAAAGCGCCGTCTTTGTAAAGCACCTTGCCGTTGACCATGGTCAGCCGCACGTCACTGCCCTGCGCGGCGTAGATGAGGTTGGCTTCCAGATCGGTCGCGGGAGTCATATGCGGGGTGTTCAGGTCGAGCAAAATAAGGTCGGCAAGGTAACCTTTCTTGAGCAAACCGAGGTTATCGTAGCCCATGGCTTTTGCGCCCACCACGGTGGCGGCGGCCAGCGTCTGCATGGGCGAGACGACCGTTGGGTCAAGCGTTACGCCCTTTTGCAGCATGGGCATGAGCTTCAGCTCTTCCCACAGGTTCAGGTCGTTGTTGCTGGCTACGCCGTCGGTGCCCAGTGCCACGCTTACGCCTGCCGTGAGCATTTTGGCGATGGGCGCAACGCCGCTGGCCAGCTTCAGGTTGCTGATGGGGTTGTGCGCAACGGTGGAGCCGTGCTTCTTGAAAATGGCGATATCCGCGTCATTGAACCACACGCAGTGCGCGGCGATCACAGGCCCGTCGAGCAGGCCCAGCTTCTCAAGGTAGGCGGGCGGGGTCAAGCCGCGGCGCTTGAGACTGCCCTGCAAGTCGAAATCCGTCTCGCTCACATGGATGTGCACCACAAGGCCCATGCGCCTGGCTGTTTCCGCCACCTTACGCAGCAGCACCTCCGTCGTGGCGCCCTCGCTGTGGGGCGCAAGTGAAAAGCGAATACGGTCGTCTGCGGCGTGATTCCACTTCTCGGCCATCTCCACACCCTCGACCATGTCCTTGCAGCTCTCGTCAAAATCTACGATTCCATGGCCCAGCAGCGCGCGCATCCCGTTTTGCTGCACGGCGGTGGCGATCACATCGGTGTGAAAGTACATGTCGTTGAACGACGTGGTGCCAAAGCGCAGCATCTCCATGCAGCCCAAGTCGGTCGCGGTACGGATGAGTGAAGCATCCCACTGACGCTCCAGCGGGAAAATGGCCTTGTGCAGCCAGTCATCCAGCACTAGATCAGCGCCCGCGCTGCGCAGCAGCGTCATGGGCGTATGGGTGTGCAGGTTCACAAGCCCGGGCATGCACAGGCAACCGGCACCGTCGACGGTCTCTTCTGCCACGAAGGCAGGCGCAAGCCTGCTCTCTCCCGCATAGGCAATCAGGTTTCCGTCGATGTGCACTTCCGCGTCCGGAATAAAGGCAATATGGGCCTCCCCCGTAGCACCGGGGGTCAGGGTCACGTTATGGATGCGCGTGCGCATTGTGCTTATCCTCCTTATGACGTTTCAAGCTGGTTCATTATAACATGGTTTGCGTGGCGCGGCAATCCGCGGCGGCTTCGCGCCTTCTCTGCATGGTGCTTGCAGCCGAAAACAACTTGACAATTTTCGCAAAATCGAATACCATGATAATATCATGTACAAACGATTGCGCAGTGTGCGGGAGGCAGCGATATGGCATTTGAAGTACACCCTTGGAAGGTTATCGAGCGGGGTTTTGAGCTGAGGCACATCCGCTTGTCCGAGAGCCTGACCTCTACGGGCAACGGCTATATGGGCATGCGCGGCAACTTCGAAGAGGATTTTTCCGGCGATACGCATATTGGCACCTACATCGGCGGCGTGTGGTTTCCCGATAAAACGCGCGTTGGCTGGTGGAAGAACGGCTATCCGCAGTATTTCGGCAAGTCCATCAACGCGGTGCGCATGATGGGCCTGCGCGTGACCATCGACGGCGAAACACTTGATTTGGCCAAGTGTGCCTATACCGACTATTACCGTGAGCTGGACATGCAGACCGGCGTCACGCTCCGCACCTTCACGGTGCAAACCGACAAGGGTTCCGCGGCGGTGCGCGTGGAGCGGTTTGTGTCGCTTGCCCAGAAGGAACTGCTAGCCGTATCCTATGCCGTAACGCCGGATCACGCGGCGCAGATCGAGATGCGCCCCTATCTGGACGCGCGGGTGCACAATTTGGACAGCAACTATCAGGAGACCTTCTGGGAGATGCTTGCCGAGGAGGAGACCGAAGACGCCATCGGCCTGCTGACCAAAACCAAAGAGAACCCCTTTGGGACACCCCGCTTTGCCGTGGGTGCGGCCATGAGCTGCTGGGCGGACGAACTGGATCTGACTGAGCGCCTGCGCGACGAGGGCTACGTGGAACTCTGCTATGCGGGTGACGTGCCCGCGGGCACCACCGCGCGGGTGGAGAAATATGCCCTGTGCTTTACCAGCCGCGACCATGCGGAGAACATGCTGCTGACCATGGCGCTGAAGGCCGCATCCCGCGCGCGTGAGGCGGGCTTTGAAGCGCACAGGGATGCGCACACCGCCGCTTGGCGCGCGCGTTGGGATGGCTGCGACGTGACCATACAGGGTGACGACCGTGCCCAGCAAGGCATCCGTTTCAACCTGTTCCAGCTTTTGAGCACCTACAGCGGCGAGGATGCGCGCCTGAACATCGGGCCCAAGGGCTTTACAGGTGAAAAGTATGGCGGCGCCACCTACTGGGATACTGAGGCTTTCTGCTTCCCCGTGTACCTGTCCATTGCGGGGCAGGATGTGGCAAAGCAACTGCTGATCTACCGCCACATGCAGCTGGAGGGCGCCTACCACAATGCCGCCATGATGGGCATGAAGGGCGCGCTCTACCCCATGGTCACCTTTACGGGCGTGGAATGCCACAATGAATGGGAGATCACCTTTGAGGAGATCCACCGCAACGGCTCCATGGCCTACGCTATCTTCTATTATACTGCCTACACCGGCGACGAGAGCTACCGCCTCGGGCAGGGGCTGGATGTGCTGTGCGGCGTGGCGCGCTTCTATACCGACCGCGTGCATTTCAGCAAACGGGCGGGCCGCTACATGCTGCACGGCGTGACCGGCCCCAATGAATATGAGAACAACGTCAACAATAACTGGTATACCAACCGCATCGCCGCGTGGAGCATCGAGTACTTCTGCGATTCATGCGAGGCAGCGGGCGCGGCGCGCATCGCGAAGCTTGGCGTAACGGCGGAGGAACTGTCCCACATGCGCGATGTGGTCGCCCGCATGTACTACCCCGAGGAAAAAGAACTGGGCATTTACCTGCAACAGGATACCTTCCTGGATAAGGACATCTACCCCGCCGCGAAGATCCCCAAAGATCAGCGCCCCATTAACCAGAAGTGGTCGTGGGACAGGATCCTGCGCAGCTGCTTCATCAAGCAGGCCGATGTGCTGCAAGGCCTGTATTCGCTGGGGCATCTGTACGATACAGACACCAAGCGTCGCAACTTCGACTTCTATGAGCCCATCACCGTGCATGAGAGCAGCCTTTCGCCTTGCATCCACGCGATCATGGCGGCGGAGATCGGCTATCGTGACAAAGCGGTGGAGATGTACCGCCGCACCGCACGCCTAGACCTGGACAACATCAACAACGACACGGAAGACGGCTTGCACATCACCAGCATGCCGGGCAGCTGGCTGGCCATCGCGCAGGGCTTTGCAGGCATGCGCATCGTGGATGGGCTGCATCTTGCCCCTTTCCTGCCCACGGGCTGGCAGGGCTACAGCTTCCAGTTTGACTACCGCGGGCGGCTCATCCGCCTGACGGTAGAAAAGGGAAAGGCTGCCGTACGGCTGGTGCATGGCGACGCGCTTCCCATGACGTTCTGTGGCGAAGCCATCACGCTGAGCGGTGCGGCGGAGCACGCCATCGACTGACCCCTTTCCCCACTGCACCCGCTACGGCAGAAATGCGAAAAAACCCCCGGAGCAATGCATATGCTCCGGGGGTTTTGGCTTATCCGCTTACTTATGCTCCACTGCTTCAAGCCGCGAGGAACCATCCTTATCCATGAAGAACACCGCCACCGTGCCGGGGCCCGCGTGCGAGCCCACGATGGGGCCAATCTGCGATACCAGCACCTCGGGCACATTCAACTTGTCCTTCAGGCGCTCGGCCAGCCACTGGGCATCCTTCTCGCTGTCGCCATGGCTGATGAACATCGTCTGTTTGGCAGGCTCCAGCGCGGTTTCCTCTACTTTTTCATACAAGGCTTTCAGGCTGTGCTTTCGGCCCTGCACCTTCATGCGGGGAACCAGCCGGCCGTTGGGGTCCACGTTCAGCACCGGTTTGATTTTGAGGATACTGCCCAGCGTGGCGCTGGTGGCTGAAAGCCTGCCGCCGCGGGCCAGAAAGTGCAGGTCGCTGACCGTGAACCAGTGGATCACGCGCTGCGCGTTGTCCTGCGCCCATTGATAGGTCTCCTCTATGGTGTGGCCCGCGTCACGGTACTGTAGCGCAAGGTGCACCAGCAGCCCTTCGCCCAAACTGGCGCAACGGCTGTCGAAGGTGAATATCTTGCGCTCGGGGTACTTTTCGCGCAGCTCCGCCTCGGCCAGTTTGCTTGTGGCGTACATGCCGCTCAGGCTGCTGGAGAGCACCAGCATCAGCACATCATGGCCAGCCTTGAGCAGCGGCTCGATATGATCCACCCATTCGTTCTGGTTCACCTGAAAGGTGGTGGCGACTTTGCCATCGATCAGCTGGTCGTAAAAGGCCTTGACCCGGCCAGCCAGCGTAACGTCGGTCAGGTCGATCTGCTGTACGTTGCCGTCGATCTGGTAGCTCATGGGCACGATGTACAGGTCGCGCTGCTTCCTGATATAATCCACAGGCAGGTCGCTGCATGCGTCGGTAACGATCCAGAAAGCCATATGTGTTTCCTCCTCGGCAATTTGACATGTCGCGGCTTTGCTTAAAGCGGATAATATCATAACAAAAACTTTACAGGCCGTCAACGGATACGTTCTAAACCGCTGGAAGGAAAATGAAACAAGCGTAAAAACAAATCTCATGAAATTCTCATCAAAGAGCAATGGGTTTCTCAAGCACAGCGCGGCTTTGCGTGGTATCATAACACCGTCGAAGGGATAAACGCTCGACATGATATTAAGGAGGAAACCTCACATGGCACACTACACTGTTGAAGATATCGAAATTTTGCGCCAGAAGAGCGGCATCAGCTATGAGGAGGCCGTGAACCTGCTTGAGTACCACAACGGCAGCCTTGCCCGTTCGCTGGTCGACCTAGAGAAGAACGGCCGCCTGCGCGATACCAAGGGCGCGGCCTATGGCGCCATCTATGTCGGCCGCGCGCCGCATCTGTTCAACCGCCTGTACCGCAACCGCCTGCTGGTGTACAAGGGTGATGCGACCATCGTGAACATATCGCTGATGTTCTTCATTTTCGCGGCGCTGGTGGCGATCTGGCTGGTGGTGCTGGGCATGATCGCGGCGCTGGCGCTTGGCTACCGCATCCGTGTGGATCATGACAACGCCGCTTTCCGTGGCGATACGCTGGAGAGCATGGTCAAAAACGCAGGCAACAACGTTCGCAACACCGTAAACGCCATCGCGCGCGACTTTACGGCGGCTGTGCCAAAGCACAATGAAGGGGCGCAGCAGGCGGAACCCGCCGCGCCCTCCCCGGCCCCAGAGATGCGCAGCGAAAGCCCCGCCAGCGGCACCACGCCCGTCAACGTGCAGTTTTCCGAGGATGGCAGCGTGCGCACCAGCGAAAGCCGCGACGGCTTCCACGAGGCCGAGATCGAGTAAATCTCGCGGCCAGCAGGATTCCTTCCGGCGCCACTGTTGCCGGAAGGAATTTTCTGCTATACTGCTACCTGATCGGAGGATGCGTTTATGAGCAAAATATTGATTATTGAGGACGAGACCAAGATCGCCCGCTTTGTGGAGCTGGAGCTGAAACACGAGGGCTACGACGTGCAAGCCGCCTTTGACGGCCGCAGCGGCCTCGCCTTGTGCGAGAGCTGGCAGCCCGACCTTTTGATCCTGGACCTGATGCTGCCGGAACTCAGCGGCATCGAGGTTTGCCGTCGCCTGCGCCAGCAGAGTGACATCCCCATCATCATGCTGACCGCCAAGGATGATGTGAGCGATAAAGTGATGGGGCTGGACATGGGCGCGGATGACTATATGACCAAACCTTTCGCGATTGAAGAGCTGCTGGCGCGCATCCGCGTAGCGCTCAAAAAGCACCGCGTGGACCGCGCCGAGGCCAGCGGCGTTTTGAGTGCGGGCAACTTGAAGCTGGAGCCCGCCAGCTACTCCACCAGCTTTGCGGGCGAGCCCGTTGCGCTGACCAAGAAGGAGTTCGACCTGCTGCACTACCTGTGGCAGCACGAGCACGCCGCCGTATCGCGCGACGAGCTTTTGGAAAACGTGTGGGGCTATGATTTTGCGGGCGACACAAACATCGTGGATGTGTACATCCGCTACCTGCGCCAGAAGATCGACGACCGTTTCGGGGTCAAGACCATCCACACCATCCGTGCCGTAGGCTACATGTTCCGCTATGAGCCGTAAACGCAAGGAGCGCGAAGCCCGTCGCATGGAGGCGCAGCGGCGGGCCGACAACCGCGCCACAGCTCGCGCCGAAACGAAAGGTAAGGGGCTTACGCGTCTGCCCGCGTATTTCCGTATGCGCTTTCACATGGCGCTGAGCACCTTGCGCTTTTCGCTGACGCTGCGCATCGCGCTGCACTACAGCGGGCAACTGCTGGGCACAACGCTGTTCATGCTAACGGTGTTCACCATCGTATTCGGCGTAGCGCAGATCCCTTCCGCCCAGTCCACGATGGACGCGGTAGCCGCCATGAAGCCGCAAAACGGGCTCTATTATACTGCGGAACAACTCACGGGGCTGCCTGTGAATGAGGCCTATCTGCTTGCCGAACCCCTGCCCGACGACATCAACGGCTTTTTTGAGAGCGTGCGCCTGTCTCTGGAAGGGCTCAACTCGCTGAACGGCCTCCAGCTACTGATCTATCGCCACACCGCGCAGGGCGGGCTGATGGTCGCTTTCTCGCTCCATTATGTGATGTATGTGTACTGGCTGCTGTTCTCCGCACTGATCTGCCTTGATCTGTACCGTGTGGCGCACTTTCTGCGGCGCAAGTACCGCCTCAACAAGGCCGTGCTCAAGCCCATCTCCGAGATGACCGAAGCCGCCGCCGCCCTCAGCGCCAACAACCTGAGCAACCGCATCAACATCGCGGGCACGAAAAACGAGCTCAAGGACTTGGCGGCGGTCATCAATGGCATGCTCGACCGCATCGAGACCAGCTACAACAGCCAGAAGCAGTTCGTCAGTGATGCGTCGCACGAGCTGCGCACGCCCATCGCCGTGATACAGGGCTACGCCAGCATGCTGGAGCGTTGGGGCAAGACCGATAAGGAAGTGCTGGACGAGGGCATCACCGCCATCGCGCAGGAGACAGCCTCCATGAAGGAGCTGGTCGAGCGCCTGCTCTTCCTCGCCCGCCACGACAAAAAGACGCTGATGCTCGAGATGGAGGTGTTCAACCCCACCGAGATCATCAGCGCTGTGCACCGCGACGCCAAACTGCTCTCCACGGCACATGAGTTTGCCATCGACCCGCTGGAGCACGGCTCCGTGCGAGGTGATAAGGGCATGCTGCGCCAGCTGATGCGCATTTTGGTGGATAACGCCATCAAATACACGCCCCCTGGCGGCAAAATCACCCTTGGGCTGCAAAACAACGGGCTGGAATGCGTGATGAGCGTGACCGATACCGGCCCTGGCATCTCCGCAGAGGAGTTACCGCGCATTTTTGACCGTTTCTACCGCAGCGACAAGGCCCGCAAGGCGCAGAGCGGCGGGCACGGGCTGGGCCTCTCGATCGCGCGTATCATCGTGGTGGCGCACGGCGGCAAGATGACTGTGCGCAGCAAGGAGAACGTGGGCACAACCTTCCTGGTCAAACTGCCGCTGGCCGCCGAGGAGAGCAAGGCGACGCCCGCGTAAACAGGCCACCCACGCAGGCAATGCCTGAACAGGCCGATTATTCTATCTTGAGCCGCTCGCGCGCCGCGAGGGGGGCCCACGCTATCCCCCTCTCCCTGTTCTTGCTTTCCATGCTTTCAACCGCCGCGACCCACCCACGGGCACGGCGGTTTTCGAACCATGTTTCGTGGCTTTCGCGCAAAACCACGTTACACAGGCGTGCCTTTATGGTATGGTAAACATATACCCCCTTGGACAATGGAAAGGAGTTCAGCCATGCAAACGAAAACCAGGGCGATAACGCTCACGGTGCTCATCTTATTGGCCGTGGTGGCGGTGTTCGCCGCTACCAGCTTTTACCGCGTCGGCCAGGGCGAGCAGGCACTGGTGCTCACCTTTGGCAGCGTGACCGGTGAAAACGGCCCCGGCCTCTACTGGCGCATCCCCTTTGTGCAACAGGTGGTCAGCGAGAGCGTGACCACCATCCACACGCAGGAATATGGCTTCCGTACCACGCAGCAGGGCACGGCGGGCAAGGCCTCGCAGTACGTGGATGAAAGAAACGAGGGTGTGATGCTGACAAACGATAACAGCATCGTCGCCATTGAGGCCATCTTCCAGTATACCATCCGCGATGTGCGGCAGTACCACTTTGATGTGGACGACCCAGAGGGAACCCTGCAACTGGCCTTTGAAGCGGTCATTCGCCGCAACATTCAAAACCGCCCGCTGGACGACGCGCTCCTGAATAAGGAGGAGATCGAGCAGCAGGTACTGCCGGATTTCCAAGCCCTGATCGACACCTATGTGATGGGCGTGAAGATCAATGCTGTGCGCATCCAGAACATCACCGTGCCGCAGGATGTTTCCTCCGCGTATGAGGATGTGAACAACGCCAAGAACGAAAAGACCAAGCGCCTAGACGAGGCTGAGAAGTACAAGAACGAGGTGCTCCCCAAAGCGCGCAGCAACGCGTATGAGACCGTCAAGCAAGCCGAGGCCTACAAGGCTGAGCTGGTCGCGCAGGCGGAGAGCGACACGGCAGTGTTCAAGGCTGTGTACCAGGAGTATATGGTCGCGCCCGCGATCACACGCAAACGCCTGCTGATCGAGACGCTTGAACATGTACTGAAGAACAGCGGCCGCATCATCGTAGCGGAGCCGGGCAGCGACGTGGTCAAGGTGCTTGACCTGAACGGCGAAGCCGCTACGCCTGAAACCGTGGCGGCCGTCGAAGGGGGGCTTGGGCAATGAACAGCGAACGACCCATCAACTATAACAGCGCGCAGTTTAGTGCACTCTTGAAAAAGCATCGTGTCAAGCTCATCCTGATCGCCATCGCGCTCATATTGGCCATCGTACTCATCAATGAGAGCGTGTTTATCGTCGGCGAGGCCGAGCAGAGCGTGGTCAGCCGCTTTGGTGTCATTAGCCGCATCGTGATTGGCGCGGATAACGACTTCCACAGCCGCTATGCGGATGTGCTCAAGGACGAGATCACCCTGACCAAAGGGGTGCAGATTGTAAGGGGCAACGGCCTGCATTTCAAGGTGCCCTTCGTGGACAAGGTGGAATCCTTCTCCTCAAGGCTGTATACCTACATCAGCGACAGCGAGGTGGTCAACACCGCCGAAAAGAAGCAGTACTACGTGCAGACCTATGCACAGTGGTACATCGCGGATCCCGCGCTGTTCAGCCTGAAGCTGGGCAATATGGTCAGTGCCGAAAACCAGCTGGACAACCTGATCCATCCCGTGATCGTGCAGGCCATCAACCGCCTGACCGCGGAGGACTTCGTAAGCAATAAGGACGCCCTGAACGCCGCGCTGGCCAAGGGTCTTAAGATGCTCAACGAGGATATGGCTCCCCGCGGTATCGAAATCAGGGACATGCAGGTGCACCGCACCATCCTGCCGCCCGCCAACATCGAGAGCACCTATGCCCGCATGCAGGCCGACCGCGCCAAGGTGGCGCAGCAGCTGCGCAGCGAGGGCGAGGAGGAGTACCGCAAGGCTGTGTCCGCCGCCGATCTGGAGGCGCGGCAGATCGAAGCCGATGCCATCAGCGAGGCGGGCACCGTGCGCGCGCAGGCCGAGAGCGAAGCCATGAAAATCTACGCCGAAGCATATGGCGTGGACGAAGGCTTTTACAGCTACTGGCGCTCGCTCAAGGCGCTGGAGGAGAGCCTGACCGACAAAGCTACGCTGGTGCTGGACAAGAGCCACCCGCTGTGGAGCGAGCTGCTGGCCTATGCCACCGGTCAAAATACCACCCCGTAATATCTAGCCACTTCCAAGCCGCCGGATGGAAACGTTTGGCGGCTTTTTCGCGTTCTTAGATAGCCCCCGCGTGTGCGGCCTTTGTCCTGAACAGCCGAAATGGATGGTCAGGGTTTCAAACCTTGCGATGTGGCTATTTATGCCTTACGGTGGGCCTGACAAGGCTGCTCGCGCGGAGCACAGCCACTACAGGTTGTGTACGCGGCTCCCCCACCGGCTCGGGCTGCTGCCGCGCAAAGCTTTACAGGCAGCGGTTCACGCATCTTTCAAACAAATGTTCGACATAGCCATTGCATTTTGAAGTTCGCCATGATAAAATGAAATGGTCAAAGATGGTCAGTTTCTTTGGCGAAGGAGGTTACCGTATGCGGCTAAGCGACGCGATTGAAAAGTTCATCAAGACCATGCTCACGCAGGATGAGCAGGAGGTGGAGCTCAAGCGCAACGAGCTGGCGCAATACTTCAACTGTGCGCCTTCGCAGATCAACTATGTGTTGGCGACGCGCTTCACGCCTGACCACGGCTACATCATCGAGAGCCGCAGGGGCGGCGGCGGCTATATACGCATTTTCCGCATGGAGCAGGATACGAGCGAGCAGCTCATTTACCTCCTGCACGAGCGGGTGGGCGACACCATCACGGCGCTGGAATCGGAGCACCTGATTACCCAACTGAACGAGCGTGCCCTGATCTCCCGCGACGAGGCGGGCATCATGAAGGCCGCCGTTTGCGATACCTGCTTTACCCTGCCGGTTCCCGCCACCCTCAAGGACGCGCTGCGCGCCCGTATCCTCAAGTCCATGCTGCTGGAAGTTGCCCGCAAAAGCAAGCTTCCCGGTGTTTGAAAGGAGCAGGCCCATGCTCTGCGAAGAATGTCAAAAAAACCCCGCTACGGTGATGATCACTGTCTTAACCGGCGGGGTAAGCACCACGCGCCACCTGTGCCAGGAATGCGTGAGTAAAATGGAAGTAAGCATCGAAAAAGGGGACATGAGCAGCTTCCTTTCGTCCCTGCTGAGCATCCTTTCCCACCAACCCAAGGAGGAAACGCTCCACTGCGAGGCATGCGGCCTTACGTATGAGGAGTTCCAGAGCAGCGGCAAGCTGGGCTGCGCCAACTGTTACCATACCTTTGCCGAGCAGCTGAAGCCCCTGCTGCTGCGCGTGCATGGCCGCAGCCAGCATGCGGGCCGCGTGCCCCAGAGCCATATCCAGGAACGCAAGCTGGCCCAGTGCATCAATGACCTTAAAGCCCGAATGGAGCTGGCCGTGAGCCTTGAAAACTTTGAAGAGGCCGCGGCCATCCGCGACGAGATCAAAGCCCTGCTTAACGCGCAGAGCGCGGAGGTGAACCCGCAATGAGTGGCGAAAACGCGCAGATCGTGGTATCGAGTCGCGTGCGGCTGGCACGCAACTACCACGACCTGCCCTTCAATAACGAAGCCAGCGCAGCCAACGCAGAGCTGTGCGTGAGCCGTGCGCGGCAGGGGCTGGAGGGTGTCGCAGGCGAAGGCTATACGCTTTTCAAGCTCAGCGACATGAACAAGATGGATCAGCTCTCGCTGTTGGAGCGGCACCTGATCAGCCGCGACTTGCTCAACCACAGCGATGTGGGCGCGGCGCTGATCCGCGGCGACCGGCAGGTGAGCGTGATGGTCAATGAGGAGGATCACCTGCGTATCCAGGCAATGCAGACAGGTTTTGCGCTGGAGGATGCGGCGACCATAGCCTTTACCGCCGAGGACAGGCTGGCCAGCGTGTGCGACTTCAGCTTTGACGCGCAACTGGGCTACCTGACCGCCTGCCCCACCAATACCGGAACGGGCATGCGCGCGTCGCTGATGCTGCACCTGCCGATGCTCACGCGCTTTAAACAGATGGGCAACGTATCGCAGACTGTCGCCAAGCTCGGTCTTACCATCCGCGGTATCTACGGCGAGGGCAGCGAGGCGCTGGGCGACCTCTATCAGGTGAGCAATCAGGTAACGCTGGGCCGCACGGAGGAGGAGATCATCGAAGCCGTGACCGCCGTGGGCCGCCAGTTGATCGACATGGAAAACGTGCTGCGGCTGCGCGGCGAAAGGGA
Source organism: uncultured Oscillospiraceae bacterium (assembly GCA_964584315.1). Taxonomy (GTDB): domain Bacteria; phylum Bacillota; class Clostridia; order Christensenellales; family Aristaeellaceae; genus CAXXOK01. The sequence goes on from CAZOZO010000042.1 coordinate 23,077, forward strand.
AAACCTCGAGCTGGAGGACGGCGTGTGGCGGAGCTACGGCGCGCTCAAGTTCGCGCGGCAGATGGACGGCGGCGAGTTCATGCAACACTGGAGCAACCTGCGGCTGGGCGCGTCGCTGGGCATTTTGCCCGTACCGCTTGCGACCGTCGACGAGCTTTTGACCGTCGCACAGGACGCACACGCTAAGAAATACAAGTTTTCGGACGCATCCATCGCCTCTACCGATCAGGCACGGTGCGCCATCATACAGCGCAAGCTGGACCCCAAGGAGGAATAACATGGCTATTTTTGGACGTTTCACCCCTCGCGCGCAGCAGGCCGTCGCGTATGCGCAGCAAGCTGCCGTCGCGCTTAAACAGCACTATGTGGGCACTGAGCATATTTTGCTGGGCCTGCTCAAAGAACCCGGCCCCATGCTTGAAAAGCTGCTGCCGGAAGGCGTAGGTTATGACAGCGCCATGCAGAAGGTGCGCGAACTGGTTGGCGAAGGCGAGTCGCAGGTGAGCGGCATGCTCGAGCTGACCCCGCGCAGCAAGAAAATACTCGAGGGCAGCATCACAGAGAGCCGCCAGCTGCAGCATTCGTTCGTGGGCACGGAGCATTTTTGGCTCGCGCTGCTGCACGAAGGCGAAGGCGTGGCGGTCAACCTGCTGCGTGAGATGGGCGTGGATATCGAGGCTCTGACCAAGAGCCTGACCGAGGCCATGCAGAACAGCCAACCCGACGGCGCGGAGGAATCCGGCTCCGGCGAGCCCAAGCGCGGCGGGGCCGGTAGCGAAAGCGTGCTGGAGAAGTACAGCCGCGACCTGACCCGCGCCGCACAGGATGGCGAACTAGATCCTGTGATCGGTCGCAGCAGTGAGATCGAGCGCATCGTGCAGATATTGAGCCGCCGCACCAAGAACAACCCCGTGCTCATCGGCGAGCCGGGCGTGGGCAAGAGTGCCGTGGCGGAAGGCCTCGCACAGCTGATCGTGGCTGGCAAGGTGCCCGAGACGCTCGTCGGCAAAAGGCTTCTTTCGCTCGACCTCGGCAGCATGATCGCGGGCAGCAAGTACCGCGGCGAGTTTGAGGAACGCCTGAAGGAGACCATCAAGGAAGTCAAAAAGCAGGGCAATGTGATCCTGTTCATCGACGAGTTCCACACCCTGATCGGCGCCGGCAAGGCCGAAGGCAGCATGGACGCGGCCAATATTTTGAAGCCCGCCCTCGCGCGGGGCGACTTGCAGTGCATCGGCGCCACCACCATAGACGAGTACCGCAAGAACATCGAGAAGGACGCGGCCCTTGAGCGCCGCTTCCAGCCCGTGAAGGTTGGCGAGCCCAGCCCCGAGGAGGCGCTGGAGATCCTGAAGGGTCTGCGCGACCGCTACGAGGCGCACCACAAGGTCAAGATCACCGACGAGGCCATCGATGCCGCCGTGACCCTTTCCGACCGCTACATCAGCGACCGCTTCCTGCCGGACAAGGCCATCGACCTGATGGACGAGGCCGCCAGCCGCGTGCGCCTGCGCGGTTTTACAGCCCCGCCGGATGTCAAGGAGCAGGAGGAGCGTCTCAAGGCCCTTAAAAACGAAAAGGACGAGGCCATCGCTCATCAGGACTTTGAAAAGGCCGCCGGTCTGCGCGACGAGGAGCGCAAGCTGCGCGAGCTGATCGCGGAAAAGCGTGGCGCATGGGAAAGCCGCCGCAGCGCAAGCCACGACGTGGTGACCGAGGAGGACATCGCGCAGATCGTGGCCAGTTGGACGGGCATCCCCGTCAAAAAGATGACCGAAGCGGACAGCGAGCGCCTGCTGCATATGGAGGAACTGCTGCACCAGCGCGTCGTCGGTCAGGACGAGGCCATCAGCGCCGTGAGCCGCGCGCTGCGCCGTGCCCGCGCGGGCCTGCAGGATCCCAAGCGCCCCATCGGATCGTTCATCTTCCT